>ONAN01000001.1 GCA_900315805.1 uncultured Selenomonadales bacterium
CTGTTCCCATCCCGAACACAGCAGTTAAGCTCTCACGCGTCGAAAGTACTTGGGTGGAAGCGCCCTGGGAGGATAGATTGTTGCCGGTTTGAAAGAACCCCTTTACGTGAAAACGTAAAGGGGTTTTTTACTGCCTGAAAACTGTAGGGACAACAGGCGGCAAGGGCTTCGGGAACTTCGCCGGCGGTTGAAATTCGGGCCGGAAAATAGTATAGTATATATATTGGCTGATTCTGCCTGTAAATCGAGAGTTCGCCTTATTTTCAGATATATGGATCAGGAGATAGTTTGATTATGCGAATTGTAGTAGTTGGGGTCGGAAAGACCGGTTACAGTATTGCCAAGCTGCTGGCGGACGGCGATTATGACGTCGTCGTCGTCGAACAGGACGAGGAACGCCGGCAGGTCATCAAGGATTCCCTCGACGTGCTGGCCATCCGCGGCAACGGATGCAGCCCCGAGGTCCTGTCCCTGCCCGAAGTCCGCAATGCCGATGTCTTCATCGCCGTGACGGACAGTGACGAAGTGAACATGGTGGCGTGCCGTCTGGCCAAGGCGTACGGCGCCAAGCATACGGTGGCCCGCATCCGCAACGAGGGGTATACGGCCAAGGATCAGGAACTGCTGAGCAAGGAACTCAAGGTGGACCTGAACCTGAACCCCGAACGCATCACGGCCAATGAAATCAACCATGTCCTCATGACGCCGGCCGCGCTCGACGTCGACGATTTCGCCAACGGGAAGGTGCGTATGTTCGGCACGCGCCTGACGGAGTCCTTCCCGTATCTGAACAAGCCCCTGAAGGACGTGAAGCTGCCCGAAGGCATCCTGATCGCCATGATGTTCCGCAACCATCAGATGATCATTCCCCATGGCGACGACGTCATGAAGGTCGGGGACAACGTCTACTTCATCGGCCATCAGCAGGTCATTCAGGAGTTTGCGGAAATCTTCGAAAAACGCTATGAAAAGCTGCAGCGGGTGCTCCTCATCGGAGCCGGGCGTGCAGGCCGCATGCTGGCCAACATGCTCGATAAGGAAGGTATCTTCGTCAAGGTCATCGACCAGGACGAGGAACGCTGCCGCCAGCTGTCGGAACAGCTCGACAACGGCCTCGTGCTCTGCGGCGACGGGACGGATATCGACCTGTTGACGGAAGAAGGCGTGTCGGAAGCGGACTGCATGATCTGCCTGACCGACGACGACAAGCTGAATCTGCTGCTGGCCCTCCTGGGCAAGCACCTGGGGGCCAAGAAGACCATCGTCCGCGTGGCCCGCAGCGAATATGTGGACATCATGGAAAAGGTCGGCGTCGACATCGTACTGTCGTCCCGCCTGCTGAGCGCTGCCGAAGTCATGCGCTTCGTGCGCCGCGGCGGCGTCGTTTCGGTGGCCCTGTTGGAAGGCGCCAAGGCCGAAGCCATGGAATTGAACGTGGAACCGGGCTGCAAGGTGGCCGGCAAGAGCCTGATCAAGGCCGACCTGCCGCGGGACTGCCTGGTCTGCGGTATTGTACATCACGACGTGGCCTTCGTCCCGAACGGCCACAGCGTCATGAACAGCGGTGACAGGGTCATCGTCTTCGCCAAGAGCGAAGTCATGCAGGATGTCATCGACTGCTTCGGTAACAAATAATTCCGGAAGGATCGCAAAGTACTATGCGGGATTATCCTGTTCTGCGTCTGATGGGGATCGTCTTCCTCATCCTCACGGGGGGCCTGTGTCCCTCCCTGCTTTACGCGCTGATGAATGAACCGAGGATGGTGCTTCCTTTCGCCGGTACGGCGCTGATCGGGCTGTCGTTCAGCGTCTACGCCCTCAAGTCGACGGAATATGCCAGACGCATGCGCCTGTCCGTCCGCGGGGGCATCCTCTTCATGGGGTCGGCCTGGTTCGCCATGAGCCTCTTTTGCTGCCTGCCGTATTGGACATCGGGCCACTATACGCTCCTGCAGGCGCTGTTTGAGAGCGCGTCTGCCCTGACGACGACCGGCACCAGCTGTATACCGGACGACGTGCCGTATCCGTCCAGCCTGCTGATCTGGCATGAAATCATCCAGTGGCTGGGCTCCATGCAGGCCATGGTCCTCTTTTCCGTCATCATGCCCCGTATGGGGGCGACGGCGGCGGCCATCTTCTCGGCGGAAGGGCAGGGGGTATCGGCGGAACGCACGCTGCCCCAGATTCACGAAATCGTCCGGCTCCTGGTCATGCTCTATGTGGGCCTGACGCTGTTCCAGACGGTCTGCCTCATCCTGACGGGGCTCGACCCCCTGACCTCGCTGCGCATGGCGGCGTGCACGATTTCGTCGAGCGGGTTCATCCGGGACACGAATTTCCTGGAAGAACACAACAGCATCGCCATGGAAGTCGTCATCGCCTTCTTCATGCTCGTCACGGCCACGAACTACGTGCTGCTGTTCCGCCTGGTCCAGCGGCGCTATTCCGTGTTCCTGCACGACAGCGAACGCAAATGGTATGTGGCCATCGTGCTGATTACGGCGGTGGCGGTCATTTCCAATCTGCAGTGGAACCATGTGTATGACAGCTTCGGGCAGTCCGTGCGCTACGGCCTGTTCCAGGTCATTTCCATTTTCAGTACGTCGGGCCTGGCTTCGACGGACTACACGAACTGGCCGCCCTTTGTGCACATGCTGCTTTTTTACGCCGCCATCATCGGCGGCTGCTCGGCTTCGACGGCAGGCGGCATCAAGATTTCCCGCCTGGTCGTACTGACCAAGATCTGCATCCTCGAAGTCAAGAGGGTGCTCCATCCGAAAATGGTCAGCTCCGTCATCATGAGCGGCAAACCGGTGGCGCAGAACACGATCATCGGCGTTACGCGCTACCTGTTCGTCTATGTGCTGCTCATGCTGATCCTGACGGCCCTGTATTCCCTGACGGGGACGGGCATGATCGAAGCCCTTTCCACCATCGTCGTCTTTTTGAACAATGTCGGGCCGGCCTATACCGTCCTGGGGGAAACTTCCAATTTCCAGAACCTGAGCAGTTTCGGCTACATCGTGCTCTATTTCGCGATGATCGTCGGACGTATCGAAATCGTTTCCTTCGTCATCCTGCTCCATCCGGACTTCTGGAAACAACGCAAGGGCTGGTGATTCCTTTTGAACATTAAGATCGTCCTGTATCTGCTGGGCAAGCTCAGCTGCTTTCTGGGGGCCTTCTACACGGTGCCGTTCCTCGTCTCCCTGTATTACGGGGACGAAGGCAGGGGCATCTTCCCGGCCTGCATCGCGCTGTGCGTCCTGCTGGGGCTGCTGTTCACCAAATACGGGCATTACAACCGGTATACGGAGCTCATCTCCAACCGCGACGGCATCCTGGTGACGGTCCTCGTCTGGATTATGGCGGCCGTGCTGGCGGCCATCCCGTACGCCGTGTCGGGCCGGCTGGACCCCGTCAGCGCCTATTTTGAGGCCATGTCGGGACTGACCACGGTCGGCGCCACGGTCATCGCCGATGTGGAAGTCTGGCCCAAGAGCCTTTTGTTCTGGCGTTTCTGGACCCACTGGCTGGGCGGCCTGGGCATCATCGTCATTTTCCTGGCCATCCTGCCGACCATCTCGGGCAGTGCCGTTCATCTGTTCGACGCGGAGAGCACGGGCTTCGAAGAAGGCAAACTGAAACCGAAACTGAAGAGCACGGCCCAGATCCTGTTCACCATTTATGTGGGCATCACGGTCCTGACGGCCGTCCTGCTGCTGGCCGTGGGGTTGAGTCCCTACGATGCCATCTGCCACGCCATGACGTGTATCGCCACGGGCGGCTTTTCAAACTACAATTCCAGCGTGGCCGCCTTCCACAATCCCTGGGCGGAACTCATCCTGGGGCTGTGCATGTTCACGGCGGGCGGCAACTTCAGCCTGTACTACAATGTGTTCCGCAAGGGACCGAATCTGCTGCTGCACGATGACGAATTCCGCACCTACGCGGGCTTCATCGTCGTCATCGGGACATTGATCACGCTGAACCTGTATTTATCCGGGTTTGACGGAAGCCTCCTGCATTCGTTCCGGGTGGCTTTCTACCAGACCACATCGTTCACTTCCACAACCGGTACCGTATCGACGGACTTCGAACAGTGGCCGGCCTTCTCCAAACTGCTGCTGTGCCTGCTCTACATTACGGGCGGCTGCGCCGGGTCCACGGCGGGCGGCGTGAAGATGTGCCGCATCGTCGTCCTGTTCCGCGGCCTGCGCGTGGATATCCTGCATATGCTGCACCCGAAGACCATCCGCCGCGTCCATTACAACGGCAAGGTCATCCGGGGCAAGACGATGCATATGATCCTGAGTTTTTTCACCATCTACGTGTTCACCATCGGCGTTACGTCGCTGATTGTGGCTGCCACGGGCACCGATGTACTGACGGCGCTGACGGCGTCCGCTTCGTGCATGTCCAGCGCGGGACCGGGATTCGGCTCCATCATCGGGGCCACGGGAACCTACGCGCCGCTGCCGCTGGCCGCAAAATTCGTCCTCACGTGGAACATGGTCATGGGCCGTCTGGAACTGTTCGTCGTGCTGGCGCTCCTGAACCGGAGCTTCTGGCGTGGCAACAGCCGCTGGTAAGATACAGACAGTACGTAAGATAGAGAAATACGGCGGGAAGCCGTACATTGATTGCAGGAGGCAAGAAGAGCATGAAGACCTACGAATTGGCGTATGGAAAAACCACCATGAAGGTGGATCTGCCGGAGGAAAAAGTCATTTACGACCTGGTGGGCAAACAGGCGGCGGTGGAGGAGGACATCCCCGCTGCGGCCCTGGAAGCCCTGCGGCATCCCATTGACAGCAAACCGCTGCGGGAACTCGTCAAACCGGGCGACCACGTCGTCCTCGTCGTCAGTGACGAAACGCGCCTGTGCTATACGGACCAGTTCCTTCCGGTCATTGTGAAGGAGCTGAACGACGCCGGTATCCCGGACAAGGATATGGACGTCGTCATCGCCACGGGTACGCACCGCGCCCAGACGCCGGAAGAAGACGAACTGGTCCTGGGCAGGGAAATGGTGCGCCGCCTGCGCGTGCACCAGCACGACTGCCGCGACAAGGCGTCCCTCAAATATATGGGGACCACGTCCCGGGGCAACAAGGTCTATATCAATAAACTGGTGGCCGAAGCCGACGTGGTCATCGCCACGGGCGCCGTCACCATCCATCCCATGGCTGGTTTCGGCGGCGGCCGCAAGGCCATCGTACCCGGCGTGGCCGGTCTGGACACGATCAACCACAACCACGTGCTGGCCCTGAATCCCGGCGCCGGCACGGGCTGCAACCCGAACGTGACCTCGGCCAACTTCAAGGACAATCCGTTCCACGAAGACCTGATGGAATGCGTGGAATTCGTCAATCCGGCTTTCCTGTTCGATGTCGTCCTGACGGCGGAAGGCAAGCTGCATGAAATCGTGGCGGGCAACTGGAAGACGGCTTTCTTCAAAGGCTGCGAAGACCTGCTGAAGATTTCCGGCATCCCCATCAAGCAGCAGGCCGACGTGGTCATCGCCTCCGGCGGCGGCTATCCGAAGGACATCAACCTGTACCAGGGGACCAAGACCCACATGAACGTCGAAAAGGCGGTCAAGGACGGCGGCATCGCCATCATCTTGCTGGAATGCCCGGACATTGTGGAACCGAAGGTGTTCACGGACTGGCTGCTCAAGGACGACCTGAAGAAGATGGAGCAGGAAGTGCGGGACAACTTCTATATGGCCGCGTTCGTGGCCTACAAGTCCCGCTGCATCATCGACACCCATACGGTCTACCTGGTCACGCGCAAAGAGAATTTTGACTTCGTCCGCAAGACCGGCCAGATTCCGGCGGCTTCCCTGGAGGAAGCGTGGAAGATGGCCCAGGCTCAGCTGGCGAAGGAAGGCAAAAAGGATTACACGGTCACCATCATGGGCCATGCGCCTGTAACCCTGCCGATCCTGGAGGAGGAAGGCAAATGAAGGTATACGAAGTTCCTTATGGCAAAGGCAGCCAGCAGGTGCTGCTGCCGGAGGAGAAGGTGTCCCAGGTGCTGCTGCCGCCGGTGACGGAGCATCCCCGCACGGTGGAGGACCTGATGCGGGACGCCCTGGACCATCCCATCGGTTCGCCGAAACTGGACGAAATCGTCCGGGCCGGCGACAAGGTGGTCCTCGTCGTGAGCGACATTACGCGCACGTGGGCCATGTTCGACAAGTTCGTGCCGATCCTGGTGGCGGAGCTGAACAAGATCGGCGTGCCCGATGACGACATCAGCGTCATCATCGCCACGGGCAAGCACCGCCTCAACACGGCGGCGGAAAAAGAGGAAATCCTGGGCAAGGATTTGTACCGCCGGCTCAAGGTTTACGACCACGACCCGGCGAAAGAGGCCTGCGTCTACTACGGCACGACGAAGCGGGGTACGCCTGTTTGGATCGACAAACGGGCCGCCGCGGCCGACAAGGTGATTTTGACGGGCGGACTGTCCCCGCACATCTATGCCGGATTCGGCGGCGGCCGCAAGAGCGTGCTGCCGGGCATCGCGGCGGCGGAATCGATCAACCACAACCATAACATGGCCCTGACCGACGAAGTGGGCGGCGGCGTCAATCCCGACACGTCCATCATGCGGCACGAAGGCAACCGCGTCAGCGAGGATATGTGCGACGTGGCGGCCCTCTTCCGGCCCGATTTCCTGGTCAACGTCATCGTCGACGCGGGCGGCAATTTCTATAAGATTGTCGCCGGCGACTGGTACAAAGCCTGGTATCAGGGCACGAAAGATGTCATGAAGCTCCAGGGCGTGGCAACGAAGCAGAAGAGCGACGTGGTCATTGTGTCCGGCGGCGGCTATCCGCACGACATCAGCCTCTACCAGGGCATGAAGTGTTACGCGCCGGGCGCGGCGGCGTTGAAGGAAGGCGGCATCCTGATCGCGGTCCTGCGCTGCCAGGACATGGAGGAACCGCCGGAATTCTTCGACAGCTTCCGCTATACGGACATGCTGGAGATGGAGAAGGCCGTGCGGGCCGATTTCACGGTGCCGTTCTACGTGGCGTTCTACATGTGCTGCCTGGCCCGTTCCTTCACCATCATCCTGGTGACGGAACCGGAAAATTTCGCCGCGGCGAAAAAGACCGGCGTCATTCCGGCGGCCACGCTGGAAGAAGCCTGGAAGCTGGCACAGGAGAAGCTGGCAGAGCAGGGGAAACAGGACTACACCATCAACATCATGCCCTACGGCGGCGACACGCTTCCGATTTTAGGGTAAACCATAAGGCCTCCGCCTCGGCGGAGGCCTTTTTTTGCCCATTAGTTAGAAATAACTAACTTTCAAGTTGATTAATCACGAATCAGCCGGGGCATGTTTGTTAATTGAATATATAAGCAAAAGGGATTTAATTACTTATGATATAAAAATACTATTGATAATTTATACTGATAGTGATATTATGGGATAGAAAGTTCACAAAGATTTTAAAATGTCCTTTCTGTTGGAATGGATGCATGAACGGGAAAGGAGGGTTCCCGTCCGGATGCAGTTTCAAAATAAGGGGAGGTACATTTTAAAGAATATTTCTAGGAGGAATCCACCATGAAAAAATCTTTAGTACTGGCCATGGCTATGGCCCTGGGCGTAACGGCTTCCGCTTACGCCGCCAATCCGTTCTCCGATGTACCTGCCGGTCACTGGGCGTATGACAGCATCGCCAAACTGGCTGCTGCCGGTGTCATCGACGGGTACGGCGACACGACCTTCAAAGGCGACCGCCTCATGACCCGTTATGAAATGGCCCAGATCGTAGCCAAGGCGATGGCAAAAGGAGCCAACGTCGATAAGCTGGCTGCTGAATTCGCTGACGAACTGGATGCCCTGGGCGTCCGCGTTGCCGCTCTGGAAAAGAAATCCGACAACGTCAAGATCGGTGGCGAAATCCGTCTGCACTATGCTTCTTCCAACAAGAAGGGCGACTTTGATGCTGACGGCAAGAGTGAATCCGGCCTGCGTACCCGTCTGTACTTCACGGGCGCAGTCAACGACAACTGGGACTATGTAGCCCGGCTGGAAAACCAGCAGTTCTTCAATGGCAACGGCGATGGCGAAAATTACGCTGGCGAAGATACGGACGTCAATGTCAATGTGGCTATGCTGGATGGCCGCCTGGGCGGCGTCAACATCCAGGCCGGCCGTATTGACGACGTGTTTGCCGACGGCTACATTTACGATGGCGAACACGATGCCATCCGTGCCAGCTATGGTGATAAGGTTTATGTAGCCGGTGCTTACGGCAAACCGACCGACCTGAACGAAGATGAAGACGAGGCCCTGTTCAAGGAATTCTGGCAGGCTGAAGTAGGTACTAATACGGGTTCCTTCGTAGACGGCAAAGTCGGCTTCATGTCCTTCAAGGATTCCGACAGCACTGATTTCAAGACCGCTACGGGCGACGACAAGGACAACATCTGGTATGCCGGCCTGAACTTCAACATCGCCAAGGATACGGTCCTGAGCGGCATGTACCTGAAGTCCGACGTCGATAAGGCGGGCGACCTCGACCTGGATGACGACGGCTACGTGGTAGGCCTGTCTTACCGCGGTGCAGATCCGTCCGAACCGGGCAGCTGGGGCCTGGCTGCCAACTACTATGACCAGGGTGCCGGCACCTACACGGCCCACACGATCGATGGCTATACCGCCAACGATGGCGATGGCTGGGGCTTTAAGGGCTGGAGCGTCAACGGCAACCTGACCGTCGCCAAGAACATGGTGGCCAACGTGACCTACTATGACACCAAGGCGAAGGACGGCGATGACACGGCCAAGCACCATGTCCTGTGGTCCGAACTGAACATTTCGTTCTGATAAGGCGGACTGGGCATATTGTGTACAATATTCTTGAAGCGGCATAGCCTGTTTTCAAGAATGTTGTAACGAATGTAACAGTATTGCTTTTGCGAAGAATCCCTGCATGATTTATAATTAAGTCCTGTAGGGATTCTTTTTCTATCCCTTTGTTTTTTATATCATGCATGAGAGGGGTTTTGACTATGAAATTATCGAATCGTGTACTGGGACTGACGACTTCCCCCATCCGTAAACTGACGCCTTACGCGAATGCCGCGGTCAAGGCCGGGAAAAAGATCTACCACCTGAACATCGGCCAGCCGGATATTCCGACGAGCCCGAAATTCCTGGAAGCCATCCGTTCCTTCGACACGAAGGTCATTTCCTATGGTCCGTCCCAGGGCAATCCGGAACTGCTGAAAGCCATTGCGAAATATTATCAGGACTGGGGCATGGATTACACGGAAAAGGACATCTACGTCACCAACGGCGGCAGCGAAGCGCTGCAGTTCGCTGCCATGAGCCTCTGCGACCCCGGTGACGAAATCCTGGTCTTCGAACCCTATTATGCCAACTACAGCACGTTCGCCAAGCTGGCCAACGCGGTCATCCGCGCGGTTCCCACCCAGGCGGAGAACGGCTACCGTCTACCGGCGAAGGAAGTGGTGGAGCAATACATCACGCCGAAAACGCGTGCCATTCTGCTGACGAACCCGGGCAACCCGACGGGCGTCGTCTACACGAAGGATGAAATGAAGATGATCGCCTCCCTGGTGCTGGAGCACGACATCGCCCTCATCGCCGACGAAGTGTACCGTGAATTCGTGTACGACGGCGAATATACGAGTTTCGGCACGTTCCCGGAACTGAAGGACAACCTGATCATCATCGATTCCGTATCCAAGCGGTACAGTGCCTGCGGCGCCCGTATCGGCTGCGTCGTGACGAAGAACGCGGAACTGTGCCAGCAGTTCAACAAACTCTGCCAGGGCCGCCTGTGCGCGCCGGAACTGGAGCAGGTCGGTGCCGCCGCCATTTACGAACACACGCCGAAATCCTATCTGGAAGAGGTCAACAAGGAATACAAGCACCGCCGCGACACCATCGCCGCCGGCCTGGCCGCCATTCCCGGCCTGATTTCGGCCCAGCCGAAGGGTGCGTTCTATGTCATGGTCAAACTGCCTGTCGATGACGCGGAGAAGTTCGCCATCTGGATGCTGCAGGACTTCGAGGACAACGGGGAGACCGTCATGATCGCCCCGGGCAACGGATTCTACGCCACGCCGGGCAAGGGCGTGGACGAAGCCCGTCTGGCCTACGTGCTCAACTGCGATGACCTGAAGCGGGCCATGGACCTGTTGGCCAAGGGCCTGAAGGCTTATCCGGGATACACCCTGAAATAACAGGACACAGCAAAAGAAAACCAGGAACTGTCACGGGACGGTTCCTGGTTTTTTGCGTTCAGTCGGTGTGTTGTTCTTTCAGGGCGGCGACGAGGTCCGGGGGCAGCTCCGCCGTGATTTCGAGGCGGCGCCCCGTGACGGGGTGGCGGAAGCCGATCTTCCAGGCGTGGAGGCCGTGGCGGGCCTGTTCGCCCGGCGTGCCGTACAGGTGGTCGTGCCAGAGCGGGAAGCCGGCGGCGGCAAAGTGGACGCGGATCTGGTGGGTCCGGCCGGTGTAGAGGCGGCAGCGCACGAGCGACAGGGGGCCGCAGCGCCGGAGCAGCCAGTACTCCGTCCGGCAGGGTTTGCCGGCGGGGTTGATTTCCCGTTCGATGATGCTGCCTTCCTTGCGGGCGATGGGGGCGTCGAGGATGCCGTGCGCCTGCGGCGGTGCTCCCACGGTGACGGCCAGGTATTCCTTGAGCAGGTCCTGGTGGGCGAGGGCGGCCTGCATGCGCGGCTTTTTGGCGAATACGACGAGCCCCGACGTGAAGCGGTCCAGGCGGGAGACGGGGTGAAGCCCCAGGTCCAGGCCGCGGTACGCGTAATAGCGCTTCACGTAGTTCCACAAGGTACAGCCGTCTTCCCGGGCCGTCGGATGAACCAGCATGCCCGCCGGCTTGTTGAGGACGAGGAAGGACGCGTCCTCGTAACAGATGGCGGACGGATTTTCGGCCAGTTCGGGCCAGCCTGCGATATAGGGGTTTTCCCCGGTGCCTTTCGGCGTACCGTCGGGGAAAAAGTGGATTTCCTGCATGTGTTCCATAGTCTCTTTCCTGATGGTCTTTCGTTGACGTTAACAGTAATTAATGCTATTATGAATTATAGTTCAATTGTAAATCCATGCTTCTCCATCCCTCCGGGGAAGCTTTTATTTTGTCTCCAGTATACCTTGCTGAAAAAGGGAACGCAAGGCATGCCGGCGGCGTATCCTGTAATTGAAAGGAAGGATTTTCATGAAACCTGTCCGCTATATATTGCTGCTGCTTTGCACCGTTTTGTTCCTGGTTTCCGGCTGCCAGCCGAAGAACGCGGCCACGACCGGCCAGTCCGCTGACACAGGGAAGGGGTACGCCGTCGTGACCGACGGGGCGGGCCGCAAGGTCACGCTGGCCAAAAAGCCGGAGCGGGTCGTCGTGCTTTCCCCGTCCCTCATGGAAATGGTGGACGCCGCCGGCGGTACCGTCGTCGGCCGGCCTGATGCCAAAAAGGAACAGATTCCGGAAGCGATGCGCAAGGTGGAAAGCGTGGGCCACGTCTACAACGTGAATATCGAAAAGGTGGTCGGCTTGAAACCGGATCTGGTCATCGGCAACGTGAAGCAGCATGAAAAGTTCCGCGATATCCTGGAATCGAACCACATTCCCGTGATTTACCTGCAGCCGAAGACGTATGACGAAGTCAAGGCTTGCTTCGCCGTCATCGGCCAGGTCTACGGCAAGAAAGATGTCGTGGACAAGAAGATTGCCGAAATGGACCGTTCCATTGACGAAATCCGCTCCAAACTGCCGAAAACGCAGGAGAAGGTCGTCATCCTCCATGCCACGCCTTCCACGGTATCCGTGGAACTGGAAAACAGCATTGCCGGCTGCGTGGCCAAGATGCTGGGCTTCACCAACGTGGCTTCGGGCAGCAAGGCCATCGACGGGAAACCGGACAAGACGCCTTACAGCATGGAAGCCCTGGTGGAAAAGGATCCCGATGTCCTGTTCATCACGTCCATGGGCGAACATTCGAAAATCGAGGCACGCCTGAAGAAGGACGTCCAGGGGAATCCGGCCTGGAATTCCCTGCGGGCTGTTAAAACCGGCAAAGTCTATGTCCTGCCGGAAAACCTGTTCCTGCTGAACCCCGGCCTGAAATATCCGGAAGCCGTACGGTTCATGGCGAAAGACATCTTCCCGGAGGCAGTGAAATAACATGGAAACGAAGAAACAAGGAGGGCTGCCAGACCTGTCCGAAGAAGTGACGCGGTTCGGCATGAAGCGCGGCGCCTGGCGGGCCCTCATGCTGGCCGTCTTCGCCTTTCTGGCCCTGACGGGCCTGTTCCTGTCCATCGCCAAAGGGGCGGCGGACATTTCCCTGGCCCAGGTCTGGCAGATCCTGACGAATCCCCAGGCCGCCCCGGCGGACCAGATCATCTGGAACATCCGCCTGCCCCGGACCATCGTAGGCGCCCTGGTAGGCGTGAACCTGGCCTTGTCGGGCGCCATCCTGCAGGCCATTATGCGCAACCCCCTGGCAGACCCGCACATCATCGGCATTTCGTCCGGCGCGGGCCTGGCCGGCATCGCCATCATGATCCTGTTCCCGACTTTGGAATACCTGATTACGCCCGTGGCGTTCTGCGGTGCCATGGCGGCGGCCGTGGCCATCTACATCCTGGCCTGGAAGAACGGCATCAAGCCGGTGCGCGTCATCCTGGCCGGCGTGGCCGTGTCCGCTTTCCTGAGCGCCGGCATTTCCGGCCTGCTGATTTTTTACAGCGACCGCGTCAACGGCGCCCTCATGTGGATGGTCGGCGGTCTGGCTGCGCGCAGCTGGCCCCATGTGACCATCATCGTGCCCTACGCCGTCGTCGGCCTGATCCTGGCTGTCTGCAGCGCCCATTACCTGAACATCCTCGCTTTGGGCGATGAAATGGCCAAGGGCCTGGGCGTCAACGTCGAAGTGACCCGCATCATCCTGACGGCCATTGCGGCCCTGCTGGCGGCCAGCGCGGTCAGCGTCGTCGGCCTGCTGGGCTTCGTCGGCCTCGTGGTGCCCCACATGTCCCGCCTCATCCTGGGCTCCGATTACCGCTTCCTCGTACCCGGCGCGGCCCTCCTCGGCGTGGCCATCGTCACCTTGAGCGATACTTTCGCGCGGACCATCTTTGCGCCTGTGGAGCTGCCCGTGGGCATCATCATGGCGTTTATCGGCGCGCCTTTCTTCTTGTTCCTGTTAAGGAGGGAGATCTGATGAACGGCACACCGGAAACCATGAGACAAAACAAGACGGGGGAGGCCATGATCGAAGTCCGCGGCCTGTCCGTCGTGCTGAATAAAAAACCCATCGTCCACGATGTATCCTTCACGGCAGAGCAGGGAAAGATCACGGCCATCATCGGCCCGAACGGCTGCGGCAAGAGCACGACGCTCAAAGCCATCTGCCGGATCAATCCCATTTCGGCCGGGACCATCACCCTGCTGGGGCGCGATGTGCGGGATTACGGGTACAAGGAATTCGCCCGCAAACTGGCCATCCTGACCCAGTCCCCGCAGGCGCCGGCGGATCTGACGGTCCGCGACCTGGTCGCCATGGGGCGCTTCCCGTACCGTTCCTTTTTCGGGAAGGCTACGGCGGAGGATAAGGAATTCATCGAATGGGCCCTGGCGGAAACGAACCTGGAACAGTACCAGCACCGCATCCTTTCCACGCTGTCCGGCGGCGAGCGGCAGCGTGCCTGGATCGCCATGGCGCTGGCCCAGAACCCGCAGGTCCTGCTCCTGGACGAACCGACCACCTACCTGGACATCTGCCACCAGCTGGAAGTCATGAAGCTGTTGTACCGGCTGAACAAGGAACTGGGCCTGACGGTGGTGCTTGTTTTGCACGACCTGAACCAGGCCGTCCAGTTCGCCCACCACGTCGTCGTCCTGAAGAAGGGCACCCTGGTCACCGCCGGCTATCCGCGGGACATCATCAACGTGGACCTGCTGCGCGACGTGTTCCGCGTCCGGGCCGAAGAGGTCGTGAGTCCGTCCGGCGTGCGCGCCCTGCTGCCGCTGGACCTGTATTGAACCGGCGTTGGCCGGAAATAACTCCATTCACAGGAGTATCTGCGTATGATAAAAGCGTTTCTACACTACTACAAACCATATAGGGTCATGGTGCTCCTGGTCATCCTGGGCTCGTTCCTGACGAGCGCCCTGGACCTGGTGTTCCCCATGATCGTCCGCAAAATCATCAACGATGCCTTGCCGACAGGAGATATGCGGCTCCTGCTTTCGCTGTCGGCCCTGCTGCTCGTGCTCTACATCATCAGCTACGCGGCCATGTACTGGGTCAATTACAAGGGCCGTGCCATGAGCATCAACATGGAGAACGACATGCGGCGCGACCTGTTCGCCCATCTCCAGGACATGTCCTTCCGCTTCTTCGACAACACGAAGACGGGCCAGCTGCTGGCGCGCCTGACCGGCGATATCCAGGAAATCGGGGAACTGGCCTTCCGGCTGCCGCATGATGCCGTCGTCTGCGGGTTCACCATGGTGGGTACCATCTTCATGCTGCTCTACCTGAACCTGCCCCTGGGCCTTTTGATCACGGCGCTGCTCTTGCTCAAGACCTGGCATGCCGTGGCCATCAACCGCAAAATGAAGGCCGCCTTCCGGGAAAACCGGCGGCGCAACGGCGAACTGACGGCCCAGACTTCGGAAGCCCTGAGCGGCATCCGTATCGTCAAGGCCTTTGCCCAGGAAGATGTCGAACAGGAACGGTTCATGAAAGGGGCCCGCGACCTGGCCGCCATCCGCAAGAAATCTTACCGGCTGCTGGCGCGCTTCACCAGTTCGGTCAACTTCTTCACGAACATCACGAACCTGGCCGTCCTCGTGTCGGGCGGCTTCATGATTTATGCCGGGCGCATCACGCTGAGCGACTTCATCGCCTATCTGCTGTATGTGAACCTCTTCATGCGGCCCCTGTACCGCCTGACGGTCCTGTTGGAAATGGGCCTGCGCGGCATGGCCGGGTTCACGCGCTTCGAGGAAATGATGGCCCTTCAGCCGGATATCACGGACGCGCCCGATGCCCTGCCGTGCCCGGAATTCAAGGGGGAAATCGAGTTCCGCCGCGTTTCGTTCAGCTATACGCCGGAACATCCGGTGCTGCAGAACCTTGATTTCACGGTGCGGCCCGGAGAAACGGTGGCGTTCGTCGGGGAGACCGGGGCAGGGAAGACGACCGTGTCGAGCCTGCTCCTGCGCTTTTACGAGCCCCAGTCCGGGGCCATCCTGATTGACGGCACGGATATCCGCCGTTTCCGCCAGAAGGAACTGCGCAGCCGCTTCGGCGTGGTGCAGCAGGATGTCTTCCTCTTTTCCGACTCCGTCCGCGAAAACATCGCCTACGGCGTGCCGGGGGCGACGGACGCGCAGATCCGGCAGGCCGCGGAACTGGCGGCGGCGGACGAATTCATCCGGAACCTGCCTGACGGCTATGACACGCAGATCGGGGAACGGGGCGTCAAACTGTCCGGGGGACAGAAACAGCGCCTGGCCATTGCCCGCGTCTTTTTAAAGAACCCGCCCATCGTCATCTTCGACGAGGCCACGTCGGCGCTGGACAACAAGACGGAGGCCATGGTGCAGGAATCGCTGGAGAAACTGGCGCGGAACCGTACGACCCTGGTCATCGCGCACCGCCTGTCCACGGTGCGGAACGCCGACCGGATCATCGTCATGAGCGGCGGCCGCGTGGCCGAGTCCGGTTCCCATGCCGAACTGATGGCGCGCAAGGGAACGTATTACCGCCTTTACACGGC
Organism: uncultured Selenomonadales bacterium; assembly: GCA_900315805.1. Taxonomy (GTDB): domain Bacteria; phylum Bacillota; class Negativicutes; order Acidaminococcales; family Acidaminococcaceae; genus Succiniclasticum. The sequence goes on from ONAN01000001.1 coordinate 15,808, forward strand.
ACAGCAGAACCTCGTCTGAAAAAGGCGGGGTTCATCATTTGAAAAGAAGGCCGTGTCATGGCATTTCCTGTTGTCTGAAACGGGGATTTATGCTATAATTTCTACGTAAATTTTTACAACTGATATATCGAGGGTCCGGGTATTCGAAAAATTTGAATGGCAAGGCGGTGCAACGCCGCCACGATCCCGTCACTGTGATAAACGGAGGGCGTACAGCGCGTTTCCGTTTTAAGTCAGATACCAGCCCGGATGTGCTGTACCGTAATCCACGAGCGATGGAAATGGCGTAAAGCAGGGCGCAGTGTGACCACAAAGCTGCGGCCTGGGATTTTTATGAAGATTTCTGCGGGTTACGGCAGAAATCTTTTTTTGTGTATGTATGAGGTGATTGCATGGAAGACGAACTGACCGTGTCGCAGGGCAAGCTCATGCGCCGCGGTTACACGACGGGCAGCTGCGCGGCAGCGGCGGCCAAGGCGGCTGCGGCCATGCTCCTGTCCGGCGAGGAGTTCCGCCAGGTGAAGCTCGATACGCCCAAAGGCATCGCGCTGACCCTGGACGTGCTCGATATCTGCCGTGCGCCGGGATTCGTGTCGTGCGCCATCCGCAAGGACAGCGGCGACGACCCGGACGATACGCACGGCGCCCTGGTCTATGCCACGGTGAGCCGGCCGGACGCGGAACCGCCGGCAGAGGAACATATGCGTCCCCTGACGGCTTCGGTGGAGCAGCTCGACCCAGGCGTGGAAATCTGGGGCGGCCTGGGAGTCGGCAAGGTGACGAAACCCGGCCTGGCGCCCAAACCGGGCGGACCGGCCATCAACCCCGTCCCGCGCCGCATGATCACCAAAGAGGTCCAGGCCGTGAAGGCCCGGTACGGTTATGACGGCACGCTCCGCGTCGTCATTTCCATCCCGGCGGGCACGGACATCGCGCCGAAAACGTTCAACCCGCGCCTCGGCATCGTCGGCGGTCTGTCCGTCCTGGGGACGAGCGGCATTGTGGAACCCATGAGCGACCGCGCCCTCATCGAGACGATGTACGCTGAAATGGACTCGCGCAAAGCCAACGGATTCGAGGACCTGCTCGTCTTTTTCGGCAACTACGGCACGGACTTCGCCCGGGACGAGATGCACCTGGACGTGTCCCAGGCGGTCACCTGCAGCAACTTCGTGGGCGAACTGCTGGACTACGCCGTGCTCAAAGGCTTCCGCAGCCTGCTGCTCATCGGCCATTCGGGCAAGCTGATCAAGCTGGCCCAGGGGGTCATGAACACCCATTCCAAATACGCGGACTGCCGCAGCGAGTTCCTGGCCCTGCAGGCCCTGTTCGCCGGCGCTCCCGTGTCCGTGGGCAAGGAAATCTACGGCTGCAACACGACGGACGAAATGACGAAGATCCTGAAACGGGAGGGATTGTTCGAACCCGTTATGGCGAAGGCGATGGAAAAAATCGATTTCTACATGCAGAAACGCGTCCATGGCCGCCTGCAGACCGGCGCCATCCTCTTCTCGAATGTCTACGGCATCCTGGGGAAGACGGAACAGGCGCAGGAACTGCTGGAACGGCTGCGGCGCAATGACGCAAGGAAATGATAAGGATACAGACGAAGAAAGGGGTATCATCGAATATGAAAGGTAAACTGTACAGCGTGGGCGTAGGCCCCGGCGATCCGGAACTGATGACGGCGAAGGCCATCCGCCTGATCAAGGAATGCGATGTCCTCGCCATTCCGCAGGGCGACAGCGACGTGCTCGTCGCGAAGAACATCGTGACCGGCCTCATCGACATCTCGAAGAAGGAACAGCTCATCGTCTACATGCCCATGGTCAAGGACCATGACGTCATCACCAAGGCGCACCGCAAGGGCGCTGACGATATCGAGAAGTACCTGGACGAAGGCAAGAACGTGGTCTTCATCACCCTGGGCTGCCCGACCGTGTATGCAACGTGCATCTACGTGCACAAACTGGTAGGGAAGGACGGCTACGAGACGGAACTGGTTCCGGGCGTGACGAGCTTCTGCGCCGTGGCGGCGAAACTGAACACGTCGCTCTGCGAGAAGGCGGAACCCCTGACGATCCTGCCCGGCAGCTACAAGGAATCGGACCGGTTCCTGGATATGCCCGGCAACAAGATCCTCATGAAATCGGCTTCGGAAATCGGCCGTGTCCGTGACGAAGTGCTCAAGCGCGGCCTGCACGCGCAAATGATTGAAAACTGCGGCCTGCCCGGCGAAAAGATCTACAAGGACCTTCGCGACGTCGATGACAAGAGCAGCTATTTCTCGGTGATTCTGGTTAAGGAAAAGGAGTTTGAAGACTGATGATTTACTTTATCGGCGCCGGCCCCGGCGCGGCTGATCTGATTACCGTACGCGGCAAGGAACTGCTGGAAAAGGCAGACCTCATCATTTATGCCGGTTCCCTGGTCAATCCGGAACTGCTGCAATACGCGAAACCGGGCTGCAAGATCATGAACAGTGCCGTCATGACGCTGGAAGAAGTCATTGCCGCCATGGTTCCCGCCGCCCAGCGCGGCGAACTGGTGGTGCGCCTGCATACGGGCGACCCCAGTGTCTACGGTGCCCACCGCGAACAGATGGACATGCTGAACAGCTACAACCTGGACTACGAAGTCGTACCGGGCGTAAGCTCCTTCTGCGCGGCAGCCGCCGCCCTGAAGGCGGAATATACGCTGCCCGACGTCAGCCAGTCCGTCATCATCACCCGCATGGAAGGCCGCACGGGCGTGCCGCCGAAACAGAAGATCGTCGATTATGCCAAACACCATGCCACCATGGTCATCTTCCTGAGCGCCGGCATGCTGGAGAAGCTGCAGAAGGAACTGATGGCCGGCGGCTACAAGGCCGACGAACCGGCCGCCATCGTCTACAAGGCTTCCTGGCCGGACCAGAAGGTGTTCCGCTGCACCGTCGGCACCATTGCCGAAACGGCAGCCAAAAACAACATCCACAACCTGGCCCTCATCACCGTGGGCGGGTTCCTGGGCACGGCTTACGAACGCAGCGAACTGTACAACCCGACCTTTGAGACGGGCTTCCGCAAGGCCGACGCCAGCAAGTGCATGTAAAACCGGAAACGAAGTAAGATGCTGCCGGCCCGGCGGCCGGCACGGAAGAGAGATACAGAAGGATGGTACCATGAACGCGCTAATCTTTTCCTTTACGAGGAACGGGGCGAAAATCAGCGTCCGGCTGGAAAAATACCTGGAAACCTGCGGCTTCGAGACGGAAATGTACACCATGCGCCGTTACGCCGACCCGCAGGCCGGCCTGAAGGTCATTGCGCCGTCCCTGAAGGAATTGTGCGGCATGGCGTTCCAGACCTGCCGCCTCATCATCTTCATCGGGGCCACGGGTATCGCCATCCGGACCATCGCACCCTTCATCCGCAGCAAGGTGAAGGACCCGGCCATCGTCTCCATTGACGAGCAGGGCCGCTTCGTCATCCCGCTGCTGTCGGGCCATATCGGCGGTGCCAACGCCCTGGCCGCGGGCATTGCGGAATTTCTCAAGGCCGTTCCCGTCATCACGACGGCGACGGACATCAATGACCTGTTTGCCGTGGACGAATGGGCGGCCCGCCACAATATGGCCATTTCCAACCTGCCCAGCGCCAAAACCTTCGCGTCCTATCTGGTGGACTGCAAGAAGGTGGGCGTCAAGAGCGATTTCCCCATCCGGGGACCGCTGCCGAAGGGCCTGGTCCTGGCGGAGGAGGGGCCGGTCGGCATGGCCATTTCCCTGCACAAGTCCGTGCAGCCCTTCGTGGAAACGGTGGTCCTGCGGCCCCGCATCCTGCACCTGGGCATCGGCTGCCGCAAGGGGACGACCATGGACGCCATCGAGGAACTGGTCATCCGGGAGCTGACCCGGCTGCGCGTCACCCTGAGCGTCGTGACGGGGCTGGCCTCCATCGACGTGAAAAAGGACGAACCGGGCCTCCTGTCCTTTGCCCGGGAGTACGCCCTGCCCATCCATTTCTACACGGCGGCGGAACTGCAGGCCGTGGAGGGCGATTTCACACCGTCCGCCTTCGTGGCACAGACCGTCGGCGTGGACAACGTGTGTGAACGGGCAGCCGTACTGGACAGCCGCGGCGGCAGCCTGCTGCTGCGCAAAACCAGCGCCAAGGGCGTGACCCTGGCCGTGGCCATGGAAGATTTCACCGTGGATTTCAATAAATGATTTGCAGGCACGGGACGCGTCCTGTGCAGAAGGAGTTAGTGACATGAGCAAAATTTACGTAGTCAGCCTGGGACCGGGCGGGAAGGAACAGATGACCTACCGGGCCGTCAAAGCCCTGGAATCCTGCGATGTCATTCTGGGTTACAACGTCTATATCGACCTGATCAAAGATGATTTTCCGGGCAAAAAGTTCCTCAAGAACGGCATGCGCAAGGAAGTGGACCGCTGCAAGGCCACGCTGGACGAAGCCCTGAAGGGCCAGACCGTCGCCATCGTCAGCAGCGGCGACGCCGGCGTATACGGCATGGCGGGCATCATGCACGAAGTAGCCGCCGGTCATCCGGAAGTGGAAATCGAAGTCATTCCGGGCATCACGGCAGCCTGCTCCGGGGCGGCTGTCCTGGGCGCGCCGCTCATCTGCGACTTCTGCCTCATTTCCCTGAGCGACCTGCTGACGCCGTGGGAAAAGATTGAAAAACGCCTGGACTGCGCCGCCCAGGGCGATTTCTGCATCGCCATCTACAATCCGCGCAGCCACAAGCGTGCCGATTACCTGCAGAAGGCCTGCGATATCCTGCTGCGCCATCAGCGCGGCGACGTTCCCGCCGGCATTGTGCACAACATCGGCCGCAACGGCGAATGCTGCGAAGTGACGACGTTGAAGGAACTGCGCGACCACACGGAAGGCGTCGATATGTTCAGCACCGTCTTCATCGGCAATTCCCAGAGCAAAGTGATCAACGGCAAGATTGTGACGCCGAGAGGATATCATTTATGAAACGGGTTGTCTGGCTGATTGCGGGGACCAGCGAAGGCCGGAAACTGGCGGAAGCCTTGTCGGACCTGGATGTGCGCGTCCTCGTCACGGTGGCGACGGAATACGGCGCCTCCCTGTATCCGGAAAAGGAGAATGTCGAGGTCTATGCCAAGCGCATGACCTATGACGACATGTGCGCGTTTTTGCGGGAAAAGGATCCCGAACTGGTCGTGGACGCGTCGCACCCGTACGCGAAGATCGTGACGGAGACCGTGAGCCGCGCCTGCCGCGACCTGGGGTACGAATACCTGCGTATGCTGCGCCCGGCCACGCCGCATCCGGACTGCATCGACGTCCACAATTTCGACGAGGCCGTGGAAGTGCTCAGCGGCACGGAAGGTCCCGTCTTCCTGACGACGGGAAGCAAGAACCTCGTCGATTTCACGAAGCTCCCGGACTACAAGGAGCGCGTCACATGCCGCATCCTGCCGCTGCGGGGATCTCTGGACAACGCCCTGAACCTGGGCTATCAGCCTTCCCACATCATCTGTATGCAAGGGCCTTTTTCCAAAGAGCTGAACGTGGCCATGTTCCACCAGTGCGGCGCCCGATACGTCGTATCCAAGGACTCGGGCAAGGCCGGCGGCTTTGAGGACAAACTGGCCGCTGCCGCCGAAGTGGGGGCGAAACTCGTCCTCATCGACCGCATCCCCGAAACGGGGGATGACCTGGAACGGGTCCTGGAAATTTTACGGCAGCGCTTCGGAAAAGGGGCTTAAAAGGAGTTCATTATGCTGAAAGTCAATGTCATCGGCATCGGCCCGGGCAATCCGGACCTGTTGACGGGCGAAGCCCGCAACGCCATCGCGGAAAGCACGATCCTGGCCGGCGATAAGCGCATGGTGGCCCAGTTCGGCGAAGGGAAGAAGGTCTATACGACCTTCCGCACGAACGAGCTGGCGGCCATCGCGGCCCAGGCGGACCCCGAAAAGGACGTACTGGGCATCCTGGTTTCCGGCGACGTCGGATTCTTCAGCCTCGCCCAGACCATCACGGGCAAGCTGCCGGATTGCGATGTCCGCCGTTATTGCGGCATCAGCAGCCTCGTCTATTTCGCGGCGAAACTGCAGATGAGCTGGAACGACGCGGCCATCGTCAGCATGCACGGCCGCAACCAGCACCTGGCCGCGGCGGTCTTCGAACACGCGAAGGTCTTTTCCCTGACGGGCGGCGACAACCTGCCCCAGGTCCTGTGCCGCCAGCTGTGTGACACGGGCCTCGGCTATGTGACGGTCTACGTGGGCTCCAATCTGTCCTATGAAAATGAAAAGATCGTGAAGGGGACGGCGGAAGAGATCGCCCAGGGCGATTTTCCCTCCCTCTCGGTCATGATGATCCTGAACGATAAGGCGGGACAGCCTGTCCGCCGGGGCGTGCACGGCCTCGACGACAGCCTCTTCCTGCGCGGCAAGGCGCCCATGACGAAACAGGAAGTGCGTTCCGTGTCCATTTCGAAACTGCAGCCCCGGGCGACGGATGTCATTTACGACATCGGCGCCGGCACGGGTTCCTGCTCGGTCGAACTGGCCCTGCAGGCCCCGCTGGGTTCCGTCTATGCCTTCGAGCAGAAGGAAGAGGCCCTGGAGCTGCTGGCCCGGAACAAGGAAAAGTTCCGCTGTGACAACCTCATCATCGTGCCCGGCGAAGCGTCGGAGCACCTGGCGGAAGCCCCTGCTCCGGACTGCGTCTTCATCGGCGGCAGCGGCGGCAAAATGGGTAAGATGCTGGATGACATTTACGGCCGCAACCCCGCGTGCCGCATCGTCATCAACGTCATCGCCCTGGAGACGCTGTGCGCCGTGGTGGAATATTACAAAGCAAAACCCGGTTACAGCCTGGACATCGTCAACGTGTCCACGGCCTACAACCGCAAACTGGGCCGCTACAACCTGATGATGGCCCAGAATCCGATTTATGTCATTACGGCCGTCCAGACGGCGGAATGACCCGTGCCGGTTCCGGACGTTCCTGTTCCGGTGCCGGCCGATGTATATCAGGAGATGATCGCCATGACAGCTATTGAGACCCTCCGCGTACCGCGCCTTCTGCTGGCGGCGGCACAGAGCGGCAGCGGCAAGACGACCCTGTTCTGCGGCATCCTGCGTGCCCTGTTGAACAAGGGCCTGCGGGCCGCCGCGTTCAAGAGCGGCCCCGACTATATCGACCCCATGTTCCATACGCGCGTCATCGGAGCTCCTTCCCGCAACCTGGACATTTTCCTGACGGGGAAGGAGAACGTGAAGCGCCTGCTGGCGAAAAACGCCGCGGACAAGGACATGGCCCTCCTGGAGGGTGCCATGGGGTATTACGACGGCATGGCCAACTCCTGCGACGGCAGCGCCTATGACCTGGCACGGACCGTGGGCGCGCCGGTGGTGCTCATCGTCAACGGCAAAGGTGCCGCCCTCTCCATGGCGGCCATCGTGAAGGGCTTCAAGGATTTCCGTCCGGACAGCAATATCCGCGGCGTCATCCTGAACAATGTGACGGAAATGACGTACCGCTTCTACAAGGACACGCTGGAAAAGGAAACGGGTGTCCGCTTTTACGGCTTTTTCCCCCATATGGCGGACTGCAGCCTGGAAAGCCGCCATCTCGGCCTCGTGACGGCCGGGGAGGTAGGGAACCTGGAGACGATCGTGCAGAAACTGGCGGACCAGGCGGCCCGATCCATCGACCTGGACGGCCTGGTGGAACTGGCCCGTTCCGCGGCGCCCCTGTCTTACGAACCGCTGGATATCCGGCCCCTGGGACACGTGCGCATCGCCGTGGCCCGCGACAAGGCCTTCTGTTTCTATTACCAGGATGCCCTGGACCTGCTGGCGGAAATGGGGGCGGAGATCGTGGAGTTTTCCCCGCTGACCGACAACGTATTGCCGGACTGTGACGGCCTCTACATGGGCGGCGGTTATCCGGAACTCTATGCCCGGCAGCTGACGGACAACGAGACCATGCGCCGCGACATAAAGGAGAAGCTGGCCGGCGGGCTGCCCTGCTATGCCGAGTGCGGCGGCTTCATGTACCTGATGGAGGGCTTCAAGGCGGACGACGGCTTTTATCCCTGGGTCGGCGCTGTAGAGGGACGGTGCTGGATGACGAAACGCCTCGTGCGCTTCGGGTACGTCAACCTGACGGCCCACGTGGACAATGTCCTCTGCAAGGCCGGCGGGTCCATTCCGGCCCATGAGTTCCATTATTCCGACAGCGACCAGAACGGGACCGCCTTTACGGCCGTGAAGGCCCTGCGCACGTTGTCCTGGCCCTGCGCCCAGGCGACGGAAACCATGTATGCCGGGTATCCCCATATCCATCTGTGGGGCAATCCGGAATTCGCTGAAAACTTCGTGCGCGCCTGCGTACGTTACCAAAAGAAGGGTGCTTCCAAATGATGCTTCTGGGTTCGATTGTCTGCGGGTTCATCCTGGACCTGCTCATAGGAGATCCCCACGGCTGGCCGCATCCGATCTGCCTCATCGGCAACCTCATCGGCTGGCTGGAAAAAAGGGTGCGGGCCGTGGCCGGGGAAAATCCCCGGGGCCTGCTGTGCGGCGGGTTCGTCATCGTCGTGGTGACCTGCTTTTTGTCCTTCACCGTGCCGTACGTCATCCTGAAGGCGGCGGAACGGTTCCATCCGTGGCTCCGCTTCGTGCTGGAGACCATCATGTGTTACCAGATCTTCTGCACGCGCTCCCTGCGCGACGAGAGCATGAAGGTCTATACGGCGCTGGAGGCGGGTGACCTGCCCCTGGGCCGCAAGATGCTTTCCTGGATCGTGGGCCGCGATACCCAGGACCTGAGCGCGGAAGAGGTCATCAAGGGCGCCGTGGAGACCGTGGCGGAAAACACGGCCGACGGCATCCTGGCCCCCATGCTCTACATGTTCCTCGGCGGCGCGCCCCTGGCGTTCCTGTACAAAGGCATCAACACGATGGATTCCATGATTGCGTACCGGGACCCGAAATACCTGTATATCGGCCGGGTGGCAGCCCACCTGGACGACGTGGCCAACTTCGTACCAGCCCGCGTCTGTGCCTTCTGCATGCTGGCGGCGGCCTTTTTCACGGGACTCGACGTGCGCCGGGCCTGGAAGACCTTCGTCCGCGACCGTTACCATCACCTGAGCCCCAATTCGGCCCAGACCGAATCCGTGGCGGCCGGCGCCCTGCACCTTATGCTGGGCGGGGACCATTACTATTTCGGCAAGCTGGTCCATAAACAGACCATCGGCGATGACCTGATGCCGCCCAAAGCATGGCACATCAAACAGATGAACGTGCTCATGTATTTCACGGCCATCACGGGCCTGTTGGTCTTCAGCCTCATCCGGGCCCTGTGGGTCTTCCACAGCGCGAGCCTTATGTAAGGAGCTGGAATGCGATGTATCAATATGTTCACGGCGGCGATATCTACGGAGCGGACGGCCTTCCGCAAAAGAAGGTGCTCCTCGATTTTTCCGCCAATATCAATCCCCTCGGGATTCCCTCGGGCGTACGCCAGGCAATCCGCGACGCCATCGCGGGCTGCGTCAATTATCCCGACCCCTTCTGCCGGCGCCTGCGCGCCAGGCTGGCAGAGCGGCTGGGCGTGCCGGCGGAACGGATTTACTGCGGGAACGGCGCTTCCGACGTGCTGTTCCGTCTCGCCTTTTCCATCCGGCCGAAGCGCACGCTCGTGCTGGCTCCCACCTTCGCCGATTACGAACGGGCGGCCACGGCGGCAGGCAGTAAGATGGACTATTTCGTCCTGCGCAAAGAGGACGGCTTCCGCGTGACGCCGGACCTGGTGCAGGCCATTACGAAACGGACGGGAATGGTCATCCTCTGCAACCCGAACAACCCGACGGGGCAGCTGACGGAGAAGTCCCTGCTCCAAAAGGTGCTGCAGAAATGCGCGGACCTGGACATTCCCCTTATCATCGATGAATGTTTCCTTGATTTTCTGGCGGACCCTGCAGCCTGGTCCCTGCTGGACCTGACGGGCCGCTATCCCAACCTGGTGATCCTGAAGGCCTTTACGAAGAGCCACGCCATCCCCGGTGTCCGTCTCGGCTACTGCGTGACGGGCAATGCGGACCTGCTCGACCGGCTCTACGCCTGCGGCCCGGACTGGAATGTGTCCGGACTGGCCCAGGCGGCCGGTGTCGCGGCCCTGGAGGACGAGTCCTACATGGAAGCGACGCGGCAGCTGATGGCGCGGGAGCGGGAGTACATGACGACGCAGCTCCGCCGGCTGGGCCTGACGGTCTACGACGGCGCGGCGGATTACCTGTTCTTTTACGCGCCGCAGGACCCGGGCTGGGGCGCCCTTTTGCGGGAGCGCGGCATCCTTATCCGGGACTGCTCCAATTACCACGGCCTCGGCAAAGGGTATTACCGCGTGGCCGTGAAACAGCGCCGGCAGAACCGGCAGCTGATTAAGGAAATGAAGGAAATTAAGAAGCATGCGTTCATTACTGATCTTGATTGACGGGCTGGGGGACGACCCCATTCCTGCCTGGAACGGCCTGACGCCGTTCGAGCGGGCCTCCCATCCCCATATGGACCGCCTGGCGGCGCGGGGGAGGACGGACGCGGTGAGCATCTGCGAAGCCGATGTCGTGCCGGGCAGCCTGACCTGCATCCTGCGGCTCCTGGGTGTCCCAAAAGAGGATTTTCCCGCCAACCGGGCGTACCTGGAACTGTTGGCCCAGGACCGCGATGTCTCGGAGTACGAGATGGTCCTGCGCTGCAACGTGATCTCCCAGGACAGCGCCGGCCGCCTCGTGTCGTTCAACGGCATGGGCCTGTCGGGGCGGGAGCTGGAAGAGATTGCCGGCCTGTTCAACCACTTTGCCCACACCATCGAGTTTCTACATCTTTCCGATTACCGCAACCTGCTGATCATGAACCGCAAGGACGCGGTGCTGCAGGTCCAGACGGCGCCGCCCCACGAAAGCATGGGCATGCCGGTGGACGAACTGCTGGCGGAACTCAAGGATGCGTCGCTGGAAATGAAGGTCTTCACGGAGAAGGCGGACCACCTGCTGGAACGCTACAACCGCAACGGCCTCACGTACCGGCTGTATCCCTGGGGCGCGTCGTGCCGCACGGAGATTCCGTCGTTCCGGTCGCTTCACGGACTGGACGGCGCCATCGTGGCACAGACGGAGATCGTGCGGGGTATCGGCAAGGCCCTCCGGATGGAGGTGCCGCCCCTTTCGTACTGCACGGCCGATATCGACACGGATGTGCGGGAAAAACTGGCGGTCACGTGCCGCATGCTGCACCGCTATCCCTTCGTCATGACCCATTTCAACGGGACGGACGAGGCGGCGCACCGCCACGACTATGAGGGCAAGGCCCGGTTCATTTCAAGGATAGACAAGGAGTTTCTGGGACCGCTGCTGGAACATGTGACGGAACCGCTGCGGATCCTGATCTGCGGCGACCATGTCACGAGCAGCGTGACCGGCCGCCACACGCGGGGCAAAGGCCCGGTGCTGACGGCTATAGCCGGCGGGGAGGGGTCCGTACCCTCCATCCGCAATTATCACGATATCATTGAATTTTTAAGGAAGGCGGTCGATGAAAATGACTAAAGCGATCATGGTGCAAGGGACGATGTCCAATGCAGGGAAGAGCCTGGTCACGGCCGGTTTGTGCCGTATTTTCCATCAGGACGGGTACAAGGTGGCGCCGTTCAAATCCCAGAACATGGCGCTCAACTCGTTCATTACGGCCAAAGGCGCCGAAATGGGCCGGGCCCAGGTCGTGCAGGCCGAGGCGGCGGGCATCGAACCGGATGTGCGCATGAACCCCATCCTGCTGAAACCGACCAGCGACAGCGGGTCCCAGGTCATCGTCAACGGCAAGGCCATCGGTACCATGCCGGCGGTGGAATATTACAAATACAAGAAGAACCTCGTGCCGGACATCATGGAAGCTTTCAATTCCCTGTCCGCGGAGAACGATGTCATCGTCATCGAAGGCGCCGGCAGCCCGGCGGAAATCAACCTGAAGGACCAGGATATCGTCAACATGGGCATGGCCCGCATGGCCAAGGCGCCGGTCCTGCTCGTGGCCGATATCGACCGCGGCGGCGTGTTCGCCTCCATTTACGGCACGCTCATGCTGCTGGAGCCGGAAGAGCGGGCCATGGTGAAGGGCGTCATCATCAACAAGTTCCGCGGCGACGTGAAGATCCTCAAGCCGGGCCTGGACATGCTCGAAGCGAAGACGGGCATTCCCGTCATCGGCGTGCTGCCCATGCTGCATGTGGACATCGAGGACGAGGACAGCCTGTCGGACCGCCTGACCCAGGAAAAGGACAAGAATGCCCTCATCGACATCGCCGTCATCCAGGTGCCCCGCATGTCGAACTATACGGATTTCAACGCCCTCGAACTCATTGACGGCGTGTCCGTCCGCTACGTCCGCTCCGTCGAAGAGCTGGGCGAACCGGATATGATCGTGCTGCCGGGCACGAAGAACACCATCGACGATTTGAAATGGATGCGCCAGAACGGCCTGGAAGCGTCCATCATCCACAAGGCCAGCAACGGGACGGTCCTGTTCGGCATCTGCGGCGGGTACCAGATGCTGGGCCGGAGCCTGGCGGACCCCTTCGGCTTCGATTCGGGCCACAAGGGCAGCGTCACGGCGGGCATGGGCCTGCTGGACACGACGACGGAATTCATTGAAAACAAGCGCACCATCCAGATGAAGGGGCGTTTCAACGAAGTGAAGGGCATCTTCCACGGCCTCACGGGCAAGGAATTCTACGGCTACGAGATCCACAGCGGCGTGACCCACCTGGATCCGGCCAAGGCCCTGACGACGGCGGAACCGGTCAACGAAAAGGGCGAAGCCTTCCCCGAAGGCAGCCAGAACGTGCACGACGAAGTCAACATTTACGGCACGTACATGCACGGCATCTTTGACGCCGAAGGCGTGGCGGCCACGGTCGTCGAAGCCCTGCTGGCGAAGAAGGGCCTGTCGCTGGACGATGTCAAGGTCATCGACTACAAGGCGTACAAGGAACACCAGTACGACATCCTGGCCCAGAGCCTCCGGGAAAACCTGGATATGAAGAAGATCAACGAAATCCTGCAGGCAGGTCTGTGACTGCCGGAAAGGGAGAACAAGATGACGGAAGCGGAAATGAAGGAAAAACTGGGCCTCGTCCACATCTATACCGGGGACGGGAAGGGCAAGACGACGGCGGCCATGGGACTGATCCTGCGGGCCAGCGGCCGGGGACTGCACGTGATTCTGCTGCAGTTCATGAAGGGCCGCGGCACAGGGGAACTGAACACGCTGCGGCTGCTGCCGGGCGTGCAGGTCTTCCGGGCCAAGGAGATGACGAAGTTCTCCTTCCAGATGACCGACGCCGAAAAGGCGGACGTCCGCGCCCGTCATAACGCGCTCCTGCAGGACGTGATTGCAAAATGCCGCGCCGAAGGGACGGACCTGCTGGTTCTGGACGAAGCGCTCGGCGCCGTCGGCACGCACCTGCTGGACGAAGCACCGCTGCTCCAATTCCTGGACACGAAACCGGCCCACCTGGAAGTGGTCCTGACGGGACGCAACCCGTCGCAGGCCCTGCTGGAGCGGGCGGATTACGTGACGGAAATGGTGAAACGCAAACATCCTTTTGACAAAGGCATTCCCGCCCGGGACGGCATTGAAAAATAAGACGACCGGCGCCGCAGGCAGTCTGCGGAACCGGTCCCACGGAAGAAAGAGGTAACGACATGAATCTGGAAAACGTACTTCCCATGGATATCGAGAAAAGAAGTTTTGAAATCATCACGGAAGAGCTGGGCCAGCTGAAGCTGGATCCGGAAAAGGAGAGCATCATCAAGCGCGTCATCCACACTTCCGCCGATTTTGATTATGCCCGCAACCTGCGCTTCAGCGACCACGTCGTCGAAGATACGCTCGCCGTCCTGAAAAAGGGCGGATTCACCATTGTGACGGACACGAAGATGGCCAACGTGGGCATCAACAAGACGGCCCTGGCCAAATTGGGCGGTACGGCGGTCTGCTTCATGTCCGACCCCGATGTGGCCGCCCGTGCCAAGGAAGCGCACAGCACCCGCGCGGCAGCCTGCATGGAAAAGGCCTGCACCCTCGAAGGACCGGTCATCATCGCCGTGGGCAATGCGCCGACGGCCCTCGTCCGCCTCGATGAACTGATCCGCGAAGGCAAGATCAAACCGGCCCTGGTCATCGGCGTGCCGGTGGGCTTCGTCAACGTGGTCCAGTCCAAGGAGATCATCATGCAGAGCGGCGTGCCGTACATCGTCGCCGTGGGCCGCAAAGGCGGCAGCAACGTGGCCGCGTCCATCTGCAACGCCCTCATGTACAAACTGACGGCGACAAAGGAACAGACGAACAGGAAATGATTCCGTCCCGGCCGGACCGGGGCGCGCAAAGGGGAACCGGAAGGTTCCTCTTTTTTATTTCTTTTTCCGGCCTGCTGTTATATAATGAAAACGAAAGCATGTTTGTTTTACGGCCGGGTACGATGTCCCGGCCTGCAAGGTCCGCAAAAGAGACGAAGGGCAGGTGACGGTTCATGGGCGGGTACAGGGACGGGGAAGACCTGTTCGCCATCCTGCGCAAGGAGTATGAACCGGAACCCATCCGCCGGCGGCGGCCCCGCGCGGCGCTGCCGGAACCTTTGCAGCGCCTGCGGGAACTGGAAGCGTCCCCGGCGGCCTACGAATCGCGGTCGAAACTGTTCTATGAACAGGCCCGCCTGGCGGCGCAATACGAAGACGATGCGGCTTTTAAAGGGGCGTGCCATTATTTCGCCCCCACGTACGAGGATCTGTCGGACGAGGAACTGCGGGGGTACTTCGGCTGGCGGACGAGGCTGCGCCGGGGCCGCTGGGAAACGGCGCCGGACGCCTTCATCTTCCTCTATGTGTTCGAACTGATCAACGGCATCGGCACGGCGTCGCCGGAAGATGGATACGCGAAACTGGAAGCCGTGGCGGCCCACTACGGGCCGGAAGATTCCGATTTGCAGCGCAGCCTGCGCGCCTGGATGCGCGATTACCGGATTTACTACGACCTGCCTCCGGCCGGCGCGGGACAGGATGCCTTGCCGGAAGGTGAAGATGAGACAGCGTCCGATCCCTCTTTCCAAGTGCTGCTCCAGGGCGGGGAAGCGGCCGACGGGAATCTGTTTGACGCGTTGAACCGGTTTTCCTCGTACCGCCTCGACAATTCCCGCCTCTACAAAGCCGACCCGGCCTTCTGCACGGCCCTGGTGGCGGAATTCTACCGCCAGCTGCAGGCATCGTACCAGACGTTATGCCCCGGCCGGAACCTGCTGGAAGATTATGTTCTCGAAAAAGACAGCGAACCGGTGCGGCTGTTCCGCAACAGCCGGTTCTGGTTCCGGCCGGACGACCGTTCCTTCACGGTCCGCCTGGGGCCGTATGACCGGTACGAGGACGACCACGGGCAGTGGTCGCGCATCCGTTACCTGTTTTCGCCGATGCGGCAGCGGCGCCTGGGCGACCTGCTCAAGTCCGTCGATGCCATGGCGCGCCGTCTGCGGAAACTGCCGGCCATCCGGCAGCCCCTGGATGAGGCGTGGCTGGCACCGCTGTTTCGGCAGACGCTGGCGGCCCTGTCCCGCAAGGAGACGGAAGCGCGGCGCCGCAGCGTCCGCATTGATTTTTCGCGCCTGTCCGGCATCCGCAGCGATGCGGCCGTCACAGGGGAGAAACTGATGACGGAAGAGGAGCGGTGGAACGGGCCGGAGGCAGCGGCAGAACCGGCGGCAATACCGGAACCGGAGCGGCCCGGTGAAGCGGAACCGGCCCCGGACGAAGCGGAGCCTGCCCCGGGCGAAGCGGCTGCCGAAGTATCAGCGGCGGAGCTGCCGGCCGGCCTGACGCCGGACGAGTACCGCCTCGTGCAGTGCCTCCTGTACGGCCGGGACTGGCACTGGGCGGAAGCGGGCGGCCGCATGGTGTCCCTCCTGGTGGACGCCGTCAATGAGAAACTGTATGACGAAATCGGGGACGCGGTCCTGACGGAAGGGGACGGACCGGAACTGGTGCCCGACTATATAGACGATTTGAAAGGATTCATTAAGCCATGAAGATACCGAAACGCATCGCGCGGACCGTCATCGGCTCCCTGAAAGGGGGCGTCGTGCCCCGCATCGGCCTGCCTTACATCACGGTGGGACGCAAACGGGAGATTGATGCCTTGCTGCACGATGTGGAGATCATTGCCGACGGGGGCGCCTCGTTCCGTTTCATTGTAGGGCGCTATGGCAGCGGCAAGAGTTTCCTGCTGCAGACCATCCGCAATTACGTGCTGGAACGGAATTTCGTCGTCGTCGACGCGGACCTGTCGCCGGAACGGCGGCTGCAGGGCACCCACGGACAGGGCCTGGCCACGTACCGCGAACTGGTGCAGAACATGTCGACGAAGACCAAGCCCGAAGGCGGGGCCCTGACGCTCATCCTGGACCGCTGGATCGCCAAGATCCAGCACGATGTGATGGCCGAAAAGGGGCTCGGCGTCCTGGACGCCGGCCTGGAACCGCTGGTGGAGCAGAAGATTTCCGATGTCATCTACCATTTGAACGAAATGGTCCACGGCTTCGACTTTGCGCGGCTCCTGTCCCTGTATTACCAGGCGTACCGCAACCAGGACGCGGACCTGAAGGCCCGCGTGGCCAAATGGTTCCGCGGCGAGTACCACACGAAGACGGAGGCCCGGCAGGACCTGGGTGTGAACGTCATCATCAGCGACGACGACTGGTACGAGTACCTGAAACTGTTCGCCAGTTTCCTGAACCAGGCGGGCTACAACGGGCTCTTCATCCTGATCGACGAGCTCGTCAACATCTATAAGATTCCCAACGCCATCACGCGGCAATACAACTACGAGAAGATCCTGACCATGTTCAACGACACCCTGCAGGGCAAGGCCCACCACCTGGGCATCGTCATGGGCGGCACGCCGCAGTGCATCGAAGACCCGCGGCGCGGCGTCTACAGCTACGAGGCCCTGCGGTCGCGCCTGGCTTCCGGCCATTTCAGCGACGGGTACAAGGACCTGCTGGCGCCGGTCATCTACCTGCAGCCCCTGACGCCGGAAGAGATGCTGGTCCTGACGGAAAAGCTGCGGGACATCCACAGCGAACTGTACGGTTACGCGAGCACCGTGACGGACGACGACCTGGCGGCATTCATCCGCATCGAGTTCGCCCGCGTCGGTGCCGATTCCCATATCACGCCGCGCGAAATCATCCGCGACTTCATCGAGCTGCTGGACCTGGTCTACCAGAATCCGGACAAGACCATGGGGGAATTCATGCAGTCCGATTCCTTCACCTACGCCCAAAACGAGGTGGAAGAAGAGAAGGTGGACAAGGAATTCGCGGAGTTCACGCTGTAAGGCGAAACGAGGTTCATGATGGCCATTTTTGATGAATTTGCGCCCTTCGTACAGGACTTCATCTACCGCCACCGCTGGGAGGACCTGCGTCCGATCCAGGTGGCGGCAGGCGATGTGATCCTGCACACGGACGAAAACCTGCTGCTGACGGCGTCGACGGCTTCGGGCAAGACGGAGGCCGCCTTTTTCCCGATCCTGAGCCAGTTTTCCCAGGATCCGCCGCAGTCGGTGGGCTGCCTCTATATAGGCCCCCTGAAGGCCCTCATCAACGACCAGTTCCTGCGTCTGCAGGAGCTGTGCGACGAAGGCGGCATCCCGGTGTGGCACTGGCACGGCGACGTGTCGCAGTCCCACAAGGCGAAACTGATGCGCCATCCTTCGGGAATCCTGCAGATTACGCCGGAATCGCTGGAAGCCATGCTGCTGCACAAGCACATGGCCATTCCGAAACTGTTCGGCGACCTGCGCTACATAGTCATCGACGAGGTCCATTCCCTGCTGCGGGGCGACCGGGGCGGCCAGACCCTGTGCCTCATCGAACGGCTGGGGCGCCTGGCCGGGGTCAACCCGCGCCGCATCGGCCTGTCGGCGACCATGGGGGACCCGGAAAAGACGGGTGCTTTCCTGTCCCTGGGCACGGGGCGCAGGACCCTCATCCCGCAGGTGAAGGCACCGGGCGTGAAATGGCGCCTTTCCCTGGAACATTTCTATGTGAAGGACACCCAAGCGGGGGACGGCCGCACGGATATCGAGGCCAGCCCCGTGCTGGACGCGAAGACGGATTCCGCCCCGCTGCAGGCGGATCCGGGCCTGGGTTACATTTTTGAACATACGCGCGGCAAAAAATGCCTCGTCTTCGTCAATTCCCGGGAAGAGTGCGAAGGCGTGACGACGACGCTGCGCCAGTATTGCGAACTGCGGCACGAGCCGGACCGCTTTTTGATCCACCACGGCAACCTGTCCGCGTCGTACCGGGAAAGCGCGGAAGAACTCATGAAGGACGAGGCCCACAACCTGACCGTCGTGACGACGGCCACGCTGGAGCTGGGCATCGACATCGGCCGCCTCGAGCGGGCCTTCCAGATCGACGCACCCTGGATGGTGTCGTCCTTCCTGCAGCGCCTCGGCCGGACGGGACGGCGCGACCTGCCGCCGGAAATGTGGTTCGTCATCCGCGAGGACGAGCCGGAAATCCGGGCCATGCTGCCGGCGACCATTCCCTGGAAACTGCTCCAGGCCATCGCCCTGGTCCAGCTCTATCTGGAGGAGCGCTGGGTGGAGCCGCCGCGCCTGGACCGGCTGCCTTACAGCCTGCTGTACCACCAGACCATGAGCATCCTCGCCTCGTGCGGCGAAATGTCGCCCCAGGCCCTGGCGGAACGGGTCCTGTCCCTGCACTATTTCCACCGCGTCACGCAGGACGATTACCGCGTCCTGCTGCGTCACCTGCTGCAGCAGGACCATATCCAGCAGACGGAGCGGGGCGGCCTCATCGTGGGGCTGGCCGGCGAACGGATCATCAACTCCTTCAAGTTTTACGGCGTGTTCCAGGAAAGCGAGGAATACACGGTACGCAACGAATCCCAGGAACTGGGGACCGTCGTGGCACCCCCGCCGCCGGGTGAGAAAATCGCCCTGGCCGGCCACGTGTGGCGCGTCCTCGAGGTGGACCGCAAACGCCACCTGATTTACTGCGAACTGGTCAAGGGCAAGGTGCCGGCCTATTTCGGCGAATGCCCGGGCGACCTCCACACCCGCGTCCTGGAACGCATGCGCCAGGTCCTGAAGGAAGACCGGTCCTACCCGTATCTGATGAAGAACGCCGTCGCGCGCCTGCAGCAGGCCCGCTATACGGCGCGGCAGTCCGGGGCGGCGGACGATGTCCTGATCTTCCTGGGCGGCAAAATGTGGTGCCTCCTGCCGTGGCTCGGCACCTACGGCTTCCTGGCCATGGAGCGCTTCCTGAACCTGAAGTGCGCCGACCGCCTGGGCCTGAAGAATCTCGATCCTTTCCGGCCGTTCTTTATGCAGTTCACCATGGAGGCCGACGCAGAAACCTTCTTCCGCGTCCTGGCCGAAGAAGGGGAGAAGCTCACGGATCCCATGGACCTGGTCTATCCGAACGAAGTGCCGGTGTTCAACAAATACGACGAATACGTACCGCCCGAACTGGTACGCAAAGGCTTCGCCTATGGCGTCCTGAATATGGAAGAAGTCAAACAGAGGGTGCGCGCGTGGGCAGCAGCGTATCTCCCGGAAAATAAGCAAGGGGGCAATGCAAAGGAGGGATTGTCATGAAGAAACGGATGTTTTTACAGGGAATCGCCACGGCGCTCTTGTGCCTGGTCATGGCGGTGCCGGCCCTGGCGGCCGACCAGGAGGAAATCACGCGGCGGCTGCAGGGGACCTGGTACGATGTGCAGGATCCGGCCATCACCCTGCAGGTCGACGGGGACATGCTTACAGGCGGGACCATCGGAAAGGCCCCCATCGAGACCATCTATAACGTGGCGGGCGGCGACGCCACCTTCGGCGCCGGCCTGATGCTGGGAACCGGCCGCAGCCAGGAATTGAAGGAGGTCCGTTTCGGCGCCGTCAACCTGACCCGGAACGGCAGCCGGAAACACACGTACCTGTTCCTGGACGGCGCCGTGTACCGTACCACCCGCGAGCCATATTACAATGAATCCGTGCAGGGCATCTACCTGGGCATGGCCCAAAAGGATGCGGCCGAAGTGCTGGGCGGCCCCGGCAAGCAGGTGCCGCAGAAGTATCCCGGCACGTACCCGGAATATGAGTACCGCGGCCTGGGCATCCGCTTCACCGTGCAGGACGGCATGATCATCAGCATCACCCTGTTCAATCCGGACGGCCGCACCTGCCCGTCGCACTTTGAGAATTCGGGCCTGAACTGCAACGATCCGCTTTCGGCGTACGCGGCCAAATACGGCCTGCAGGATGCAGCGGCCGACCACGCCAATGCCATCGGCGGGCGGGAATACCTGTGGTTCAACATGGACGGCAGCAACACCGTCACCCTCTCGCTGCAGGGCGACGGAGAGGAGGACGGCGAGTCCCTTCCTGCCGCCGTGGGCTAAAAAATGGTTCATTATATAGGCCGGATGTGTTATAATACCTTTAACTATATACTAAAATAAATCGTGATTTTCAGGAAAGAGGGGGCTCCGTAAGGCAAGCCCTGCATTAGGAGGAAAAGAAGTTGCCGGTATTGGATTTGATTACCGTTGACAAGGACAAGTGCGTGAAGTGCGGCCTCTGCGTCGCCGATTGCCCAGCCTGTATTCTGGACATGGGACCCGAAGGCCCCGAATGCCACGTGGACCGCGGCTGCATGAGCTGCGGCCATTGCGTCGCCATCTGCCCGACAGGCGCCATGAACAACAAATATACGCCGCGGTCGGAAATGGTTCCTGTACCGGAGCACAAGCTGTCCGAGCAGGAAGCCTACGATTTCCTGCGTTCGCGCCGCAGCGTGCGCCAGTTCCGCAAGGAGGCGCCCAGCGACGAAGACATGCTGAAGTTGCTCAATATGTGCCGCTATGCACCGACGGCCGGGAACAGCCAGGGCATGTACTTCACGGTCATCCGCAATCCGGAAACGATCGCGGCCATCCGCAAAGCCACGGCGGAGTGGATGCAGGCCGAAGTCGACGCCGGCACGGTCAACAAGCGGTACTTCAAGGCCGTGCTGCATACATACAATGAAAAACACGTGGACATCATCACGCGCAACGCGCCGGCCCTCGTGTTCCTGTCTGCACGCCGCCTGAACATCACGGGCGTGAGCAACAGCGAACAGACCGTGGCCTACGCGGAATTGTTCGCCCCTGCCATCGGGCTCGGCACGACCATCGCCGGCTTCGTGCAGGCCTGCGGCATCGCGGGGTACCAGCCGCTGCTCGACCTGGTCGGCGTACCGCCGAAGCAGAAACTCGTCGGCTGCCTGATGGTCGGCTATCCGCGTGTCAAATACAAACTGATGCCGGAACGGCAGCACCTGAAATACGTATTCAAAGATTGATGAATTGGCGCGTCCCCAGGGGCGCGCCTTTCTTTAAGGAGGAGCACCATGGATTACAACGATGTACTGGCTTCGGCGCGCGGCAAAGTGGGAGACGTATGCAAGGCCTGCGCCGTCTGCAACGGCAGGGCCTGCGGCAGCCGCATGCCCGGGCCGGGCTGCAAGGGGACGGGGGATACGGCGCCCCGCAACTACGACAAGTGGAAGGAAATCCGCCTGAACATGGACACCCTGACGGCAAAAGCCCCCGTCGACATGTCGACGGAACTCTTCGGCAAGCGCCTGCGCTATCCTATCCTGGCCGGTCCCGTCGGCCTGGTGCAGCTCCATTACAGCGACGCCTACACGGACCTTTCCTATAACGACACCCTCGTGAAGGCCTGCGCCGCAGCGGGCATCGTCGCCATGACGGGCGACGGGGCCGACGACGCGGTCGTGCCGGGGGCCTGCGCGGCCATCAAGGCCGCCGGCGGCATGGGCATTCCCACCATCAAACCCTGGGGGGAGGAAACGCTGCGGGAAAAGTTCCGCTATGTCCATGATTCCGGGGCCTTCGCCTGCGCCATGGACGTGGACGGGGCCGGGCTGCCCTTCCTCAAGAAACTGCATACGTCGGCCGGTACGAAGTCAGCGGCCGAACTGGCGGAAATCATCCGCATGGCCGGCCTGCCCTTCATCGTGAAAGGCATCATGACCGTCCGCGGCGCCCTGAAGGCGAAAGAAGCCGGGGCGGCGGCCATCCTCGTTTCCAATCACGGCGGCCGCGTGCTGGACCAGTGCCCTGCCACGGCCGAAGTGCTGCCGGAAATCGTCGATGCCGTGGGCAAGGACATGAAGATCATCGTCGACGGCGGCATCCGCAGCGGCACGGACATCTTCAAGGCCCTCGCCATCGGTGCCGACTGCGTGGCCATCGCGCGGCCTTTCGTCGTTTCCGTCTACGGCGGCGGTGCGGAAGGCGTGCGGCTCTATGTGGAGAAACTGGCGGCCGAACTGGAGGACACGATGGAGATGTGCGGCGCCCACAGCCTGTCGGAAATCACGCGCGACATGGTACGGCTGCCCCGGTGACAGGACGGACCGGCGCCATGTATCCAGTATATTTTCCTTTCCGGCCCCTGCGGGTAAGGAAAAAATCCTTCAATCCTGCTATAATGTAGGAAGAAACTCCATGCAAGAGAAATTCCGCACGCAGGTGCGGGGAATAAAGGGAGGCACGATTCATGCAGAATCAGACGAAACAGGAACTGGAACTGGTGGAACAGGAAATCCAGACGTTGTCGGAGGAATTGGACAAGATGGCGAACAGCCTCGAAGTCATCCGCCGCCGCCTGCATAATGCGAAAGTCATCGAAAAAGCGCTGGACAAGGACGAGGAAGCGCCCAAGTCCGGCTGGGAACCGGCACCGGTGGACATCATCCACTGCGCGCCCTACCTGCATAAGGACGGCACGGTCGTCTTCGAACGGGGCGGCAAGCTGATCATCGTTCCGTCCACGGTGGTGCAGAAAGCCATGGCGGCCACCACCCTGGTCGGCTTCTTCAAGGCCTTCGGCCTCGACGTGGAAGACAAGCGCGCCAAGGAAGGCGCCCTGTGGCTGCACGGCAACAAGGAAATGATTTATCCTTTCGTCGAAATGGCGGAGGGCAAGTTCGGCATCGAAGGCTGGTACACGAACCGCGGCCTGTCCATCGGCTATAACGACGGCTGGTTCACGAACAGCAGCAAATAAGCGGACCCCGCGAGGGGGAGGACGGACATAAAAAGGAGGGCATGACCATTGGAAGCGTTGGACTTGATCCGTACGAGGCACAGCTGCCGTAAATTCACGGCCAGGCCGGTGGAACCGGAAAAGGTGGAACAGGTGGTGGAGGCCGGGCGTTACGCGCCGAGCGGCGGAAACAACCAGTATACCCATTTCCTCGTCATCAGCGACCGGGCGGTCCTGAACGAGGTGGCACGCGTCGCGCGGGAAGAGTTCGCCAAAATGGAAGTGACCTCGGACACATACCAGTCCCTGGCCAACAGTATCCGTTTCAGCAAGAAAGGGGACTACATCTTCCACTATAACGCGCCGGTCCTGATCCTGACGGCCAACCGTGCGGATTACGGCAACGCCATGGCGGACTGCTGCTGCGCCGTGGAGAACATGCTCCTCATGGCCAACGCGCTCGATCTGGGAAGCTGCTACATCAACCAGCTGAAATGGCTGAATGAGAATCCCGTCATGACGGAATACCTGCGCACCCTGGGTCTCAAGGAGGGGGAAAAGGTCTTTGCCTCCCTCGTCCTGGGCTATCCCGATACGAGGGACGGCCAGCCGTTCCGCCGGGTCGTGGCCCGCAAGGGGAACCCCGTCACCTGGATTGGAAAGTAAAAACCGTTGAAAACATGCGCCCCTGCCGGGAAACTTCCACTGGTTTCCGGCAGGGGCTTTTCCATGCCTTTTTTCCGTCAGGACGGTTGAGATTAGGGGGAAAGGGTGCTATAATGTGATATAGCGAATTTACACAAAATTTGCAAATATGAAACAAATTTTTCTAAAGTTTTACGAAAACTTTACACAAATTTTACATGGAGGCGAGGAAAGATGATGAAGAAATCCCTGATGCTGGCAGCGGGCACGCTGCTTTCCCTGGCCGCGGTACTGGGCGGCTGCGGCGGCGGTGGTGACAAGAAACAGGCTGCCAAGACGGACAGCGGCAAGGAACTGACGGTCTACACGGCCCGCAGCGAAAGCCTGAACAACGCCGTCATCCAGAACTTCGAAAAGGATACGGGCATCAAGGTCAACGTCGTGGTTGCCGGCACGGGTGAAGTCGTGAAGCGTGTCGCTTCCGAAAAGAACAACCCCCTGGGCGATGTGCTCTGGGCAGGCAGTGAAGCCATGCTGGCTTCCAAGCAGGACCTGTTTGAAAAGTACGTTTCCAAGGAAAATGACAAGATGATGCCGGAATTCCGGAATTCGACGGGCTACTTTACGCCGGCCTTCTCGGATCCGACGGTCTTCATCGTCAACAAGAAACTGAAAGGCAACATGAAGATCGAGGGCTTCGCGGACCTGCTGAACCCGGCCCTGAAAGGCAAGATCTCCTTCGGCGATCCTGTCAACTCCTCGTCCGCCTTCCAGTCCCTGGTCTGCATGCTCTATGACATGGGCAACGGCGATCCGTTCAGCAGCAGCGCCTGGGATTACACGGACAAGTTCTTAAAACAGCTGAACGGCAAAATGGCCAACAGCTCCAGCCAGGTCTTCAAAGGCGTGGCCGGCGGGGAATATGTCGTAGGCCTGACCTGGGAAGATCCGGCAGCGAACCTCGTAAAGAGCGGTGCTGACGTGGAAGTCGTATTCCCGAAGGAAGGCGCCCTCTACGCTCCGCAGTCCGTACAGATCATCAAGAACTGCAAACACCTGGAAAATGCCAAGAAGTTCATCGACTACATGCTGTCTGAAAAGATCCAGAACCTCGTAGGCACGACGCTTACGGTACGTCCGCTGCGCCAGGGTGCGAAACTGGCTGATTACATGACGCCGGCCAGCAAGATCAAATTGGCTCCGAAGTACGATGAAAAGTGGGTTTCCCAGAATAAGGATAAATTCACGAAGACCTTCACGGAACATCTGGAAAAGAGCCTGTAATCTGTCAGAATCCCTGATTTGATTTTCCATAGCGCCAATCCTTTTGGCGCTATTTTTTTCGAATCCCAAAACTAGCAACAAACCGGAGGAGTAGGAAGTATGAGTGTTTCAATCAATATCGACAATGTCGTCAAAAAGTACGGGGACAACACCGTCATCAAGGGGCTGTCCCTGCATATCCGGCCCGGCGAGTTCTTTACGCTGCTGGGGCCGTCCGGCTGCGGGAAGACGACCCTGCTGCGCATGATCATCGGATTCAACTCCATCGAAGGGGGTACCATCAAGGTCGATGACACGGTCATCAACGATATCCCCGTCAACAAACGGAATATGGGCATGGTGTTCCAGAACTACGCCATTTTCCCGCATATGTCCGTCGCGCAGAATGTCGCCTTCGGTCTGAAGCAGCGTAACGTTCCCAAAGACAAGATCGACGGGATGGTCGATGAAATCCTGAAGGTCGTCAAGATCGACCACCTGAAGAAACGCATGCCGACCCAGCTTTCGGGCGGCCAGCAGCAGCGCGTGGCCCTGGCCCGCGCCATCGTCATCCACCCCCAGGTGCTGCTCATGGACGAACCTTTGTCCAACCTGGACGCCAAGCTGCGCGTGGAAATGCGCAACGCCATCAAGCATATCCAGCAGCAGATCGGCATCACGACGGTCTACGTAACCCATGACCAGGAAGAAGCCCTGGCCGTTTCGGACCGCATTGCCGTCATGCACGACGGCGTCATCCAGCAGGTAGGGTCGCCGAAGTTCATTTACCAGCGCCCTGCCAACCGGTTCGTTTCCAACTTCATCGGCCTGTCCAACTTCTTCAAGGCCACCCTGCGCAATGCAGGCGGCCGGCCGGCTGTGGATTTCGGTTCCTACAGCGAAGCCATGGACAACCTGGACCTGTCCGCCCTCGGCAAAGCGTCCGCCGCGGAAGCGGACGGCTCCGCCGTGACGGTCGCCGTCCGGCCGGAAGAGTTCTTCATCCGCCCGCAGGACGGGGAAGGCATGGACGCGGTCGTACAGAGCTCCGTGTTCCTCGGCATCGCCATTCATTATTTCATGACCACGGCCGACGGGCAGGAAGTGGAAGTCATCAAGCCGTCCGATACGGAACGCATCATCCCGAACGGCACGGCGGTCAAACTCGGCGTCGACCCGGCCCGTATCAATGTGTTCACGGAAGACGGGATGAAGACGCTGATCCGTTCGGAGGGTGGTGAAGCGTAATGAAGAACAGGAAGTTTTCCCTCTGGACCATCTTCACGCTGGCCATTCTGGCGTTCTTTGTGCTCTTCGTGGTCTACCCGCTCTTTCTGATCATGTACCAGAGCGTCATCGACCCGGTCAACCACCAGCTGACGCTGGACTATTTCACGAAATTCTTCGGCCGCAAGTTCTACTGGATCACCCTGGTGCACAGCTTTGCCGTCACCATCTGCGCGACCCTGGTGGCCGCCATCCTGGGACTGCCCATGGCCTATCTGCTGCGGAGCTACAAGGTGCCCTTCAGCAAATATGTGAACATCCTCATCGTCATTTCCTATCTGTCGCCGCCTTTCATCGGCGCCTATGCCTGGATTCAGCTCCTGGGGCGTAACGGCTTCTTCACCAAGATCGTGAACAGCCTGTTCGACCTGCACTTCGGCGGCATCTACGGCTTTTCCGGCATCGTGCTGGTCTTCTCGCTGCAGTCCTTCCCGCTGATCTACATGTACGTGTCCGGTGCCCTGAAGAATCTGGACAATTCCTTGAACGAAGCGGCGGAAAGCCTGGGCTGCAATGCCTTCCAGCGCGTGACGCAGATCATCCTGCCGCTCGTCATGCCGTCCCTTCTGGCAAGCTCCCTGCTCGTGTTCATGCGCGTCTTCTCCGATTTCGGTACTCCCATGTTGATCGGCGAAGGCTACAAGACCTTCCCGGTCTTGATTTACACGCAGTTCATGGGCGAAGTGAGCACGGACGACCATTTTGCCGCCTCGTTGTGCGTCATCGTCGTCGTCATCACCCTGTTCCTGTTCTTCCTGCAGCGCATGCTGGCCCGTCATTATTCCTACGCCATGACGGCCCTGAAACCCATGCAGCAGGTACAGGCGAAGGGTTCGAAGAAGTTCTTCTCGTACCTGTTCGTCTACGGCGTGTGCTTCATCGCCATGCTGCCGCAGCTGACGGTCATCTTCACATCGTTCTTGGAAACGGTGGGCGGCGCGGTCTACACGGGCCGGTTCTCCCTCATGAACTATGAAAACACGCTGCTGTCGAAGGATAACCTGTCCATCTTCAACACCTACGCTTATGGCATCTGCGCCATCATCCTGGTCGTGGTCCTGGGCATCCTCATTTCCTACCTGACGCAGCGCAAGCCGTCCGTTTTGACCAACATCCTCGATACGCTGACCATGTTCCCGTACATCATTCCGGGTTCCGTCCTCGGTATCGCGCTCCTGTCCAGCTTCAACTCCGGCGTGCTCGTATTGAGCGGCACGGCGCTCATCATCATCATTTCCCTGACGATCCGCCGTATGCCGTACACGATTCGTTCCAGCACGGCCATCATCTCGCAGATCAGTCCGAGCGTGGAAGAAGCAGCCATCAGCCTGGGTGCCAGCGAATTCAAGACCTTCCGCAAAATCATGGTCCCCATGATGCTGCCGGGCGTTATGGCCGGTGCCATCATGAGCTGGATCACCCTGATCAGCGAATTGAGTTCCAGCATCATCCTGTACACGACGCACACCATGACGCTGACCGTCGCGATTTACGCGGAAGTCATCCGCAGCAACTTCGGCAATGCCGCGGCCTATTCCACCATCCTGACGCTTACGTCCATCGTGTCGCTGCTGATTTTCTTCCGTGTTACGCACAGCGAAGACATCAGTGTGTGATTTTGGTCACACGTTGGCGCCCTTATGGGGTATAATGGAATAAAGAAAATCAGACAGACCGGGCCGGAGGTGCACGCGCGCCTCCGTACCGGTCCTCGTTGTACCCGGAACCTGCGCGTTATCCGGCGATTGGCAGAAGGGAGTGGGATAGGATGCGTGGCTTGGAAAAAATCGGTAACAAGATGGCGGCGGCCTTTCTGGCACTGGCGCTGGCCGCCGGCGCGACGGCCTTCGCGGCTGCCGGCGGAAATACGGTGCCCGGGGAGCAGGCAATGCTGCCGCTGGGCCTGAAGGCGGCCCTGCACGGCGGCCAGGTGCTGCCGGAACCGGGCGGGCTGCTCACGCCCAACCGGCAGACCCTGAGTTCGGCTGTTTCGGCGGCCGGTTACTACAAAGGCATCCGGCTGGCCGGCAAGGTCCGCGTGGTGGAACACTTTCCGGACATCAAGGTCAAGGTCGTCAACAACTTTCCGGACCTGCGGGTCAAGGTCGTCAACAATTTCCCCGACGAAATCGGGGAGTGGCAGTTCGTGGAACACTTTGAGGATTTCTCCATCCAGTACGTCGACAGCTTCGAGGACATCCGGGTCCAGTTCGTCACTTCGTTCCCCGGTGTTCCCTAATCGTCCGGAAACTGGTATAATGGAATTCATCAGATGACGACAGCAAGTGTTGGACGAAACGGAGAGAGGAAGTGGAGCATTTGTATTTGAACGATATCGTGAAGGACCACCCGGCGGAAAAGGCGGCCTTCATTTTCAAGGACCAGGTCACGACGTACGGCCAGTTCCGGCAGAACGTGGAAGCCAAGGCGGCCTTCCTGCAGTCCCGGGGTATCCGGGAAGGGGACCGCGTCGGCCTCATCAGCAAGAACTGCCCGCAGTTCGTCGAGACCTATTTTGCCTGCGCGCTGGCAGGGGCCATCGTGGTGCCCATCAATTTCCAGCTCGTGGCGGCGGAAATCGCCTATATCTGCCAGGATACGGGCATGAAGGTGCTCATTGCCCAGAAGCCGATTGAACTGGCGGACGCCCTGGCTGAGCTGGGCGTGGAAAAGTCGCCGGAACAGTTCACCTTCGAGGAAATGGTTCCGCCTGCGGGAACGTCGTTCCACGCCGTGAACCGCAAACCGGAAGAGGCCGTGGCCATCATCTACACGTCGGGCACGACGGGCCGCCCCAAGGGCGCCGTCTTGTCCCAGAGCGGCATCGTGGCCAACACCATCGGCATTTCCAAACGCGTCAACATGCATGAAGAGGATATCTCCCTGTGCGTGCTGCCCATGTACCACTGCTTCGCCTGGGTCACGTCGGTCTGCGGCAACCTGTATTTCGGCGCCACCATCGTCGTGCAGGAGACCTTCCATTACGGCGATGCCATGAAACTCATCCACAAATACCATATCAACGCCATGTACGGCGTGCCGACCATGTTCCAGCTCTTTGTGAACAGCGCCGACCCGGCGGAACTGGCGCATTTCCGTTATTTCGTCAGCGGCGGTGCCGCGCTGCCGCGCGTCCTGTACGACGAATTCGCGAAAAAGTTCGGCCAGCATGTGCAGGAAGGGTACGGCCTGTCCGAGGCCAGCCCCGTCGTGACCTGCTGCCCGACGGGCAAACCGCGGCAGAGCTCCATCGGCGTGCCCATCTTCAACGTGGAGGTACAGATCCAGGACGAAGAGGGCAGGGAAGTGCTCGTGGGCGAAGTCGGCGAATTGTGCACCAAGGGCCCGAACGTCATGCTGGGCTACTGGAACCGGCCCAAGGAAACGGCCTACGCGCTGCGCGGCGGCTGGCTCCATACGGAAGATCTGGCCTACCGTGACGAAGACGGATACATCTATATCGTGGACCGCCTTAAGGACATGATCATTTCCAGCGGCGAAAACGTCTACCCCCGCGAAGTCGAAGAAGTGTTGACGGCTCATCCGGACATCAGGGAAGCCGCCGTCATCGGCATTCCGGACAAACTGCGCGGCCAGGCCATCTGCGCCTACGTGGTGCCCGAAGAAGGGGCGAACCTGACGAAGCGCATGCTGCGCAAGTACCTGCTGGGGAAGATCGCCCAGTACAAGGTACCCCGCGAATTCATCCTCTGCAACGAACTGCCGCGCAACAATACGGGCAAAGTGCTGAAGAAGGTCCTGCGGGAGAAATCCATCGTCGACCTGGTGCATCGCTTAAAGTAAATGGCATACAAAAAAAGGAGAGCTGCAAAGCTCTCCTTTTTGTTTGGCGGAACCGCTTGTATTATTTGATGACCTGTGCATTTTCGGTGGTAACCCGTTTCCGTTCGGCGCGGTCGACCACGGAGGCAACGGCCACGTCGCCGGTGATGTTGACGGTCGTACGGAACATATCGAGGACACGGTCGATGCCGGCAACCAGGGCCAGGCCTTCCAGCGGCAGCTGTACGGACTGGAGCACCATGGCCAGCATGATCAGGCCGGCGCCGGGAACACCGGCGGTACCGATGGAGGCCAGCGTACCGGTGAAGATGACCATGACGATGTCGGACATGGACAGGTTGACGCCGAAGACGTTCGCGATGAACAGGGTGCAGACGCCCATGTAGATGGCCGTGCCGTCCATGTTGATCGTAGCGCCCAGAGGCAGTACGAAGGACGTGACTTCACGGGACAGGCCTAATTTTTCCTGGGCGTTCTTCATGTTGACCGGCAGCGTACCGGACGAAGAGCAGGTCGTGAAGGCCAGCATCATGGCTTCGGACATGCCGCGGAAGAACTTGACCGGCGAAATGCCGCCGCCGAAGGAAGCCAGGGAAGAATAAACGAAGACGCAGTGCAGGATGCTGCCGATGGCCGCGCAGGCGATGACGGACAGCAGCGGGAGCAGCACTTTGGGGCCGTTCTTGCAGACGACGGGCAGCAGCAGGGCGAACACGCCGAAGGGAGCAAAGCGCATGACCATGGTGATGACCTTGTAGCAGACTTCTGCGCAGGCATCAAAGAAGTTCATGAGCAGCTTGCCGCGTTCGTCGATCTTCGTGATGGCGACGCCGACGAAGAGCGAGAAGATGATGACCGGCAGGATGTCGGCTTTGGCCATGGAAGCGACGGGGTTCGTCGGAACCATGTTGACCAGGACCTGCATGAAGGTCGGGGCGGCCTTCACTTTGGGCGCAGCCTTGCCGACCGCTTCCAGACCCATACCGGGCTGGATGACGCCGGCAACGGCGAAACCGATGATGATGGCGATGGCCGTGGTGACCAGATACAGGGCGATGGTGCGGGCACTGATGCGGCCCAGTTTCTTGCTGTCGCCGCCGAGGCTCGTGACGCCGACGATCAGGGAGCAGAAGACGACGGGCACGATCATCATCTTGATCAGGTTGATGAAGATGGTGCCGATCGGGGCAATCCACTTCGTGATGAAGGGCAGGTTGTCGGGGCCGGCCAGGAGGCCGCACACGACGGACAGGATCAGGGCTGCGAAAATTTGAATGGACAGGTTCATACAGATTCCTCTTTCCTCTTTCCGCGGGACAAAGGTGTCCCCCGGGGTAATGTTTCTACCATTTTAACACTTTTTTGCCAAAATTTATCGTTTTTGACGAAAAGTATACATGTATACATGTATACTTGTGGCTATTTGGCCGGGGGAGCCTTCCGGCGGGCTCCTGTATTTGAAAACAACTTGTGACACGGGAGCTGTTTTTTAGGCATTCTCTACAAAATATGGTATAATTAACTATTCTGAATGATACAAGAGAACAGATTGAATGGAGAGAAGAAATGACCGCAGAACTGAAATATTACCACGTCCTGAACTACGGCTGCCAGATGAACGAGAGCGACTCCGAACATTACGCGGGCCAGCTCGAGGAGATGGGCTACGCGCCGACGGATTCCCCCGCGGCGGCGGACGTGATTGTTGTGAACACGTGCTGCGTCCGGGAGAGCGCGGAACTGCGCATCCTCGGCAAAATCGGCGAACTGAAACGCGTCAAGGCGCAGCATCCGGGGCAGATCCTCTGCGTGGCCGGCTGCATGGCCCAGAAGGACGGCGAGTCCCTCATGCGCAAGTATCCCCAGATCGACCTGCTCCTGGGAACTTCCTATGTGAATTCCTTTAAAAAGGTGCTGCAGGACTACCTGAACGCCCACAAGAAGGGCGTCTACACGAGCCTGGAAGTGCAGAGCAGCGAATTCGAGGGCACGCGCGTCCGCGAAAGCGGGTTCAGCGCCTGGATCCCCATCATGTACGGCTGCAACAATTTCTGCACGTACTGCATCGTCCCGTATGTGCGGGGCCGGGAGCGGAGCCGCAGCATCGCGAACATCCTGGACGAGGTGCGGGGCGCCGTGGCCAAAGGCTACACGGAAATCACCCTGCTGGGGCAGAACGTCGACTCCTACGGGAAGGACTTTCTGCGCGACGGGGCCTATGACAAGCTCGGCGTGACGGATGCCTCCGAAGCCCGGGAACCCTTTGCCGCTCTGCTGCGTGCCGTCGACCAGGTGCCCGGCATCGAACGGGTGCATTTCATGACGAGCCATCCCCGCGACATGTCGGAAGAAGTCATCCGCACCGTGGCGGAAGGGACCCATCTGTGCGAACAGTTCCATGTGGCCCTCCAGTCGGGCAGCAACCGCATCCTGAAGGCCATGAACCGCGGCTATACGCGGGAACGCTTCCTGGAGCTCGTGGCGACCATCCGCCGCTACATTCCCGACGCGGCCATCACGACGGACATCATCGTCGGGTTCCCCGGCGAAACGGACGAGGATTTCGAAGATACGTGCCGCCTCGTGGAAGAGGCCGGATTCGATTCGGCCTATACGTTCATCTATTCGCGGCGCAGCGGCACGCCGGCCGCCCGGATGACGAACCAGGTACCGGACGATGTCAAGCACGCCCGGCTGCAAAAGCTCATGGACGTGCAGAATGCCCGCTCCCTGTGTATCAATCGCGCCTTCCAGGACCGCACGGTCGAAGTCATGGCCGAAGGGCCGACGGAAAAGGATCCGGCGGTCTGGTCCGGCCGCACGCGGACGAACAAACTGGTTCTGTGGCCCCAGAATGGAACGGTCCGGACACCCGAAGGCAGCGACCTGCCGGTCCAACCCGGCCGGCTGGTGCACGTCAAGGTCACGGCACCGCAGACCTGGCTCCTGAAAGGTGTCCGCACCGACTGACAACAGTCCGCAGAGGCGGACGGAGGATAAGATATGGCAAATTCACTGACGCCGATGATGCAGCAGTACATGGAGTACAAGAACGAGCATCAGGATGAACTGCTCTTTTACCGCATCGGCGACTTTTTTGAGATGTTCTTTGACGACGCCAAGACGGCGTCGCGGGAACTGGGCCTGACCCTGACCGGCCGGGACGGCGGCCTGGACGAACGCATCCCCATGTGCGGCGTGCCGTACCATGCCGTGGACGGCTATATCGCCAAGCTGATCAAGAAGGGCTACCGCGTCGCCGTGTGCGACCAGATCGAGGACCCGAAGCTGGCGAAAGGCCTCGTGAAACGGGCCATCGTGAAGATTGTGACGCCCGGCACGGCCCTGAACGAATCCTTATTGGAAGATGCGCGGAACCGCTTCCTCGTCAACCTGGAGGAAGACGACGGTGTCCTGTGCCTGGCCCTGGCCGACGTGTCCACCGGCGAGTGCCGCTGGTTCACGGCGAACGGCAGCGAACGGCTCCTGGCCCTGGAAGAGCAGCTTTTCCGCCTGCAGCCTTCGGAAATCATCTACAAGACGGGCATTCCCGAATGGGAAGAACTGGACGGCTGGCTGAAGAACAAACTGCCGGGCTGCGTCTGCGCTTCTTACGAATTGCCGGCCGATGCGCCGGATTTTGTGAAGCAGCATTTCGGGGACATCGGGCTGGATCCGCTGGTGCGGGAAACGGTGCAGGGGCTGCTGGCCTACCTGCATGCCACGGTCATGGCGGACCTGTCCCAGATCAACCGGCTGGAGCGGATTTCGACGGAACAATACATGAACCTCGATGCCACGGCCATCCGCAACCTGGAACTCATCCGGAACATGCGGGACGGCGGCAAGAAGGGGACGCTCCTCGACGTGCTCGATTTCACGTCCACGTCCATGGGTTCGCGCTGCCTGCGCAACTGGATCGAGTGCCCCATCCTGGACATCGTCAAGATCCGGGAGCGGCAGGACGCCGTGGAAGAGCTGGCGGGCAATCCGGAACTGCGGGACGCCATCCAGGACCACCTGAAGGAAGTCTTCGACCTGGAGCGCATCCTGTCGCGCCTCGAGGTGGGCAGTGCCAATGCGCGGGACCTGGTGAGCCTGCGCGCCTCCCTGAACGCGCTGCCGCCTTTGAAGGAACGCCTGCAGGAAGCGAAGGCCGGGCTGCTGCAGAAACTGTCGGGTTCCATCCAGCTGCACCAGAAGATCCGGGACACGCTGGCGGCGGCCATTGTGGACGACCCGCCCTTCACCATCCGCGAAGGCGGCATGATCCGCGACGGCTACGACCTGGAACTGGACGAACTGCACAACATCGCCCGGAATAATTCGGCCTGGATGGCCGATTTCGAGCAGAAGACCAAGGCCGCTACGGGCATCAAGAACCTGAAGGTTGGCTATAACAAGGTCTTCGGCTACTACATCGAAGTCAGCAAGGGACAGACGAGCCAGGTGCCGCCGGAGTTCGTGCGCAAGCAGACCCTGGTCAACGCCGAACGGTATATCGTGCCGGAGCTGAAGGACTTTGAAAACAAGATCCTGAGCGCCAAGGAAAAGATCGAGTCCCTGGAATACTACATCTTCAACCAGATCCGCAAAGAGATCCGGGAAGAGATTCCGGAAATCCAGGATACGGCCCACGCCCTGGCCAGACTCGACGTGCTGGCGTCCCTCGCGACGGCGGCCTGCAAATACGACTACCACCGCCCGGAACTGAACACGCGCGGCGAAATCCGCATCCTGGACGGACGGCATCCTGTCGTGGAACGGCTGCTGGACAAGGAAATCTTCGTGCCGAACAATGTCACCATGAACAGCACGGACGAGCGCATGATCATCCTGACGGGGCCGAACATGGCCGGCAAATCGACGTACATGCGGCAGGTGGCCCTGCTGGTGCTCATGACCCAGATGGGCAGCTTCATTCCGGCCCGCAGCGCCGACGTCTGCATGGTGGACCGCATCTTTACGCGCGTCGGTGCCAGCGATGACCTGGCGACGGGGCAGAGCACCTTTATGGTGGAAATGAACGAAGTGGCGCAGATCCTCAAATACGCCACGCGGAACTCCCTCATCATCCTCGACGAGGTGGGCCGCGGCACCAGCACGTACGACGGCATGGCCATCGCCCGCGCCGTCATGGAATACATTCAGGCCCACATCAAGGCCAAGACCCTGTTCGCGACCCATTACCACGAACTCATCGGGATGGAAAATGTCATGGAAGGCATTAAGAACTACTCCGTGGCCATCAAGGAACGGGGCAATGACATCGTGTTCCTGCGCCGCATCGTGCGCGGCGGCACGGACCGCAGTTACGGCGTCCACGTGGCACGCCTGGCGGGCCTGCCGAAGAAGGTCCTGGAACGGGCGGACGAACTGCTCCAGGAATATGACAGCCATAAGGGGGAAGCGGCAGAAGCCGCACCGGCACAGGCCGTGGCGGAACAGCCGGCCGCCGGGGACGACGGCATGGGCTCCCTGTTCGCCTCGTCCCTGACGGACGAACTGCTGGGCCTGGACGTTATGAGCATGACGCCCATCGAAGCCATGAACGCCCTCTTCAAGCTGCAGCAGGAAGCCAAGAAGGAAAAGGGTATGTAAAGAAGAGGTATCGTCATCATGCAGGAAGCAGAAGTACGCCTTCTGGATACGAACACGTCGAACCAGATCGCTGCCGGCGAGGTGGTGGAAAAACCGGCCTCCGTCGTCAAGGAGCTGGTGGAAAATTCCCTGGACGCCGGCGCGGACAGCATCGACGTGACGATTTTCGAAGGCGGGACGGAATATATCCGCGTGGCCGACAACGGGTCGGGCATGAGCGAAAGCAATGCCCGGCTGGCCCTGAAACGGCACGCGACGAGCAAGATCCGGGCGGCGGAAGACCTGACCCGGCTGCACACGCTGGGCTTCCGCGGCGAAGCGCTGCCCAGTATCGCCTCCGTGTCGGAGTTCGAGCTGCTGACCCGCACGGCAGGGCAGGATATGGCGACGTCCCTCCGCGTGAGCGGCGGCAAGGAGGAAGAATGCCTCCAGACCGGCGGTCCCGTGGGGACGACGGTCATCGTCAAGGACCTGTTCTTCAACGTGCCGGCACGGCGTAAGTTCCTGAAGACCGTGTCCACGGAAGGACGCTATATCAGCGAAATCATGACGCGCATCGCCCTCGCGCGGCCCGATGTGCGTTTCAAACTGACGAACAATGACAAGGAAGTCCTGGTCACGCCGGGCAACGGCAGCCTGAAGGACACCATTGCGGCCCTCTACGGCAAAAGCGTGGCCGGGGACCTGCTGCCGGTCAACCTGAACGGCACCGACGTGTCCGTCCACGGCTATATCGGCAAGCCGACGCTGCTGAAGGGCAACCGGAGCTGGCAGACGCTGCTCGTCAACGGGCGCAGCATCCAGAGCCCCATGCTCGGCAAGGCCATTGAGCATGCCTACCAGTCCCAGATCCCGAAACGGGGCTTCGCTTTTGCGGTCCTCGACATCCGCGTCGCGCCGGACAAGGTCGATGTGAATGTCCATCCGCAAAAAAGCGAGGTCAAGTTCAGCGACGAAGGGTCGGTCTACAAGGCGGTCTACAAGGCCCTGGCCGACGCTCTGACGCGGCCTATGCACGCGGATAAGGAAAACGGGGCCAATGCCGCCTTGATGCCTGCTCCGGGAGCAAAGCCGGACGGATTGCCTGGTACGGCGGCGCCCTTTGCGGGCGGAACGGGCCGTACTTCGTTCCGTCCCGAGGAGCCGGCCCTGCAGGGGTTCGGCGGTTTTACGAAACCGTCGTTCCACGGCGGCAGCGGCCCGCGGCAGGAGGAAGGGCGGCCCAGCATCTGGCGGCAGCCTGGCGCGGATTACGGGGAAACGGCTCCCAAGGAGCCGGTCTACACGATCGGTGAAACGCGGGACAAGCTGGCCGAGCAGGAAAACCTGGCCGGCGGCAACGCCATCGCCATGCAGGAGCCGGGTGAGGACGGCGTGCTGGAAACCATCTGGCCCATCGGGCAGGTGGACCGGACCTTCATCATCGCCCAGTCGGAGGACACGCTGTATTTAATCGACCAGCACGCGGCCCATGAGCGCATCCTCTACGACAAGCTGGTCCTTTCGCACCAGGATATCCCGGCGCAGCAGCTCCTGATCCCGTTGTACATCAATCTGCAGGCCGACGAGGTGGACCTGCTGGAGAAATATCACGACGCCTTTTACAAGCTGGGCGTCGACGTCACGCCGGCCGGCGACACGTCGGTCCGGGTGGACAGCCTGCCGGCGGATATCCCGGCGGAAGAGGCGGAGGAGTTCATCCGGGAAATCGGGCAGTATCTGCAGGAACACCGCACGCCGAACGCGGCGGAAATGCGCCAGGACGTGCTCCATATGGCGGCCTGCCGCGCGGCCATCAAGGCGGGACAGCTGCTCAACATGCGGCAGATGCGGCAGCTCATCATCGAGCTCTGCAACACGACGCATCCCTTTACGTGCCCCCACGGCAGACCCTGCATGATCGCCGTGTCTTCGGACGAGCTGTACAAGATGTTCAAGCGGACAGGGTTCGACCTGCCTTCGCGGAATGCGAAACCTTATGACAAATAATGAAACGGGCACGGGCGCGGTGGCTTTCGCCGTCACGACCAGTGCCAAGGAAGACAATGCGGCCCTGGCCGCGACGGCCCGCCGGTGGGCGGAAGAGCTGGGGACGCGCTATGTGCCCCGCGAGAAGGGGCAGACCCTGCCGGCCATGCTGGAACGCTACGGCCTGGCGGCGCTGCTCATTGCCGCGGAAACGGGCCCCCGGGTCTATACGCCGGAGGGGACGATGTTCTATCATCCCGGCTTGGGAACGGTACGGTGGCAGCGCGTGGCCGTAAAAGGGGAAGGGGACAACTTTCTCCGGGCCCTCGACGTGCGCCCCGGCCAGAAGGTGCTCGATGCCACGCTGGGACTGGCAGCCGACGCGCTGCTGGCGTCCCACGCGGTGGGGCCCGCAGGCCGGGTGACGGGGCTGGAAGCGTCGCCGCTCCTTTATTTTCTGACGAGCCGCGGCGTGCGGACCTACGAGGGCAAGTTCCCGGAACTGACACAGGACCTGCGCCGCATCGAGGTCGTCCGGGCCGAGGCATCGGCCTATTTGAAACAGCTGCCGGCGGACAGCTACGACGTGGTCTATTTCGACCCCATGTTCCGCCATCCCGTCCGGCGTTCGTCGGCCATGCAGCCCCTGCGGCCCCTGGCCTGGAGCAGGCCGTTAGCCCCGGAGACGGTGGCGGAGGCCCTGCGCGTGGCACCGCGGGTCGTCATCAAGGAACGGACGGAAGAGATCCTGCGGGAGTACGGCTGCCGCACCTTTACGGGCACCCGTTACAGCGGTGTCCGCTTCGGCATCCGCACCCGCGAAGATAAACGGTAAGAAATTCAGCAGGAATTTCAGGAGAGGGAAAGGAGGGGAATCCGGTGCAGGAAAAACTGGTCGTCATCCTGGGGCCGACCGCCACCGGCAAGAGCCATTGCGGCATCGAGCTGGCGAAACGGTTCGGCGGGGAAATCATCTCCGGGGACAGCATGCTCGTCTACCGGGACATGGATATCGGCACGGCGAAACCGACGCCGGAAGAACTGGCCTGTGTCCCTCATCATCTGGTGAATATCCTGCCTCCTGACGCGGATTTCAGCGTCGTCGATTTCCGGGAGCAGGCGGCAGCCCTCATTGCCGACATTACGGCGCGGGGCCGGCTGCCCATCCTCGTCGGTGGAACGGGACTCTACATCAGGGCCCTGCTGGAGGACTATCAATTCAGCACGGTGGACAGCGATCCCGCGCTGCGCCGTCACTGGGAACGGTATGCGGCGGAACACGGCCCGGAAGCGCTCCACGAGGAACTCCGGCGCGTGGATCCGGCCGCGGCGGCTCGGCTTCATCCCCACGATGTGCGCCGCGTCGTGCGGGCCCTGGAAACGGCGGCGGGCGGCGGCAGCGTGTCGCAGGAGCGGGCGCCGGAACCGGTGTACGATGCCCTGGTCTTCGGCCTGACCATGAACCGGGACTACCTGTACGAGCGGATCAATGAACGCGTGGACCACATGCTGGCCGCCGGCCTGGAAGACGAAGTGCGCCGCCTGCTGGACGCGGGCGTGCGGCCGGACTGCCTTTCCATGAAGAGCCTCGGCTACCGGCAGATGGCGGACTATCTGACGGGGCGCAGCAGCTTTGAGGCGGCGGTGGACGAAATCAAGAAGGGGACGCGCCATTTCGCCAAACGGCAGTTCACGTGGTACCGGCGCATGCCCTACGTGCACTGGCTGCACCTGGACCGGCCGCCAAATTACGAACAATGTGTGACCACCATGGCCGCTCTACTTGTAGAATGGCTGGAAAAGAGTTAATATTAAACTGAACACCGGTATGAAAAATAAGAAGAAACCCCGGTTGCAGTGAATTTTGAATTATTTATTTAGGTTGAGAGGGTGGAAGAGTATGAACAACAATGGTACAAAGACGACAATGAACCTGCAGGACAGCTTTCTGAACCACGTGCGCAAGGAGAACCTGCCCGTGGTCATCTATCTCGTGAACGGCTTCCAGATCCGCGGCATGGTCCGCGGTTTTGACAACTTCACGGTCATCATCGAAAACGACGGCAAGCAGCAGCTGGTTTACAAGCATGCTGTTTCCACCATTTCCCCGGTTGCGAACATCACGATCATGCAGCCGGAAAAGAGGGACTGAGTCCCTCATGGCGTAAGGGACAGTTCCATAGGGTACGGACGGAAAGAGAAAACGGCGCCGACGCGTTGTTTTCTCTTTTTCCCAATCCTGTGGGAAAATTGACAGGCCGGGGCAGGGAGCGCATATGGATTATCTGGAACTGTTTTTGGAATACCTTCAGGTCGAACTGGGCCTGTCCGAAAATACCCAGCTTTCCTACCTGCGGGACCTGCGCCTGTTCTGCAAGGCCTTCGGGCTGCAGGAAAAGGACCTGGCCGCGGTGGAGCGGCAGCAGATCGTGCGCTACGTGACGGACCTGAAGATGAAGGGCCGCGCGGCGGCGACGATTGCCCGCAAACTGGCGGCCTTGAAGGCTTTCTACCGCTTCATGGTCCAGGAGGACTACATGCCTTCGGACCCGGCGGAAGCGGTGGAGGCAGGCACCAAGGGAACCCATCTGCCGAAGGTCCTGACGGAGGACGAAGTGGAAGCCCTCTTGTCGGCGCCGGACCTGACCACGGCCGAAGGGCTGCGGGACCGGGCCCTGCTGGAAATGCTGTACGCGACGGGTATGCGCGTATCCGAAATCGTGAACCTGAAAGTGGAAAACGTCAATCTGGAGATGAAGTACGTCCTCGTCTTCGGCAAAGGTTCCAAGGAGCGCATCGTACCGCTGGGCAGCGTGGCGGCCGGGTATCTGGAACGCTATCTGAAGGAAGCGCGCCCGACCTTCTTCGTGAAGGACGAAGAGGACCCGCAGACGGTCTTCATCGGCCTGGGCGGCCAGGGCCTGACGCGGCAGCGCGTCTGGGAACTGATCGGCCAGTACGGCCGGAACGCGGGCATCCTGAAACACATTTCGCCCCATATGCTGCGCCATTCCTTCGCCACGCACCTGCTGGACAACGGGGCGGACCTGCGCAGCGTCCAGGAAATGCTGGGGCACGCAGACATTTCCACAACCCAGATTTATACACATCTTACGAACAAAAGGCTCCGGGCGGTTTACGAGAAGGCGCACCCGCGCAAGTGAGGGCGCCGGAACCGGACCGGAAATATGCATGGAGGAGGTCGGACCATGTCCGATAGAAAAAAGAAGAGCGGCGGCCTGGGGCCATTCATCCTGGTCGTCGTCGCGGCGCTGCTGATTGCCGGCGCGGCAGGCATGTTTTATGCATCCCAGAAGAGCAAACCGAAAGATTTGTCCACGGCGGACAAGAATGAGGCCTTCGACCTGATGGAGGAATCAAAGTCGGCCCACCATACGCTGGACGAGATCCTCATGAAGCATAAGGACACGTGGCAGCTGCAGGACACGGACCGCAAGGAAAAGGCGGAAAAGATGCCTTCGACGGGCGTGGAAGTCCATTACACGCAGCGCGAGGTGGATATCGGCGTACCGCCCACGACGGAACTGAAGGGCGCCGCTGCCTGGCTGAAAGAGCAGCTGCAGGGCAGCAAGGTCCTGCATGTCCTGGATGAGCGGAAGGCCAAGTACAACGGGTACGAGGCATACCGCATGGACCTGGGCATCCGGGTCAAGGCGGGCAAGACCGAGACGAAGACCTTCGTGACCGATACGGTCTACTTTTTCCATAACCGCAACCTGACCAAGAAGGACAAGGACATCCCCAAGGTGACGGGCGAGGCGAAGGTACCGCCGGACGGCGTGAAGCACCACGGCAGAATGGCCGTGGTCATTGACGACTGCGGGTACGACAACGCATCCCTGCGCAAACTGCTGGCGACGAACCTGCCCTTCAGTTACGCGGTCATTCCCTATAAGGGCGGCAGCAGCGAAGCCCTGCGCCTCATCAAGGCGTCAGGGCGTACGGCCATGCTCCATATGCCGATGGAACCGATGAACCGGGGACAGATGTCCGAGCCGGGCCGCACCATTACGGTGGATATGTCGGCGTCCCAGATCCAGAACATGCTGACGGCCGCCCTGGACAGCCTGCCGGGCGTCGAAGGCATCAACAATCATCAGGGCTCCCGCGCGACCAGCAATGCGGAAACCATGCGGGTGGTCATGAAAACCTTGAAAAACCGGGGACTTTTCTTCGTGGACAGCCGCACGAGTTCCAGCTCCGTCGGGCTGAGCACGGCCCGGCAGTACGGGGTGCCGTCCGTCATGAACAGTCTCTTTCTGGACAACAGGGCTTCGGCCAGCGCCATTTACGGCATGATCCGCGAGGCCATGAACCGGGCTGACGCGAACGGCAGCATCGTCGTCATCTGCCATGCCCGTCCGGCGACGGCGGAAGCGTGGACGACGTATCTGAACGACATTCAGGCAACGGGCATCCGCATCGTGCCTGTGACGAGCCTGCTGCGGTAACGCGGCACGCGATTTTACGGACGTAAGGGAGGAATGTGGCATGACACCGGAAGAAGTCATGACAAAATACGAAAAATACATCAATCCTGCGGCAACGCGCCTGTTCCGCTTCATGGGCCTTTCCAGCGTGGAAGGCAGCGCGGAAGGCTGGACCGTGACGGATACGGAAGGGAACAGCTTCATCGACTGCCTCGGCGGGTACGGCATGTTCGCCCTGGGCCACCGCCATCCGAAAGTGGTGGAAGCCATTGAAAAACAGCTCCACGGCATGCCCATGAGCGGCAAAGTCATGTTCAACGAACCCATGGCCGAACTGGCGGAAAAACTGGCGGCCA
Organism: uncultured Selenomonadales bacterium; assembly: GCA_900315805.1. GTDB lineage: Bacteria > Bacillota > Negativicutes > Acidaminococcales > Acidaminococcaceae > Succiniclasticum. The sequence goes on from ONAN01000001.1 coordinate 58,374, forward strand.
TCACGCCGGGCAGGCTGCAGTACAGCTTTTTCTGCAACAGCGGCACGGAAGCGGTGGAAGGATGCCTCAAAATGGCGCGCCTGGCTACGCACCGCACGGAAATCGTGGCGACGGAGAACGCCTTCCACGGCAAGACCTTCGGCTCCCTGACGGCGACGGGACGCGACCTTTACCGCGACCCCTTCAAGCCGCTGGTGCCCGGTTTCCTGCACGTGCCTTTCGGCGACATCCACGCCCTGGAACAGGTCGTGACGGACAAGACGGCAGCGGTCATCGTGGAACCCATCCAGGGGGAAGGCGGCATCATTGTACCGCCCGACGGCTACCTGAAGCAGGTGGAGGAACTGTGCCACGCCAAAGGGGCCCTGTTCATCGCCGACGAAGTGCAGACCGGCATCGGCCGTACGGGCCGGTGGTTCGGCTGCGACCATGACGGCGCCAAGCCGGACCTGATGGCTGTTTCCAAAGCCCTGGGCGGCGGCATCATGCCCGTCGGTGCCTTTATCGGGACGGAACAGGCCTGGGCCGGCTTCATCGAAGCGCCCTTCGTCCACACGTCGACCTTCGGCGGCGGCGAAATGGCCTGCGCGGCCGGTGTGGCCACCCTGAACGTGATTGAGGAAGAAGGCCTGCTGCAGCAGAGCGCGGAAAACGGCGCCTACTTCAAGGCCGGCCTGGAAAAGATCGCCGCCGAATTCCCGAAGGTGATCCGCGAAGTCCGCGGGCGCGGCATGATGATGGGCCTCGAACTGACGAAGGAAGGGGCCGGCGGCATGCTCATGGCCCTGATGATCGCCCAGCATGTGCTCGTGGCCTATACGCTGAACAATCCGAAAGTCATCCGCATCGAGCCGCCGCTGATCATGCCGGCCGGCGTCATCGACAAGGTGCTCGCCATCCTGCATGACGCGGTGAAACAGGTGGACGATGTAGTGGACGAACTGTAAGCAAAGAGAGGGAACAGAAATGCCATTTGTAAAGACGGACATCGTGATTCGCGGCGACAAGCAGGCGATCTACGATGTCATTAAAGATATGGTTTCGTATCCGAAATTCATGAAGAACCTGGTCAGCGTCGAAGTGCTCGAACAGCACGGCGACACGGACGTGACCCACTGGGTTTCCGACGTGGACGGCCGCAAGATCGTCTGGACGGAGAAGGATTTCTTCTATCCGGCGGAACACCGCATCACGTACAGCCAGACCGAAGGGGACCTGAAGAAGATGGAAGGCGCCTGGGAGATGGAAGATGTTCCCGAAGGGGTCAGGGTGTCCCTGTCCGTGGACTTCGAGTTCGGCATCCCCATGATTGCCGGCCTCCTGAACCCCATCCTGGTGCGCAAGGTGAAGGAAAACAGCAATGCCATGCTGGAAGCCGTCAAGTCGCAGATTGAAAAGGCCTGATGGGGCAGGCTCCGGACGGCAAATTGTCAAAAAGTGTAAAAATTGTTATAATGATTTGAAGACTGCAGCATAAATCCGGCCGAAGGGCCGGTTACTGAAGGAGATAAGGAGAATGAAGACTGCCTTTTTAATGACCCTGCTGACGGTACTGCTCGTCCTCGTGGGCGACTATATCGGCGGCGGCCAGGGCATGGTGTTTATGCTCATCCTCTCTGTCGCCATGAATTTCTTTTCCTACTGGTACAGCGACAAGATGGTGCTGGCCCAATACCGGGCCCGTGCCGTGGATGAAAACAGCGCCCCCGCCCTGTACGGCATCGTGAAGCGCCTGGCGGAACGCGCCGGCCTGCCCATGCCGAAAGTCTATATCATCGATGACCAGGTCCCGAACGCCTTTGCGACAGGCCGCAATCCGGAACACGCGGCGGTCGCCGTGACGACGGGCCTCATGAATTATCTGTCCCCGAAGGAGATCGAAGGGGTCCTGGGCCACGAAATGACCCATGTCCGCAACCGCGACATCCTGATCGGTTCCGTGGCGGCCACCATGGCCGGCCTCATTACGACCATCACGCGGTTCGCCTTCTGGTTCGGCGGCGGACGGGACAATGAAGACCGCAACCCCGTGGCAGCCATCCTGCTGCTGGTCCTGGCGCCCATTGCGGCAGCCATCATCCAGCTGGCCGTATCGCGCAGCCGCGAGTACAAGGCCGACGAAGGCGGCGGCCGCCTGTGCGGCAACCCCGATTACCTGGCCGATGCCCTGGAAAAGATTTCCGGTGTGTCGACGCGCCGTTCCATGGCCCACGCCACGGAAGCCACGGCCCACATGTTCATCGTGTGTCCCTTCAGCAAACGGGATATGTCGACCCTGTTCAGCACCCATCCCGCCACGTCGGAACGCATCCAGCTCCTGCGTAAGCAGGCGGCGGAAATGAGGGCCCGCGGAGAAATCGACAGCAACACTTGATTTTGGTTCGTCCCCGATGTAAAATTCTGTATCGGGATCTATATCAATCTATTTTAATTTAAAAGGAGACTAAAACATGGATCAGAAATCTTTGGTACTGGTAAAACCGGACGGAGTCCGCAAACACCTGATTGGCGAAATCATCAGCCGCTTCGAACGCCGCGGCCTGAAGATCTGCGCCCTGAAAATGCTGGTTATGACCAAGGCACAGGCTGAATATCATTATGCAGAACATGTAGGCAAACCGTTCTTCCCTGAACTGGAAGCCTTCATCACCGGCGGCCCGCTGGTTGCCATGGTTGTGGAAGGCCCGAACGCCATCAAGGCAATCCGCACGATGATGGGCGTGACCGACCCGATCGAATCCACCCCGGGTTCCATCCGCGGTGACTTCGCCCTGGACAAAGGCGAAAACGTAATTCATGGCAGTGACAGCCCCGAAGCCGCTGAACGTGAAATCAAGAACTTCTTCAAACCCGAAGAAATCTACTAAGAACCACCGGCTCAGACGGCACCGCCGCCTGGGCCTTTTTTAACATCCCCTGAAGGAGGTAAGGAATATGAAGAAAGCTGCAGTCTATACCCGTACGGGTGACAAAGGCACGACGGGACTCTACACGGGCGAACGCGTTTCCAAGTGCTCCCCCCGCGTCGAAGCCTACGGCACGCTGGACGAAATCACGTCGGCCCTGGGCCTGGCCCGTTCCCTCGTCAAACGGGACGATGTGCGGGAAACGATTTTCGAAGTCCAGAAACTGATGATGTCCATGATGGCCGATGTGGCCAGCCTGAACCTGCCGCAGCCCTATATCACGGAAGAGCACGTCAAAAAGTTCGAAGAAACCATCGACAAGTATGACGCCCTGCTCCAGCCGCTGAGCCATTTCCTGATCCCCGGCGGCAACCCCGGCGCCGCGGCCCTCGATATGGCACGCACGACGACGCGCCGCGCCGAACGGCAGCTGCTCCGCCTGAATGAGGAAGAGCCGGTCAACCCGCAGCTCCTCATCTGCGTGAACCGTCTGTCCGACCTGTGCTTCATTCTGTCCCGCGTGGAAACGGAAGTAGGGGCGAAGTAACCCCGTTTTTTCAGTAAAAAAGGACTCCCTGTGGAACTGGTGCGTTTTGTACCGCGTTGTTCCGCAGGGAGTCTTTGACGTTGCGGAACAGCCGGCCCGGATTGTCATGAACCCGGTTTTATAGTATAATGGGCATTGGAAATGTTTTACCAGGTGTGGCCGATGCGTCGGCCGCTTAATAGGGAATACCGGTGTGAATCCGGAGCAGTCCCGCTACTGTAACAGGGAGCCTGCCGCAATCTGCCATTGGGAAACCGAGAAGGCGCGGCAAGGCGGTGAACTGAAGCCAGGAGACCTGCCTGAAAGAGGGAACCATCGTACCTACGGGAGATAGGGAAGTGGCTGTTCAGGCAGATACGCAGGTTGTCTCTTTGTGAGACGGCCTGCTTTTTTTACTGCCGGGCTGAAACCGTTCACCCGGGAAAGGAGTCACAACGCATGGGAGCGAAAGCCGAAATCGTATTGGTATTGGGAGGCGCCCGCAGCGGCAAAAGCGAGTTCGCCGAGACCTATGTCCTCCATGCCGGGGCCTGCTGCGGCTATGTCGCCACGGCGGAAATCCTGGACGAGGAGATGCGCGAACGGGTGCGCCTGCACCGGGAACGGCGCGGCAAACGCTGGCTGACCTTCGAGGCACCGTACCACGCGGAAAAGGTGCTGCCCGAGGCGGGGCAGCGGACCGACGCCATCCTTTTCGATGACATCACGATCTATCTGTCCAACCTGCTGTACGGCAAGGAGGCGCTGCAGGGGACGACGACGGAAAAGGCGGCCGCCGCGGCCCGGCGGATCGGGACCCTGCTCGAGGCGGCGCGCGCCACGGAACGGACGGTCGTCTTCGTCTCCAACGACGTGGGCGCCGGCATCGTGCCGGACAACGCCATGGCCCGGGAGTACCGGGACATTGCGGGCTGGGTGAACCAGCAGATCGGGGCGGCGGCGGACAAGGTCTTCTATGTCATCGCCGGCCAGGCCGTGGACATCAAGCGCCTGGCGTTCCGTTTCGATGAGACGGCAAAGCCCTGACGGGCCTGCCGCGGATTCACTGGGAAAATCAGATAAGGAAGGAATCAATCATGCTGGATGAATTACAGATTGCAAAACCCGATGAGGCCATCCGCCGCCATGTGCTGGCGGAATGGCGGCGGGTCCTGCCGGAAGGCGAGGAGCTGGGGGACCTGGAAACCATGACGGCCGATTACCTGGCCATGACGGACGGCAAAGGCCTGCGCGGACTGCGGCCGGTCATGCTGCTCATGTGCGGGGACCACGGCATCGCCAAATACGGTGTCAGCGCTTTCCCCCAGGAAGTGACCCTGCAGATGATCAACGGCTACGGCCGCGGCACGGCGGGGGCGAACGTCATGGCGCGCCACGCCGGGGCGGATGTGGTCGTCGTGGACGCCGGCACCAACTTCGACCTGTCCGCGTACAAGCATGTGCGGCAGTGCAAAGTGGCCTGGGGCACGGACGATTTCACGCAGGGACCGGCCATGACGGCGGCGCAGGCGGAACAGGCCCTGCGCGTCGGCATGAAGATTGCCAACGAAGCCATCGACGGTGGCTGCAATATATTGGAAACAGGGGAAATGGGCATTGCCAACACGACCTCGACGGCGGCCATCGCCGCCGCCTTCCTCGGCCTGACGCCCGAAGAGACGACGGGCCGCGGCAGCGGCATCAATGACGAGCGCCTGCGGATCAAGACGGACGTCGTCCGCAAGGGCCTGGCCGTGAACAAACCCGTCCGCGGCGACGGCTTCGACATCCTCTGCAAAGTCGGCGGCTACGACCACGCGGGCCTGGCGGGCATGATCCTCGCCGGGGCGGCCCGCCACGTACCGACCATGGTGGACGGCGTCAATGCCACGGCGGCAGCCCTGCTGGCCTACGGCATCAACCCGGCCTGCGCCGGCTACCTGCTCTGTTCCCACCTGTCTTCCGACCTGAGCCACCGGAAGATGCTCGAAGTGCTGGGCCTCAAACCGATTGTGGACGCCGGTATGCGCCTGGGCGAAGGAACGGGCGCCAATGTGGCCATGAGCATCCTGCGCACGGCCCTCAACACATACCGGACCCTGACGCAGGCTTGAAGGTGAACGTATGGAAGACGCAACGAAACAGGAAACCAAACCGGAGGACCTGAAGAAGAAGGGCACGGAAGTGGAAGAGGAGACAGGCTGGCTCAGCCATCTCTATCTGCACCTGCCGTCCCGGTCCACGGGACCCTTCCGCTATGTGCGGGACTTTTTCACGTGCCTGGAATTTCTGACGCGCATCCGCGTCACGAAGCGCGATGTCTGGTTCCCCGACGATTTCGCCCGGTCCGTCCCTTTTTTCCCATTGGCCGGCCTGGTCATGGGCCTTCTGATGTGGGCGGCCCTGGCCGTCGCGACGCGGCTCCGCTTCAGCGGGCTGCTCTTGGGAATCTTCCTGGTGCTGGCCGAACTGTTCTTTATCGGCACCCTGATGTACGACGGATTCATGGACACGTGTGACGGCATTTTCAGCGCCCGCACGCGGGCCCGCAAACTGGAAATCATGCAGGACAGCCACGTCGGCGCCAACGCGGTCATCGGCGCCATCGTCCTGATCCTGACGAAAGCGGCCCTGTTCAGTGTCCTGCCCCTCTTGGGCAGCGGCCTGACCCTGGTCGTCATGTACGTGTTCACGCGCACCCTGATGACGGTCTACATACTGGCGTTCCCGAACGCGCGGCCCGGCGGCTTGGGCGAAATGTTCAAGCAGGGCGGCCGGCCCTGGTACATGTGGGCGGCCATCGTCGCGGCCATCGCCCTCATCACAGGCCTGGCCGGACCGTATCATCTCCTGATCTGCGGCGTGACCGCCATCGTCTGCCTGCTGCTGGCCCTGTGGGTCCGCTCCGTGCTGGGCGGCCTGACGGGAGATACATTCGGTTTCCTGACGGAACTGGGGGACATCCTCTTTTTACTGATCCTGTTCTGCGTGGTACGCGACACGCTGCCGTTCTGACGGAACAGGGAACGACTGACGGAAAGAAAAGAAGGTTGAACAATGCATATTGAAGAATTGGCGACACAGATCATCCCGTTGAGCCGCGAGCTGGAGGCGGCGGCCCAGAAACGGTTCGACAGCCTCATCAAACCCGTGGGCTCCCTGGCCATGCTGGAAGAAATGACCTCGCGCTACGCGGCCATCCTCGGCTCGTCGGACAAGCAGCTCGTCGTGGTCCCGGAAGTGCGGCTCCTCATGCTGTGGGGCACGGAAGCCCACAAGGACCGGATTGAATCCATCATGCTGGGCGAGGCACCCGTCCTGGCCCTGGCCGGCCAGGTGCATGCCAAGGTGCTGCCCCAGTTCCTGACCAGTGACAATACCTACGACCTGGTCGAGGAAGGGGCCATGCTGACGAGCGAATACGTGAACGAGGAAAAGGCGGGCATCCTCTGCCAGGGAAGCCTTTCCCCGTCGCCGCTGCCGGAACGCTGGCAGCCGCTGCTGGCCGAAGAGGACGGCCTCAAGTTCCTGGAAAAGGTGAACTGCCCCGAAATCAGCGCCATGTGCGGCTCCATCCTGCAGGCGGCAGGCATGCGCATCCCCGTCATCCTGGACGGCGTGGCGACCTGCGTGGCCGCCGCGGCCGCGTCGAAATTCAACGCCGCCGTGCTGCAGTACTGCTATGCCGGGGCCCAGTCGGAAGAGGCAGGGGCAGAGGAAATCCTCCGCTTCCTCGGCCTCAAGGCGCCCCTCAAGCTGCACCTGAAGGACAGCCGCGGCAACGGTGCTCTGACCGCCCTCAATGTGTTCGATGCCGGCGTCAAGGCGTACCGGGAGATGGAAACGTTCCAGGAAGCAGGCGTCCACGAGGAAGAGGAAGCCTATTCCCTGAAAGTGCAGGAAGAGAAGAAACAGGAGGCGCATCACCATCATGGCTAAACTGTATCTGATCCGCCACGGCGAGACGGATTACAACACGACATACCGTTTTCAGGGCCAGTCGGACATTCCCCTGAACAAGACCGGCAAAAAGCAGGCCGGCCAGCTGGCGGCCTTTTTCCGCGGCATCCCGCTGGACGCCATCTACTGCAGCAGCCTGGACCGGGCCCAGGAAACAGCGAAGACCATCGCCAAGGCCAAAGGCCTGAAACCGGTCGCCCTGGACGCCTTCCAGGAACTGAGCTTCGGGGAGTGGGAAGGCCTGACCGGCGAGGAAATCCAGAAGCAGTACGCGAAGGAATGGAAGGACTTTTTCGCCAATCCCGCCGACACCATGATTCCGGGCGGCGAAAGCATGAACGATGTCCAGAAGCGCGCCTATCCGGCCCTGCGCAAGATCCTGGAGAAGCATCCCCAGGGCGATGTGGCCCTCGTGGCCCACGGCGGCATCCTGCGCGTCCTGATCTGCACCATGCTGGGCATGGACCTGAACCGCACCTGGCACCTGCACGTGGGGAACGCTTCCACGACATGCTTCTACTACTGGGGGAATTCCTACACGCTGGAATATGCCAACATGACATACTATCTGGACCAGCCGTCCCTGGAACTGGAAATCTGACCGGCCCTGTGTTAACAGATTGCAGCAGGATGTATCATACTATGTAACAAATTCCGCAAAATCCCCCTCTTTGGGAAGAGGCAGGAAATGCCGCAAATTTGTTCAATTTTTACGAAATCACTCAGCTTTCCTTAAATGTGTATACTTATTTCTAAGGAAGATAAAATTTCGTTGACAAAAAGTCTTTTTCTGTTATACTCACTTTAGAGTATCTCTAGGCTGGCTTGATAGTGAATCGCCTTTAAACGTAACATCATGTGAAGTACGGAAGCGGTGCATTGAGAGTTTGCTCCTATGGGGTAACAAGAAAAAGGAGTGTAGATCAAGATGTATGAAGACAAGACCCTGAAGTGTGTTGAATGCGGTGATGAATTCGTTTTCTCCGCTTCCGAACAGGAATTTTATGCTGAAAAAGGCTTCACCAACGAGCCGAAGCGCTGCCCGAAATGCAGAGCCGCCCGCAAAGCCCGCATGAACGGAACCCAGCCCCGCCAGATGTACAAAGCCGTCTGCGCAGACTGCGGCAAGGAAACGGAAGTACCGTTCCAGCCTTCCGATGACCGTCCCGTTTACTGCTATGACTGCTTCATCAAGCGCAGAAACAAGAGAAGCCACGAAGAATAAGGATTGTAAGACCGGCTGTCCGACAGCCGGTCTTTTTGTTTGCCTGCCGGCGGCCGGAATTTTAGAAATTACACCATGAAACCGTCCCCGGTGTGGTATAATATCGGTAAGAATGCCCAAATGGCAAGGCGGCCCGGAGCCGCCCGTTTTATCCCCAAGGAGGGATCCTTATTTTACAATTTAAAGATGTGGCCGTGAAAGACCGCGCCCTTTTTGAAACGTACCTGAACAAGCCGGACCATATGGGGTCCGAATGCGCCTATACGAACCTCTTCATCTGGCGCGACTATTACCATACGTGGTGGACGGAACTGTACGGGTTCCTCGTCATCAAGGTCGAGGTGGAAGGCAAGACCTTCTTCCTGCAGCCGTTCGGCGGCAGGGACGAAGACCTGCCGCTCCTTTTGGCTGCCCTGAAGGACTACGCCGACGGTCCCTTCGAGTTCCACGGCATCTACGACAAGTCCGTGGAGCGCCTGGGCAAGGTCGTGACCGACCCCGTGTTCGAGGAGGACCGGGACAGCTGGGACTACGTGTACCTGCAGAAGGACCTGGCCACACTGGCGGGACGCCGGTACCACGGCCAGAAGAACCACTACAACGCCTTCAAGAAGGAAAACCCCGACTATACCTTTGAATTCATCAATCCGGAAAACTACGCCGAATGCCTCAACTTCGGCGAAGAATGGTGCAAGACCCGCATGGACACGGATCCCAGCATCTATTGGGAATGGCGTGCCCTGCAGGAGGCTTTCGTCAATTTCGAGGCCCTGGGCCTGCGCGGCGGCGCCATCCGCATCGGCGGCCGCATCCAGGCTTTCGGGTTCGGCAAGGCCATCAACGACGTCATCTGCGACGAGAACGTGGAGAAGGCCAATCCGGAAATCCGCGGCCTCTACACGGCCATCCAGAAGGAATGCGCCGAAAAGGTCTGGACGGACATGACCTACATCAACCGCGAAGAAGACATGGGCAGCGAAGGGCTGCGCAAAGCGAAGGAAGCCCTGCATCCTGCCTTCATGGTCAAGAAGTACAATCTGCTTGTGCGTTAGGGAAACCAGAGTGAGGGAAAAGACACCGATGGAATTTCGTATTGCGGGGGCGGAAGACCTGCCGCAGATCATGGATTTATGGGACTACTGCTTTGAGAAGAAGGACGATCCCTTCTTCCAGTGGTATTTCCGGGAGTATTGCCTGCAGCATAATATCGTGCTGGGCGGGTTTGACGGGGCAGGACATCTTTGCAACATGCTGCACCTGAATCCGTACCAGATTCTGCTGCGGGGCCGGGAAGAGACGGCACCCTACGTGGTGGGCGTCGCCACGGACCCTGCCGCGCGGGGACACCACCTGACGCGGGGCCTGCTGGCTTCGGCTTTTGCGCTGCTGCGGAACCGCGGCATCGATTATGCGTTGCTCATGCCCGTTTACGCCGGCATCTACCAGCCCTACGGCTTTGCCTTCTGTTATGAAAAACACGGCTACGACATGCCGCTGGAGGACCTGGCGGCCCTGCCGGAAGGGGAGGAGGACTTCGCCATCCGGCGCTATGACCGGCTGGACAAGGACTTGTTCGCCGACGTCTACGCCGCCTGTGCCGCCAAATACAACGGGCTGGCCATCCGCACGGATTTCCAGTGGGACAAGCTGCTGGCCACGCACAGCCTCGAACACGTGCAGGCGGCCGTCGCCTTTGACGGGGAAGGCCGTCCGGACGGTTATCTGTTCTACAAGGTGACCGGGGACCGGGTGTTCTTCGTGCAGGAACTGCTGGCCGGCTCGGCCGGGGCGCGGCTCGCCCTGCTGCGCTTCGCCGGGGCCCATCGTTCCGCCGCGGACCGCTTCCGCTGGCTGGCACCGGCCGACGACGCAACGTACCTGTACCTGCCGGACGCTTCCCGCGCGGGGACGGTGCGGCCTGCCATGATGGCCCGCTGCCTGGACGTGGTCCACGTGCTCCAGGAATACGAAGTGCCGGAAACCTGTCCGGACCTGGCCTGCACCCTCGCCGTGGAAGACGGCCTGGTGGAGGAGAACAACGTCGCCCTGACTCTGGTGGTGGACGGCGGGGAACTCCATGTGCTGCCGGCGGACACGTCCGTGCCCGGCGCCGTCCTGGACATCGGCACGTTCACGCAGCTCCTGTTCGGTGCCTACAGCGCCGCCCGCCTGCAAGACACGGGCCTGTTGGAAGCCGCTGACGAACGGGTGGTGCGGGCCCTCGATGCCCTGTTCCCGCCGTGCGTGAACTACATCAACGAAGATTATTGATTAATGGTAACCATGTATATATAATAGTCATGTATTGCAATGTGCAGTGAACCAAAATTGGTAAATGGAGGCCGACACATGGGAGACATCAAACGTATTTTTGTGGAAAAGAAGGAAGCCTTTGCCGTCGAAGCAAAAGGTCTGCTGGCAGACCTGCGCGACAACCTGCGCCTGGGCGGGCTGAAAAATGTCCGTATCCTGGCACGGTACGATGTCATGGGTTTATCGGACCGGGAATTCGCGGAAGCCAGGAAACTGGTCCTTTCCGAACCCCCCGTGGACACGGTGACGGAAGAACTTGTGACGGCACCGGATGAGCAGGCCTTCGCCATCGAGCTGCTGCCCGGTCAGTACGACCAGCGCGAAGATTTCGCGGAGCAGTGCATCCAGCTGATTTCCCAGAACAAGAAGCCCGTCGTGGCGGCTGCCAAAGTCTTTGTCCTCAAGGGTGCCCTGACGGATGCGGAATTCGCCGCCGTCAAAAAGTACCTGATCAACCCCATTGAGGCCCGGGAAGCGGCCATGGAAAAGCCGGAAACCCTGGAAGACACGTGGGCGGAACCGGCCGACGTGGCCCGCATGGACGGGTTCCTCGACCTGGACAAGGACGCTGTGGCCGCCCTCCAGCAGGAACTGGGCCTGGCCATGAGCGTCGAGGACCTGCTCTGGATCCAGAAATACTTTAAAGAAGAAGAAAAACGCGTGCCGACCATTACGGAAATCCGGGTGCTGGATACGTACTGGTCCGACCATTGCCGCCATACGACGTTCATGACCAACCTGGACGACATCACCATTGAGCCGGGTGTCTACGCCAAACCGGTGGAAGACGCGTTCCGCGCCTACCTGGCGGCCCGCGACGAAGTATACGGCAAAGACACGAAGCGGCCCATCACGCTGATGGATATGGCCTGCATCGCGACGAAGAAACTGAAGAAGGAAGGCAAGTTCCCCGACAACGACGATTCCGAGGAAATCAATGCCTGCTCCATCGTCGTGCCCATCGAGGTGGACGGCAAAAAAGAGGAATGGCTCGTCATGTTCAAGAACGAGACCCATAACCATCCGACGGAAATCGAACCGTTCGGCGGCGCGGCCACGTGCCTCGGCGGCGCCATCCGCGATCCCCTGTCGGGCCGTGCCTATGTGTACCAGGCCATGCGCGTCACCGGTGCCGGCGACCCCCGCATGCCGATTGAAAAGACCCTGCCCGGCAAGCTGCCGCAGCGCAAGCTGACCATCGGTGCCGCCGCGGGCTACAGCTCTTACGGCAACCAGATCGGCCTGGCGACCGGCCAGGTGCAGGAATACTATAACGACCGTTTCGTGGCAAAACGCATGGAAATCGGCGCCGTCATGGGTGCCGCGCCGAGAAACGCCGTCATCCGCAAACGTCCGGAACCGGGCGACCTGATCGTCCTGCTGGGCGGCCGTACGGGCCGTGACGGCATCGGCGGCGCCACCGGTTCTTCGAAGGAACACACGGTGAACTCCCTGGCGGAATGCGGTTCCGAAGTGCAGAAAGGCAATCCGCCGACGGAACGCAAGATCCAGCGCCTCTTCCGGAATCCCGACGTGGCCCGGCTGATCAAGCGCTGCAACGACTTCGGTGCCGGCGGCGTGTCCGTCGCCATCGGCGAACTGGCGGACGGCCTGAACATCAACCTCGACAAAGTAACGAAAAAGTACGCCGGCCTGGACGGCACGGAACTGGCCATTTCCGAATCGCAGGAACGCATGGCCGTCTGCATCGCCCCCGGCGACTGGGACAAGTTCTCCGCGTTCGCGGACAAGGAAAACCTCGAAGCGACGGTCGTCGCGACCGTCACGGAAGAACCGCGTCTTGTCATGTACTGGCGCGGCGACAAGATCGTCGACATTTCCCGCAAATTCCTCGACACGAACGGCGTGGCACAGCATGCCAAGGCCGTCGTGGAGGCAGTGACGGGGGATTCCGTGTTCGACAAGGTGCCGGACGCCGTCACGGCGGCACCGGACCTGCATGCGGCCTGGCTGGCCAACCTGGGCCGCCTGAACGTGTGCAGCGAAAAAGGCCTGTCGGAACGGTTCGACAGCACGATCGGCCGGGCGACGGTCCAGATGCCTTTCGGCGGCCGGATGCAGCTGACGCCGGCCCAGGGCATGGTGGCCCAGATCCCCGTGCTGCACGGCCATACGGACGCGGCGTCCCTCATGGCCCACGGCTACAATCCCGACGTGGCCTGCTGGAGCCCCTTCCACGGCGCCATGTACGCCGTTACGCAATCCCTGGTCAAGGCGGTCGCCCTGGGTGCCGACCCGGACACGCTGCGCCTGACCTTACAGGAATATTTCCAGAGCATGAAGGCTCCTTCCGACTGGGGCCTGCCGGTGGCAGCCCTGCTGGGCGCCAACCTGGTGCTCGAAAAGATGGAAGTCCCCGCCGTGGGCGGCAAGGACTCCATGTCCGGTACCTTCAACGACGAACTCAACGTACCGCCCACGCTCGTCTCCTTCGCTGTCAATGTCATTGACGGCCGGAAGACCGTGACTTCGGAATTCAAACAGGCCGGGGACAAGGTCGTATTCCTGAGCACGCCGCTTTTGGAAGGCGCCATCCTCGACTTCGACGCCCTGCGCCGCAACCTGCGCACGGTCCACCAGCTCATGCTGGAAGGCCGCATCCGCGCGGCGGCCGCGGTGGAAGAGGGCGGTATCGCGGCGGACCTCACGAAGATGACCCTGGGCAACGGCCTGGGCTTCTCCTTCATCAAACCGTTCCCGCACACGGAAAGCCTCTTCAGCCTCCAGCCCGGCGGCATGCTGCTCGAAGTGGCGGCCGATGCCGACACGGATGCCATGTTCGACGGCCTGGACCACCTGGTGCTGGGCTATGTGACGGACAAACCGGAAATCCGCCTGAATGACACGGCCTGGACGAACGCCGAGCTGACGGAAGCCTGGACGAAACCGCTGGACAAGGTGTTCCCGGCCAAAGCGCCTGTCGTGGACACGCCGGCCGACCTGCAGGATATGCCTCTGTACCATCAGGAACTGCCGCTGACGGCACCCTTCTCCCTGGCGGTACCGAAGGTCTTCATTCCGGTCTTCCCGGGCCAGAACTGCGAATACGATTCGGCACGTGCCTTTGAAAAGGCCGGTGCCGCAACGGATACCTTCGTCGTGCGCAACCTGACGCCGGCGGCCATCGAAGAGACGGTCGAAGCCATGGTGAAAGGCATCCGGGACGCCCAGATCATCATGCTGCCCGGCGGCTTCAGTGCCGGCGACGAACCGGACGGCAGCGGCAAGTTCATTGCCACCATGTTCCGCAATCCGCGCATCGCCGATGCGGTCAACGATCTGCTGCAGAACCGCGACGGCCTCATGCTGGGCATCTGCAACGGCTTCCAGGCCCTCATCAAGCTGGGCCTCGTCCCGTACGGCGAAATCCGTCCGCTCGAAGCCGATTCCCCGACGCTGACCTTCAACACCATCGGCCGCCATCTGTCGCAGATGGTTTATACGCGCATCGTTTCCAACAAGTCGCCGTGGCTCAACCTGGTCGAACCCGGTGATATCCACGCCATTGCCATATCCCACGGCGAGGGCCGTTTCTACGCGCCGGCCGACACGATCCGCGAACTGTTCCGCAACGGCCAGGTGGCCACGCAGTACGTGGACCTGGACGGCAAACCGACCATGGCCAGCCCCTTCAACCCGAACGGCTCCCTGTACGCCATCGAAGGCATCACGAGCCCCGACGGCCGTGTCCTCGGCAAGATGGGCCACAGCGAACGCTACATTCCCGGCCTGATGCAGAACATTTACGGCGAAAAAGACCAGCACATCTTCGAAGCCGGCGTGCAGTACTTCAAGTAAGCGGCAGCACGTGACGAAAAACTAAAAAGAACATAAAAAACAACCTCCAGGCAAGCTGTCTATGGCTTACCTGGAGGTTTTTCCTTCCGCAGGGTTCCGTTATTTGTTGAACTTGAACAAGACGCCGCTCGTGGGGCGGGAGTTCTGTTTTCTGGCCAGATCCTTCGCGGTCTGCGTGTCCCTGTATTCCGAGGCACTTTCTTCCTCAATATGGATGCGGCCCCGTTTGCTTTCGAAATCGTCGATGACCCATTTCAGGATCTGTTCGATTTCCTTGTTGACGGAGCGGCCGTTCATTTCCGCGATATATTTCATCTTCGCCATGATGAGGGGATGGATGCGGAGCGTAAAGCGGGATTGTTCCATGGCACACATGATAAAGCCTCCTTCAGAATGACGTCATTTCAGTGTCATGTTTCTGCTTTCATTATAGTGAGTTTGGGACAAAATGACAAGACGCGGGGAAAGGAACCTGTCGTCCCCGGCCGAATTATGATAAAATAAAAATGTGTGTGTGAAAAGGCAATTACCGAAAAAGGAGTCATACCATTGCAGAATCTGAATTTGGAAGCAGCAAAACAGGCCGCGGCCAAAGGCGGCTTTGAAATTGTAAAGGCACGGTTCGTGCCCGAAGTGAATTCCCGCGTGTATCTGATGAGCCACAAGGTCAGCGGGGCCCGTCTGTTGTTCCTCGCCAATGACGACGACAACAAAGTCTTCGATATCGGGTTCCGGACGCCGCCGTCCGATGACACGGGCGTGGCGCACATCATGGAACATTCCACCCTGTGCGGGTCGCGCAAGTACCATGTCAAGGAGCCGTTCGTCGAACTGGTCAAGGGGTCGCTGAACACGTTCCTCAACGCCATGACCTATCCCGACAAGACGGTCTATCCCGTGGCGAGCCGCAACGCGAAGGACTTCCGCAACCTGATGGATGTCTATCTGGATGCCGTGTTCTATCCGCTGCTGCGGGAAAACAAGTACGCCCTGAAACAGGAAGGGTGGCACTACGAAATGAAGCAGCCGTCGGACCCCCTGGTCTGGAACGGCGTCGTCTACAATGAAATGAAGGGCGTCTATTCCGCACCGGATGCCCTGCTCGAATACTACGGCAAAAAGATGCTCTTCCCCGATTCGCCGTACCGCTTTGAATCGGGCGGCCTGCCGGAAGAGATTCACAACCTGACGCAGGAAGCCTTCGTGAACTTCCACAGCACCTATTACAGCCCGGAAAATTCCTACATTTATCTGTACGGCGATATGGATATGGCGGACACGCTGGCGTTCCTCGATACGTATCTGAAGGATTTCCCCAGGACGGGGAAGGTCCATTCGGAAATCCCCTTGCAGAAACCCTTCGACAAGACCGTGGAGTACGAGGGTACCTATTCCGTACCGGCCGGCGAAGCGACGGAAGGGAAGACCTTCCACGAAGTGCAGATCGTCGCTTCGGACATGCGGGATTTGAAGACGACCTTCGCCATGAAGATGCTCGAGTCGGTCCTGCTGGAATCGGAATCGTCGCCCCTGCGCCGGGCCCTGCTCGACGCCGGTGTGGCCGCCGATATCACGGGCGGCTTCAGCGGCAGCATGCTCCAGCCGGTCTTCAGCGTACGCGCATCGGGCAGTGACAAGCAGAACAAGGAGCCCTTCATCAAGGCCCTGTACCACAACCTGCAGAAGATCAGCCGCGAAGGCATCGACAAGGAACTGCTGGAATCGGCCCTCAACGCGACGGAATTCAAGCTGCGCGAAGCCGATTTCGGGCCCTATCCGAAGGGACTCATCTTCGGCCTCGACATCATGGACAGCTGGATTTACGACATCGACCCCTTCGAGGCCATGAGTTACGAAAAGATTCTGAAGGAACTGCGGGACGCCATTCCGACCCGCTATTACGAATCCCTGATTGAGACGAACCTGCTGGACAACACGCACCGCGTCATCCTGACCCTGGCGCCGGAGCCGGGCAAGGAGGAACGGGAACAGGCGGCCCAGGCCGCCAAACTGGCGGAATACCGCAAGACCCTGAGCGAAGCGGAACTGGAAGGGTTCTGCGCGGAATGCGCCGAACTGCACCGCCGGCAGGGCGCGCCCGATGCACCGGAAGATTTGGAATCCATTCCGCTGCTGAAGCGCGAAGATATCCGCCGGAAGACGGAATGCCTCCAGGTGGAGGAAGAGCAGGCCGGCGGCGGTACGCTGCTGTACCAGGACCTGCCGACGAACAAGATCACCTATCTGAACTGGTATTTCGACGTGTCCGGCCTGGATCCGGCCCTGCTGCCGTACTGCAGCCTCTTGAGCGATGTGCTGGGCAAGTTCAACACGCAGGAATACAGCTATGCGGACCTGGCCAAATACACGGCCATGTACACGGGCGGCATCGACCTGAACTTCGTGTCCATGGGGGAGACGGGGGACTGTAGCAAGTATTCCCTGTACTTCGTCATGAAGGCGAAGTGCCTGACGGCCAAACTGCCTGAACTGTTCAAAATCATCCGCGCCTTCAGCATGCACACCCTGTTCGAAGACAAGGACCGCCTGAAGGAACTCATCGGCCAGATCAAGACCGACTGGGACAACAACTTCTTCGAGCGCGGCCAGTCCGTCGCCCTGACGCGGCTGGGATCCTATTTCTCCGCCTGCACGCGCGTGACGGAGCAGGATTACTTTTCCTACTATGAATTCCTGAAACACCTGACGGAAAATCTGGACGCGGAACTGGACCATGTCTTCGCCGTCCTGAAACGCCTCATGGGGTATTTCTTCAATAAGACCCGGTATGTACTGTCCTACAGCTGCGATGCCTGCGACCGGGAGAAGGTGCGCGCGGCGGCCCTGGCCTATGCGGCCGGCCTGCCGGACAGCGGGATTGCCGGCAAACCGGTCGTGCCCTTCGCGGCACCGGGCCACAACGAAGCCATCGCGACGGCGGGCAAGGTGCAGTACGTGACGGCCGGCGGCGACTTCATCCGCCACGGCTTCCGCTACACCGGCGCCATGCTGGTCCTGGCCACCATGCTGCGCTACGACTACCTGTGGACGAAGATCCGTGTCCAGGGCGGCGCCTACGGTGCCAACGCCACCTTCGAACGCAACGGCGCCATGGTGCTCTCCACGTACCGCGACCCCCAGCTGGAAAACAGCCTCCGCACTTTTGCGGAACTGCCGGCGTGGCTGCGGAACGTACAGCTTTCGCCGCGTGAGATGACGAAATACGTCATCGGTACCATGAGCGGTGTCGACGTGCCCCTGACGAATTCGATTAAAGTTTCCCAGGCCGCCATCCGCCGCTTCTGGAAGGTGACGGACGCCATGCGGCAGCAGACGCGCGACGAAATCCTCGATGTGACGCCCGACGACATCCGCGCCCTGGCCGACGTGGCCGAAGCCGTCCTGCAGGACCGCCATATCTGCGTCGTCGGGGGACAGGCCGCCATCGACGGGGCCCGGGACGAGTTTGAGTCCGTTTTGAAGGCGTGAGGGCGGAAACCGTCCATATTCTGACAAATCCCAGTTGACCGAAACTGTTACAAACTTTATAATATATGTGTTATGTTACTTTTTTAGTTAGTTTCCCATTTTTTAATAGTTGTGCTCTGCACAAAGTTTGTAAAGAAGTAGTGATAGGAGGAAAAAGATGAACAGTTACACAATGGACCTGGGAGGCAGACCGCTTACCCTCGAATTCGGTGAAGTCTGCAAACAGGCGAACGGCGGCCTGCTCGTACGCTATGGCGATACGGTGGTGGTAGTGGCCGCAACGGGTACCAAGACCCCGCGGGAAGGCGTGGATTTCTTCCCCCTGACCGTCGACTTTGAAGAAAAGATGTACGCCGTAGGCAAGATCCCCGGCGGTTTCATTAAACGCGAAGGACGTCCGAGCACGCACGCCATCCTGACGAGCCGCCTCATTGACCGTCCCATCCGCCCCATGTTCCCGGAAGGCTATCATAACGACGTGCAGATTGTCTGCACGGCCGTTTCCGTAGACCCCGACAATGCCCCGGACATCCCCGGCATGATCGGTGCTTCCGCCGCCCTGTGCGTATCCGACATCCCCTTCCTGGGACCCATCGCCGGCGTACGCGTCGGCCTGGTGGACGGCAAATTCATCGTCAACCCGACGGTGGAACAGTTCAAGGTCAGCCGCCTGAACCTGGCCGTTGCCGGCACGAAGGACGCCATCCTGATGGTCGAAGCCGGCGCCAAGGAAATTTCCGAACAGGAAATGCTGGACGCCATCTTCTTCGCCCATGAAAACATTAAGAAGATCTGCGACTTCATCAGCAAAATCCAGGCTGAAATCGGCAAACCGAAGATGGAATTCACGCCGGTACAGCCCCGCGAAGAACTGGTGAAGGAAATCGAGGAATACGGTTCCGCCAAGCTGAAGGACGCCCTCATGGACGCCAACAAGCTGGAACGCGAAGAAAACGTCGACAAGGTCAAGAAGGAAATTGCCGAAGTATTCCTGGAAAAATATCCTGACGAAGGCGCCGATGTCGCTTACGTCATCCAGAAACTGGTCAAGAAGATCGTCCGCCACACCATCGCCGTGGAAAAGGTACGTCCCGACGGCCGTGCCCTGGACGAAGTCCGCAAAGTTACGTGCCGCGTCGGCGTGCTGCCCCGTGTCCATGGTTCCGCCCTGTTCACCCGCGGCCAGACCCAGATCCTGAACGCCTGCACCCTGGCTCCGCTGCGCGAAGCACAGGTCATCGAAGGCCTGGGACCGGAAGAAACCCAGCGCTACATTCACCAATACAACTTCCCGCCTTATTCCGTAGGCGAAACGAAACCGCTGCGCAGCCCGGGCCGCCGCGAAATCGGCCATGGCGCTCTGGCAGAACGCGCCCTGCTGCCTGTCATTCCTTCGGAAGATGAATTCCCGTACACCCTGCGTCTGGTGTCCGAAGTCCTGGAATCCAACGGTTCTTCCTCCATGGGTTCCGTCTGCGCCAGCACCCTGTCCTTGATGGATGCCGGCGTGCCCATCAAGGCTCCTGTAGCCGGTGTTGCCATGGGCCTCGTCAAAGACGGGGACTTCTTCACGATTCTGACCGATATCCAGGGCCTGGAAGACGCCCTGGGCGATATGGACTTCAAAGTTGCCGGCACGGCCCAGGGTATCACGGCCATGCAGATGGATATGAAGGTACACGGCATCAACCGTGAAATCTTCGAACAGGCGCTGGCCCAGGCCAAACGGGGCCGCGAATTCATCATGGGCAAAATGATGGAATGCATCAGCGCGCCGCGCAAGGAACTGTCCAAGTGGGCTCCGAAGATCACGTCCATCATGGTGGATCCGGACAAGATCGCCAAGATCATCGGACCTGGCGGCAAGACCATCAAGAAGATCTGCGAAACCACCGGTGCCAAGATCGATATCGAGGAAACGGGCAAAGTCTACATCGCTTCTCCCGACACGGATGCCGTGGAAAAGGCCATCAAGGCCATCGACGGCCTGACTGCCGAAGCCGAGGTAGGCAAGATCTACACGGGCAAAGTCACCCGCATCATGAATTTCGGCGCCTTCGTCGAAATCCTGCCGGGTAAGGAAGGCCTGGTCCACATTTCCCAGCTGTCCACGGAACACGTCGACAAGGTGGAAGATGTCGTGTCCGTCGGTGACGAAATCGCCGTCAAGTGCGTCGAAATCGACAACAAGGGCCGCATCAACCTGTCCCGCAAGGCTGTTCTGCAGGGCCGGTAATACGTAAAACCAGACAGCACAGGAGGGTCTGTCCCTTCTGTGCTGTTTTTTTATATCGCCGTTCGGCCCGCGTTTATGGTACAATGAGGGCAGGAAAGCATTTTCAGGCAGGAGGTGGAACCATGAACCTGTACATTTGGCGGCACAACAAGACTTATCATTCCCACAGCATGATTGACGAACCGTGCGTCCTCAACGAGTTTTATCTGGACGCCCTGGCCATCGTGGCGGCCCCGTCCGTGGACGAGGCGCTGCAGATGCTGGCGGCCCGGAACGAGGGCTGGCGGGTGGAAGATTTGCGCAAGCTCGAGCCCCAGGTCATTCCCCTGGACAAGGGCGGCGTCGTGTTCACCCAGGTCCGCGGTTCCATCGACCACCTGTGACAACCATCACTAAAGGAGCATCAGTTGGTATGAAGTTACGTGGATTTGAAAAGATCAGCGCCTATAAGGACGCGGACATCGTCCTGCCCGTGCGCAAGACGGAGACATCGGCCGGCTACGACATCTGCCTGGCCGAAGCGGTGGAACTGGCCCCGGGCCAGTCGGTCATGGCGGCGACGGGCCTCAAGGCCTATATGCAGCCCGACGAATTCCTGAGCATCCATATCCGTTCCAGCATGGGCATCAAGAAACATCTGCGCTTGCTGAACAGCGTGGGCATCGTCGATGCCGATTATTACAACAACCCGGACAACGAGGGCCATATTATGATCGCCCTGGAAAACATGGGGACAGAGACGGTGCGCATCGCCAAGGGGGAACGCGTGGCCCAGGGCATCTTCACGCGCTACCTGACGACCGACGACGATGCGGACACGGTCAAGGAAAAACGCAGCGGCGGCTTCGGCAGCACGGGCCGGAAATAAGAAGGTGAACGGCATGGACAAGATTCCGGAGGCCGCCTTCTACCTGGGTGACACGGTGGAAATCGCCCGGCACCTGCTGGGCAAGCTCCTGGTCCACGAAACGCCGGAGGGCACGGCGGGCGGCATGATCGTCGAGACGGAAGCCTACGTGGGGGCCGTGGACAAGGCCTGCCACGCCTGGCACAACCGCAGTGCCCGGACGGAAGTCATGTTCCATGCCGGCGGCGTGGCGTACGTGTACCTGATTTACGGTATGCACCACTGCTTCAACGTCGTCACGGGACCGGAAGGGGAGGGCAACGCCGTCCTCATCCGCGCCCTGGAGCCGGTTTTGGGCACGGACCTGATGAAGCGGCGCCGCGGCACGGCGTCGGAACGGAATCTGTGCAACGGGCCGGGCAAATTGTGCCGGGCCCTGGCCATCACGAGGGAAGATTACGGCGCTGACCTGCGGCACGGCAGCCTGCGGATCCTGGACTTTAGGACCATTCCGGCAGCGGAAATCGCCGTATCGGAACGGGTGAATGTGGACTATGCCGAAGAAGCGGCCCGTTTTCCCTGGCGTTTTACCGTGCGGGACAATCCGTTCGTGTCAAAAGTCCCCGGCCACGCTTCCAAAAGTAGCGAAAAAAAGAAAAAATTGCATCAAAACGGTTGATTTTGTTAATTTCGGTTTGACATCCGGCAGGCGTGGCTTTATAATGATGATAAGTCTTTTGATAGAGGCGCGGTGTTTATGAGTATCCCGTGGAGAGGCATCTGGGAAGCGGGCCAAAGGAAACATCGCCGAAGGGGCCGGACCGGCGGGTTCAGTCAGCTGGGCCTGCAGTGAAGAATTGCAGGACTGTCGCCGTCAGGGCATGACGGCGGAGAGCTATCTCAAACTGCGGAACCGTAAGCCGTTGAGAGGAGCTCTCAACGGCTTTTGTTTTTCTCTTCAGACAGTAAGGCCTCCTGCAGGGGGCAAGAAAAGGAGTGCGGAAAGATGATCAAAGTATTGGTGAATGGTGCCCTGGGCCGTATGGGCAGTGAAGTCGTGAAGGCCGTGTTCCGGGCGGAGGGCCTGGAACTGGCCGGCGGGGTGGATCCCTGCGGTGCCGGCAAAAAGCTGGTCCTGCCTGACGGAACGGAAGGCGCCCTGTATACGGACCTGACGCAGGCCCTGGACCAGGCCAGGCCCGATGTCGTCGTCGACTTTACCCGTCCGGCCGTGGTCATGGATTCCCTGCGCATCATCCTGGGCAAAGGCATCCATGCCGTCGTCGGCACGACGGGCTTTACGGACGAACGCCTGGCGGAAGTGAAGAAACTGGCGGAGGCGAACCACACGGCGGCCCTCATTGCGCCGAACTTCGCCTTGGGCGCCGTCGTCATGGTGAAACTGGCGGCGGAAGCGGCCAAGTACTTCCGCGATGTGGAAATCATCGAAAAGCATCATGACCAGAAACTGGACGCGCCGAGCGGCACGGCCATCCTGACCGCCCAGAAGATTGCCGAAGTGCGCGAAGCGCATAAACAGGGACATCCGGATGAAAAGGAGACCCTGGCGGGCAGCCGCGGCGGCGATTTCCAGGGCATCCGCATCCACAGCATCCGCCTGCCGGGCTACGTGGCTTCGCAGGAAGTCGTGTTTGGCAGCCAGGGCGAAACGCTGAAGATCATCGATGACCCGGTCAACCGCGAATGCTATATGCCCGGCGTCATCCTGGGCTGCCGTAAGATTCTGGAACGGCAGGGACTGGTCTACGGACTGGACCAGATCCTGGATTGAGCAGAGAACAGGGGGGAACCATCATGAAAAAATACAATGTGGCTATTTTAGGTGCAACCGGTGCCGTCGGCTCGGAATTCCTGAAGCTGATCGAGGAGCGGAATTTCCCGTTTGCGGAACTGCGCCTGCTGGCATCGTCCCGCAGCGCCGGCACGAAACTGACGGTCTGCGGCAAGGAATACACCGTGGAAGAAGCGACGCCGGATTCCTTCAAGGACATGGACATCGCCCTGTTCGCCGGCGGCAGCATTTCCAAGACCTTTGCGCCGTACGCGGTCAAGGCCGGTGCCGTCGTCATCGACAACTCGAGCACCTTCCGCATGGATCCCGAAGTGCCGCTGGTCATTCCCGAAGTGAATCCCGAGGACATCCTGAAACATAAAGGCATCATCGCCAACCCGAACTGCTCGACCATCATCATGGTCATGGCCCTGAAGCCGCTGTACGATCTGGCGCGCATCAAGCGCATCGTCGTATCGACCTATCAGGCGGTCAGCGGCGCGGGCAAGGAAGGCATCGACGAGCTGACGGACGAGACGAAGGCCTATGCCGAAGGGCGCGAAATGGTGCCCCATATCCTGCCGTCGGCGAGCCTGGCCAAGCATTTCCCCATCGCCTTCAACCTGATTCCGCAGATTGACGTGTTCCAGGACAACCTGTACACGAAAGAGGAAATGAAGATGGTCAACGAGACCCACAAGATCCTCCACGACTACGACATGGGCATTACGGCGACGACGGTGCGCGTTCCCGTGTACCGCAGCCATTCCGAATCGGTCAACGTGGAATTCGAGAAGGACCTGGAGCTGGACGATCTGCGCAAGGCCATCGACGCCTTCCCGGGCATCCATATGATGGACGACCCGCAGAACCAGGTTTATCCGATGCCCCTGTACACGTCCGGTGACAACGACTGCTACGTGGGCCGCCTGCGCCGCGATTTCTCGCAGCCGAACACCTTCAACTTCTGGGTGGTGGGCGACCAGATCCGCAAGGGCGCGGCCCTGAACACGCTGCAGATTGCGGAAACGATGATCAAGAACGGCTGGATTAAGTAACATGAAGATTCTGGTACAGAAATTCGGCGGCACGTCCGTACGGACCCCGGAAGCCCGGGCAGCCGCCGTCAGCAAAGTGAAGAAGGCCGTCGCGGACGGGTTTACGGTGGCCGTCGTGGTTTCGGCCATGGGCCGCGAGGGCGAACCTTATGCCACGGATACGCTGATCCGCACCCTGAAGGACTGCAACCCCGGCGTGGCGGGCCACGAACTGGACCTGCTCATGTGCTGCGGCGAAATCATTTCCGCCTGCGTGTTTGCGGCGGAACTCCAGAAGGAAGGGTTCAAGGCCTGCGCCCTGACGGGCGGCCAGGCCGGCATCGAAACCGACGGGACCTACGGTTCCGCCCATATCCTGAATGTGGACCCGCGGCCCCTCATGAAGATCATGGCCCAAGGCATCATCCCCGTTGTCTGCGGGTTCCAGGGCCTGAGCCGGGAGGAACACCAGATGACTACGCTGGGACGCGGCGGCAGCGACACGTCGGCGGCGGCACTGGGCGTGGGACTCAAGGCATCGGCCATTGAGATTTACACGGACGTGGACGGCATCATGACGGCTGACCCCCGCATGGTCGACAACGCGCGCATCATGTCGTGCATTTCCTACGGCGCCTGTTGCGAACTGGCGGAGCAGGGAGCCCGGGTCATCCACCAGCGGGCCGTGGAAATCGCCCAGAACGGCAACATTCCCCTTTATGTGAAATGCACCTTCGACGACGAACCGGGCACGCTCATTACGAACGCCGGCACGCTGGCCGAGCGCACGGGGCTGGAATCGCAGAGCTTCGTGAACGGCATCACGTATATCAAGGGCCTCACGCAGTACCGCGTCACCCTGGACGGCGCCCGGGAAGGGCAGGAGCTGTTCCAGACCCTGGCCGACGCCGGTATCAGCGTCAGCTGCCTGAACCTGTCCCTGACGGAGTCCATGTTCTCCGTGTACAGCGACAAGGCTGATGCCTGCGCCGCCGTACTGGAGCGGCACGGGTTCAACTATAAGCAGAACGACCACTGCGCGAAAGTGTCCGTGGTCGGCATCTCGGTGCGGGGCATGCCGGGCTTGATGGCCTCGTTCGTCAATGCCCTGAACGAGAAGGGAATCGCGATTTTGCAGACCGTCGATTCCAATACATCCATTTCGGCAATCATCAAAGAAACATCCCTCAAGGATGCCGTGGTTTCCCTGCATGAGGCATACAAGCTGAACCGCTGAGGCACGGGAACCGGTCAGAAAAAGCACGGCCGCAAGGGCCGCAGGAAGAAGGAGAGAACGATTATGAAGAATCCGTATTTTGGCAGACTGCTGACAGCGATGGTGACTCCCTTTGACGCAACGGGCGTCAATGTGGAAGCCGTGAAGAAACTGGTGGAATTCTGGCTGGCCCACGGGTCCGACGGCCTCGTCGTGACGGGGTCCACGGGCGAAGCCGCCACCATGACGACGGAAGAGAAGAAGCTGCTCTGGACGACGGTCGTCCAGCAGGTGAACGGCCGCGTACCCGTTGTGGCGGGCACGGGCAGCAACAACACGGCGAACTCCATCGAGATGACGAAGCTTGCCGAATCCTGCGGCGTGGACGGCGTCCTGATCGTCGGGCCGTATTACAACAAACCGACCCAGGAAGGCTATTACCGCCATTTCAAGGCCATTGCCGACAGCACGTCGTGCAAGGTCATCCTCTATAACGTGCCGGGCCGTACGGCCGCCAACATCGCGCCGGCGACGGTGGCCCGCGTGGCCAAGGACTGCCCGAACGTGGTGGCCATCAAGGAAGCGGCGGGCAATGTCGCCCAGGTGGCGGAACTGTACCGCATCCTGCCGGCTGACTTTACGATTTACAGCGGCGATGACGGCCTCATCCTGCCGTTCATGTCCGTCGGCGCCACGGGCCTTATTTCCGTGCTGAGCAACATCGACGGCGACATTCTGCAGCAGCTCATGCAGGCGTACGAAGACGGCAAGGTGAAGGAAGCCGCCGACCTGAACAAGAAGATGGTTCCCCTGGCCAATGCCATGTTCCTCGAAACGAACCCCATTCCGGTCAAGGCGGCCGTTTCCCTCGTCACGGGCATAGACTGCGGCGAACCGCGCCTGCCCCTGACGCCTATGAGTGAAGGCGCCCTGGAGAAGATGAAGGGCATTCTGAAAGAATACGGCCTGATTCACTGAAACAATTTGCAATTTGCGGCAAAATAGCTTATAATTTGTTCACGTGCTGAAACAGACATCTGCTTATCCTGTTTTGGGAGAACTCGGGATGGGCAGGTGCCCGTATCAGATACTTTTAAGCGTATTCTCTAACCGTCGGTTATTGAATACGTTTTTTTTTATGTGTTATAATTTTTATATATGTGCGATGTTCGGATGTTCGGATGGTCGGACGGCAAGAGGCGCGGAAGGAGGGATTGTGTTGCAGGGATTCAGGAATATGGGGCGCCTGGCTGCCTTGCTCTGCCTGGCCGTATCCTTCGCCGCGCCTTTCCGCGTTTCTGCCGCGGCAGAGACGGTGCCGCAGGCGGTGGCGGGCCGGGCCGTACGGCCGGAAGAGACGGCGGCCTGGTGGTGCAGCCGCTATGGGGCGGCAGATAAAGTCGTCCTGGACGCGGCGGGCATTGCGGCCCTCAACGAACGGATCGCGAAGTCTTCCGACATCTGGAGCGGGGCGGTCACGGCGGAACAGCTCGCTTCTTTTGCCAACGTGGACGGGGCGGCGCTGCGGCGCCAGCTGGCCGACCCGTGGCCCCTGCGCCGGGAGGAATACCTGGAAGGACGCCGCATGACAGAAGACGATGCCGCAACGTTCCGGGCCAATCTGAACCTGGATGCGGTTCCTGCCAACGTGACGGGGCGGTTTGCGGTCACGACGGCCCATACATCGCTCCGGGTCCTGCCGACGGACCGGGGCCTGTATGATTCGGCCGACGCGGACGCACGCTATTACGACAACGTGCAGGATTCCGTGCTCGACGCGGGGGAACCGGTCGTGGTCTGGCACACGTCGCGGGACGGGCGGTACGTGTTCGTGCGCTGCCGCACCCTGTCGGCCTGGGTGGCGCGGGACGACGTGGCGTACTGCGCGCGGGACGATTGGAACCGCTATGCCGCGCCGCAGCAGTTCCTGACCGTCCTGGCCAGGGATGTGTACCCGGCGGAGGCGGGCGGCACGTGGCACGGGAAGGGACCGCGCCCCGGTTACGATTACGGGGCGGATCCGGCGTCGTTCAAGGGCATGCTGCTCCAGGGTTCGAACCTTTTGTACACGCGGCGCGTGCCGGCGGCGGACGGAGAACGCTGGGAAGTGCTCCTGCCGCAGCGCGACGCGCAGGGAGCCCTTACGGAAAAGAAGGTACTGCTGCCGGCCGGACCGGCACTGCGGGAAGGGTATGCGCCGTATACGGCGCGCCAGGTCCTGGAAAACGCCATGCAGTTCCTGGACAGTGTGTACGGCTGGGGCGGTAACTACGGCAGCGTCGACTGCTCGTCCTTTGCATGGGCGGTCTACCGCGCCGAGGGCATCTGCCTGCCCCGCAATTCCGGCCAGATCCGCAGGGCGCCGCTGCACACGGTTTCCCTGGCGGGACTGGGAACGGCGGAACGGCTGGCCGTGCTGGCCCAGCTGCCGCCCGGGGCCCTGCTGCACCTGCCGGGCCATGTGATGATTTATCTGGGCCTGAAGGACGGCGTGCCTTACGCCATCCATTCCTTCAGCAGCCATTATGTGAATGGAAAGAAGGTCTATGAACGGCGCGTCGAAGTGACGGACCTGCTGCTGTGCCGTTCGACGGGCCGCACCTTCCTGGACGAGCTGACCTGCTGCCAGGAAGTACGATGAAAGGAGAAATCAAATGGAATCGTTCCTCACGCTGAAAAACGCCGCGCCCGCGGCGTCCGTGTATGCACAGGCGGAAGCCGTCGTGCTGCTGCTGTGCAGGGAGTGCCTGCCGGCGCTGGATGCCATTGAGCTGCCGCAGGACCTGCAGGAAGCCGTGCGTTACGCCGTGGCCAAAGATCCGGAAGTGACCGCCAAGGGACATGTGACGGAACTGGTCCTGCCCCGGGAAGGCGGTTTCACGCGCCTGATCCTCGCCGGTTCCGGCGCGGGACGGGAGTGCACGCCCATCCATATGCGCCAGGCCGCCGGGAATGCCGTGCGCGCCCTGGTGAAGGGCAAGGCGGCCGAGGCCGTCGTGGCCGGGCCGGTCCTGCTGAAGGCCACGCGGGCCCATTATCTGAAGGCTGTGGCCGAAGGGCTGCTGCTCGGCAGCTACCGGTTCGATAAATACAAATCGGAGAAAAAGACTCCGGCGCCTTTGTCCATCCGCATCGTGAACGGCGTGGACGGGGCCGGTGCCGTGCTGCAGGAGGCGGAAACCGTTGCTGCCGCCGTCTGCCACGCCCGGGACCTGGTCAATGAGCCGGGCAACATCGTGACCCCGGAACTGCTGGTGGAAGACGCCGAAGAGACGGCCTCCCGCTGCGGGATGGAGGTCGAGGTCCTGACGGAGACGGAGATGCGGCAGAAGGGCATGCACGCCCTTCTGGCCGTCGGCGCGGGCAGCATCCATCCGCCCCGCCTGGTCACGCTGCGGTACCGCGGGGCCGGCGACGCGCCGTTCCTGGCGTTCGTGGGCAAGGGTATCACCTTTGACAGCGGCGGCATTTCCCTGAAGCCCGACGCGGGCATGGGCGAGATGAAGGACGACATGACCGGTGCCGCTGCCGTCCTGGGCGCCATGCAGGCCATTGCGGCCCTGCACCTGAAGGTCAACGTGCTGGGCATCCTGGCCTGCGCCGAAAACATGCCGTCCGGTTCCGCCCAGCGGCCGGGGGACATCATCCAGGCGGCGAACGGGAAAACGATCGAGGTCGTTTCCACTGATGCCGAGGGACGCATGGTCCTGGCCGACGGCGTCTGGTACGCCGGGGAGAAAGGCGCGTCCGAAGTGGTGGACATCGCCACGCTGACGGGGGCCGTCATCATCGCCCTGGGCGAAGAGGTTTCGGGCATCGTGGCCAATGACGACAAACTGGCTGCCGCAATTCAGGCGGCAGGGCACCGCGCGGGCGAAGCCTGGTGGCAGCTGCCCCTGTTCGAAGGGGCGGACGAAATGATTGAAAGCACCTGTGCCGACGTGAAGAACAGCGCGGGCCGTCCGGCTGGCACTATTACGGGCGGAGCCTTCATCGGCGCCTTTGTGAAGCCGGGCCTGCCCTGGGCCCATCTGGACATCGGCGGCACGTCGACGGCCAAAAAGACGAAGGGCTTTATCGTGGAAGGCGGTACGGCCTTCGGCACGGCCACGCTCATTGAATATGCAAAAAGCCGCCAGGCCTGAGGCAGGGCGGCTCACGGGGAACGGAACGTTCCGGAAAGGGAAGGAAGCACGATGACGGATTTAGTGGAAAGGGCAGGCAGGCCGGGTGAGGCCTTGACGGGCCTGGCGGACCTGCACATGCACAGCACCTATTCCGACGGCATCTACACGCCGGAAGAACTGGCCGCCGCCGCTGCCGCCGCGGGCATCCGGGTCCTCTCCGTGACGGACCACGATACCCTCAAGAGCATTCCCTATGCGGCCCGGGCGGCTGCCGCCCAAGGCCTGCGCTATATTCCCGGCGTGGAACTGAGCACCCGCCAAGAAGGGCGTCAGGTGCATATCCTGGGCTACGGGATCCGGCCGGACTGTGCCTTTATGGAAAAGCGGCTGGCGGAAGTCCGCAACGCGCGCCTCATCCGCCTGCAGGAAATCCTGGACAAACTGCATAAACTGGGCATCGACCTCACGGTGCCGCCGCCCAAGGACGGGGAACGCGCCGTGGGACGACCCCACGTGGCCCGGGCCATGGTGGCCGCCGGGTACGTGTCCGATGTGGAAGAAGCCTTTGCCAAATACATCAGCGAAGGAAAGCCTGCCTATGTGCCGCAGCCGAAGATGACGCCTGCCGAGGGAGTGGAACTGATCCACAGGGCCGGCGGCATCGCCGTGCAGGCCCATCCGGAAGAAGTGGGCAGCCGGGACCTGGTACGGGGCCTTTTGGACGAGCTGCCCTACGACGGCATCGAGGTCTGGCATCCGTCCGCTTCGCCGGAGTGGCAGGACTTTTGGAAGAAGGAAGCGGAAAAGCGGCACCTGCTGGTTACGGGAGGCAGCGATCTGCACGGAAATGCCGGCCGTTTTCCGGAACATCTGGGGGAATGGAAAGTCCCTTTGCAAAATATTACAGCATTTTTAGCCTATTTCGGGATTCCATAACGGAAATTCGGGCTGAATTTTCGACCAATCAGCAGATTCCGGTTAAGTTATGGCGCCAAGTATGTTATGATTAGGACAAGAAAGAAGAGTACAGGTGGATCCATATGGAAGTCATTGCCTTTGTAGGTCCCAGCGGTTCCGGCAAAAGCCACCGTGCCATCGGTGTGGCCCATCAGTATCAGTGCCAGGGCATCATCGATGACGGCCTTTTGATCGAAGGGGCGAAGATTCTGGCCGGGACGTCGGCCAAAAGCGAACAGAACAGGGTACAGGCCGTGAAGCGGGCCATCTTCTACGATGACGCCCACGCTTCCGAAGTGCGCCAGGCCCTGGCCCGTTCCGGTATCCGGCGCCTCCTGATCCTGGCTACGTCGGACAAGATGATCAACAAGATCACGGAACGCCTCAGCCTGCCGAAGCCTTTGAAGACCGTCTACATCACGGACATCGCCACGCGGCAGGAAATCAAGAA
Source organism: uncultured Selenomonadales bacterium (assembly GCA_900315805.1). GTDB lineage: Bacteria > Bacillota > Negativicutes > Acidaminococcales > Acidaminococcaceae > Succiniclasticum. Next base: position 89,275 of record ONAN01000001.1, read on the forward strand.
GGCCCACGAGGCGCGGCTCCGTTACGGCAAGCATATCGTGCCGGTGCCGACGGTGGAACTGAAGCAGCATTTCGGCGGCTTTTTCGCCAACCTGCCGTACAACCTTTTTTCGAAGAACCGGAACAAGAGGGAAGACCGCCGGTCCATTGTCCGTCCGGCTTTCAGCTATTACGGACTCATCCTCATTTCCGACTATGTGATAGAGGACATCATCAACCTGATCGTGGAACGCATGGTCGGCGTGGCACGGGTCAACTACATCCATGTACGCCGCCGTTCCGACAGCCGCGGGCTGTTCGTCCACGTGGAGCTGGTCCTCTACTATGGCGTCCGCGTGTTCGAAGTGAGCCGCATCCTCCAGAGCAAGATCAAGCGCAAGGTGGAGCGCATGACGGGCATGCAGGTACAGAAAGTGAATATCTCCATCCGGAGCCTCGAAGTGCGCAGCAGCGCCGATGGCGGTCCCGCCCTGGCCAAGTGACGGGCGCCGGGTTTATGACGAGTTCCCTGTGGTGATTCCCATAATCTAAGATAAATTGAAGGAGGGAATGTATTTTGAAGATTCACGAGTATCAGGCAAAGGACATCATGAAATGGTACGGCATCGACGTCCCGAACGGACGTGCCGCATTCAGCCCTGAAGAAGCCGCGCGGATTGCCAAAGACCTGGGCTCTCCCGTCGCTGTCGTCAAGGCGCAGATCTATGCCGGCGGCCGCGGCAAGGCCGGCGGTGTCAAGATCGCCCACAACATCGACGAAGTGAAGTATTTCGCTTCCCAGCTGCTGGGCAACAAGCTGGTGACGAAACAGACCGGCCCCGAAGGCAAAGTCGTCAACCGCCTGTTGATTGAAGAAGGCATCAACATCGAAAAAGAATACTACCTGGGCATGACCATCGACCGCGATTCCGCACAGATCGTCATGATGGGAAGCGCCGACGGCGGTATGGAAATTGAAAACGTGGCCAAGGAACATCCGGACCACATCTTCTACGAGTACGTGGATCCGGCCGTAGGCCTGGAACCGTTCCAGGCAAGACGCCTGGCGTACCGCATGCGGTTCCCGGAAAACGTCATCAACAAGGTCGCCAAGACCATGGAAAACATGTACCAGCTGTTCGTGGAAAAGGACTGCTCCCTGGCAGAAACGAACCCGCTGGTGCTGACGACGGACAACCGCATCGTGGCGGCTGACGCCAAACTGAACTTCGATGACAGCGCCATTTACCGTCATCCGGAAATCTACGCGCTGCGCGATGAAAACGAAGAAGATCCGAAGGAACGCGATGCCGCGAAGGCGTCCCTGTCCTATGTCAACCTGGGCGGCGATGTGGCCTGCATGGTGAACGGCGCCGGCCTGGCCATGGCGACGGTCGACCTGATCAAGTTCTACGGCGGCGAACCGGCCAACTTCCTCGATGTCGGCGGCGACTCCACGGTCGAAAAGATTGCCGAAGCGTTCCGCATCATGCAGTCCGATGACCAGGTGCACAGCATCTTCGTCAACATCTTCGGCGGCATCAACAAGTGCGATGTCATTGCCGGCGGTATTGTCGAAGCAGCGAAGGTCGTGGGCCTGAAGGTTCCCGTCATCGCCCGTCTGGACGGCACGAATGTGGCCGAAGGCCGCAAGATCCTTGCAGAAGCCAACCTCCCGATGGTCCATTCCATCCCCAAGATGGAGGAAGGGGCTGAACTGGCAGTGAAACTGGCTGCCGAAACGAAAGAGAAACTGGCTGCCGGGAAGGAGGCTTAATCATGTCTGTATTTGTCAATAAAGATACGAAGGTCGTGGTCCAGGGTATTACGGGCCATCAGGCCAAATTCCATACGAAAATCGCCCTTGATTACGGCACGAACATCGTGGCCGGCGTGACGCCGGGCCACGGCGGGGAAATCGTCATGGGCATCCCCGTGTTCAACACGGTTTCCGATGCCGTTGAAGCAACGGGAGCCAATGCATCCATCATCTACGTACCGGCCCGTTTCGCGGCGGACTCCATCATCGAAGCCATTGACGCGGGACTGGATTTCGTCTGCTGCATCACGGAACATATCCCCGTTCTGGATATGATCAAGGTGCGCGCTTACCTGAAGGGCAAGAAGACGGTCTTCCTGGGCCCGAACTGCCCGGGCATCCTGACGGTGGATGAATGCCGTCTGGGCCTGCTGCCGACCTATATCCACAAGAAGGGCCACGTCGGCGTCATCAGCCGCTCCGGCACCCTGACGTACGAAGCGACGTACCAGCTGACCATGGCCGGCATCGGCCAGACCACCTGCGTCGGCCTGGGCGGCGACCCCGTCAAGGGCATCGACTTCATCGACGCGCTGGACGCCTTCAACAAGGATGACGATACGTACGCCGTGGTCATGATCGGCGAAATCGGCGGCGACGCGGAAGAAAAAGCAGCCGAATGGATCACGAAGAACATGAAGAAACCGGTCATCGCCTTCATCAGCGGCCGTCAGGCACCTCCGGGCAAACGCATGGGTCATGCGGGCGCCATCATCAGCGGCGGCAAAGGCACGGCGGCGGATAAGATCAAGGCCCTCAACGAAGCCGGCATCGAAGTTGCCGACACGGTGGCCCAGATTGGCGAAACGGCGGTGCGCGTCCTGAAGAAGGCCGGCATCTACGAGAAGTGCCATACGTGCTGAGTGAGGACGGACCCGTGCCCGGAATCACCAAGTTGTAAATAATTTAACAATCCCATCGGACAATGCTCCCCGGTGCGCCCAAATCCGGGCGGAATCGGGGAGTTTTGTTGACGGGGACGGCATTCTGCCTTACAATAAAAAAAGAAGGGATATCCTCTGAACTGCAAATTCAAAGGCGAACTGCAGTTAAGCGGGTATCCCTATGTTTTTACGGGAAGCGGCGGGCAAAGCCTGCCGGGGCAGGCTTCTTCCTTACTTTCCGGCCTGCGGGGCTTCCGGTTCCTCGTCTTCCTGGTTGAAGTAGAAGGCGGGAGAAGGATAATAAAATTCGCAATGTTCGAAATTCATCGTTTCCGTAGTAAATTTGTCCAGCACGGCACGGGAAACGCCTTCCTCGAAGTCCACGACGGTGTTCTTGTTGATGTTGGCGTCTTCCACGATGATGAGCAGGTACGGTTTGGCTTCCGGTGCATCGGGCGGAACCTGGCTGCGGTCCAGGGGCAGGCCCGGGACGATCAGGATCTGGCCGGCATCTTCGCCATTGGCATCGGTCAGGCGCGCACGGTAGAAGTTGTTATATAAGGTGCGGGCGAGACGAAGATTATAAACGGAATAACTGTTCATTTTGTTACACTTCCTTTAAAGTTTTTATACATCTTTATCTTAACACAAAACAGGCCCAGTGAAAAGGGGAGACCCTGCATTTTGTATACATCATACTTTTCTAAATTTGTATTTTTTTGCAGGAGTTTAAAGCCCGACGGCGAAAGTCTAAAATAGTACTAGTAGAATCTGTTTCAGACGGAGCCGGGAATTTGTTATAAAATGCATGTTTTTTCGCATTTTATATAAAAATTACGGCACACAAAGTTATGTGGCAAGGAGGGGTTATTTATGAAGAAGTTGTTAGCGTTCCTTTTGGCGTTCTGCGTCATCGGGTCTGTATTGGCAGGCTGCGGCGGCGGTGGAGACAAGAAGGATGCCGGTAAGGCAGATGGCGGCAAGAAGTTCATCAACATCGCCACCGGCGGTACGGCAGGCACCTACTATCCGCTGGGCGGCGCACTGGCCGACATCCTGAACAAGAACATCAAGGGCGCGAATGCATCGGCACAGTCTACGGGTGCATCTGTAGCAAACGTCAACCTGCTGAAGGATGGCAAAGTGGATATCGCCTTCATCCAGAACGATATCGCCTATTATGCCGTCAACGGCGTGGAAATGTTCAAGGATAAGAAGGTACCCAGCCTGAAAGGCCTGGCAACCTTGTATCCGGAAACCATTCAGATCGTAACCACCAAGAAGACCGGCGTCAAGACGCTGGCTGACATCAAGGGCAAACGCGTGGCCGTAGGCGCTGCCGGTTCCGGCACCGAAGCCAACGCCCGCCAGATCCTGAACATGGCCGGCATCACCTATAAAGACATCAAAGTACAGTACCTGTCCTTCGGCGAAGCTGCTTCCGCTTTGAAAGACGGCAACGTCGACGTGGCTTTCGTAACGGCCGGTCATCCGACTGCCGCTATCCAGGACCTGTCCACGCAGCATGAAGTCGTGCTGATCCCGGTTGACGCAGCCATGGCTGACAAGCTGATTGCCAAGTATCCGTATTACACCAAGCTGGTCATTCCTGCCAACACCTACAACAAAGTCGCTGCCGATACGCCGGCTGTCGCAGTACGCTGCATGCTGGCCGTTACCGACAAGATGGACGCCGACACCGGTTATGCGGTCGTCAAGGCCCTGTATGGCAACCTGGACCGCATGAAGGCAGCCCACAACGTTGGCAAGAACATCACCAAGGCTTCTGCCCAGGACGGCATGTCCATTCCTCTGAACGCCGGCGCGGAAAAATTCTTCAAAGAAAAATAACGCCTGCTGAACAGGGAATTTAAGGCAGAAAGTTCAAATGTTCATGTTTAACCCAGACCGGACCCCGGTGTCCACCGGGACCCGGTCTTTTTTAAAAAGACCGGTTTCTGCGATTTTGGTAGTGCTTTTTGTTTTATTAGTGCTGCTCGGATGGTATGGGAACCAGCTGATCATCGCAATCATACCGGAAAACGGACTCCCGGCCCGGACGTTTTACGTAGGGAAGGGCGGGGAATGGAGCTATCATTATACCCATTCGGTGCAGCTGACACCGTGCGACGAGTTTTTCCGTGTCAACGGACCGGACGACATGGTGATGACCCGCACCGTGTACCAGTCTTTCGGCGTCGGCCTTCCGTATGACCCGAAGGACGGAAAGTTTACCGCCCTGGACAAAGAGGGCAAGTTCGAAATGGAGATGAACCGGCCGTACCGGTCGCTCCGCTTCCGGACCGCCGTGCAGGCGCGGCCCAAGATTTTCCACGGCACGCAGGTATATGACCTCTGTGATCTGTATGGACAGGGGACCCTGGTGGAAGTCAGGGCCTTGAAACGATATCAGTTCTGGCTGCTGTAGTATCTTTTGGAGATGGGAAAGGATGTGAGGACAGATGGCTGATGAAACAAAAAAGACTACGGCGCCGGCAGAAATGTCGGCGGAAGAAGTGTTGAAGAAGTACGATAAGGAATCCAACACCCGCAACCCCGACGGTTTTTGGGGATATGTGATTTCCGCTATCTGTATTTTATTCGCCGTGTTCCAACTGTACACGGCCATATTCGGTGTCTTGGATGCGCATCTGCAGCGCACCATCCACCTGGCTTTCGGTTTGAGCCTGATCTTCCTGCTGTATCCGGCAAGGAAGTCCTGGTCCCGCAAAAAGATGAATCCCCTGGATGTCATCCTGGCGATCCTCAGTGTCTGCGCGACCATGTACCTGGTGGTTGATTATGACGAGCTGGTCCTGCGGTCCGGCATGAACACGCAGCAGGATGTCATCATCGGCCTCGTCGGTACGGTCCTGATTTTCGAGGCGGCCCGCCGCACCGTCGGCTGGCCTATGATCACCGTCGCCCTGATCTTCGTGGCGTACGCCTTCCTCGGCCCCTATATGCCGGGCATCATGGCGCACCGCGGCGTCGGGTTCGACGAACTGATCAGCCACCTCTATTACACGACGGAAGGTATCTTCGGCGTCCCCATGGGCGTATCGTCGACCTTCATCTATCTGTTCATCCTCTTCGGCGCCTACCTGGAAGCGACGGGCCTGGGCAAGTTCTTCATTGACCTGGCCAACGCGCTCGCCGGCTGGGCAGTCGGCGGTCCCGCGAAGGTCGCCGTCCTGTCGTCCGGCCTGATGGGCACCGTTTCCGGTTCCTCCGTGGCGAACGTTGCCGGCACCGGTTCCTTCACCATCCCCATGATGAAGAAGCTGGGCTACCGTCCGTCCTTTGCCGGCGCCGTCGAAGCAGCCGCCTCCACGGGCGGTCAGCTGATGCCGCCTGTCATGGGCGCCGCCGCCTTCCTGATGGCGGAATTCGTCGGCACGCCGTACATCAACATCGTCAAGGCCGCCGTCATTCCGGCCATCCTGTATTACACGGGCATCTGGATCGGCGTCCATTACGAAGCCAAAAAGTACGGCCTGAAAGGCACGCCGCGCGAAGAGCTGCCGAAGTTCGGCGCATTGCTGAAAGAGAAGGGCCATCTGGCCATTCCCCTGATCGTCATCGTCTACCTGCTGGTCACGGGCTATACGCCGATGCGTGCCGCCCTGTACGCCATCGGCCTGACCATCGTCTGCGCCTGCCTGCGTAAGAACACGCGCATCACCTTCAAGGATTTCGTCAACGGCCTGATCAACGGCTCGAAAGGCGTCCTCGGCGTCCTTATCGCCTGCGCCACGGCCGGCATCATCATCGGTGTCGTGACGAAGACCGGCGTCGGCCTGAAGCTGGCGACGGCCCTGTTGGATCTGGCCGGCGGCAAACTGATTCCGGCCATGTTCTTCACCATGATCACGTCCCTGATCCTGGGCATGGGCGTGCCCACGACGGCGAACTACGTCATCACGTCGACAATTGCGGCGCCGGCCCTGGTACAGATGAACGTACCAGTCCTGGCGGCCCACATGTTCGCCTTCTACTTCGGCATCGTCGCCGACGTAACGCCGCCTGTCGCCCTGGCAGCTTATGCAGGGTCCGGCATTGCCGGCGCCAACCCCATGAAGACCGGTGTCAACGCGGCCAAGCTGGCCATTGCCGCGTTTATCGTCCCGTACATCTTCGTACTGGCTCCGGAACTGCTGATGATCAACGCCACGTTCCTGACGGTGCTGCTGTCCACGATTACGGCCATCCTCGGCATGTGGGGCCTGTCCCTCGCCATGATCGGCTTCTGCCAGCACGTGCTGACGATTCCGCAGCGCATCGTGTTCTTCCTCGGCGGTATCTGCCTGATCATTCCGGGCACCTACACCGACCTGGCCGGCCTGGTCATCCTGGTGCTGTGCTTCCTGTGGCAGAAACGCAATACCGGCGGTCCGTTGCAGAACCGTTCGGAAGATTAAGCATCTGTTGTCCTAACGTATCCCGGAAAGGTCCGTCCTTTCCGGGATTTTTGTTTTTTGGCGGAAAAAGGGAAAATTTGCGTACGAAAAACCGTCTATTTCACATTTTTTTCACATTTGGACACGGAGCAGGGGAACAAACAATTGTTTTTGCGAAATGTTTGCGGTATAATATCGTCAGAGTTAAGGAACGGCTGCGATACCTATTTAATAGAAAGATTTGCATCGGAAATACACATTTGGAGGTATAGTTTTGGAGAAAAATCAGAAAAAAGTTAACATCATTCCTTTAGGCGGTCTGGGCGAAATCGGCAAGAACATGACCGTATTCCGTTATGGCAACGACATGATCCTGCTCGATGCGGGCCTCATGTTCCCGGAAGACGATATGCTGGGCATCGACCTGGTCATCCCGGACATCACCTACCTGGTGGAGAACCAGGACAAACTGAGGGGCATCTTCCTGACCCACGGTCACGAAGACCATATCGGCGCCCTTCCGTATATTTTGAAACAGCTGGATGTGCCTGTCTACGGTACCGCATTAACTCTCGGTATCCTGGAAGGCAGACTGGAAGAAGCCGGCGTTTCCACGGCCAACCTGAATGTCATCAAGTCGGGCGACCGCATCCGTGCGGGTGCCTTCAAACTGGAATTCATGCGGGTCAACCACAGCATTCCCGACGCCATCGGCATCGCCATCCACACGCCGATCGGCCTGATCATCCATACGGGTGACTTCAAGATCGACCAGACGCCGGTGGACGGGCAGGTCATGGAACTGAACCGCTTTGCCGAATACGGCGACCGCGGCGTGCTCCTGCTCATGGCGGACAGCACCAACGCGGAACGGCCCGGTTATACGCCGAGTGAAAAGATGGTGGGCGAGACCTTCGACAACGAATTCCGTCATGCGGAAAACCGCATCATCATCGCCACCTTCTCGTCCAACGTGCACCGTATCCAGCAGATCTGCGACACGGCGGTGCGCTATAAACGCAAAGTGGCCGTCATCGGCCGCAGCATGCAGAACGTTGTGCGCATCTCCCTGGAACTGGGTTACCTGAAGGTGCCCGAAGGGACCATCATCGATATCGATGAAACGCGCAACTACACGAACGACAAGATCGTCATCATCTGCACGGGCAGCCAGGGTGAACCTATGTCCGCCCTGACGCGCATGTCCATGGGCGAAAACCGCAAAGTACAGATTGTGCCCGGCGACACGGTCATCATTTCCGCATCCCCCATTCCCGGCAACGAAAAGATGGTTTCCAACACCATCAACCATCTGTACATGCTCGGTGCCGAAGTGGTCTATGAAAAGGCCAACGGCGTCCATGTTTCCGGCCATGCGAGCCAGGAAGAACTGAAAATCATGCAGAACCTCGTGCGTCCGAAGTTCTTCATGCCGGTGCACGGCGAATACCGTCACCTCATCAAGCATGCCGGTCTGGCGGTGGCCCGCGGCATGGACAAGAAGCATATCGTCATTGCCGAAAACGGCTCCGTCGTGGAACTGACGCGCGACAAGATCAGCATCAACGGCAAAGTGCAGGCCGGCAAGGTGCTCATTGACGGGCTGGGCGTCGGCGATGTAGGCAATATCGTGCTCCGCGACCGCCGGCAGCTGTCCCAGGACGGCATCATGATCGTCGTCGTGGGCATCGACAAGGCCACGAACCACGTCACCAGCGGGCCGGACATCGTGTCCCGCGGGTTCGTCTACGTCCGCGAGGCCGAAGACCTCATGGACCAGGCGAAGGCGAAGGTGCAGGACGCCCTCGACAAGTGCGAGGACAACAAGGTGACGGAATGGTCCGCCATCAAGGGTGCCATCCGTGACAGCCTCGGCCGTTTCCTCTTCGACAAGACGAGAAGACGCCCGATGATTTTACCGATCATTATGGAAGTTTAATATAGTTCAGCAGGGGACGGGTCTCTTTCCAGGCTCGTCCCTAACATGTCATTTAAAGGGGCATGCCGTGAGTAACAGAAAACGCATTCCAAAGGACAACAAAAAACAGGAAACGCGCCTTGTGGACGCGGAAGAAGTCCGCAAGGGACAGGAACGGCGCAGAAGCATCAAGGGCCTTGTATTGCTGCTCGCGGGGCTGCTGTGCCTGCTTTCCTATGCCGGCGTCATCAAGGGCTCCTTCGGCAGCCTGACGGATGAATTCCTGCGGTACGGCTTCGGCATGGGTGCCATCGTGGTGCCGCTGGTGATCCTCATCCTCGGCTTCGGGTTCCTGGTGCGCCGCCGCAACTGGCTGGCCACGAAAGGGTTCTGGCTGGCCGCCGCGGCGTATCTGTGCCTGCTCGGCCTGTTCCAGCACTTCTTCGTGCCAGCGGACGACCTGTTCACGCCCCATCTGCTGCCGGAAGGCGGCGGCCTGGCCGGCGCCCTGCTGCTGTCGGCCCTGCGCAAGGTCTTCGGCGTGACGGGCGGTGTCATCGTGGTCATCCTGGGCCTTTTGGCCTGTCTGTTCGCCGAAGCGTACCACCTGGGCCTGTTCCGCCGCGAAGCGGACGGGGACGACGGGGAACTGGAAGATGTCTCCCGACGCCGTACGCCCCGGCCGGAAAGGACGCGCCGCCGCGTCAGCCGCCAAGGGGACCGGGAAGAAGACGCCAAACCGGCCGGTTCCCTGTTCGGACGCTTCCATGAGGAAGACCGGGAACGGGAACATTCGGCCCTCGACGTCTACCACGACGAAGAATTTTCCGAATTCAACGCCGATATACGGAAAAAGGGTCCCTTCGAACGCATCCTGGATTTTGGCAGGAACGTGGGCCGGCAGAACGAACCGGAATCCGGGGAATCCTTCGAGGACAATCCCTTCCTGAACGGGGAGGAGCGCCGTGACGGCGTTCATAACAACATCATCACCAACGAAGAGGCCGACGAAAGCTACGGCACGGAAACCCGGGGCCACGGCAAACCGCACGAAGGTTCGGAACCCCGTGCTCCCCTGAGCCCGATTTATCCGGAGGAACAGCAGAAAGTCGTGCTGCGGCCCAGCGCCGGCAGCTGGACGGGAGCTGCTCCGGCCGCCCCGGCCGGGGAAGGAGAGGACGGATTCCTCACATTCCCCGAAGCGGAACAGGGACCCGCCGAACCGGAAATGCCGGCATCGCCGGAACCGGCTCCCGCCGCGGATTCAGCACCGGAAACCGCCGTTCCGGAGACACCTGCCGGAAGCACTGCAACGGTTGCGGCAGCGGCCGTTTCCGCCGCCACGGCAGCCACGGCAGCGGCCGCTGGTTCCGTAACGGACGGGAAAGAGGACGGCCAGCCGGAAGAAGCCGGCCGGAGCCGCTATATCTTCCCGCCGCTGAGCCTCCTGAATGACGCGGTCAAGACGGATCCGCGCAATTACCAGTCCGAAATTGCGGAAAAGGTCCGTATCCTGGAACAGACGCTGGCCGATTTCAAGGTCAACGCGAAAGTCATCAACGCGACCCGCGGCCCTGCCGTGACGCGGTTTGAACTGAAACCGGCGCCGGGTGTCAAGGTCAGTTCCGTCGTGAACCTGGCCGACGACATCGCCCTGCGCCTGGCCGCGCCGGGCGTGCGCGTGGAAGCGCCCATTCCGGGCAAGGCGGCCATCGGCATCGAGGCGCCGAACGCCAAGAACGACCCGGTCAACTTCAAGGAAGTCGTTGACAACGACGCCGTCCGGAAGGATCCGTCCAAGCTCTGCGTGGGCCTGGGACGCGACATCAGCGGCAACATCATCACCATCGACCTGGCCAAGATGCCGCACCTGCTCATCGCCGGTTCGACGGGCAGCGGCAAGTCCGTCTGCGTCAACACGCTGATCGCGGGCATCCTCTACAAGGCGCGCCCCGACGAAGTGAAGCTGATCCTGGTCGACCCGAAAGTGGTCGAACTGACGAACTACAACGGCATTCCGCATCTGCTGACGCCCGTCGTGACGGATGCGAAAAAGGCCGCTTCGGCCCTGCACTGGGCCGTGGCCGAAATGGAACGCCGTTATCAGTCATTTGCGGACAATCATGTCCGTGACATCAACGCATATAATGAACAGGCCAAAGAGAAGATGCCCTTCATCGTCATCGTCATCGACGAAATGAGCGACCTTATGATGGTCGCCCGGGCCGATGTGGAAGATGCCATCCTGCGGCTGGCCCAGAAGGCCCGCGCCTGCGGCATCCACCTGGTGCTGGCGACCCAGCGCCCGTCCGTCGATGTCATTACGGGTATCGTCAAGGCCAACATCCCGTCGCGTATCGCTTTTGCCGTCGCGTCCCTGACGGACTCGCGCACCATCCTCGACATGGGCGGTGCCGAAAAACTGCTGGGCAAAGGCGACATGCTCTTTTCACCGATCGGCACGAACAAGCCGCTGCGTGTGCAGGGTGCCTTCGTGAGCGACGCGGAACTGAACCGCGTGACGGATTTCATCAAGAACCAGGCCATCCCCGTCGAATACAGCGACGAGGTCACGTCCGTGGAACTGCCCAGCGACAGTCATAACGAGGGCAAGGGACCGGACGGCGGGGAAGCGGGTGCGGAAAACCAGCAGGACGAACTGCTGGAAGACGCAATCCGCCTGGTCCTCGACCTGGGACAGGCATCGGCCTCCATGCTGCAGCGCCGCTTCCACGTGGGCTACAGCCGGGCGGGACGCCTGGTCGACACAATGGAAAGTATGGGGATTGTAGGACCTGCCGTGGGCAGCAAGCCCAGGGAACTGAAGATGTCCCGGCAGGAAGTGGAAGAACGGTATTTGAAGGGCGGTGATGGTCATGACAACGGAAAATGAAAATTCCGTGCAGGGCGGCAAGGAGACTGCCGGCAGTGCGGGGAATGTCGGCGCCATCCTGCGGGAAGAACGGGAAAAGAAGGGCCTGACGCTGGAAGATGTGTCGCTCCGTACCAATGTGCCGAAGCATTATCTGGCAGCGCTGGAAAACGAGGAGTTTGACAAGATTCCCGGCGATGTCTTCGTGCGGGGTATCATCCAGCGGTACGGAAGCTTCCTCGGCATGGACGGCTTCAAGCTCGTGGCACGCTACCGCGCGGCCCGCGAAGGGGAGGACAGCGTGCAGCGGCACGCCGTTCCGGTCCGCGAGTCGAAGAATGTGCGCATCCGGCCTTCCTTCAAGGTGGACCGCGATGCCGGTGCCGGCCTGGGAACGGATCACAGCCACCGGGCGCTCTGGATTATCGCCGCGGTGATCGTCCTCGTGCTGGCGGCCCTGGCGGCGTACCATTTCTTCGGCGGCCCGTCTAAGCAGGCAGCCCCTGCGGCGCCGGCCAAATCCCTGACCCAGACCCTCGGGTCCTTCCTGCCGGGCAGCGGGAACAAGTCCGGGGAACAGGACAAGACCGCGGCCCCGGCTCAGCCTGACCAGGCGAAAGCGGCTGCTGCCGCCATCCCCGGCCGGGTGAAACTGGAAATCCGGGCCGCCCGGGGCGACTGCTGGCTGCGGGTTTCCGAGGCCGGCGGAAAGGAACTGTATCAAGGAACCCTGCGGGAAGGCGAAGCCCGTGCATTCGAAGCTGCCCGGGACCTGACCGTCCGCATGGGCCGTCCTTCGAGCCTGGAAATCGTCTACAATGGCGCCGCGCAGGCGAAGATCGATTCCGAAGTTCCGGTGGAACGGATCTACAAGCCCGCGGGCGCGCAGCGACAGAATCCCTGATGTATTGAAAAAGACAGAAACGCAAGGAATTGCAGGAAGAAAGAGGTCCATATGACGCAGAGATTTCTCCCCGTTTGCCGGGAAGACATGGAGGAGCGCGGCTGGGAACAGGCGGATTTCCTGTTCGTCAGCGGCGACGCCTACGTCGATCATCCGTCTTTCGCACCGGCCGTCATCGGCCGCGTGCTGGAAGCTGCCGGTTACAAGGTGGCCATGCTGCCCCAGCCGGACTGGCACGATCCGTCCGCCTGGACGGCCCTGGGCAAACCCCGCCTGGGCGTGCTCGTCTGCGGCGGCAATCTCGATTCCATGCTCTGCCACTATACGGCGGCCCGCAAACCGCGTACCGTCGATAAATATTCCCCCGGCGGCGCCATGGGCTGCCGCCCCGACCATGCCACGGCCGTCTACGCCCGCATGGCCAAACGCATCTGGCCGGACCTGCCCGTCATCATCGGCGGCATCGAGGCCAGCCTGCGCCGGTTCGCCCACTATGATTACTGGGAAGACAAGCTGCTGCCTTCCATCCTGGCCGACAGCGGGGCCGACCTGCTCGTCTGCGGCATGGGGGAGACAGCCATCCGCGAAATCGCGGACTACCTGGCCGGCGGGGCTTCCGGCGAAGATCTGCACTACATCCGCGGCACGGCCTTCCTCACGGATTCCCTGGAAAACGTGGAGGATTACGTGACCCTGCCTTCGCTGGACGAAATCCGGCGGGACAAGACGATGCTGGCCCGGGCGTACCACGTGCAGAACGAGAATTTCGATCCCCATTACGGCAAAACCCTGGTCCAGGAAAACGGGAAGGGACGGTATGTGGTCCAGAATCCCGCAGTCCTGCCCCTGACGGAAGCCGAAATGGATGCCATTTACGACCTGCCGTACACGCGGCAGTGGCATCCCATGTACGACAAGGACGGCGGCATCGCCGCTCTGGCCGAAGTCAAATTCAGTATCGTGAGCAGCCGCGGCTGTTTCGGCAGCTGCTCCTTCTGCGCCATCCACGCGCATCAGGGCCGCATCATCCAGGCCCGCAGCCACGCTTCCATTTTGCGGGAGGCCAGGCTGATGACGCAGATGCCGGACTTCAAAGGCTACATCAACGATGTGGGCGGCCCGACGGCGAATTTCCGCCATCCGGCCTGCAAAAAGCAGCTGACCCAGGGAGCCTGCAGCTTCCATCAGTGCCTTTTCCCGGCGCCGTGCCCGAACCTGGACGCGGACCACAGCGATTACGTGGCCCTGCTGCGGGAACTGCGGGCTCTGCCGGGCGTGAAGAAAGTCTTCATCCGCTCCGGAATCCGCTACGATTACCTGCTGGCGGACCACCGGCGCGACTTTTTGGACGAACTCTGCCGGTACCATGTCAGCGGCCAGCTGAAAGTGGCGCCGGAACACATTTCCCCGCCTGTCCTGCAGCGCATGGGCAAGCCCGGGAAAGATGTCTATCTGCGTTTCGTCCGCGAATTCAACCGAAAGAACCGTGAAATCGGCAAGGAACAGTATCTGGTGCCGTATTTCATTTCCAGCCATCCGGGCTGTACGCTCCGCAACGCCGTCGAACTGGCGGAATTCCTGCGGGATACGGGCCGGCGCCCCGAACAGGTGCAGGATTTCATTCCCACGCCGGGCAGCGCCTCCACGGCCATGTATTATTCCGGCATCGACCCCTATACCATGGAGCCGGTGTTCGTCACCCGCAATCCCCATGAAAAGGCGATGCAGCGTGCCCTGATGCAATACACGAACCCCCGTAACCAGGCCCTGGTGCTCGAAGCGCTCCGCAAGGCCGGCCGGGAAGACCTGATCGGTACAGGTCCCCGCTGCCTCGTCGCGCCGGAAAAGGGACGGATGGGCAAGGGCAGGCCGGAAAACCGGCGGCCCCGGGGAAAACGATGATCAGCAAGGAGTTTTGCATGAAGAAGATTTTTCAGCTCGCCGTCGTCCTGCTGTGCCTGGCAGGACTGGCCGGCGGCTGCGGGCAGGGCACCGGCGGGGCCGACACGGTCACGCTCTATTCCGACCTGGATGAAAAGTTCGTCCAGGCCATGGCCGACAAGTACAATGCCCGCCGGAACGACAAGGAAAAAGTGAAGGTCGCCGTGGCGAAAAAGGACAGCGACCCCCAGGCCGCCGACGTGGTCCTGGGCAGCACGGACCTGCTGCGCCGGCTGGCGGACCAGGACGCGCTGCAGCCGGTCCCTTCGGAATACGCCGACCTGCTGCCGGAAACGCTGAAGGACAAAAAGGACCGTTGGCTCGGCGTCTTCTATGACCCGGCGGTCATCCTGGTGAACCAGGCCTATTCCCGCCAGGTGGGCCAGGAAAACATCGAACACTGGCTGGACCTGACCACCCTGCCGTCGGCCCGCATTTCCATGGAGAACCTGACGAACACGGAGTCGACGAAGAACTTCCTCGCTGCCGCTTCGTCCCATATGGGGCAGGATGCCTGCCTGGACTTTCTCCGCAAACTGCGGAACCAGACCCGTTTCGCCAAATATGCCATCAGCCCGGTACGCATGACCGCGACGGGCGATGCGGATATCGCCATCACGCGCCGCAGCCAGGTCTTCAAATACCTGCAGAACGATTTCCCGGCCTACGCCTTCATTCCCGAAGAAGGTTCGCCCATCGAACTGTTCGGCGCCGGCCTCGTGAAAGCGGGCCGGAAAGGGAAGAAGGCCGTCTCCTTCGTCAACTGGCTGCTCCAGGATTCGGAAGCGCGCACGGTGCTGACGACGGAACGGTGCGGCTTCCTGCCGGTACTGCCCCAGGGACGCAAAGGACCGGTCATCGATACGGGCGTCCTGTGGACGAACACGTTCTACAAGGATGCGGAGGCCGTGCAGAAACTGGCCAACATCTGGATGAAGGAAATACGCATTGATGCGGCGGAGGTAGAGAATTGAAATTAGGATTAGTGAGCCTGGGATGCCCCAAGAATCTCGTCGATTCCGAAGTCATGCTGGGTGTCATCGAACAATACGGCCTTGAAATCACCAACGACCCGGCGCAGGCCGACATCTTGCTTGTCAACACCTGTGCCTTTATCGAATCGGCCAAACAGGAGTCCATCGACAACATCCTGGCCATGGCGGAATACAAAAAGACCGGTTCCTGCAAGTATCTGATTGTGACGGGCTGCCTGGCCCAGCGCTATGCCGCGGAAGTGTTCCAGGAAATGCCCGAAGTGGACGCCCTGGTGGGTACCAATGTGTTTAAGGATATCGGAAAAGTGATCGGCCTCGTCCTGGAAGGGCGCCGCGTGCTCCATATGAAGGACGGCGACCTGCCGGAAGCGGCGAAAAAGGATGGCGGCCTGCGGCCGGCCGTCACGGCGGCTGCGGAACCCTTCGCACCGGATCCGCGCAAACTGACGGGCGAACCGTACAGCGCCTACCTGAAGATTGCCGAAGGCTGCAACAACCGCTGCTCCTACTGCGCCATTCCGCTCATCCGCGGACCCTATGTCAGCAAACCTTATGAACAGGTCCTGGCAGAAGCGCGGGATTTGGCCGCGCGGGGCGTGAAGGAACTCATCGTGGTGGCCCAGGACACGACCGTCTACGGCGCGGACCTGTACGGGAAACTGCGGCTGGCGGAACTGCTGAAGGATCTGAATGACATCGACGGCATCCGCTGGATCCGCGTCATGTACATGTACCCGAACACCTTTACGGATGAACTGATCGAAGCCTTCGCCACCCTGCCCAAGCTGTGCCATTACGTGGACCTGCCGCTGCAGCACGCCAGCCAGCGCCTGCTGCGCGCCATGAACCGCCACGACAGCATGGCCCATACGAGGGAACTGCTGGCGAAACTGCGCAAACGCATTCCGGACATCGTCATCCGCACGACCTTCATCGTCGGCTTCCCCGGGGAAACGGACGAGGATTTCGAGGAACTGAAACGGTTCGTCGAGGAAGAACGCTTTGAAAACGCCGGCGTCTTCACCTATTCCCGTGAAGAAGGAACGGCGGCGGCCGAAATGCCTGGCCAGATTCCGGACGCTGTCAAGGAAGACCGCTACAACGAACTGATGGCCATCCAGGCCGGCATTTCCGAAGAGCTCCATAAAGCGGAAGAAGGGAAGGAACTGGAAGTCGTCGTCGAAGGCTACAACGAAGACGGCGAAAACCTGGCGGAAGCCCGTTCGTACCGCGAAGCGCCGGACATCGACGGCATGATTTATGTGGAAAACGCGCCGGGACTGAAACCGGGCGACTTCATCCGCGTCCGGGTGGATCAGGGGTTCGACTACGATGTCGTGGCCCTGCGCGTGGATTAAGGAAAGATAAGGTGGAACGCGATGCGCGTGGAAGTTATTACGACGGGCACGGAGCTGCTCCTGGGCGAAATCGTGAACGAGAATTTCGTCTATCTGGCCCGCGAATTGAACCAGCGCGGCTTTGACGTGCTGTATCAGACGACGGTGGGCGACAACCCCGGACGCATCAAGGAGGCCCTGCGGCTGGCGGCGTCCCGGGCGGACATCGTCATCACGTCGGGCGGCCTGGGGCCGACCCGGGGCGACATCACGAAGGAAGAGGTGGCCGAGTACTGCGGTGCACCGCTCTATATGAACCTGGAGGTGTGGAACCACATCCAGGAACTGTTGTCGCGCCGGAATGCCTGCATCACCAGCAACAATGACAAACAGGCCTATGTGCCGAGCGGCGCCATCGTCCTGCGGAACGAGGTAGGGACGGCGCCGGGGCTGGTCCTGAAACATCCCGAAGACAAGACGGTCTTCATCATGCTGCCGGGACCGCCGTACGAACTCCGGTATGTCTGCGAGCACGAGTTGTTCCCTTATCTGGAGAAGGAATACGCCCATCTGGGCATCATCAAGTCCCATACCCTGAAAGTGCGCGGCCTGGGCGAATCGCGCGTGGCGGCCATGCTGGACAATCTCATCGTGCGGCAGACCAATCCCACCATCGCCCTCTACGCGCGGCACGGGGATATTTTGGTGCGCCTGACGGCCAAAGCGCCGTCGGCACCGGAAGCAGACGCCCTTATCGCGCGTATGCAATATAAGATTGAAGCCATCATCGGCCGCTATGTCTACGGCTACGACGAAGACAGCCTGCCCGAAGTGCTGGGCCGGGAACTGCTGAAAAAGCAGCAATGGATCGCCTTCGCCGAATCCTGTACGGGCGGCCTGGTCACGAGCCTCATGACGGATGTCCCGGGCAGTTCCGCCTACGTGAAGGGTTCCGTCGTCTCCTATACGGAGGCCGTCAAGAACAGTGTTCTGGGCGTGAGCAAAACGGACTTGTCCCGGAAAGGGGCCGTCAGCCCGGAAGTAGCCCGGGAGATGGCCGAAGGCGTCCGGGAAACGCTGGGGACGGACCTGGGCGTCAGCGTTACGGGCCTGGCAGGGCCCGGCGGCGGTACGAAAAAGAAACCCGTCGGCCTCGTCTATATGGCGGTGGCCGATGCGGACGGCACGGTCTGCCGCGAATTCCATTTCAGCGGCAGCCGGACGCAGATTAAGCTGCGCGCCGCCATGGCGGCCATCGGCCTGGCCTACGACCGGACCCAGGGCCTGTTGGAACCGACCGAGGAAGATGAAAAGGCGACGCGCCAGTCCCGTGAGAAGAAAGCACGGAAGGCCGAGCGGGAAGCAAAAAGACAGAAACGGCTGCAAGCCGGTGGAGGAGAAAAATGACGACACAAACGGAAAATTTCGGTGAACTGGTATTGGAAAAACGCGTTGTGACAGCCCTGAAGGACATGGGCTTTGAAGAACCGTCGCCAATCCAGCTGCAGGCCGTTCCTTTGCTGCTGGAAGGCAAGGACATCATCGGCCAGGCACAGACCGGCACCGGCAAGACGGCTGCTTTCGGCATCCCCATCGTGCAGGGGATTGAAGACCACCGCCACATCCAGGCCCTGATCCTGAGCCCCACGCGCGAACTGGCCATCCAGGTGGCGGAAGAAATCGGCAACATCGGCCGCACGAAGCATATCCGTGCCGTGCCTGTCTACGGCGGACAGCCTATCGAACGGCAGATCCGCGCCCTCAAGAGCGGCGTCCAGATCGTCATCGGCACGCCGGGCCGCCTGCTGGACCATATCCACCGCGGCACGATCAAACTGGACCACGTCCGTTACCTGGTTCTGGACGAAGCCGATGAAATGCTCGACATGGGCTTCATCGACGACATCGAGGAAATCCTGGGCCATATCCCGACGGAACGGCAGACCATGCTCTTCTCGGCCACCATGCCGCGTCCTATCCTGAGCCTGACGAAGCGCTACATGCGGGCTCCCCAGATGGTCACGGTCAGCAAGGAGGAAATCACCGTTCCCCTGATTGAGCAGTATTATTTCGAAACCCGCGACAAGGTCGAAGGCATTTCCCGCCTGCTGGACGCCGGCATCGACGGCAAAATGATCATCTTCTGCCGCACGAAACGCGGCGTCGACGACCTGGTTGCCGCCCTGGGCAGCCGCGGCTACATTGCCGAAGGCCTGCACGGCGACCTGACCCAGACCCAGCGGGACCGTGTCATGAAAAAGTTCCGCGAAGGCCGCCTGGACATCCTCATCGCGACGGATGTAGCCGCTCGCGGCCTTGATATCGATAATGTGCAGTATGTCATCAACTACGACATCCCGCAGGATCCGGAGAGCTATGTGCACCGCATCGGCCGCACGGGCCGTGCCGGCAATACGGGCGTCGCCCTGACCTTCATCCTGCCGCGGGAATTCCGTCAACTGAAACTGATCGAGCGGGTGGCGCGGACGCGGATCCGCCGCCGCGAACTGCCGACGACGACGGATGTCCTCGAACACCAGCGCGAACAGATCATCTCCAAGATGCAGTCCTTGCTGGAAATTGATGATTACGCCGACTATATGCCGATTGTGACGGCCCTGAGCAAGGAATACGAAGTGGAAGAAATCGCCGCCGCCGCCCTGAAACTGATGCAGGAAGGCAACAAGGCCCTGGAAATCCACGAAGAGAAGAACACCATCAGCGACCTGACCAATACGGGCGGCCGCCCCGGTATGGTGCGCTTCTTCCTGAATATCGGCCGGAACCAGAAGGTGACCGTGCCGGACCTGGTACGGGCCATCTCCAAAGAAGCGGAAATCCCGGCCCGCAGTATCGGGTTAGTCAATATCTTCGACAAGTTCTCCTTTGTGGAAGTGCCGGAGCAGTTCGCGGAACGCGTACTGGCTGTGATGCACAAGAACAGCATCCGCGGCTACAGGGTGAACATCGAGCCGGCCCGCGCCAGACAGTGACGCGGACGGCAGGGAAGGGTGCCTGAGGGCACCGGGGAGGAACCCTCATCATGCGTGAAATCCTTGGTAAGGTGGACGGACTGAAAAATTCCGTCCTGAACGCACTGGAACAACTGTATGACCTGGAAATTCCCGACTGGCAGGTCCTGACGGCGGAGGCCCTGGAAAAGATGGCCTCCATTACGGCCGCCATCAACCGGGAAGTGAACATTTATGTGGACCGTCACGGCAAGGTGGTCAGCGTGGCCGTGGGGGACAGCAGCACCGTGACGCTGCCCGATGTCGACCTGCGGCGCGGCCGCAACCGGCTGAGCGGGGTCCGCTGCATCCATACCCATCCCGGCGGGGACGAACGCTTGAGCGGTATCGACCTGTCGGCGCTGCGCAACAACCGGTACGACCTGATGGCCGCCATCGGCGTGGACGAGGAGAACCCGGCCGCGTCGAAGCTGGACTTCGCCATCATCACGGGGCGTGATGACAACGACCAGCTCGAGGTACAGGAATACGGGCCGGTGACGGCCAGGGACCTGGAGGTCCTGTTCCTGCCGAACCTGATCACGACGTCGGAAAAACTGCTGGCCTCGGAAGACAAGACGGAAAACAATAAGGACGAGCGGCCCGAACGGGCCATCCTGGTCGGCATGGAATACGGTAAACCGGGACGGACCTTGTGGACGGCGGAAGATTCCCTGCAGGAACTGAAGCAGCTGGCGGAAACGGCCGGGGCGGACGTCGTGGCCCTGTTCAACCAGAAGCGGCCCAAACCGGATCCGGGATTCTTCATCGGCCGCGGCAAGGTCCGGGAGCTGGCGCTGTTCGCCCAGCAGGAAGATATCGACCTGGCCGTCTTCGACGAGGAATTGTCCCCGGCCCAGGAACGGAACCTGGAACGGGCCCTCGGCATCAAGGTGCTCGACCGTACGGCCTTAATCCTGGACATTTTCGCCCAGCGGGCCCGCACCAACGAAGGCAAGCTGCAGGTGGAACTGGCCCAGCTGCAGTATTCCCTGCCGCGCATCATGGGGCAGGGCCTCACGCTTTCCCGTCTGGGCGGCGGTATCGGTACGCGCGGACCCGGCGAAACGAAACTCGAAACGGACCGCCGTGTCATCCGGGACCGCATCGCCTATATCAAGGGCTGCATCGACAAGGTTGCCAACGTGCGGCAGCTGCATCGTACCAACCGGTCGCGCAACCGCGTGCCGACCATCAGCCTGGTCGGGTATACGAACGCCGGCAAGTCGACGCTGCTGAACACGCTGACCCAGGCCGACGTCTATGCCCGCGACCAGTTGTTCGCCACCCTGGATCCGACGACACGGCAGCTGGAACTGCCGGATAAACGGGAAGCCATCCTGACGGACACGGTCGGATTCATCCAGCGCCTGCCGCACCAGCTGGTGGCGGCCTTCAAGTCGACGCTGGAAGAAACGGTGGAGGCCGACCTGCTGCTCCATGTGGTGGATGTGAGCCATCCCCTCTACAAGGAACAGAGCAGTGCCGTCTACCAGGTACTGGAAGAGGTAGGGGTGAAGGACAAACCCATCCTCACGGTGTTCAATAAAATCGATAAACTGCCGCCGGACAGCGGTTTGCTGGAACAGCTGCGCGCCATTCCGGAAAGCGTCTGCATTTCCGCCAAACAGGGCACAGGCCTGGATGACCTGATGGAACTGATTACGGAACATCTGCAGATGAAGTCCGTCGAACTGGAGCTGCTGATTCCGTACAGCGAATCGGGCAAGGCGGCCAAACTCCATACGGCAGGGACCATCCTGAAGGAGGAATACCTGGCGGAAGGCACGAAGGTGACCGTCCGGCTGGATATTTCCGAGGCGGATGCCTGGCAGCCCTACGTAGTGGAACCGAAAGCCTGACGGGTACCAGCCGTCACGGCAAAAGCGAACAAAGAAACAAACAAAAATATAGAAAGCAAAAGGTGAAGAAAAGGCAATGGAAATCTCCCAGCAGCAATGTTCGGTAAAGTTTACCGATCTCGAAAAATACGCTATGGACCTCGTAGCGAAACAGACCCACTATTACGATGAAATCTCTTTCTACAACACACACAAGGTCGTACAGGCCTTCCGCGACAACATGGTTTCCGATTATTACATGAAACCGACGACGGGGTACGCCTACGACGATGTGGGACGTACGAAGCTGGATGAGATTTATGCCGACATCTTCAATACGGAAGCGGCCCTGGTCCGCTCCCAGTTCGTGTCCGGCACGCACGCGCTGGCCGTGGCCATGCTGGGCAACCTGAAACCGGGCGACGAAGTCATTGCGGCTACGGGCGCCCCCTACGACACGATGCAGACCATCATCGGCTATCCCGATCCCGTACCGGGTTCCCTGGTCGACATGGGCGTGCAGTACAAGGAAATCAAGATGCGCGGCAACAAGATCAATGTCCGCGCTGTCCGTGAAGCCCTGACGGACAAGACGAAGATGATCCATATCCAGCGTTCCTGCGGCTACAGCAATGAGCGCGAAACCCTGGACGTGGCTTCCATCGGCGCCCTCATCAAATCCATCAAGCGGGTGCGCCCCGATGTCATCTGCTTCGTCGACAACTGCTACGGCGAATTCACGGAAAAGCTGGAACCGACCGATGTCGGCGCCGACCTGATGGCCGGTTCCCTCATCAAGAACCTCGGCGGGGGACTGGCCCCGACGGGCGGCTATATCGTCGGCCGCAAGGATCTGGTCTACAACGCGGCCTGCCGCCTGACCGTTCCCGGCCTGGCCGGTGAAATGGGGGCGACCCTGGGGGATACGGCCCGTGAATTTTACGAAGGCCTGTTCCTGGCCCCGCACGTCGTCATGCAGGCCGTCAAAACGGCCGTCTTTGCCGCAGCCGTCTTCGAGAAGCTGGGCTACGAAGTGAAACCGGGCCCGGAAATCCTGCGCCACGACATCATCCAGTGCATCACGCTCCATACGCCGTACCGCCTGGAGAAGTTCTGTGAAGCCATTCAGGCAAATTCCCCCGTGGACGCCCACGTCATTCCTGTACCGGGTGACCTGCCCGGTTACGCGGACCCCATCATCATGGCAGCCGGCACGTTTGTACAGGGCGCGTCCATTGAACTGAGCTGCGACGGACCCATGCGCGAGCCCTACAATGTTTTCCTGCAGGGCGGCCTGACCTATGAACATGGACTTTTGGCCATCATGGAAGCGGCCAAACAGATCGGCAGGGCAGACCAGGAAGAGTGACTGAAAGCAGAAGGACATTGTAATGATATCAATATGACATCACAACGATGATGGAATGACAGCAGTTACAGTTTCCGTCCTGACAAAACACCATAGGGAAATAACAAAAAACGAGGCAGAACCCGGTTCAGGGTCCTGCCTCGTATCTTTTTAGGCAATGGGACGGTTTACAATATGGTACGTATTAATGAATCCAACATCAGAGCATCCGGAAGACGGCAATGACTTTTCCTATGACGTGGATGTTGTCACCGCCTATGATTGGTTCGTACTTATCGTTTTCCGGCTGCAGACGGATATTCCGCAAATCCTTGAAATAGCGCTTGACCGTCGTGCGGGGACCGTCGATTTCGCCATCGATGAGGGCCACGACGATATCGCCGTTGTTCGCGTATTCCTGCTTGCGGACGACGATGTAGTCATGATCCAGGATGCCGGCGTTGATCATACTGTCGCCGGTCACGGCGAGCATGAACACATTTTCGCGCGTACCGATCAGATCCAGCGGAATGGGGTAGGTTTCTTCAATGTTTTCCACGGCAAGGATTGGTTTACCGGCCGTCACGTTGCCGACCAGTGGCACGGGAATGACGGTCTTGTTGCGCCAGGAAGCGTCCTGGGTCAGCTCGATGGCACGCGGCTTGGCGGAATCGCGCTGGATGAAGCCCATTTCCTGCAGCTTATGCAGGTGGTTATGGACGCTGGCCGTGGACGACAGGCCGACGGCCTTGCAGATTTCCCGGACGGAAGGCGGATATCCTTTTTCCATCGTGAAATTGCGTATATAATGAAGAACCTGACGCTGCCGTTCGGTCAGCATATCTTCGGTATAAACGCCGTCAAAGTCCTTGGGAATCATGCTTTTATGCCTTGCCATAATGTAAAACCTCCGGAAATGATAATGAATCTGCAGAACATTCATTTGATAGACAGTTTTTAACAACTTTATTATAGCAAATGGAACAGACAGTGTCAAACACTTGTTCAAAACTGTTTGCCAAAATGCCTGCCGGAAGAGGAGGTAAAAACAGGGCCGGTTTTCCAGGTGATTTTCCGGACCGTTTTTGGAAAGGGCCGTCCTGATTTACTTTGTTATTTTACGTCCGATAATATATATTATGTTAAATCTAAATCAAAAAAGAGGCCCCGATCCGTGCCTCAGCCATGGCCTTTGGACCACTGCCCCGGAAAATCAGTCTGTCCGCATTCATTTCAAAGCCATAACGCGTTTAAATCGTCTTTGAACGTTTTTAAACAATTTTACGAGTAACTTATCGTCTGCAAAAGGAAAAGCTTCTCAAAAACGATTTTACGAGGTCGTTTTGAGAAGCTCTTACTTTTTTCGGATTCCCGTTTATTCTTTTGGGGTACACGGACCGGTTCTGGTCTCGTCGGGTTCCTCTCCGGGCATTCCCAGTACCGGTATCCATTCCGGCTGCAGGTCGTCCGTATTTTTCCGGATCAGGAACATCGCACCTGCCTTATCCTTATAAAGGGAAATGCGTCCGTTGAACAGCAGCGGATAATCGGGTTTTTCCCTGCCGACGCCTTCGCCTT
The DNA here is from genome assembly GCA_900315805.1 of uncultured Selenomonadales bacterium. Taxonomy (GTDB): domain Bacteria; phylum Bacillota; class Negativicutes; order Acidaminococcales; family Acidaminococcaceae; genus Succiniclasticum. The sequence goes on from ONAN01000001.1 coordinate 114,101, forward strand.
TCAGATAGATGGTCATTTCCTGGTCCGACGGAATCCTGCGCGTCTTGAAATTCAGCACATCCAGGTACTGGCGCAGCGTCGGACTTTTGACGCCCATGTGCAGCGCCGCTTCGACGGCCAGGCCCATGAAGCGCAGGTCGTTATGGAGCGTCCGGCTGATATGCTTTTTCTGGTCTGCCGTGTACGGCCCGCTGTAACTGAACAGGATGCTCGGCAGTTCCTTGTAGTGCCGTTCCAGATTCAGCGCCGTTTCAATGCTGGCGGGGTCTTTGTAGTTTTTCTCGCGCAGCGCCTGGCCGAACAGGTCGTAAATGCGCGGCATGGTCAGGCCCCGCAGGCCCAGCGTCAGCGTGCCCAGTTCCGCCGCCTGGGCCGGAACGTCCACCAGTTTGTCCAGCCGGGTCTGGCAGTAGATCCAGTCATCCGGCAGCCGGACGAACTGCTGCAGCACGGGGTCCCGGTATCCGTAGGGTTCCGCGGCCTTCTGCGGCGCAAAGAACGTGATGTTCTTCAGAAAATCCTCGCGGATGTTCTTCTTGGCATTCAGGTCCTCCGTATTTGCCGCCGTCAGTTCCCGGGACTTCTTCGTCCGCTTCAGCGGCGTGTATTCCTTTTTCAGGGCGTCCTTCTGGTTGTTCAGGTTCGGCAGCTCGAAATTTGTAGTGATAATGTAGAGGATATCGTTGGCACTGGTCAGGGCCAGCTGCATGTCATGACGCGCAAAATTCTTCCCGCCGTCTTCTTTAAACGATGTATCTTTTTCTTCATCAGGCAATTTTTCCACCAGATGGATGAAGACGTAAGGGGTTTTGCCCCGTTTCCCCGTGGACAGGCTGATGTCGGCATGGTCCAGCAGGGATGACGGAATCACGGCCAGGTGCGACGACCCGTCCTTGGCTTCAGCGGTGGTGCCTGCTTCGTCCCCTGCCGCAGGAACGGTGGGCTCTTCTACCAACACGTCGTCTTCCGGCGTGCGGTAATGATCCAGGTTATAGAGGAAATAGTCGGCCTTGTTGGGGTCGATGCCATTGCGTTCCATCACGGCCAGGTCTTCGTAATTTTTGATGAAGTCCTTCGTGGTGAACTTTTTTCCCGTGGCGGCTTCCACCTGGGCGGCCGGTACGGCGTAGACCAGGCAGGTCGTCGACGTGTCTTCCGTAATGGTGATTTCCGGCTCGTCGTCCGCCGCCTGGGACGGTTCCTTATGCTCCGGCGGCGTCTGCAGCACGTAGGCGTAAAAGTCCTTCCCGACGAACTGTACGGCCGGATCGGGGGTCTTCACGCGGAAGCCCGAATCCGCATCGGTGTACAGCGTTCGGCTGCCCAGGACCGGGGCGGCGGTTCCCAGGGCCAGGGCCAGCGTGAGGGCCGCCGCCGTGATACTTTTCTTTAACATCCTAAAACCTCGCTATCGGATGGACGTCCCGGCGGCCTCAGCGGCCGGTCAGGTAGGCGTCGATTGCTTCTGCGGCGCGTTTGCCGGCGCCCATGGCGGAAATGACCGTGGCGGCGCCGGTTACGATGTCGCCGCCGGCAAAGACGCCGGGCATGCTCGTGGCGCCGTTTTCATCGGCCACGATGTTGCCGCGCTTGTTGATTTCCAGTTCCGGCGTCGTATCCGAAATAAGCGGATTGGCACCTTGGCCGATGGCCATGACGACTTCGTCCACCGGCAGGACATGGTTCGAACCTTCCACCGGTTTCGGCGACCGTCTGCCGCTGGCATCGGGTTCGCCCAGTTCCATTTTGACGCATTCCAGGCCGGTGACCCAGCCGTCTTCGCTGCCCAGTACCCGCACAGGGTTGTTGAGCAGATAGAACTGCACGCCTTCGGCTTTCGCGTGGGCCACTTCTTCCTTACGGGCCGGCAGTTCGTCCTCGCCGCGGCGATAGACGATGTAGACCGTTTCGGAACCCAGGCGCAGGGCCGTGCGGGCCGCGTCCATGGCGACGTTGCCGCCGCCCACGACGGCGACCTTCTTGCCGGCGTAGACCGGCGTGGCCGCTTTCGGGAACGTATAGGCCTTCATCAGGTTGACACGGGTCAGGAATTCGTTGGCGGCATACACGCCGTTCAGGTCTTCCCCATCGATATGCATGAAGTGGGGCAGGCCGGCGCCCGTGCCGATATAGACGGCGTCGTAGCCTTCTTCCTTCATCAGTTCGTCAATGGTGAAGGTGCGGCCGATGACCATGTTGGTCTTGATTTCCACGCCCATCTTCTTCAGGCCGTCGATTTCATGCTGGACGATCTCTTTGGGCAGACGGAACTGCGGGATGCCGTACATGAGCACGCCGCCTGCCACATGGAAGGCTTCGAAGATCGTGACATCGTAGCCCTTCTGGGCCAGGGAGCCGGCGCAGGCCAGGCCTGTCGGGCCGGAGCCGATGATGGCGACTTTCTTGCCCTTCTTCTCCACTTTCGGGGCCTCCACGGCGTCCAGGCCGTGTTCCCGTGCGTAGTCGGCGACAAAGCGTTCCAGGCGGCCGATGGCTACCGGTTCCCCTTTGATGCCGAGGACGCAGCGGCCCTCGCACTGTTTTTCCTGCGGGCAGACACGGCCGCAGACAGCGGGCAGGCTGCTCTTTTCCTTGATGATGCGGATGGCGGACGCAAAATCCCGTTCCGCCACGGCATGAATGAATTTCGGGATATAGATGTTGACCGGGCAGCCTGTGACGCACCGGGGCTTGGGGCAGTTCAGGCAGCGCTGTGCCTCTTCCACCGCCGTGTCTTCGTCATAGCCCAGGGCGACTTCCTCGAAATTATGTCTCCGGACATCTGCCGGCTGTTCCGGCATCGCGTGACGGTTTACTTTAAGCATTTGCATTCACCTCCGCAGCTCCATTCCTCGGCTTCCTGGGTCTTGTACATCCTCTGCCGCTGCATGAGGTTGGCAAAATCCACTTTGTGGGCGTCGAACTCCGGTCCGTCGACGCAGGCGAACTTGTTCTCGCCGCCGACGAGGACGCGGCAGCCGCCGCACATGCCCGTGCCGTCGACCATGATGGTGTTCAGGCTGGCAGCCGTATAAACATGGAACGGTTCCGTCGTGCGGGCCACATTGCGCATCATGACGACGGGGCCGATGGTGATGACGTAGTCGACCTTCTCTCCTTTTTCCAGCATTTCCTGCAGGGGCTGGGTCACGAAGCCTTTGCGGCCGTAGCTGCCGTCGTCGGTGCAGACGATCAGCTCATCGCTGACGGCGCGCATCTTGTCTTCCCACAGGACGAGTTCCTTCGTGCGGCCGCCGATGATGGAGATGACCCTGTTGCCCAGTGCCTTGTAGGCCCGGGCAATCGGGTAGACCGGGGCGACGCCGATGCCGCCGCCGACGCAGACGACGGTGCCGAACTTCTTCATTTCCGAAGGACGGCCCAGGGGTCCGACGATGTTCTGCAGCTCGTCGCCGACGCCGAAATCTTCGCAGATATGCTGCGTCGTGGCGCCGACTTCCTGGATGATCATGGTGATATGGCCTTTTTCACGGTCAAAATCGGCAATCGTGAAAGGCACGCGTTCGCTTTCCGGGTCGGACAGTACGATGACGAACTGTCCCGGCTGGCATTTCCGGGCAATCAGCGGGGCTTCCACGACCAGTTCGTAGACAGCGGGGGAAACTTTGATTTTACTTAAGATTTTCGCCATGTTGTTCGCTCTCCTTGTTTCTCTATTCCTGCTCCCCTGTGGGGAGCGCCGGGTTCAGTGGTGCGTGAGCCGCGCGGCGATCTGCCCTGCTTCCGCGTAGATCTTTTCCGCGTCCAGGGTCTTGACTTCGCCCTTCTCCATGATCACCCTGCCATTGACGATGACCGTATCGGCATCGTTGGCGCTGGCAGCGTACACGAGCAGGCTCATGCGGTCGTGACGGGGATACCAGTACGGTTTGTCCATATCATAGAGCACGATGTCGGCCAGATAGCCTTCTTCCAGTTTGCCCAGGTCCTTGTACCCGATGCATCTGGCACCCTGGTACGTGGCCATGTCCCAGGCCTGCGCGGCCGGAATGCACAGCGGGTCGTACGTGACGCCCTTGTGCAGCATGGCGGCCAGGCGCGTTTCCTCGAGCATGTCGAGGTTGTTGTTCGACGTGGCGCCGTCCGTGCCGAGGCCGACGGTGATCCCTTTGGCCATCATCTTCTCCACGGGCGCGATGCCGCTGGCGAGCTTCAGGTTGCTCTGCGGATTGTGGGCCACGCGGGCGTGCTTTTTCGCCATCAGGTCGATTTCTTCGTCCGTTGCCCACACGGCGTGGGCGATCAGGCAGCCCCGGTCCAGAATCCCCAGGCTGTCGGCATAGGCGATAGGCGTCTTGCCGTGCTGGGCGACGCAGTCCTTGACTTCCTGCTGCGTTTCCGAAAGGTGCATGTGCATTTCACTGCCCAGTTCCCCCGCCGCTTCGACGAGCAGCTTCAGGTACTCTTCCGTGCAGGTGTAGGGCGCATGGGGCCCCAGCATGACGGTCAGGCGGCCGTCCGCCTTGCCGTTCCAGTCTTTGTAGAGGCGTACGTTTTCCGCCAGGCGCTGGTCTTCCTTGTCGTATTTGTCACCGGTCAGGCCGCGGGCGAGGCAGGCACGGATGCCCGATTCCTCGACGGCTTTGGCCGTTTCGTCTTCAAAAAAGTACATGTCGGCGAACGAGGTGGTACCGCCTTTGAGCATTTCCAGGATGCCCAGCTGGGTGCCCCAGTAGCAGTCGCCGTCCTTCAGGCCCGCCTCGGCAGGCCAGACCTTGTTCTGCAGCCAGTCCATGAGCGCCATGTCGTCGCCGTAGCTGCGCAGCAGGCACATGGCGATGTGCGTGTGGGCGTTGACCATGCCGGCCGCCGCCAGTTTGCCCGTGGCATCGATGACTTGCGCGTCGTCGTAGCCTTCGGGTTTGTCTTTGCCGATATAGGTGATTTTGCGGTCCGTGATGCCGATGTACTTCTTCGGGTAATCCGGACCGTCCGTTACGATTTCTGCATTCTTGATCAGGATTTTGGACATGTTTTCACTCCAGTCTATTCCAGTCCCTGCTGGCGTTTCGAATAATGTTCCTCATAAAAACCGTTGATGTAACGGCACTGTGCGTCCGTCAAGGGCACGACGCTGCCGCCGGCCGCCAGAAAGATGCGGCAGGCTTTTTCCAACAGTTCGGCGCAGGTCAGGGCCTCTTTGAGCGACGTGCCCCAGCAGACGGCGCCGTGGTTGGCCAGAAAGGCGGCCCGGTGTCCGTCCAGGGCCTGTACGACGCTGGCGCCCAGCTCCGGTGTGCCCGGCAGGGCGTAGGCAGCGCAGCGGACCGCACCGCCCGTCAGCTGGACCAGGTCCTCCACCAGCGGAGGCAGGTCCCGGTGCGAGACGGCCAGGGCGCTGGCGTAAATGCTGTGCGTGTGGACGATGGCCCGTGCCTTGGGGATGGCTTTGTAGATGGCCAGGTGCAGCGGCAGTTCCGACGACGGCAGCAGGCTGCCGGCCTGTACGGTTCCGTCCAGGTCCGTCACGACGATGTCCTCGTCCCGGAGAGCATCATAACTGCGGCCCGACGGCGTGATGGCGATCAGGCCTTCCCCCGCCCGGCGGCTCAGGTTGCCCCAGCTGCCCACGGTGAGGCTTGACGCCAGCAGGCGGCGTCCGGTTTCGACGACTTCGTGCCGTGCCGCGGCAACGTCCGTATGGATTGCATCGGTCATATGGTTCCCTCCCCTGTCCTTCCGCGTGCGGAAAGCCGCATCAGGCATGATGCAGGTAAGCTTCCTGTTCGGGGCTCAGCTTGTCGATGTCGAAGCCCATGGCGTGCAGCTTGATCATGGCCACTTCGCGGTCCAGTTCTTCCGGCAGCACGTAGAGTTTCTTTTCCAGTTTGCCCTTGTTTTCCAGCAGGTGGCGCATGGCCAGGAACTGCATGGCGAAACTCAGGTCCATGATTTCCGTCGGATGGCCGTCGCCGCAGGCCAGGTTGACCAGGCGGCCTTCGCCCAGCAGGTTCAGCTGGTGGCCGTTGGCCAGGGTGTAGGCCGTGATGTTCTTGCGCGCTTCAAAAGGCGGCTTGACGCTCAGGGCTTCCAGGTCGTGCTTGTTGATTTCCACGTCGAAATGACCGGCGTTGGCCAGGAGCACGCCGTCCTTCATGACTTCCATGTGTTCCTTGCGGATGACGTCTTTGCAGCCCGTCACGGTGACGAAGATATCGCCTTTCTTGGCGGCTTCCTGCATGGGCAGGGTTTCAAATCCGTCGAAGACGGCTTCGATGCCTTTGATCGGGTTGACTTCGGTTACGACGACGCGGGCGCCCATGCCTTTGGCACGCATGGCCACGCCTTTGCCGCACCAGCCGTATCCGGCCACGACGACGGTCTTGCCGGCCACGGCCAGGTTGCTCGTGCGCATGATGCCGTCCCAGGAGGACTGGCCCGTGCCGTAGCGGTTATCGAACAGGTATTTGCAGTTGCAGTCGTTGACGGCGATCATGGGGAAAGCCAGCTTGCCGCTGTCAGCCAGGGCGCGCAGGCGGTTGACGCCCGTCGTGGTCTCTTCACTGCCGCCGTACAGGTTCGCAATCAGTTCGCGGCGCGTCGTGTGCAGCTTGTTGACCAGGTCGCCGCCGTCGTCGACGATGAGCTGGGGATGCGTATCGAGCGCCTTGTCCAGGTACATGTCGTATTCCTTGTCCGTGCAGCCGTGGGTAGCGAAGACCTTGATGCCGTTTGCTACCAGGGCGGCCGCTACATCGTCCTGGGTGGACAGGGGGTTGCTGCCCGTGACGGTGACGTTGGCACCGCAGTTCTTCAGGGTCAGGGCCAGGTAGGCCGTTTTGGCTTCCAGGTGGATGGTGACCACCATGTTGATGCCTTTGAACAGCTGCGTGGGGCCGTATTTCTCGTTGAAGTAGTTCAGAAGGGGCATATGGCCCTTCACCCAGTCAATCTTTTTCTGGCCCGATTCAGCCAGGTTGATGTCGCGGATTATGCTTTCCATGAATCCAATTCCTCCTTTAAAACTTTCGCCTGTAAGGCTTGTATCGCTTCGGGATACGGCGGCCGCAGCACACCGTATTCCGTGATGATGCCCGTGATGAGGGATGCCGGCGTCACGTCGAACGCCGGGTTGAAGACGTCCGCGTCAGGCGGCGCGGAGTAAGTGCCGCAGAAGCGGCGGACTTCGTCGGGATTCCGCTGTTCGATGGGAATCTGCGACCCTTCGGCCAGTTCGAAGTCAAAGGTGTTGGCCGGGGCGGCCACATAGAAGGGGATGCCGTGGGCTTTGGCCAGCAGGGCCACGCCGTAGGTACCGATCTTGTTGGCCGTGTCGCCGTTGCGGACGATGCGGTCCGCGCCGGTGATGACCATGTTCACGCCTTTCGTCTTCATGACCCAGGCGGCCATGTTGTCCGTGATGGCCGTGACGGGAATCTTGTCCTGCATCAGTTCCCACACGGTCAGGCGGGCGCCTTGCAGCAGCGGCCGGGTTTCGTCGGAATAGACCCGTTCCACCCTGCCCTGCTCCCAGGCCGTGCGGATCACGCCCAGGGCCGTGCCCCAGCCGCAGGTGGCCAGCGCGCCGGCGTTGCAGTGGGTCAGGATGACGGCTTTGTCCGGCACGCAGGCCGCGCCGTATTCACCCATCTTCCTGTTGACGGCGATGTCCTTGTCATAGACATGCCGGGCCAGCTGCTCCAGGCGGGCGTCCAGGTCCGCGCAGCTGCAGTGGTCCGCCGTCCCCTTTTCCGCCGCCCTGTACATGAGGTTTGTCGCCCAGGCCAGGTTGACGGCTGTCGGACGGGCCGCGTCCAGTTCTTCCTTTACGGAATGGTAGCGTTCCAACAGGGCAGCGGGGGCGGCAGCCTTCCCTGCCTCTTCCACGCACTGCCGCCAGCCGAGCACCATGGCGTAGGCCGCGGCGGCGCCGATGGCCGGCGCGCCCCGGACTTCCATGTCCCGGATGGCCCGGATGACCCGGTGGTAATCGGAACAGGCAACCCATTCCACGTGCAGGGGCAGCTTCGTCTGGTCCAGCAGGACCAGGGTCCCCTGCTTCCATTCCATTGTCAGGACCATGTTCAATCAGACTTCCTTCGTTGCTTATTCTTTTTCAGGATACAGCTGGAACCCGCCGAACTCCTTCATGGCGTGTTTGCACAGGCAGATGTCCTGGACGGGTTTGTTGTAGTTGATGAAGCCCGTGATGACCTTTTCCATGTTGCGGATGGACTGGGCCATGGCTTCCTGCACTTCGGCATGGGACAGGGGCGTCTTGGAGATGCCGGCGCCCATGTTGGTGACGATGGCCACGTTGGTGTAGCACATTTCCGCTTCCCGGGCCAGGACGGCTTCCTGGGCGTTCGTCATGCCGACCACGTCGCCGCCGAGGATGGCATAGGCCTTGATTTCCGCGGCCGTTTCAAAGCGGGGACCTTCGGTGCAGACATAGCAGCCCGTCTTGTGGAAGGGGATGTCCGTCCGGGAAAGGATGTCGATGACTTTCGTGCGCAGCGTTTCGCAATAGGGATGGGTGAAATCCACATGGCCCACGCCGCGGACCGGATTGTCGTAGAACGTGTTGATGCGGCTCTTCGTGAAGTCGAGGAGCTGGTCGCAGACGACGAAGTGGCCCGCCGTCATTTCGGGGTTCAGGGAGCCCGTCGCCGACGTGGCGAAGATTTCTTCCGTGCCCAGGCTCTTGAGGGCCCAGATGTTGGCCCGGTAGTTGATCATGTGGGGAGCCACCGTATGGCCTGCGCCGTGGCGCGTGATGAAGGCGACCTGGTTGCCCGCCATCGTGCCGAGGCTGCATAATGCCTTCCCGTAGGGAGTTTCAATGACTTTCGTTTCAAAATCCTTCATGGCTTCGGGGCTGTAGATGCCCGTGCCGCCGATGATGCCTATTTTACGCATAGCCAAATACCACCTTTCTTATTTATCGGTTTTTTCCATAGTTGGTTCCGGCCGTCCGTCCAGACGGTCGATGAGCTGCAGCAGTTCCGGCATGGATCCGATCCAGTGGTCCGGGTGTGTCGCAGCGAGGGTGTTCCGGTCGACGAGGGTGTATTCCACGGCGACGGTCTCACAGCCCGCTCCCCTGCCGCACAGCATGTCGAAGGGGGAATCGCCGACCATGAGCACTGTCCCGGGGGCCGCCTTTTTGTCCCGTCCGGCAAGGCCGAGGGCCTCCAGGGCGCGCAGGGCGCCGTCCGGATCGGGTTTGGGCCTGGACACCAGGTCGGAGGAAATGACACAGTCGAAGAACTCTTCCAGTCCGACACAGCGCAGGCCGCGCCGGCAGGTCTTGTTCAGTTTGCTCGTCACGACGGCGACGGGGAGATGGCGTGCCCGCAGGGCTTCCAGGGTCTCCCGCACGCCCGGAAAGGGTTGGATGAGCCGGTCGTGGACCACGTCCTGCCGTGCCCGGTACACGTCGCAGATGGTATTGCCCTTCTCCGCGCCGAAGAGGCGTACCAGGGACGGGCGCAGCGGCTGCCCGAACGTTTCCAGGTAAGGCTGCAGCGGGGCCTTGTGGCCGAGCACCTTTTCCGTCGCGTACGCGTAACAGTCGAAAATGACCGGCGATGTGTCGGCCAGGGTTCCGTCAAAATCAAAGAGGATTCCTTGTATCATGTGCCTTTTCCTTTACTGTTTTTAACAACAACATCACTACTATATCATACCACATTTTGTAGTTCCGTTCCATAAGAAACACCAGCCGGCAAGGGCGTCAACAGCAAAAAGGGCATAAAAAAACGTCTGCCCTTCCGGACAGACGTTGGTGTTTCATTTTTTGCGGAACGCGACCTGCTTCGGACCGATTTCCACGACGTTGTCGGGAATCACCACATCATTGAAGCTGATGCTGCGCGTATGCAGCGTGTGGTTCCAGACATGGTCCTTGCGGTGGATCCAGCCGAGGGCCGTGATGGGGATCCAGCTGTAGATGAAGACCGGATAAACCAGCAGGTACAGCCAGGATTTGAAGGAAGCGCGGATCTTCCACATGACCGCCACGGGGAACACATACTGGCCAATGCCGATCAACTGCCAGACCTGCATGGGCAATACATCGTACAGAACGTTGGTATAGAACGGTACGAAGTTGTAGATGTAGGTGCAGATGACGAAGAACGTCGAGAGCAGCAGGAAATACGGCTGAATCAGGTTGATCATGGCGTCGAGGACGACGATGTTGTGTTCCAGGATGCCTTTCTTCAGCATTTTCGGGATGTAGCGGCCGGCTACGTCGAAAATGCCCTGTGCCCAGCGTTTGCGCTGGTTCCAGGCAGCCATGAAGGTCAGGGGCTTTTCGTCGTAAATGACGGCATCGTGGGCCCAGGTCGTGGGAATGTCTTCCATGAGGGCCTTCATGGTGAATTCCATGTCCTCCGCCAGGCAGGTGGCGCCCCAGCCGTACCGTTTCAGGACGGCCGTGTCAATGCACATGCCCGTGCCGCCGAGGACGCAGGACAGACCGATGTTGTATTTGGCCAGGTGCCAGACGTGGTTGACCATCCAGAAGGAGATGGCGAACATGCCGGACACCCAGGTGTCGTTCGGGTTCTTGGAGTCCAGGTAGCCCTGGATGACCTGCTCGCCGCTGCACAGATGGTCGTTCATCACTTTCAGGAACTGGGGATGGACGAGGTTGTCGGCGTCGAAGACGCAGACGGCATCGTACTGGCGGTCCAGGCTGAAGAGGCGCTGGAACATCCAGTCCATGGCGAAGCCTTTGCCCTTGCCCGTTTCGCTGAACCGTTCGTACACGATGGCGCCGGCCTCGCGGGCGACCTGTGCCGTATTGTCGGAGCAGTTGTCGGCCACGACGAAGATGTCGTACAGTTTATGGGAATAGTTCAGTTTGCGCAGGTTTTCGACGAGCTGCGCGATGACCGCGTGCTCGTTGTGGGCGCAGACAATCAGGGCGAATGTCTTTTGCTCGGGGTATTCCTTGACCTGCTTCATTTTACCGAACAGGCCGAACCACGAAATGACGAAGTAGTAGATCGTAAAGAAGACGATGATCAGCTGCAACGGTATCATGACGACATCGAAAACAGAGCTCATTCAAACACCTCAGCCTTTCTGCTGTTTGTGGAACAGCATGACATAAACCGCATTCAGGACGCCTGCGATGAAATACGTGAACATGCAGACGAACGGCCAGCCTGTAGGACGCTGCCAGAGCAGGTACAGGCCGATGACGATTGCCAGGATGACGGGATAACGGAACATGGGGTTGCCGTGCCCCTTGAAATCGGGAAACTTCACATTACTGTAGAGGATGATGGCGATGGCCAGCGTCATGACGGCCGTCGGAACGGGCGGGAAATTGAATCCCGAGAGCACGTAGGTCGCGATGCAGCAGGCACCTGCCGGAATGGGCATCCCCTGGAAATAGCCACGCACGGTGGCGGTATTTACATTGAAGCGCGCTAAACGCATAGCGCCGAAGAACGTATATAATCCGGCGATTATTTTACCCCACCAGCCCAGGTCTGTCAAGCCGAACTGATAGATGAGGATGGCCGGTGCCACGCCGAAGGCTCCCAGATCACAGAGGGAGTCCATTTCGACACCGAAAGGGCCGGAAACACCGAGGGCCCTGGCCGCCCTTCCGTCGAGGGAATCGGCTACGACGGACAGGATGATGCAGATGGCCGCCCGGAAAAAGTCATTTTCAATCGTAAAGAAGATGGAAACTACACCGAGTATGAGACTGATGCCGCTGATGGAATTGGGCACAATCCGCTTGTAGTTCATTGCTTAAGCCTCCCCATGACGGTGATTCCCGCCTTGACCTTGTCCCCTTTTTTGGAGAAGATTTCGACGTCCTTGGGAACCACCAGTTCCGTGCAGGAACCGAATTTGATCATGCCGTAGATTTCGCCCTGTTCCAGCTCGCTGCCCAGGTTGACCCAGTTGTCGATGCGGCGGGCCAGGATACCCGCAATCTGGATGACCAGGAATTTCAGGCCGCCCTTCTGCAGGCCGATGGCGAACCGTTCGTTTTCGAAGGCTGCCTCTTTGTCATACGCCGGCAGGTAATGCCCGACGGTATAACGCTGGTATTTGATGGTACCGTCCAGGGGGGCGCGGTTGACGTGCACATCGAGGACGGACAGGAAAATGGTCACTTTCTTGGCGTCGGCGTTGAGGTATTCGTCGTCGTAGAATTCCGTCACGCCCATCACCGTGCCGTCGGCCGGTGAGTAGAAAATGTTCGGGTCCTTCTTCACATCGCGGTACGGGTTGCGGAAGAAGTAGGCGAAATAGGCCGCCAGCAAAAGCGGAAGCACGATGCCGAAAACGCCGAACAAGAGGTACAGGATGACGGCAATCACAAGCATGGCGCCGATGAAGGGATAACCCTGCCGTAAAATATGCATGTCTGCATCTCCTTTCCCTGGTATCCGCTCTTTGCTGCGGGAATACAAGATATTGCGTTCTAACTGATTATTTTATACTATTTAAACTCGTTTGTCTATTTCTTTTCTTTTTTTTCGGACCGGACCGCCAGCACGAATTTCGGCAGGGCCATCATGCGGCCGAAACGGCTCGGCTGCTTCAGGAGACGGTAGAGCCATTCGAGGCGGGCCTCCTGCATCCAGCGCGGGGCGCGCTGCACTTTGCCGGCCAGCACGTCGAAACTGCCGCCGATGCCCATGAGCAGGGACGGTTTCAGGCGGGACGCGTACTGGTCCAGCCAGTTCTCCTGCTTGGGGGCGCCCAGGGCGGCGAAGAGCATTTTGGCACCGCTGTCGTTGATGCCCTTGACGATCTCCGCTTCCTCTTCCGGCTTGAAATAGCCGTTGCGGCAGCCGGCGACCTGCAGGCCGGGCCAGCGGCGGACGGCTTCTGCGGCAGCCTCGTCGGCGATGCCGGGTTTGCCGCCGAAAAAGTAGACGGGAATGCCGTGCCGCGCCGCTTCTTCCAGCAGGCGCAGGTACAGGTCGTAACCGGCCACGCGTTCGGGCACGTTGTACCCCAGGTAATTGCCGGCCCACACCGTGCCGGCTCCATCCGGCAGGACCAGGTCGGCGCGTTGGAGCAGCAGCTCCTTGTAGGCCGGGTCCTCGTGGGCCATCATGATGATTTCCGCATTGGCCGTCACGACGAACGTGCGCTTGCCCGCCAGGGTGTTCCCCGTCAGCAGGGCAACGGATTCATCCATTGTCAGGGCGTTCACACGGACGCCCAGTATCGAAGCGATCTTATCCACCGCAGACTCCTTTTCTTTCCGGTTTGCGAAAGGTCCGTCAGACCATGGCCTTGTCGGCCGGGACGACGAGGAACTGCAGGTCCGGATTGCGCTGCAGGATCCAGTTCAGGGCCCATTCGTTGTTGACCAGGACGACGGGGCGGTCCTTCTTGTCATAGACCAGCATGCCGTTGTCCAGGCCCTTCAGTTTTTCAATGCTTTCGGGATTTTCCGCGTAAACCCAGCGGGCTACCGTGAAGGGCAGCGGTGTCATGACGAGCTGGGCGTTGTATTCGTTCTTGAGCCGGTATTCCAGCACTTCGAGCTGCAGTTGGCCCACGACGCCGACGATGAAGCTTTCCAGGCCGACGTGTTTCTGGCGGAAGACCTGGATGGCGCCTTCCTGGGACAGCTGGATGATGCCCTTTTCAAACTGTTTGCGTTTCAGGGAATCCTTGGGCTGGACGCGGGCGAAGATTTCCGGCGGGAAAACGGGGAAATCTTCGAAGCGGATTTTCAGCTTGTCGTCGCTCAGGCTGTCGCCGATGCCGAAGATGCCCGGGTCGAAGAGGCCGATGATGTCGCCGGGGTACGCCTTATCCACGATGGTGCGTTCCTGGGCCAGGAACTGCTGGGGCTGGGCCAGTTTGACATCTTTGCCGCTCTGCAGATGATAGACCGACATACCTTTTTCGAAGGTGCCGGAGCAGATGCGCATGAAGGCGATGCGGTCCCGGTGGGCCGGGTTCATGTTCGCCTGGATCTTGAAGACGAAAGCGCTGAACAGCGGATTGTCCGGCTGGATGATTTCGCCGTCCTGCAGCGTGCGGGGTTGCGGTGCCGGGGACATCTTCAGGAAGCGTTCCAGGAATTCCTGGACGCCGAAGTTCGTCATGGCGGAACCGAAGAACATGGGCGTCAGGTCGCCTTTGTTGACATCGTCCATGGAGAAGTCCTCCCCTGCCATGTCGAGCAATTCGATGTCGTTCTTCAGGTTTTCGAACAGTTCGTCGCCGATCATCTCGTGAATGACGGGATCGTCAATGTCCGCCGTAATCTCTTCCAGCTGTTTGCTGCCGTGGCTGGCGTCGCTCTTGAAGAGGGAAACCTGTTTCGTGATGCGGTTGTAGACGCCTTTATAATGGCCGTCGATGCCGACGGGCCACGTAATCGGATACACGCGGATCTGGAGGACCTTCTCCACCTCTTCCATGAGGTCGAGGGGTTCCCGGCCGTAGCGGTCCAGCTTGTTGATGAACGTGAAGATGGGCAGGTGGCGGCGGTGGCAGACCCAGAACAGCTTCTTCGTCTGCGGTTCCACGCCCTTGGCCGCGTCAATCAGCATGACGGCGCTGTCGGCCGCCATGAGGGTGCGGTACGTGTCTTCGGAAAAGTCCTGATGGCCCGGCGTGTCGAGGATGTTGACACGGTAGCCGTCGTAATCGAACTGCAGGACCGACGACGTAACGGAAATGCCGCGCTGCTTTTCAATTTCCATCCAGTCGGAAACGGCATGGCGGTTCGCCTTGCGGGCCTTGACGCTGCCGGCCAGGTGGATGGCTCCGCCGTAGAGCAGCAGTTTTTCCGTCAGGGTCGTCTTGCCGGCGTCCGGGTGCGAAATGATCGCAAAGGTGCGGCGTTTGTCTATGTTTTCCTTCAATTCATCCATGAATGTGTTCCCTTTCTCGTTCCCTGTTCTCAGAAGTCGTTCTTGTCACTGTTGAATGGCTGGTACGTTCCGGGCCACTGGCTCCGGGCCTGGCGGCGCTTCATGGTCGTCGGAGCGGCCTGGGAGCGCGGCGCGGCCTGCATGTTGAGCATGATTTCCTGCGACTGGTAGGACTGCAGGGCCACGAGCAGTTCGTCCAGAATGTAGTCCGGCACTTCTTTGTCCGTCAGCAGTTCCCCCTCGTCGGAGAGGCGGATGCCCAGGTTTTCGTAATGTTCCCCGCCGTACGTCGTGAGGGTGGCGGTCATGGTGCCGTCGTCGGCTTTATGGAAGAAGCAGTCCTTCAGCTGGCGCGCTTCCTTTTCCTTTTCCCAGGCGGCGTAAAACGTGTACAGGCGGCGCTGCGCCTCGACGGGAATGTCTTCGGCCGTCACGACGGCTTCCGTGTCCTCGTTGGGCGTGCAGTCCATGTCTTCGTAGACCGTCCCGTCTTCGAGCCGGATGGTGACGGTCAGCACGTAGTCCGCTTCGTGGAATTCCGCCGCCGCGATCTTCCATTTTTCCTGCCAGGCGCGGATGCAGTCGTCGCAGACGAATTTGACGTCCTTTATCTGCTGGGCGGAATAGTCGTCCTGGTAATGGATTTCGTGTTCCGGCCTGAATTCCTTGCCGCAAATGGAGCAAACCAAGGGTAACGTACGGATCATGTCTTTCTGCCTCTTTCTCTGTCTTTCTGCCGGATTCCGCCGGGAACCCGGACTGCTGTCCTTACAAAAAAAGCCTTTACGGAGCAGTCCGTAAAGGCCATTGATTCGAAATGGTCGGAGCGACTAGATTTGAACTAGCGACCTCTTCCACCCCAAGGAAGCGCTCTACCAAGCTGAGCCACGCCCCGAATCACATGTGACATTATAATACGGCATACGCCTTTTGTCAAGCATTTTACAGGAGACCCCGCCGTAAATTTTCCGGCCTTTCCGGGGTCTGCATCGTATGGTTTATTCCGCCAGGATCTGCGCGCCTTCCCGGTTCAGCCGCAGCTTGTGGTAAGCGGCCCGCTGGCCGTTCCGGGCCAGGGCGTCCGTCATGGCTTTCCCGATGGCGTCCCCGTCCGCTTCCGGCGAGGCATAGGCCATGAGGGTGGAACCGGCGCCGCTGATGATGCACTGGTAAGCACCGGCAGCGCGTCCGGCCGCAAAGGCGTCTTCCAGGCCGGGAATCAGGTGGGCCCGGTAGGGCTGGTGCAGCTTGTCTTCCATGGCACAGGCCAGGAATTCAGGCCGGTTGGAAAGCAGGGCGCCTACGAGGAGCGCCGTGCGGGATTCGTTAAAGACGGCATCCTTGTGCGGCACCTGGGCCGGTATGGCTTTGCGCGCCAGGGCGGTCGACAGCGGCTGCTCCGGCACGACGGCGATGAACTGCAGGTCCATGGCCGGTTCGATGCGCAGCGTGCGGGGCTTTCCCTCTTCCAGGATGCTGATGGTGAAGCCGCCGTAAATGGCGGGGGCCACATTGTCCGGGTGGCCTTCCAGCTCATTGGCGTAGTCCAGGATGCGTTCTTTGGGGAAATGGCAGCCCGTCAGCTCGCTGGCGGCGAGGACGCCGGCCACGATGGCCGTGGAGCTGCTGCCCAGGCCGCGGCTCTGGGGAATACGGTTCTGCATGCGGATGGAGATGCCGATGCGTTTCCGGTCGGTCACCTCGTTCCAGACACGCAGGAACGAAGCGTAGGCCAGATTGCGCCCCGAAGGCTTCAGCCAGGCCCGGCCTTCCCCTTCCACGTCCAGGTGGAAGCCGAACCGTTCGTCCGTCACCGTATAGTAAAAGTCGTTGCAAAGGTCCAGGGCCAGTCCCAGGCAGTCAAAACCGGGACCGCAGTTGGCACTGGTGGCCGGTACCCTGACATGGATGGATTTCTTCATAATGATAGCCTTTCCCTGCCGTCACTTGCCGGTTTCTTCCAGGCGCGGGTCTTCCACGCGGAGGACGCTGCAGATCTTGTCGACGACCGGCAGCACGCTCAGCGTCTGTACGGACAGGTCGAGGTTCATCTTGCTGATGTTGTTCGTAATGACGACGATTTCCGCCTGCCCCGGTTTCGGCAGCTTCTTCTGGATGACGTTGTACAGGCTGACCTGCTGGGCCCCGAAGGCGGCAGCGATGGCAGCCAGTACGCCCGGCTTGTCCTGTACCTGCATGCGGATGTAGCACGGCGACATTTCCTTGTCCGGCGGGCACAGCTTCTTTTCGTTGTAGCACGTGCAGCCGATGCGGTTGGTGGAACCGTGCAGAATGTTGCGCGCCGTATCCACGATATCGCCGCAGACGGCGCTGGCGGTCGGCAGGCGGCCGGCCCCGCGTCCCAGGAACATGGCTTCGCCCACGGCGTCGCCGTTGATGTAGATGGCGTTATAGACATCGTTGACGCTGGCCAGGGGATGATGGAACGGCAGCATGACCGGATAGACGTTGGCGCTGACACCGAACTTGGGGTACCATTTGGCGATACCCAGCAGTTTGACGGCATAGCCCAGGTCCGCCGCGTATTCCACATCAATGGTTTCCAGCTGGTCGATGCCTTCCACATGGACATCTTCCAGGCCGATGCGCATATTGAAGGCGATGGAGGCCAGGATGGCGATTTTGCGCGCCGCGTCGAGGCCTTCCACGTCGGCCGTGGGGTCCGATTCGGCATAGCCCAGGGCCTGGGCCTGTTTCAGCGCGTCCGCATAGGGCATCTTGTCCTGTGCCATGCGGGTCAGCATGTAGTTCGTCGTCCCGTTGACGATGCCCATGACGCTGCGGATCTTATTGGCCGCCAGGCAGTTCTTCAGCGGCGTGATGATCGGAATGCCGCCGCCGACGGACCCTTCGAACTGGAAATCGACCTGCTTTTCGCCGGCGATGCCCAGGAGCTCTTCGCCGTATTCCGCAATGAGGTCCTTATTGGCCGTGACCACGTTCTTTCCGTGTTCCAGGGCCTTTTCGATATATTCCCTGGCAGGATGGATGCGGCCCATCAGTTCCACGACGATCTGGATTTCCGGGTCGTTGACGATGTCGTCGATGTTGTCCGTCACGGCAAGGTGGTATTTTTCCACAACGTCGTTTTTGGCGCCCGTATTGCGGAGCAGCACCTTTTTGATTTCAATATTGCAGCCGGCCCGTTTCGCTATATCTTTCTGGTTCTCGTTCAGTACGATGGCGACGCCGCCGCCGACCGTACCGCAGCCCAGAAGGCCGATTTTGATGGTCTTGCTCATGCTGGTCCCCTCCTCCGGTCCTTCCCGGACCGGTCCGAATGCACTTCCATGGAAATGGCCGGATTACACCTGACCCAGTACTTCGAGGCGTTTGACGCCGTCGATCATGCGCAGCTTGTCCAGCAGCGCTTCCAGGTCGATGGTGAGGTTGTTCGTTTCAATGGAAATGGTCGTGTTGGCCACGCCCTGCAGGGGGATGCCCTGGTTGATGGTCATGATGCTGCCCGAATCGGCGGCCACGGTGTTCAGCACCTTGGACAGGACGCCCGACTTGTGTTCCAGCAGCAGGGACAGGGTGATGATCTTGTCCTTGCTTGCTTCGTAGAACGGGAAAACGTAATCCTTGTACTTGTAATAGGCGCTGCGGCTCAACCCCATCTTTTCCACCGCTTCGTTGATGGTCTTCACTTCGCCGCGCTTGAGGATCTCCTTCACCTTGATGGTCTTCTTGATGGCCTCCGGCAGGATTTCTTCCCGTACCAGGTAAAACGTCGACTTGTCATTCATGTTCATAATCTCCTTCTCCAATCGCTTTATATTCCGGTCTTTTTTTCTCCCGGTTTCCAATCCAGATTCTCACTTACTTCATGTGGCCCGGTTTGATTTTGCTTTCCGTGCCATTGGCCAGACGCTTGATGTTATCCTTGTGGCGGATGACGACGAACAGCGCGGCCAGCGTGCCGAACGCCGCATAAGGCCAGGGATACGCGAAGTACCAGGCCGAGCCTGCCGCAACCACGGCAGCCACGATGGAACCCAGCGACACGTAGCGTGTGATGGCCACGAGGACGGCCCAGACGACGAATCCCACACCGGCGCTCACAGGCAGCATATACAGGAAGAGGCCGAGTCCGGTCGCCACTCCCTTGCCCCCTTTGAACCCCAGAAACAAGGAATAGTTGTGTCCCAGCAGGGCACCCAGCGCCGTAATGGCCACCAGGGCCGCGCCGGCACCGATGCAGTGGTCGGCGATATACAGCGGCACAATGCCTTTGAGCATGTCCCCGATGAGCACGATGGCCGCCGTTTTAGGCCCGACGGTGCGGAACACGTTCGTCGCGCCGATATTGCCGCTGCCGTACTGGCGGATGTCGATGTGGTGCAGTGCCTTGACGAGCCATAACCCGTTGGGGATGGACCCGAAAACATAGCCCAGCACAAAGACGCCCGCTGCCAGCAAATAGGAAAAATCCATGGGTCTTTAATCCTCCTCCTCGTTCCTTGCCCGCACGATCATATGGATAGGCGTGCCTTCGAAACCGAAGGATTCGCGCAGTTTGTTTTCCAGGTAACGCTGATAGGAAAAATGCATCAGTTCCGGATTGTTGACGAAGAGCACGAACGTAGGCGGCTTGATCTTCACCTGCGTGGCGAAGTAGATCTTCAGCTGCTTGCCCTTGTCCGTCGGCGGCGGATTGATGGCGCACGCGTCTTCGATGATCTGGTTGAGCACCGAAGTCGAGATGCGCATGGAACTCTGTTCCGCCACGTATTTGATGACTTCCGGCAGGCGGTGGATGCGCTGCATGGTCAGGGCCGACACATAGACGACCGGAGCGTACTGCAGGAACACCAGTTCCTTCCGCAGTTCTTCCGTATACCGGAGGGTCGAGGAATTGTCCTTCTTATAGAGGTCCCACTTGTTGACGACCAGGATGATGCCTTTGCCGGCGTCATGGGCGTAGCCCACGATCTTCTTATCCTGTTCCGTGACCCCGTCCACGGCGTCGATGACCATGAGGACGACGTCGGACCGGTCCACGGCCCTGAGGGACCGGATGATGCTGTACTTTTCAATCAGTTCGTCAATCTTCCCCTTGCGGCGCATGCCCGCCGTATCGATGAAGAGGAAGCGCTGACCGTCCCGCACCACCGGGGTGTCGATGGCGTCGCGCGTCGTGCCGGCCACATCGCTGACGATGGACCGCTCCTCCCCGACCAGGGCGTTGAAGATGGACGATTTGCCCACGTTCGGGCGGCCGATGAGGGCCACCTTGATCTCGTCCTCGTCGTCGTCATCGGCGATAACGGGAACCGTCTGGTTCACTTTTTCCGTCAGGGCGTCGAGCATGTCGCCCAGGCCGATGTGGTTGGCCGCGGAAATGGGGATCGGGTCACCCAGGCCCAGGTTGTAGAATTCGTAGACGCCCAGCTCGTGTTTGGACGAATCCGCCTTGTTCACGGCCAGGACAATCGGTTTCTTGGATTTACGCAATAACTTCGCCACTTCCGCGTCTTCGTCCGTAATGCCGGTCCGGGCATCGCAGACGAACAGGATGACGTCGGCCTCGCGGATGGCGATCTGCGCCTGTTCCCGGATGGAAACGGCAATCTTGTCCGTGTTGGCGATTTCGATGCCGCCTGTATCGATGATGATGAATTCCCGGTCCAGCCATTCCGTCGTCGCGTACAGACGGTCGCGGGTCACGCCCGGCGTGTCTTCCACGATGGAAATGCGCTCGTTGGCGAGCACGTTGAACAACGTGGATTTGCCGACGTTCGGCCGTCCGACGATGGCTACAATAGGTTTGGCCATATCTGTTCTCTCCTTCTCAGTGGTCGATGCCGTCCCGGATCGGCACGCCTTTGGTGTAATAGTGCTTCACTTCGTGCATATCCGTGACAAGGTCGGCCATATCGATCAGTTCCTGCGGCGCTTCACGGCCCGTGAAGACGATTTCCGTACCATTCCGGTGCGACTGCAGGAACGCAATGACTTCGTTCGTGTTGACAAGGCCCCTGGCCATGGCGAGGTTCATTTCGTCCAGGATCACCACGTCCGCCTCTTTGGCGGCGATGACGCGCTTTCCTTCTTCCCAGGCGGCCTGTGCCATCTGCACATCGACCGGGTCCGGGTGGCGGAAATCGACGAAACTGTCACGGCCCATCTGCCGCAGGGCGAAGCCGGGCAGATAGTGGAACGCCTTGGCTTCCCCGTATTCCGGGTCCCCCTTCATGAAGCAGATCATGACGACGCGGGCACCGTGTCCGACAGCCCGGAGCGCCAGCCCCAGGGCGGCCGTCGTCTTGCCTTTGCCGGTCCCCGTGTACACGTGGATCATTCCATAACCTTTCATAGCTTCTCCTTCTCAACTGACAAGTGTCCACTGGACACCGTATTTCCACATAATATAATTATACAGCAAATTCTGTTTATCTCAACCATGTAAAACGGAACGCCGTCTTACGGGAAAACGCGGATGTACTCCGTCGGGTTCGCCGCATCTTCCCGCGCGCGGTCCGGCAGCGTCCGGTCCGGCGCCGCGTGTCCGTCCGTCCACTCCCCCTCTTCCCGGAGCAGCAGGCTGTGCAGTTCCGCCGCCCCGCGGGCGATATGGACGGGGCGTGCGGCCCGGCGCCGGAATTCGGCAAGGGGCACGTCGTCCAAAAAGAGGCTGTCCGCATTGAGGACGGTTCCCGGCAGGATGACCGGGCGGTCTTCCGGTACGGCCCGCAGGATATCCGTGGCGGTCAGCAGGCCCGTGACATTGATGGTATGCCCGAAAAAGTCGTTGACGACGGGTACCAGCACATGGTCCGTACCATACCGTTTGTTGAAGGCTTCCAGGTACGGGCGCAGCTGCCCGTAGGCCGAAACGCCGACGGGCACGGCGTAATTCCGGACGGCCGGCACGATGCCGTCCGCACTGCGGCGCTCCGCCTTGTTCCACTCTTCCGTAAAGTTGCGCGTCAGGCCGATGCCGTTCTCCAGCTGGGGGAACCCGTCGTACCAGTCTGCCGGCGGCAGAGGCCTTCCGGCGAGGATGTAGAATTCGTCCCCCAGGTAAATGAAGGTGCGTCCCAGCCTGCGGCGGCACTCTTCCTGCCAGGCCGTGACCGTGTCCACCAGCTGCCGGGCTTCTTCCGCCGTAAAGAGACGCAGGTCCGGCAGGTTTTCCGTGTTGCGCGTGATGCCGACGGACACGACGGCCATGTCTTCCACACAGTCCGCGTGGGCCAGCAGGTCCCGGTACGATTTTTCCAGGACGGCGCCGTCATTCCAGTCCGGGCAGCAGACAATCTGCGCGTGAATATGGATGCCCGCGTCAAAGAGGCGCTGCAAATCCTGCATCAGATTGCCGGCACGGCGGTTGAACATCATCTTCTGCCGCACGGCGGGATCCGTCGCGTGCACCGAAACGTAGAGGGGCGACATGTGGGTCGTAATGATGCGTCGGTAATCGTCTTCCGTCAGGTTCGTGAGGGTCACGAAGTTGCCGTACAGGAAGGAAAGGCGGTAGTCGTCGTCGCGCACGTAGAGGGTCTTGCGCAGGCCCGGAATCATGCGGTCCACGAAACAGAACACGCACTTGTTGTGGCAGAGGCAGACCCTGTCGAAAACGGCCTGCTCGAACGACAGGCCCAGTTCCTCGTCCGGTTCCTTTTCCAGGGCCACGTCCCGCAGGGTGCCGTCCGTGCCGCGGATGGTGAGCGTGACATCCGTGTCCGCCGCGGCGAAGCTGACGTCCAGTATATCGCGCACCGGCAGGCCGTTGACGGCGCAGAGATGCTCCCCCGGCAGAATGCCGGCTTCGGCCGCCAGGCTGTGCCGCTTGACGCCGCTGATGATGCCTTCCTGTCTGAATTCCTTCGCTTCCATCTGGGTGCTCCTTCTTGTCCGTACCTGTTTCCGGTACGGTCACATATCTCATTATACAATATTTTACGATGAAAAGACATATGTCCTTTTCAAAAAATCACGTAGCATAAAAAAAGCCCGCTTACGCAAGCGGGCTTTTGTCTGCCGTGATTATTTGCGGATGTTCAGTTTCGCAACAATGGCGCGATACCGTTCGATATCCTTTTTCTGCAGATAGTTCAGCAGGCCACGACGCTGGCCGACCATCTTCAGCAGGCCGCGGCGGGAATGATGATCCTTCTTGTTGTTCTTCAGGTGTTCCGTCAGGGCGGTGATGCGGGAGGTCAGTACAGCGATCTGTACTTCCGGGGAGCCCGTGTCGCCTTCATGGCGTGCATTTTCCTTGATGATTGCCTGTTTTTCTTCCGTAGTCAACATAATGAAATACCTCCTGTAAATTAAATCCGGCCGGTACGGGGCAGGCGTCGGAGATTCGCTCTTCTCGGCACCGGTCATGCTCAACTATATTAGCACAGGAATGTCCTTTTGTAAAGGACTTTTCTGTTCCAAACCAGATTTATTGCCGGTCTGTGCCGGCCGTTTCCCGGAAATAGCGCCGGGCCTCCTCCCTGTCCTTTTCCAGCTGGGCCTTCAGCGCGTCCAGGGAAGAAAAGCGCTGCTCAGGCCGGAGAAACTTGCAGAACCCCGCTTCCAGGGTGGCTCCGTACAGATCCTCGTGGAAATCGAACAGGTTGATTTCCAGCACTTCGCGGATGACATCGTCGAAGGTGGGATTCATGCCCAGGTTGCCCACGCCCTGCAGCAGTCTTCCTTCGTACTGCACCGTCATGGCGTAGACACCGCCGGGCGGCAGGGCCGTCCCGTTGCGGTTGACATAGAGGTTCGCCGTGGGGAACCCCAGGGTGCGGCCGCGGCGGAAGCCGCGCTGCACGGTTCCTTCCACGCTGTACGGCCGTCCCAGCATCGCTTCCGCGTCAGCCAGGCCGCCGGCGGCGATGGCACGGCGGATGCGGGTGCTGCTGATGGGCTCGCCCCGGTATTCCAAAAGGGGCCGCACGATGACTTCAAAGCCCTTGATGCGGCCGTTCTGCTTCAGCATGCCCGTGTTGCCCGTTCCGCGGAAGCCATAGGAAAAGTTGGCGCCGCAGACGAGGCAGCGGAAGTCGAGCTTGCGCAGCTGCTGCAGGAACTGTTTCGGCGATAAGACGGCCAGCTGGCGGTCAAAGGGGATGTCGACGAGCAGGTCGACGCCCAGCTCCTTCAGCTTGCGGATCTTTTCCGCCGGCGAGATGAGGGACTGCGGGACGGCACAGGGGTTGATCAGCGTGAAGGGATGGTTGACGAAGGTCAGCACAGCCAGTTTCAGGCCGTGTTCCGCTGCGTAATCCCTCGCGTGGCTGATGACGTCGATGTGGCCGCGGTGGAGTCCGTCGAATGTGCCCAGGGCAATGACCGTGGGCACGCCGCCGGTCTTGTCGGAGAAATCCGTGTTATTGATTAAATCCTTGATGATCTTCATGTTGGTTGGTCTTCTTCCCGTGTTTCTTCCGGGGGACGGGGCGCCTGGTGCAGGATTTTCAGGGCCCGCACCTTCTCTTCCCCGCAGCGCGCGACGCCCAGAAAGGTTCCGTTCAGGCAGAGTGCGTACGTGCCGTCTGCCAGGCCGCGGACCGTCGTTGCGACGCCGCTGGTGATGCGGTAAGCCTGCCAGGGCGTGGCGGCCAGCCGCGGCAGGTCCTGCACGGCCCGTTCCGGCGGCAGCAGGGCCGCCTGCGGGTCGGCTTCGACCTCTTCCAGGGTGCGGGCATCCTCCAACAGATACCCGTCCACCCGCGTGCGCAGCAGGAACGTCATGTGGGCCGCCGTGCCGAGCGCGGCAGCGATATCCTCCAGAAGCGTGCGGATATAGGTGCCCTTCGAACATTCGATGGCAAGGCGGAAATACGGCGGGTCCCAGTCCAGCAGTTCCAGTTTATGGATGGTGACAGGACGCGGTTTCCGTTCGATTTCGATGCCCTGCCGGGCATATTGATACAGTTTTTTGCCGTTGACCTTTAAGGCGGAATACATGGGAGGCGTCTGCAGGATGGTTCCGCGGAACCGTGCCAGGCAGGCTTCCAGGTCCGCTTCTGTCAGGGGCGGTACCGGCCGTTCCTCTATGATCCGGCCGCTGTCATCGCCCGTATCGGTCCGCGTCCCGAAGCAGCCTTCCGCCCGGTACTCCTTCGAACCCGTCGCGGCATATTCCAGAAGGCGCGTCGCCGTGCCCAGGAAGACCGGCAATACACCGGCCGCGTCCGGATCCAGTGTGCCTGCGTGGCCCACCTTCTTCTGTCCGTAGACGCGGCGCACGCGGCTGACCACGTCGTGGGACGTCAGGCCCGGCGGTTTGAGTACGTTCAGGATGCCGTCGCTCATGCCAGTGCCGCCTCGACCACTTTCAGGACGATTTCCTTCGCCTGGGCCAGGGGCGCATGGATGCTGCAGCCGGCCGCCTTCTGGTGGCCGCCGCCCTGGAAGCCCAGGGCGATTTTCGCCACGTCGACCGCCTTGGAGCGGAAGCTGACCCGCGTCAGATTGTCTTCGACCTGCTTGAAGAGGACGGCGATTTCCACTCCACGGATATAGCGCGGGAAGGAGATGAAGGCGTCCGTATCCACGTTATGGTCGTACAGTGCCAGCGGAATCTCGACGTAGGCGATGCGCCCGTCCTTCAGGAAGGTCAGTGTTTCCAGGACTTTGCCCAGCATCTCGATCTGGCTGCGGTCCTTGACTTCCATGTTGTCCGAAATGAAGCTCGGATCCACGCCCATGTCGATCAGCTTGCCTGCCGTCTCCATCGTGTGGGATGTCGTGTTGGAATACTTGAAGGAGCCCGTATCCGTGTACAGGCCTTCGTAGACGCAGGTGGCCGTGTCCAGGTCGAACCGGACGCCCAGCGCCAGAATGAGGCTGTAGATGATTTCCGCCGTGGCTGCCGCCGTGGCATCCAGGTACAGATAATCAGCGAAACGGGTGTTCGTCTTATGATGGTCGATGTTGAGGACGCCGCCGGCCTTGACGACCTGCATGGCGTTCCCGGCCCGGTCGGCGGAGCTGGCGTCAATGATCACCAGCAGGTCCGCCGGAATCGATTCCGAAGGGTCGAACCGGCGGAAGTCGTCGATGCCCGGCAGGAACCGGTAGACATCGGGCAGGTCGTCGTCCACGTTCAGGATGACTTCCTTCCCCAGCGAACGCAGCGCACGGGCCAGGGCCAGCGCACTGCCGAGGGTGTCCCCGTCGGGGCTGATGTGGCTGACGAGGACCAGCTTCTGCGCCTTCTTCAGCAGGCCGGCCATTTCTTCCAGATTCAGGATCTTACACATCTTATTTTCCTTCGTTTTCCTTGATTTGACGTAACAGGCTGTCGATGTGGGCACCGTACTCCAGGGACGTGTCCTTTTCCAGGATCAGTTCCGGAGCGAAGCGGAGCCGGATGCGTTTGGCGATTTCCGTCCGCAAAAATCCCTTGGCCCTGTTCAGGGCGTCCCAGGCTTCCTTCTGTTTGTCTTCGGGGCCGTAGAGGCTGACGAAGACCTTGGCCTGGCTCATGTCGTCGGTCAGTTCCACACCCGTTACGGTGACGAACTGGATGCGGGGATCCTTCACATCGCGCAGGAGCATGTTGGAAATCTCGTGCTGGATCTGTTCCTGCACCTTTTCAACTCGTAATCTAGCCATAAAATGTTCCTTTTATCCGAGGCGCCCCTTATTGCGGAGCCACCTCTTTCATTACGTACACTTCGAACTGGTCGCCCACCTTGATGTCGTGGAACTTGGCCAGCGTGATGCCGCATTCGAACCCGGCCTGGACTTCCTTGACGTCGTCCTTGAAGCGGCGCAGGGATTCCATTTCGTCTTCGGCGATGACGATATCGTCGCGGTAGACGCGGATCTTGGCATCGTTCGTGACCTTGCCTTCTGTTACATAGCAGCCGGCAACGATCAGTTTGGAAATCGTGATGACCTGGCGTACTTCGACGCGGCCGATGATGTCTTCTTCGAACTTCGGAGCCAGCATGCCTTTGACGGCGGCCTCCACATCGTTGATGGCATCGTAAATGATGCGGTACAGGCGGATGTCGACCTTTTCCTGTTCGGCAACTTTACGGGCGTTCGCATCGGGACGTACGTTGAAGCCGATGATCAGGGCATTGGCGGCCGAAGCCAGCATGACATCGGACTCGTTGATGGCGCCGACGCCGGAATGGACGATGACCGTCTTGACTTCGTCGTTCTGGATCTTGAGCAGCGAAGCGCACAAGGCTTCGACAGAGCCCTGCACGTCGGCCTTGACGACGATGTTCAGGTCCTTCAGCTCGCCTTCCTTGATGCGGTTGAAGATGTCGTCCAAGGAAACCTTGGCAGATTTCTGCTGTTCGGCCTTCGCTTTCGCGATGCGTTTTTCCGCGATGGTACGGGCCAGTTTTTCGTCTGCGGCATCGAGAATGTCGCCTGCCTGCGGAACCTCGTTGAGGCCCAGCACTTCGACAGGTACGGACGGACCGGCTTTGCGCACCTTTTCACCACGGTCGTTGACCAGGGCACGGACGCGGCCGTGGGCCGTGCCGGCGATGATGTAGTCGCCGATGGTGAGGGTACCGCGCTGTACCAGTACCGTGGCCACAGGGCCGCGGCCTTTATCCAGCTTGGCTTCGATGATGACGCCGTGGGCCGGCAGCTTCGGGTTGGCTTTCAGTTCCTTGACTTCGGCCACGAGCAGGATCATTTCCAGCAGGTCGTCGATGCCTTCGTGCGTATGGGCGGAAACGGGAACCATGATGGTGTCGCCGCCCCAGTCTTCCGGAATCAGTTCCAGTTCGGCCAGTTGCTGCTTGACGTGGTCCGGGTTGGCAGCCGGTTTATCGATCTTGTTGATGGCGACGATGATGGGCACGCCGGCAGCCTTCGAGTGGTTGATGGCTTCGATGGTCTGCGGCATGACGCCGTCGTCAGCGGCTACGACCAGGACGGAGATATCCGTGCACTGGGCGCCGCGGGCACGCATGGCCGTGAAGGCTTCATGGCCCGGCGTATCGAGGAAGGTGATCTTCTTACCCTTGGAGTTGACGACGTAAGCGCCGATGTGCTGCGTGATGCCGCCGGCTTCGCGGGCCGTCACATGGGTCTTGCGGATGGCGTCCAGCAGGGACGTTTTGCCATGGTCGACGTGGCCCATGACAGTGACGACAGGCGGACGGGTGATCTGCAGTTTCGGATCGTCCTCCACTTCCGGAATTTCCGTCGGATCCTTTTCCGGCGGCAGCGGTTTGACTTCGACGCCGAATTCCGTGCCGACCAGGGTGGCCGTATCGAAATCGATGTCCTGGTTGATGGTGACCATTTCACCCAGCAGGAAGAGGCTCTTGATGACTTCGGCGACTTCGCGCTTGATCAGTTTGGCGAATTCCTGCACATTGATGGATTCGCCGATTTCGACGCTCGTCGGACGCACGATCTGGGCGGCCGGCTGCTGCTGACGGTTCTCTTTCCGGTTGTTCTTGTTGTGTTTGTTTACCCGCATATGGTCTGCACTGCGCATGGGCCGGCTGTCGCGGCTCGCATAGGAGCCCTTCAGCTGCTTCTCATGCTTCTTGTTGTATTTTTCCCGGCTTTCCTTGCCGCGCGGAATGTCGTCGGCCACGGCCGCCGGTTTCCGGTTCTGCTGGAGGCGGTTCCGGTTCTGGCCGTTGTTGTCACGATCTTTGTTGAAGCCGCCCTGGCGGTCGTTGTTGCGGTTGAAGCCGCCGCCCTGGCGGTTATCCCGGTTGAAGCCGCCGCCCTGGCGGTTATCCCGGTTGAAGCCGCCGCGGTTGTCGCGATTGCCGTTGTTGTGGTTGAACCCGCCCTGACGGTTGTCACGGCCGCCCTGGCGATTGTCCCGGTTATCGCGGTTATCATTGCGGTTGAAGCCGCCCTGGCGGTTGTCGCGGTTATCGCGGTTGTCATTGCGGTTGAAGCCGCCCTGACGGTTGTCGCGGTTGTCATTGCGGTTGAAACCACCCTGGCGATTGTCGCGGTTGTCGTTGCGGTTGAAGCCGCCCTGACGGTTGTCACGGTTATCCCGGTTCCCGTTGTTGACAGGGGCAGCCGGCTTGGCTTCCTGCGCGGGTTTTGCGGCCGGTTCGGCCTTCTCCGCCGGCTGCGCGGCCGGAGCGGCCGGTTTCTTCTTCTTGAAGTTGGCGTAACGGTTCCGGTCATTCGGGAAGTTACGCTGGTCGTCGGACTGGTGACGGCGTCCGTTGTTTGAAGAACGGTTGCCCTCCCCTTCCTTGTTCTTGACGGTCAGGATGACCGGCTTGACGATCATGGACGGATGGTCCGACAGTTTGGGACGCGCCGGTTTCGCCGGTTCCGTCTTTTCCGCCGGTTTGGCAGCCGGAGCAGCCGGGGCGGCCGGTTTCTTTTCCGGTGCCGGCTTGGTCTCCTGTGCGGGTTTGGCGGCCGGTGCCGGTTTGGCTTCCTGCGCGGGCTTCTTTGCCGGTGCCGGTTTCGGTGCCGCCGGCTTGGCGGCCGGTTCCGGTTTGGCGGCGCCGCCGTGGTAACGGCTGTTGATGATCGCCATGTCGTTGTCATCGATGCCGCTTACGTTGAATTTCTTGATATTGTGTTTTGCCAGCAGGTCCAGGATTTCCATGCTGGGCACGCCCAGCTCCTTCGCTACTTCAAAAATACGTTTCTTCTTCGCCATTCAGCACCTCCGCTTACTCTATAGACATTTTCTTTGTTAACAATGCAGCAAGTCCTTTGTCCGTAATCGCGGCAGCCGCGCGGGGTGCCCTGCCGAGGCAGCGGCCCAGCGCTTCACGTGTCAACATGCGGATTACGGGAATGTTTGCTTTTTCTGCCAGATGGACCAGTTCTTTTTCCGTGTTGGGAGACACATCCGTGGCGATGACCAGAAGCACGGCTTCCTTCTTCTCCACGGCCTCCCGGACGGCGGCATCACCGGAAGCGGCATGCCCGGCTTTCTGAGCGAGGCCCAGGACTCCGGCAGCTTCCTTTTCAGCCATTCTTCAATTCCTCCAGCAGGTTCTTGTAAACATCATCACTTATCTGTTTGTCAAAGGCTTTCTCCAGTCTATGACCCTTATAAGCTTTGGTGATGCATTCCTTGTCGGGGCAGACATACGCGCCGCGTCCTGCCTTCTTGCCCGTGCGGTCCAGCTCGATGGTCCCTTCGGGGGTCCGGACGATGCGGATCAGCTCTCTCTTGGGCTTCATCGTGTCGCAGCCGATGCACTTTCGCAGCGGCACCTTTTTCACTTTCGCTGTCACTGTTCCTCACCGTCCTCCTTGGCAGGAGCCGCGGCGGCATCCGCCTGCGACTGGCTCTTGATATCGATCTTCCAGCCCGTCAGTTTGGCGGCCAGGCGGGCGTTCTGCCCTTCCTTGCCGATGGCCAGGGACAGCTGGAAGTCCGGCACGACGATGCGGCAGATCTTCTCGGCCTCGTCGGCGTCGGCACGGACGACCTGTGCCGGGGACAGCGCGTTGGATACATACGTGGCGGGATCGTCATTGTATTTCACGATGTCGATCTTCTCCCCGCGCAGCTCGTCGACGACGGCCTGTACCCGCAGGCCCTTGTGGCCCACGCAGGCGCCGACAGGATCCACCTTCGGGTCGTTCGAGTAGACGGCGATCTTCGAACGCATGCCGGCTTCCCGGGCGACGGACTTGATTTCCACCACGCCGTCGTGGATTTCCGGTACCTGCAATTCGAAGAGGCGCTTCAGCAGGCCGGGATGCGTGCGGGACAGCATGATCTGCGGTCCCTTGCCGGTCTTTTTGACCTCGACGATATAGAACTTCATGCGGTCGTGCGACGCATACCGTTCACCCGGAATCTGTTCGTTCGCCGTCAGGATGCCGACGGTGCTGCCCAGTTCCACGAACACCGTGCCGCGTTCCACGCGCTGCACGATGCCGGTCACGATATCGTCCTCGCGGCCCACGAATTTATCGTACACGATGTTGCGTTCCGCCTCGCGGATGCGCTGGGTGATGATCTGCTTCGCATTCATGACGGCGACGCGGCTGAAGTCCTTCGGGAACACTTCCTGTTCCACGATATCCCCCACGACGTAGTCAGGATTAATGACCTGCGCCTGGGCCAGGGAGATTTCTTCGTGCGGACGGACCACTTCTTCGACCACCTTGCGCTGCTCGTAGACGTGGAATTCGCCGGTCTCCTTGTTCAATACGACGCGCACCGGCTGGGAGCTGTCGTAGTTTTTCTTGTAGGCGCTGACCACTGCCTCTTCCACAGCCTGGAACAGGATTTCGGGGTTGATGCCTTTCTCTTTGCCTAACAGGGTGATGGCCTGTACAAACTCGGAATTCACTTTTTAATAATCCTCCTTAAAAGTCGATATGGGGTTTTACCACTGCGATCAGTTTCCGTTCTATCACAGACGCCTTCGCGTCGGTCTTGCCTTTTACGATCTTGCGGATTGTCAGCGTGTCCGCATCGTGGGCATCGAGGATGCCCGTCACGTTCTTCATCCCCTGCCAGGGCTCAAAGAAGGTCAGGTCCACCTTTTTGCCATAGTTCGCGGCAAAATCGCGGTCCTTCTTCAAGGGGCGGTCAATGCCCGGCGAAGAGACTTCCAGATAATACTTTTCGCTGATGGGGTCTTCCCTGTCCAGGATTTCCGTCAGCTGTTCGCTGACCTTCTGGCAGTCATCGATCTCGATGCCGCCGGGTTTGTCGATATACACCCGCAGGTACCAGTCCTTCTGGCGCACATACTCCACGTCCACCAGGCTCAGGTCCGTGCCTTCCAGAATCTTTTCCGTCACGGAGGCAATGTACTTTTCGACTTCTTCCCTCTTCATGCTTTCACCTCGCATTTTCCTCCAAGAAGCTCTCCTGGTACATAAAAGTATCCGAATATAACGAAAGAGCGGGTTTTGCACCCACTCTTTCTAGCAGCTTCATAAATTTTCTTAGGCCATTATACCATGTTTCCCGGCCGTTTACAACACTTTTTTGTACAGTTTTTTACATTTAATGGCAGGAAAGATGTACCTGGCCGGACGACCGCAAACGATGTATGTCAGAACAGGGACATCTGGTTCGTTTCCGGCAAGTCGCCCAGGGCCCCCAGGGCGTTCAGCGCGTCCAGGGCGGTCTGGCCCACATGGCCCAGATTCCGTTCCTCGTCCGTCAGCGGCAGGCCCTGCAGCGCTTTCTCGTGAACAGCGCTTTCCACCTTGCTGCAGCGGGACAGCAGGTCCTCCATGGACAAGAAGGGCTGGTCTTTTTCCCTGGCTTCTTTCGCCGTCAGGGCCAGTGTACAGCCCACGCCGTCCCCTACACCGGGCAGGGCCGACAAGGGGATGCGTACACCCTTCACGCCGTCCTCTTCGGTCGGAATGAACCGGTGTCCGTGGGATTTGTACAGGTCGATATTGAAGAAACGGAAGCCGCGGGCCAGCATTTCCAGGATCAGCTGCAGGTAGATGACGTTCGTCTTGGCGACGGGCGACGCCTGGAACCCCTGGGCGTCCACGTTCTTGATATACTGGCGGATATATTCCTCGCCTTTGTAGATGAAGTTGGCATCCACGTCGGCGCGCTGCGTGAAATAGGCCGCGTAGTAGGCCGTCGGATAATGGACTTTGCAGTAGGCGATGCGGTAGGCGTTCAATACGTACGCCACGGCATGGGCCTTCGGGAACAGGTACTGCACGGTTTCGCAGCTCTTCATGTACCACTCGGGCACGCCGGCCTTTTCCATGGCTTCGCGCATCTGGGGCTCCAGGCCCTTTTTGGCGGCCTTGCCCTTGCGCACGTATTCCATGGTCTTGAAGGCCAGGGTCGGGTCGACGCCGCGGGCGATGAGGCTCGTCATGACGTCGTCACGGGTGGAAATGGTCTGCTCCACCGGCCGGTGGTCGCGCTGAATCAGGTCCTTGGCGTTGCCCAGCCATACGCCCGTGCCATGGGAATAACCGGATATGCGTACGATATCGCTGAACAATTTCGGCTTCAAATCGGAAATCATGCCCAGCGTGAAGGTCGTGCCGCATTCGGGAATGCCCAGGGTACCCACGTTCGTGCCGATCTGTTCGGGCGTGACGCCCAGTACTTCCGTACCGGAGAACAGGGCCATCGTTTCCGGGTCGTTGATGGGGATCTTCGTCGGGTCGATGCCCGTGAATTCCTGCAGGCGCTTGATCATGGTCGGGTCCACGTGGCCCAGGATATCCAGCTTGACCAGGCGGTCATTGATGGAATGGTAATCGAAATGGGTCGTGATGATGTCGCTGGTCTTGTCGTCGGCTGGATGGTTCATGCCCGTAAAGTAATGGATGTCCATATCGCGGGGAATGACCATGATGCCGGCCGGGTGCTGGCCCGTGCCGCGTTTGACGCCGTTCAGGCCTTCGGCGAACTTGCTGATGAAGGCCGGATGGACCGGGAAGTTCTTGTCCTCGAAATATTTGCGGGCATAACTCCAGGCCGTCTTCGGAGCCACCGTCGTGATGGTGCCGGCGCGGCACACGTTGTCGCGGCCGAAGAGTTCTTCCGTGTATTTGTGGGCCGAATGCTGGTATTCATCGGAGAAGTTGAGGTCGATATCGGGCACTTTGTCGCCGTGCAGGCCCATGAAGACCGCAAAGGGGATGTTGTGTCCGTCGCGGACCATTTCCGTACCGCATTCGGGGCACATCTTCACCGGCATATCGAAGCCAGAGGCGTATTCGTTGTTCGTGAAGAATTCCGTGTGACGGCACTTGGGGCACCGGTAATGGGGCACCAGCGGGTTGACTTCCGTAATGTCCGTCATGCAGGCCACGAAGGACGAGCCGACGGAACCACGGGAACCGACGATGTAGCCGTCGTCCATGGAATGTTTGACCAGTTTGTGGGCGATATCGTACAGCACGGCGTACCCGTGGTTGATGATGGCGTCCAGTTCCATATGCAGGCGGTCTTCCACAATCTTGGGCAGCGGGTCGCCGTAGAGGCGGTGCGCCTTTTCGTAGCTCAGGTCGTGGATTTCCTGTTCCGCGCCCGGCAGGGCCGGCGAATAAAGCTGGTCCGTGTCCGGGACGGGTTTCATGGATTCACACTGGTCGGCAATCTTGTTCGGGTTCGTGATGCAGATTTCTTCGGCCGTTTCCGGGTCGAAATAGGAGAATTCCCGGAGCATCTCTTCCGTCGTGCGGTAGTAGAGCGGCGCCTGGAATTCGGCGTCCTTGTAACCCTGGCTGTGCTGCAGGATTTCGCGGGTCCTGGCGTCTTCCGGATTCAGGAAGTGGACGTCGCAGGTGGCGCAGCACAGTTTGCCCAGTTTCTGTGCCAGCTCGTAGACCTTCTTGTTCATGGCCATGAGCTCTTCCTGGGTGAACACTTTCTGGCGCGTCAGGAAGGCGTTGTTGCCTAAGGGCTGGATTTCCAGGTAATCGTAGAACTTCGCGATTTCCAGGACCTCGTCCTCGGTCATTTCCTTCTTGAAGAGCTTCTCCACCGCGCGGTACACTTCGCCGGCTTCGCAGGCCGAACCAATGAGGATGCCTTCGCGGAATTCCGAGAGAACGTCGCGGGGAATCATGGGACGCGTGCGGCTGCCGTTGCCGTTCAGGTAGTTGAGGTGCGACAGGGAGATGAGTTTATACAGGTTGCGCAGGCCAATCTTGTTTTTGGCAATCAGGATGATGTGATGGGACCTGATCTTGCCCGCATGGGGCAGGCCCTCTTTCAGGATATCCCCTTCTTCGGGCGTGATCAGGTAGCCTTCGCAGCCCAGGAGGAGCTTGATATCCCCCTTGATTTCTTCCAGGGCCTTGGTGCAGAAGGGGAAGGCCTGCACGACGCCATGGTCCGTGATGGCGATGGCCTTGTGCCCGAAGCGGATGGCCGTCTCCAGCAGTGCCGTGATGTCCGTGATGGCGTCGAGCTTGCTCATCTTCGTATGGCAATGGAGCTCCACGCGCTTGACGGGGGCCTTGTCTTCGCGGACGGCCTTTTCGTCCGGGAGTATGCGGATGGCCGAGGCCAGGATGGTCATGGCATCGTGGTTGAAGCGGTCCGGTTCCGCTTTCCCCTGGACCTGGCAGCGGACGCCTTTTTTCAGGTGCTTTTCCACGTCACGGCATTCTTCGGCGCTGTCGAACATCACTTTGACATAGACGCCGTCCTGGTCGTCCGCCAGGCTGAAGAGCAGCAGGAACTTGTTGTTCCGCAGTTCTTTTTCCGTATAGGCTTCGAATTTGGTGCCGTCCTTATTGAGGGCGCCGACCAGACAGCCTTCAACGACGACGCTCTTTTCCGCCTCCTTGAGCGTGTTCATGGGACGGACGGAGCCGCGGATGTGGCGGCCCAGCAGATACCCGTCGGAGTGTTTGTCCCCGTAAAGGGCTTCATAGGCGTGGCGGTACGCCTCGTCCTCCATGGGGTCTTTCTTCGTTTTGGCGGGCGCGGGGGCCTGCGGGACGGCTGCCGGCGCGGCGGGTGCCGCGGCAGCAGACGCTGCGGGGGCTTCGGCGGGCATGCCGTTGAGCAGGGTCTCTTCCCCGCCGGCAGAATCCGGGGACGGCATACAGGCTTCCGGCGGCAGGGGGATTTCCTCTGCCGGCGGAGCGGCAGGGACATCGTGCTTTGCGGCCCGCGGGGCCGTGTTCCCCGTCCGGGTCTTGACGTCGAGGCGGTTCCAGCGGATTTCCGTCATGCCCAGCTGCTGCTGCAGCGCGTCGGCAATGAGGCCGAGCAGATCCTCGCCCGGATCGCAGGGGGCGTTGTAGTCAATCTGCCAGGCGTTCTGCAGGCTGGCGGCCCACAGTTTGTGAACCCGGAGGACTTTGCTTTTCAGTTTCTGTTCAGAAGAAAGAGACAGTGAATTCACAAATTTACCGAACTCACTGTCGTCAATATCAATATAGAAATCAGGTTTCATGGGTTTATCCTACGTTCTCGATGGTCAGGATTCCGTCAATCTGCTGAATCCCCATGGTGATGCTGCCGGCGTCCTGTTCCGGGCCGAATTTCAGGTAGAGCTCCAGAACGATCTGCTTCTTCGAAGCATTGTTCTTCACGTTGATCGTCTTGACTTTCACGCCGCTTTCGGTCAGGTAGTTCGTGACGCTCGTAATGAGGCCGGGATTGTTGACGGCCGTAATGCGGATGAATTTACGGTCCGGCATGCGGCCTGCGTTGAAGCGCTTTTCCCAATTATGGAACGTGATCAGCGTGACCATCGTCACGACGGTGGCCACGATGCTGATGAAATACATGCCGGCACCCGTCGCCAGGCCGATGGCGGAGACCATCCACAGGCTGGCCGCCGTGGTCAGGCCGCGTACGGTCAGGCCTTCGTGCAGGATCGTGCCGGCACCGAGGAATCCGATGCCGCTCACGACCTGGGCCGCAATACGGGCAGAGTCACGGTTGCGGGGATACTCGAACGGTACCTGGTCGAACCCGTCGAACCCGTACAGCGAAACGAGCATGAGCAGGGCCGAACCGGCGCATACCAGGATGTGCGTACGGAACCCGGCGGGGCGGTCGCCGCTGCCGCGTTCCATGCCGACGATGCCGCCGAGGATGGCGGACAGGATCAGGCGGATCAGCATTTCAAACTGTATGGAGTTGAGGAATTGGTTCAACCAGACTTCCATAGTGACACCTCGGAAATTTTCTCAGGGAATTACTTCTTCAGGGCCTCCAGCATTTCCCGGATTTTGGCGATGTAGTCGTCGGCCGGCAGCAGCACGGTTTCGCCGGTCTTGCGGGTCCGTACTTCAATCTGGCCGTTCTGCAGCGTCTTCTTGCCCAGGGTGATGCGCAGGGGGAAGCCGTACAGGTCGGCATCCTTGAACTTGACGCCGGGGCGCTCGTCCCGGTCGTCGAGGATGACTTCGATGCCGGCTTTCTGCAGTTCTTCGTAAACGGAGAAGGCCTTCTCCTTAATGGTTTCGTCTTTGATGTTGACGGGGACGATGATCACGTGGTACGGGGCGATTTCCACGGGCCAGATGATGCCGTCCTTGTCGTTGTTCTGTTCCACGGCGGCAGCCATGGTGCGGCCTACGCCGATGCCGTAGCAGCCCATCTGCATGGGAATGGGTTTGCCGGCTTCGTCGAGGACGGTGGCGCCCATGGAGGCGCTGTATTTGTCATGGAGTTTGAAGATCTGCCCTACTTCGATGCCGCGGGCTTTGGAGATTTTGCAGCCGCAGTGCGGGCAGGGGTCGCCTTCCTGCATGAGGCGGATGTCGGCGACGTAGGTCGGCGTGAAATCGCGGCCCGGGTTGACATTAATGAAGTGGTAGCCCACTTCGTTGGCGCCGCAGCAGAAGTTGTGCATCTTCATGACCGACTGGTCGCAGATGATGATGACCTTCTTCGGGTCCAGCCCGCAGGGTCCCATGTACCCGCCGTGCGTGCCGGCGGCTGCCAGCATTTCGGCCGGGGCCATTTCGATTTCCGGAACGCCGGCCGTGTTGGCGACCTTCGTTTCATTGACTTCGTGATCCCCGCGGACGAAGCAGAGGATCAGTCCCTTGCTGCTGGCATAAGCGACGGCCTTGACGGATTTCTCCACGGGCAGTTTCAGGTAGTCGCAGACGGCCTGGATGGTCTTGCAGTCCGGCGTTTCCACCTTCTGCTTTTCCTTCATCTCTTCCGGCTCGGTCTCGATGGCCTTGAATTCCGCCTTTTCCGTATCGGCGGCGTAGTCGCAGTCCTTGCAGTAGCAGATTTCCGCTTCACCGCTGTCGGCCAGGACCATGAATTCATGGGAGCCGTTGCCGCCGATGGCGCCGCTGTCTGCTTCAACCGGACGGAAATAGAGGCCGCAGCGGTTGAAGATGTTCGTATAGGCCTGGTACATCTGTTCGTAGGACTTATCCAGGCCGGCTTCGTCGATATCGAAGGAGTACGCGTCCTTCATGACGAATTCGCGGCTGCGCATGAGGCCGAAACGGGGGCGCCGTTCGTCGCGGAACTTGTCCTGGATCTGGTACAGGTTCAGAGGCAGCTGGCGATAGGAATTGACATCCATATGGGCCAGGAAGGTGATCATTTCCTCGTGCGTGGGGCCGAGGCAGTAGTCATGGCCGTGGCGGTCCTTGATGCGCCACATTTCTCCGCCGTAGGCGTCCCAGCGCCCGCTTTCCTTCCACAGTTCGGAAGGCTGCAGGATGGGCATCAGGATTTCCTGGCCGCCGGCGGCGTCCATCTCTTCGCGGATGATGTTCTCAATCTTTTTCAGGACACGCTGTGCCAGGGGCAGGAACGTGTACATGCCCGTAGCGGTCTTACGCATATAACCGGCGCGGAGCATGAGCTTGTGGCTCGGAATTTCGGCTTCTGCCGGAACTTCACGTAACGTGGGGGCATACAGTTTGCTGACTAACATTCGGATTTCTTCCTCTCCTCTAAGAGTTTATCGATTTCTGCGAATAGTGAAGGAACGAGTTCCGCTTCGGGAACCTTCTTCAGGATTTCGCCTTTACGGAAGACGAGGCCTTCGCCTTTGCCGCCGGCAATGCCGACGTCGGCTTCCCTCGCTTCGCCGGGGCCGTTGACCACGCAGCCCATGACGGCTACCGTGATCGGGTCCTTGATGTCCGCCAGGCGGCGTTCCACCTGGGCGGCCAGTTTTTCCAGATTGATGCTCGTGCGGCCGCAGGTCGGACAGCTGATGAGCGTCGGGCCGTGCTGGCGCAGGCCCAGGGCCTTGAGGATTTCAAAGCCGGCCTTCACTTCTTCCGCCGGATCCCCCGTCAGGGATACGCGGATGGTGTCGCCGATGCCCTCGGCCAGAAGGGTACCGATGCCGACCGCCGACTTGATGAGGCCCGAGTGGACCGTACCGGCTTCCGTGATGCCGACGTGCAGCGGATAATCGCACTGCCCCGCCAGGAGACGGTATGCGTCGAGCGTGAGGGGCACATCGTGGCACTTGAGGGATACCTTGATGTTGCCGTAGTCCATCTCTTCCAGAATATGGATATGCCGCCAAGCGGCTTCCACGAGTGCTTCGGCCGTGGGATGGCCGTATTTTTCCAGCAGGTCCTTCGGCAAAGACCCGGCGTTGACGCCGATGCGGATGGGGATCTGCCGCGGTTTGGCGGCTTCCACGACGGCCCGTACGTTTTCACTGCCGCCGATGTTGCCCGGGTTCAGGCGCAGTCCGTCGACACCGGACTCAAGGGCCTGCAGGGCCAGCCGGTAGTCGAAATGGATGTCGGCGATGACCGGGATGGGGCTCTTGGCCGTAATCTCTTTCAGGGCCAGGGCCGCGTCCATGTCGGGGACGGCGCAGCGGATGATGTCGCAGCCCAGATCGGCCAGTTTCCGGATCTGGGCCAGCGTGGCGGCGGCGTCCTGGGTCTTCGTATTGGTCATGGATTGGACGGCGATCGGCGCATCTCCGCCGATCTTCACGCCGCCCACCTGGATCTGACGTGTTTTTCTGCGTTGTATCATCAAACACAGCTCCTTCCTGGTTTCCCTGGGAAACAGGTTTTGGATGACTCACAGCTGCCTGTGAAATTCATTGCATTTTCTTATTATATTCCATTTGGCGGCAGAATGCCACCATGGCACCCGTCAGCGGGTGAAATCCATGTAGGTCGCCAGAATGGTGATGGTCAGGATCATGATGACGCCGGCCTTCTGAATATTGAGCATGGCCTTTTTGCCCAGCTTGTGGCCCGTGACGGCTTCGCTCAGGAGGATGAAGAAATGACCTCCGTCCAGCGCCGGCAGGGGCAGCAGGTTGATGACGGCCAGGTTCAGGCTCAGAAGCGCCATGAACTGCAGCAGCGTGGAAAAGCCCTGGTGGGCCATTTCCCCGGTCATTTTGGCCACGCCCACGGGACCGGCCAGTTCCGCTCCGGTCTTGCCGGTCACCATCTGGTAGAGCGCCAGGTACATGGACTTGAGGATGTTGCCCGTGGCGCGGACCGAGGTGACGGCGGCCTGTCCGGGACCGAGATGGACCCGTTTGACCGACGAGACGACGCCGATGAAAGGACGGCCCGTATCGGGATTGACCGTCGGCGTCATGGTCAGGGCCTTGCGGGCGCCGTTGCGCTCGATGACGACTTGCGTCGGCCTGGTGCCGGCGGAAGCAATCTGCTCCCGCACGCCGGCCCAGTCTTCGACGGTCTGGCCGTTGATGGTCAGGATGCGGTCCCCTTTCTGCATGCCTGTCGCGGCAGCGGCGTATCCGGGAACGACCTCGCCGATGACGGGCTCGTTGACCGGCAGGTTCACGCCGAACACGATGAACAGGACGAAGAAAATGAAGACCGGCAGCAGCAGGTTCATAAGGGAACCGGCCAGGATCACGAACATGCGGGCCCAGACGGACTTGGAATTGAAGCCCCGGTCCAGGTCCGGCGGATCGTCGGGATCCATGCCGGCGATGCGGTTATAGCCGCCCAGGGGCAGCAGCCGTAAAGAATAGAGGGTCTCCCCTTTCTGTTTCTGCCAGATTTCCGGCCCGAAACCGATGGCGAATTCGTCGACCCTCATACCTGTCAGCTTCGCCGTGATGAAATGGCCGAACTCATGAATGGAAATG
Source organism: uncultured Selenomonadales bacterium (assembly GCA_900315805.1). Taxonomy (GTDB): domain Bacteria; phylum Bacillota; class Negativicutes; order Acidaminococcales; family Acidaminococcaceae; genus Succiniclasticum. Next base: position 154,392 of record ONAN01000001.1, read on the forward strand.
AGCACGCCGAAGACGAAGATGCAGGCCAGTATCGTTACAAACACAGAAAACTCCTTTCCCGTTACAGGCTGGCAATGAGGCCTTCGGTGTAACGGCGGGCTTGCGCGTCGGCCTCCTCGATCTGTTCGATGCCGGGGCGGGACACGTTGTGGTGTGCGTCCACGGCGCGCCGGATCAGTTCAGGGATGTCCAGGTAGCGGATGCGTCCCTGCAGGAAGGCGTTGACACAAACTTCATTTGATGCATTGAACACGCAGGGCAGCGTGCCTCCCTCTTTTCCGCAGACGATGGCGATGCCCAGGGCCGGGAACGTTTCCAGGTCCGGTTCGAGGAAGGTCAGAGGGCTGGCCTTGACCAGGTCGAGCTGCCCGTAGGCGCAGTGATACCGTTCCGGGAACGAGAAAGCGTACTGGATGGGCAGTTTCATATCGGGAATGCCCATCTGCGCGATGACGGCGCCGTCGCAGAATTCCACCAGGGAGTGGACGATGCTCTGGGGATGGATGACGACGTCGATCTTGCTGTATGGTACATGGAAGAGCCAGTGGGCCTCCATGACTTCGAGTCCTTTGTTGGCCAGGGTCGAACTGTCGACGGTGACCTTTTTGCCCATGTTCCAGTTCGGATGGTGCAGGCTCTGCTCCACCGTCACATGGGCCAGCTCTTCCCGGCTCATGCCGAGGAAAGGACCGCCGGAAGCGGTCAGGATGATGCGTTTGACTTCGTCGTGCGTGCCGCCGCGCAGGGATTGGAAAATGGCGCTGTGCTCGCTGTCGACGGGCGTCAGGCGGACGTGGTTCTCTTCCACGGCTTCCATGACGAGGTGCCCCGCAGCCACCAGGGTCTCCTTGTTGGCCAGGGCGATGTCCTTGCCGCTGTTGATGGCGGCCAGGGTGGGACGCAGGCCGGCGTAGCCGACCATGGCGCCGAGCACCGTATCCGTTTCTTCGTAGGTGGCGGCGGCCAGGAGGCCTTCTTCCCCGCTCAGGATCTCCGTCTTCCCGTCGTACTGGCGTTTCAGTTCCTCTGCCGCGGCAGGGTCCGTCAGGACGGCCAGGTCCGGCGTGAACTGGCGGATCTGTTCCAGCATCTGGTCCACGCTGCGGTGGGCCGCCAGGGCGCGTACTTTCAACCGGTCCGGATTGGCAGCGGCCACTTCCAGGGTCTGCCGGCCGATGGAACCGGTACTTCCGAGTATCGTGAGGTTTTTCATGTTTCCTCCCAACGGTGCCTCAGACACCTAAGAACTTCATGACGTAATAGGCCGCAGGGGCCGCAAAGAGCAGACTGTCCATCCGGTCCAGCACACCGCCGTGACCCGGGAAGAAGTTGCCCGAATCCTTGATTTCAAAAGAACGTTTCAGGATGGATTCCACCAGATCCCCGACAGGCGCGCAGAAGGCGACGGTCAGGCCCAGCAGGAAGGCCGCGGCAGGCGTCGCGCCCAGCCAGCAGTACGCAATGGCGGCCGTAATGCCGAAAGACCATACGAAGCCGGCCACGGCGCCCTCCATGGACTTTTTGGGGCTGACGGAACAGAATTTGTGTTTGCCGAAAGCCATGCCGAAGAAATAGGCAAAGGTGTCGCTGGCCCAGGTGCCGAGCAGGACCATCCACACGGCCGCCTCTCCCCTGGCGAAGTTGAGTCCCAGGACGGAGACGCTGTCCCCGGGGTATTCGCGCAGCAGGATCACATGGGCGAACAGCAGGCCGATGTAGAGCAGCGCGCAGGTGGAAAGGGATGTATGGATGGGCCAGTCCGTTTCACCGTACTGGCAGTGGCGGAACAATCCTTCGAAGAGGATGCCCAGGGTGGCCGCGGTCAGGATGGGCAGGAGCAGGTCGGGGCGCGCGAAACCGGCCGCTGCCTGCATGAGGAACACTGGCAGGGCCGAAGTCAGGACATACATGTTACGCCCTTTGGTGGCCGCCATGCGTGCGAATTCACGCCAGGCCACGACGGCCAGGACCATGACGGCGGCCATGAAGAGCCAGCCGCCTTTCGTGACGATGAACACGGCGACGGGAATCCCGACGATGGCGGTTAAGATACGTTTGAACACTTTTGTTTCAGTCCTTTGAACGGTTTTAGATTGAACCTGCTGAACGGCCGGTCAGACCGGTCATTTCTGGATCAGGCCGCCGAAACGGCGTTCGCGTTTCTGGAAGGAGGCGATGGCCTCCACCAGCATGGCCGGCGTAAAGTCGGGCCAGTAGACCTTGGTGGTCCACATTTCCGCGTAAGCGATCTGCCAGAGCAGGAAGTTGCTGATCCGCTGGTCGCCGCCGGTCCGGATCAACAGGTCGGGGTCCGGCAGGCCGCGGGAATAGAGATTATCTTCGAACACGGAGGCATCGATGGCATCCGCGGACAGGCTTCCGTCCTGGATACGCGCGGCGATACCCTTTACGGCATGGAGGATTTCCGCCCTGCCGCCGTAGTTGATGGCTAAGTTTAAGATCAGGCCCGTGTTGTCTTTCGTCACCTCGATGGCGTGATCCATCTTCTGGCAGATGACTTCGGGCAGTCCCTCGCGGGAACCCATGAAACGGACCTGGACATTGTTATCGTTGAAGTCCTGGATTTCGTTTGTCAGGTAACGGCTCAGCAGTTCCATGATGAAATGGATTTCCGTGACGGGCCGTTTCCAGTTTTCCGTCGAAAACGCATAAGCGGTGATGATTTTGACGCCCAGGTCATTGGCGGCCCGGACGATGGTCTTCAGGGTTTCGGCGCCGGCCTTGTGACCGTACGTGCGCACTTTTCCCTGTGCTTTGGCCCAGCGGCCGTTGCCGTCCATGATGATGGCGATATGCCGGGGGATGTTGTCCGGATTGAGGCCGGCCGTATCCACATCCACCTTGCTTGGCATGGGCTGAATCACATTTCCGAAGATATGGTCGAACATAAGGTGGTCTCCTTGACAAGAGAAGGTCCGTAAAAACAAAACGGGCGGCCCTTCCCGCAGGGGAAGGGCGCCTGATTGTTTCAGACCGCGTAAAGCTTAGTCCTGGCTGATGGCGCTGACCGGGCAGTTAGCAGCGCAAGCGCCGCATTCCACGCAGGTACCGGCGTCAATCTGGTATTTGCCGTTGCCGTCTTCTTTCGGAGCGCCTACGGGGCAGACGCTGGCACAGGTGCCGCAGCCTACGCAGGTGTCGGAGTCGATTTTGAATGCCATTTCAGTGAACCTCCCTTCTCTTCTTATACATGACAGTGATGACTGATTTATGCTGAGGCAGCAGCTGCTGCCGTACAACATACGCTTTCAGGGTACCGTCGCCGTCTTCCTTGCCATAGGCCGGCGGTACCGTTCTGACTTCATATTCCCAATGCGCCCCGCGCAGTACTTCTTCCGCCTTTTCCAGCGGCAGGGATACCACATCCGGCGCGTCTGTTTCCTTCATAGGGCGGTGCCTCAGACTTCCATGATTTCCTTTTCTTTGGCGGCGATGACTTTGTCGACTTCCTTCATCATCTTGTCCGTCAGTTTCTGGGCCTGGTCCTGGCCGTCCGTGGAATCGTCTTCCGTGATGGTCTTGGCTTTTTCGGCCTTCTTGATGCCTTCAATGATGTCACGGCGCATATTGCGGATGGAGACGCGGGCCTCTTCCGTGTGTTTGCGGGCCGTCTTGACGAGCTCCTTGCGGCGCTCTTCCGTCAGCATCGGCATATTCAGGCGGATGCAGGCGCCGTCGCTGTTCGGGTTCAGGCCCAGGTCGGACGCCATGATGGCACGGGACAGTTCCTTGATCATGGTCTTGTCCCACGGCGTGATGACGATCATGCGGGGTTCCGGAACGGTCACGTTGGCGACCTGGTTGATCGGCGTGGGAGCGCCGTAATAGTCCACGGTGATCTTGTTCAACAGTGCCGGAGTGGCACGGCCGGCACGCAGGCTGGCCAGGTCTTCCTTCAGATGGGAAATGACCTTCTTCATTTTCGCTTCGTTTGCTGTGAGTAAATCATCTACGACTGACATTATTGTTCGCCTCCTACGGTGGTTCCCACAACGGTTCCCTGAGCGGCTTTCAGGATGTTGCCGGGGGTTTCGATGTTGAATACTACGATGGGGATGTTGTTGTCCATGCACAGGGAAATGGCCGTCGAATCCATCACGTTCAGATGGCGGTTGATGACATCGATGTAATCGAGATGGTCGAATTTCTTGGCATCCTTGTGGACAGCCGGATCGGAATCATACACACCGTCGACGCCGTTCTTGCCCATGAGGATGGCATCGGCTTCGATTTCGGCGGCACGCAGGGCGGCCGTCGTGTCGGTGGAAAAGTACGGATTGCCCGTGCCGGCCGCAAAGATGACGACACGTCCCTTTTCCAGGTGCCGTACAGCCCGGCGCCGGATATAGGGTTCGGCAATCTGCCGCATCTCGATGGCCGTCTGCACACGCGTCGGGACATCGAGCTGTTCCAGGGCGTCCTGCAGGGCCAGGGAGTTGATGACCGTCGCCAGCATGCCCATATAGTCGGCCTGCGCGCGGTCCATGCCTTTGTTGGCGCCAGAAAGGCCGCGCCAGATGTTGCCGCCGCCGTTGACAACGGCGACCTCCAGACCCCGTTCCTGCACTTCCTTGATCTGTCTGGCGATGGAATTGACGGTTTCCGGATCGATGCCGAATCCCTTCGCCCCTGCCAGGGCTTCCCCGCTCAGCTTCAGCACGACGCGCTTGTATTTCAATTGATCAGTCACGTTCCTATCCCTCCTGTTTGAATTTGTGCTGCCCGTGTTCCGGAACCGGGACACAAGCGATATTGAAGGGAATTGACGCTCGCCCCTTCATGTTGTGTTTATTATAGCACATCCGCCGCCTCTTGAAAAACTCCGAAGGCCCGAAAAAGCGATAAATTTGAAAAATCTCAGACAGGCTGTCAGCGGCAGGTCGGCGTAAAAAAAGAGGACATCGTGCGATGTCCTCCTTTAGAGTTTGTGAATGTACGCTGGAAATTACTTCTTGATGAAGGAAGCGACTTCTTCAGCGAAGTTTTCCTGCTTCTTTTCGATGCCTTCACCCAGCTGGAAGCGGGCAAAACGAGCAACCTCGGCGTTGTTGGCCTTGAGGAGCTTCGTGATGCTCATCTTGTTGTCGCGGATGTAGATCTGGTCAACGAGGCAGACTTCTTCGTAGTACTTGTTGATACGGCCCAGGATCATCTTTTCGATGATCTTTTCGGGTTTGCCTTCGTTGCGGGCCTGTTCCGTCAGGACTTCCTTTTCGTGTTCCAGTTCAGCAGCAGGAACTTCGGTCCGGTTCAGGTAAGAGGGGTTGGCAGCGGCAACCTGCATGGCGATGTTCTTGCCCAGTTCCGCGTCGCCGCCCTTCATGTCGACCAGGACACCGATCTTGCCGCCGGCATGGATGTAGCTGTAGACTTTGCCTTCCGCGCTTTCGAAACGGACGAAGCGGCGGACGGAAATGTTTTCACCGATCTTGGCGATGGCTTCGGTAACGACATCCTTAACGGTCTTGTCGCCCATCTTGGAAGCCAGCAGGGCATCCACATCGGCCGGATTGGTTTCGGCCACATGCTTGGCGATGGAGACGGCCAGGTTCTTGAAGTCGTCGTTGGCGCCTACGAAGTCGGTTTCGCAGTTTACTTCGACGATGACGCCGACTTTGCCGTCTTCGGAGATATAGGATGCGACAGCACCTTCGGCAGCCACACGGCCAGCCTTCTTGGCAGCCTTGGACAGGCCTTTTTCACGCAGGTAGTCGATGGCTTTTTCCATATCGCCGTCGGTGGCGACGAGGGCTTTTTTGCAGTCCATCATGCCTGCGCCGGTACGTTCGCGCAGTTCTTTTACCAATGCAGCAGTAATGTTCATATTTGTTTTCTCCTCGATTTCACTAAACGGTTCAATCAGTTCGGTTCCATCCGTCAGACGATTGGATTATTCAGCGTCCTTGGCAGCTTCTTCAGCGGGAGCAGCTTCGTTTTCAGCGGTCTGCTGGCCCTGACGGCCTTCCAGGACTGCGTCAGCCATCTTGCTGGACAGCAGGCGTACAGCGCGGATGGCGTCGTCGTTGGCAGGGATTACGTAATCGATTTCGTCCGGATCGCAGTTCGTGTCAACGGTAGCTACGATGGGGATGTGCAGTTTGCGTGCTTCCAGAACAGCGATGTGTTCCTTGCGCGGATCTACGATGAACAAGGCTGCGGGGAGCTTCTTCATGTCCTTGATGCCGCCCAGGTTCTTGTTCAGTTTTTCCATTTCATGACGCAGGCCCAGGACTTCCTTCTTGGGCAGTACGTCGAACGTGCCGTCTTCTTCCATCTTTTCCAGCTGGCGCAGACGGGCGATACGTTTCTGGATGGTCTTGAAGTTGGTCAGCATGCCGCCCAGCCAGCGTTCGTTCACATAGAACTGGTTGCAGCGCGTAGCTTCTTCGCGCATCGCTTCCTGTGCCTGCTTCTTGGTGCCGACGAACAGGATGCTGCCGCCGTTCTTGGCGGTTTCACGAACGAAGTTGTACGCTTCGTCGACCTTCTTCACGGTCTTCTGCAGGTCGATGATGTAGATGCCGTTGCGTTCGGTAAAGATGTACTTCGCCATCTTGGGGTTCCAGCGGCGGGTCTGATGACCGAAATGAACACCGGCTTCCAGTAACTGTTTCATAGAGATGATTGCCATTTTTACATTCCTCCTGTTTTTTCCTCCGCAGTCCTCGTTTTTGATCGCACCGCGCATGCGGACAGACGTCAAATCAGGCTGCGTGTGTATTGAACACTTGAAAAATTATAGCATACCGCCTGCCGTTTGGCAAGTATCTGTATACTTTGTTACAAAAAATTTCCTTACCGGGATTTCCCACCCATCAATCCTGGATGTCCAGGGTCGCCAGGATGGCAGCGGCCATGTCCTGGGGAGCGATGATGTCCTTGTGCAGGACGGGCAGCTGTTCCAGCTTCGTAATCTGCGCGGGCAGCGGCAGTTCCGTCACTTCGTGGAGCGCGTGGGCCGCGGCGAAGGGGCCGTCCCCCGTCACCTTGTCGGCCTTGTTCAAGCCTTCCAGGACGGACTGGCTGAACTTGTAGGGGCTGGCCGTCGACAGCACGATGCCGTAGCTTTCATCGCTGGAAACCAGACGGTATTTCGCCAGGGCGTGCCAGGCGACCGCCGTATGGGGATCCAGCACGTACTGGAAATCGTTATAGGTGGAACCGATGGTATCCAGGGTTTCCTGCTCGTCCGCCCAGGACGCGTAGAAAACGTCGCGGATCTCGTCCAGGACGGCGGCCGGAATCCGGTAGGTCCCTTCCGTGTTGAGCGCCGCCATCCATTCCGCCACCACATCGCCTTTGCCGCCCGTCATGTCGAAGAGCAGGCGTTCCAGATTGCTGGAGACGAGGATGTCCATGGACGGGGAAATGGTCTTGTGGAGGGGGCGGTTGCGGTCATACTTGCCGGTATTGATGAAGTCCGTCAGCACGTTGTTCGTGTTGGAGGCGCAGATGAACTTTTTGACGGGCAGGCCCATCTTGCGGGCGTAATAGCCGGCCAGGATGTCCCCGAAGTTGCCCGTGGGAACGCAGAAGAGCACACCCTCGCCCGGTTTGATGCGCTGGGTGGCCACGGCGTCGGAATAGGCTTTGAAATAGTAGACGATCTGCGGTACCAGGCGGCCCCAGTTGATGGAGTTGGCCGAGGAAAAGGTCCAGCCGAATCCGTTGAGCCGTTCCGCCAGTTCCTTGTCGTTGAAGATTTCCTTGACGCCGCGCTGGGCGTCGTCGAAGTCGCCTTCGATGCCGAAGACCTTCGTGTTGCTGCCGGTCTGGGTGGTCATCTGGAGTTTCTGCACGGGGCTGACGCCGTCTTCGGGATAAAAGACGATGACTTCCGTGCCGGGCACATCGGCGAAACCTTCCAGGGCGGCTTTGCCCGTATCGCCCGACGTGGCCGTCAGGATGACGATACGCCCTTCTTCCCCGGTCTTTTCCCGGGCCCGCGTCATCAGGTGCGGCAGGATCTGCAGGGCCATGTCCTTGAAAGCCATGGTCGGGCCGTGCCACAATTCCAGGATATCCGCGTGTTCGGACACCTTGTGCAGCACGACGGGTTCCTTGCCGAACTTTTCTTCACTGTAGGCGGCCAGGGCGCATTCCATCAGCTCTTCCCCGCTATAGTCCGTCAGGAACCGCTGCAGGATCTGGACGGCCGTCACGGCATAAGGCTGGCCGTGCATGGCCAGGATTTCTTCCAACGAAAACTTGGGGAAACTCTGGGGCACGAACAGGCCCCCGTCCGGGGCCAGGCCGTTGCGGATGGCATGGGCCGAGGAAACCAGGTCCCCGCTGCCTCTCGTACTTACATATAACATTTGCGACCTCCTGTAACACTACATCATTCCATGGTAAGGGCCGCCAGCACGGCCTTCGTCGCCTTCGCGATGCCGTCGGGCGCCGCGATGATCTGCATGCCGCGCATACCGGCGCTGATGGCGATTTCATCAAAAAGCTGGCACGTTTCGTCCAGATAGACGGGATACTCCTTTTTCGCACCCAGGGGAGAGCAGCCGCCGCGGATATACCCGGTCAGGGGCAGGAGCTCCTTGAGGTGGACCATTTCGCAGCGCTTGTTGCCGCTCGCCCGGGCCAGGGCTTTCAGGTCCAGCTCCCCGTTGCCGGGAATGACGGCGAACAGCACGCCGGTCTTGTCGCCCCGGACGCAGAGGGTCTTGAACGTCTGTTCCGGCAGCATGCCCACTTCGTGCGCCACGTGGATGGCATCGAGATGCTCCTCGTCCACGGGATAGGTCTGCAGGCGGTACGGAATCCCCAGTTCGTCGAGGATGCGCGCCGCATTCGTCTTCTTCGTCTTTTTCATTTTATGTCACGGCTCCGCTGCAGCGGAGCGGAACTTACCTCCCTCCCGGGGATCTTTGGCAAGGTCCCTGTATCTAAATAGTTTACCTTATTTTTCGGAATCTGTGTAGTCTTTTTCCGCAGAAGGCGTCCGGACGGCGGAAGCGGTGCGGAAACCGTGGCAAATTGCGCGTCACTCTGCTATAATCAGATGTAGTTATATATGGTAGAAAGAAAGGATACACCATGCCTCTTAAAATTGCTTGCGGACAAATGGAAGTCATTCCGGGCCGGCCGGACCTGAATACCCGGAAGATGCTGCAGATGATCGAACAGGCCAGGGCGGAACAGGTCGATGTCATCCTGTTTCCGGAAATGGCCATTCCGGGGTACCTGGTCGGGGACCGCTGGGAACAGCCGGCTTATCTGGACGACTGTGTGCAGTACGGCGAAGAAGTCATCGCGGCTTCCCAGGGCATCACGGTCGTTTTCGGCAACGTGGCCGTGGAAAAGCGGCGTTTCAACCACGACGGCCATCCGCGGAAATACAACGCGGCCTTCGTGGCCCAGGACGGCAGACTGCTGCCGGGTATGGCCGGCAAGGACTTCGTCATGAAGTCCGCCCTGCCGAACTACCGGGAATTCGACGACCTGCGCTACTTTACGGCGGCGCCGCAGGAATGCGATGTCCGGCACCTGAAGTTCGCCAAATCCGTCGTGCCGGTGCCCGTCACCATCCGCGGACAGGAATACCGGCTCGGCATCATGCTGTGCGAAGACGGCTGGACGGAACATTATCCTTTCCATATCCCCCGCCTGCTCGTGGAGAACGGTGCGCAGATCCTCTGCAACATTTCCTGCTCCCCCTTTACGTTAGGCAAGAACGGCAAGCGGCACCGCGTGTTCGGCAGCCAGGCTGCGGAACTGAAAGTGCCCGTGGTGTACTGCAACAACATCGGGGTGCAGAACAACGGCAAGGACGTGTTCACCTGCGACGGCCAGAGCTGCGTCTACGGCCCCGGTGGCAAAATCCAGTCGGCCGCCCCCATGTACGACGAGTACCTGCTGGTATTCTCCTGGGACGAAGCGACGGACCGCATCCGTGCCGCGTCCTATAAAGATGAAATCGTGACTATCGAAGACGACGAGGCGGAAGTGACCTACAAGGCAATCCGCTTCGGGCTGGACCGGTTCCTGAAACAGCTTGGCATCAACCGCATGGTCCTGGGCATTTCCGGCGGCATCGATTCCGCCGTGGCCGCCGCCCTCTATGCCGATGTGCTGGGGCCGCGCCACGTGCTCCTGATTAATATGCCGAGCCAGTACAACTCGACCCTGACGAAATCCATGGCCCAGCAGCTGGCCGAAAACATCGGTGCCAACTACACCGTCGTGCCGATCACGGACAGCATCACCCATACGGTGAGCCAGCTCTACTCCCCCATTCACAGCTATGATTCGAACCGGGATTTCAAGCTGACCCTGGACGGACTCATGTACCAGAACATCCAGGCCCGGGACCGCGGTTCGCGTATCCTCGCCGGGTTTGCCGCGGCCTACCGCGGCGGCTTCAGCTGCAACGCCAACAAGGCCGAACTGAGCGTCGGCTACGGCACGTTCTACGGCGATATCGCCGGCGTCATCGCGCCCCTCGGCGACCTGTGGAAACACCAGGTCTACGCCCTCGGCCGGTATTTAAATGACAAGGTCTATCAGAAGCAGGTCATCCCCCAGGCCATTTTCGATATCCAGCCCAGCGCGGAACTTTCCAAGGAGCAGACCGTCGGAACCGGCGGCGATCCGCTGCGCTACGAATACCATGATTACCTGCTCCGGGCTTTCGTGGAAAACTGGGACAAGGTTTCGCCCGTCGAAATCCTGGAACATTACCGGGACCACGATTTGGACACGTTCCTGGGCTGCGAACCAGGCACGACGGACCGGGTCTTCCACAGCAACGCAGACTTTTGCGCCGACCTGGAACGGTGGTACGGCCTGTTCACCGGACTGGCCGTGGCCAAACGCATTCAGGCGCCGCCCGTCCTCGCCCTCAGCCGCCGCGCTTACGGCTACGATTACCGCGAGGCCCAGCTGCCTGCCTACCTGCCGCGCCGCTACGCGGAACTGAAGGCGGAACTGATGAAGCAGGAACGGCTCTTTTAATCAGTAAAAAATCTCCGCACGGTACGGATTTGTCCGTTACCGTGCGGAGTTATTTTTTGCCTTATTTTTCGTAAACCAGTTTCATGGCGGCCCGGGCCATGGCCGCCGTGTCATGCCCCACGCCGGGCACCGTGGCCAGATGCCAGGCAAACGGCACTCCCTGCTGCCGCGCCTTTTCCTGCAGGGCGGCATAAAAACGGCGTCCCCGTTCCAGACGCGTCTGTCCCTGGGCGTCCGCTTCCGGCGTCTTGCGCAGCGAGCCGCTGCGCTTTATGTCGGACTCGCCCAGGAGGACCGTGACCGGTTTCGCGAAGGCCGCCGACAGATGCTGCGTTTCCGGCGGCAGGCCCTGCAGCCCGTAAGGGAACCGGACGCCGTCGTCCGGCATGGTATACCAGCCGGCGTTGGCGAGCACATAGCGGTCCCCTGCCCTGCCCTTGTCAAAAAGGACGTACCGGTGCAGATACTGGGATCCGGCGGAATGGCCGAACAGGGTGACCGTACTGTCCGGCGAAGCATAGGCCTTCAGCACGGCATCCCGCACCTTTCCGGCCAGAGGCAGGGTCCATTTTGCGGCCGGTTCCACGCGGCCGGCCTGATTGTCCCGGACCGTCATGCGGCCCAGGTTATAGGCACTGCCGGGATAGCGGTCCTCCGCAAAGAGGGGCGACGCCACCAGGACTCCGCAGCGGTCCGCCTGTTCCTGCAGGGCCCGGCAGGTCTCTTCGGCATCGCGGTGTTCGCCCGGAAAGGCGAGGAAGACCGGGCCGCCCTGTTTCCAGGAAGCCGGCCGGTAGCAGTAAATAGGAATCTGGTCCGCGCCTTCCTGATAGAGAACCGTACGGAATCCGCTTTCGGCAGAGGTCGTTTCTTTCTTCGCGGTTCCCGCGCAGCCCGCCGCCAGGACCAGCAGGGTAAGAAGTACAGCCAGGCAGGCCCGCAAACCGGCCCGGCATTGCGACATAGGATTCATGTTATAAAGTGATCTCCGCGGCTTTCGCCAGCGTCTCCTTCGCTTCGCGGACGATGCGTTCCACGACATCTTTGCAGGGCAGCACGTCGTTCAGGACGGCCAGGCTCTCGCCCACCATGATGCTGCCGTTGACCGTGTCGCCATCCTTCATGCCGATGCGGGATGTGCCCGTGCCCAGTTCCATGAGGGTTTCCTTCGGGGCACCGCTGGTTTCCGCAGCCAGGTATTTTTCCGTGAAGGCGTTCTTCAGGCAGCGCACGCCCATGCCGCGGGAATACCCCGTGACGACGTTGTCCGTGTCGACGGCATGGACGATCATGTCCTTCACCTTCTGATGGGCCGGGCATTCCGTCGTGAGCAAAAAGCGCGAACCCATCTGGACACCGTCGGCGCCCATGAGGAGTGCCGCCGCCAGGCCGCGCCCGTCCGCGATGCCGCCGGCTGCCAGGACCGGAATGTCATAGTGGTCCTTGAGCACGTTTTCCAGCAGGGACATGGTAGAAATGGTGCCGATATGGCCGCCGCCTTCCATGCCTTCGATGACCATGGCATCCACGCCGGCTGCAGCCACGCGCTTCGCCAGTTTCACGTTCGGGACGACGGGAATGATCTTCACGCCGGCTTCATGGAACGGCTGGATCCAGGGTATGGGACTGCCGGCACCGGTCGTGACGAAGGCGGCCTTTTCCCGGCAGACAAGGTCCGCAATTTCCCTGACATTGGGCGCCATGAGCATGAGGTTGACGCCGAAGGGTTTGTCCGTCAGGCTTTTGGCTTTGCGGATCTCCGCTTCCACCCAGTCCGTCGTGCGTCCGCCGGACCCGATGATGCCGGCACCGCCCGCATTGGATACGGCGGCGGCCAGCGTGCCGTCGGACGACCAGGCCATGCCGCCCTGGATGATGGGGTAACGGATACCCATGAGTTGCGTGAATCTATTCTGCATCGTATGTACCTCCTGTGTAAACATGCACAATTATTTTTTTCATTGTATCACAAATCATTATTATTACTACAGAATCTTGACATAAAAAATGCAACATATTGGCCGCCCCCTCGATTCATGGTACAATGAATATGCACATACAATGTCTGGAGCCAAAGGAGGAGCAATACATGAAGAACCTATTTCGTTTACTGACGCTGTGCCTCGCCCTGCTCAGCTTTACGGCAGGCCCTGTGCTGGCGGCGCCGGAGCAGGCCGTGACCGACCGGGGCAGACTGGCGGTGGCCGATGCCCTGGTGAAACAGGCCCAGCAAAAGAGCGTCCAGGCCAAAGGCCGTATCACCCTGGAGTCCGTCCTCATGAATGCCATCGTGGATTTCAAGGCAGAAGTGGCGCAGGAGCCGCAGTCTGCCGGCAAGATCACGCTGACCACCGTGGCCGATGAGAAAAAGCGGGTGGTCCCGCTGAACCTCTATGTAATGCAGGAAGGCAAAGAGCTCTGGAGTTACGCCCAGCGGGAAGACGGTTCGTGGGTCCGCGCCGTCACGGAAGACGAAGCCTTCGGCAAGGAATCCGTTATAACCCGGGAAGAGGCTTTGGAAAAACTGCAGACCGTCACTCCCGTGAGAGATGACGGCAACCTTGCCACCTACCAGGTCATCCTCACGAAAAAGGGTGTCACGGAACAAGCCATCCCCAAATCGATTCCCAAGCTGGGAACGCTGACCCCGGAACAGCGCCAGGCCATCGCCAAGGCTTTGGACGAACAGGCCTACACCGTGACCATCAATCAAAAGGGCCTGCCCGTATCCTGCGAAGCCGATGCGACCAGGTGCCTCCAGACCCTGCTCGATGTAGCCATCGACCAGGCCGCCAAGGAACAGAACCTGACAGGCATGCAGAAAGAGTTCGCCAAAGCCATCATGCAGACCGTCCAGCTGCGCTTCCAGGCGGATCTGACCTACAAAAAGCGCAAAGCCCCCAAGGTACCGAAAGCAGCCCTGAGCGCCCGCATCGTAAAACAGGAACAGCCGGGGGACGAAGTGATCATCCACTCGGACAAGCCGTCCGGCAAGGCGGCCTGAGCCTGTGCCCCTCGTTCCGTCCGGCGTGCCGCCTGAATCGGGCCAAGTTGCTACTTTTTTAACACTTCACCGGCCTTTTGCCGCACCGCCCGCGGCAGGAGGCCGGTTTTGTTGACACTGAAATTGAAACCTTTTACAATAAAAATGTTACGTAAGCCCCAAACAGACTATATTAAAAAAGGGAAAGAGGTATTCACCATGTGTAGTTTACGTAGTAATCTCGTCAAAAAAGGCTCTACCCGCGCCGCCCACCGTTCGCTGTTCTATGCCCTGGGCTTCACGGAAGAGGACATGAAGAAACCCATGATCGCCGTGGTCAACGCCCAGAGCGAAGTCATTGCCGGCCATGCCCACCTGGATGACCAGGCCAAATATGTCAAATACGGCATTCTGGCTGCCGGCGGCGTTCCGGTCGAAGTACCGGCCATCGGCATCTGCGACGGCATCGCCATGGGCCACGAAGGCATGAAGTACCCCCTCGCCAGCCGCGAACTGATTGCGGACAGCGTGGAAGCACTGATCAACGGCCATGCGTTTGACGGCATGGTCATGATCCCCAACTGCGACAAAATCGTCCCCGGCATGCTGATGGCGGCCCTGCGCGTGAACATCCCGACGGTGTTCTGCAGCGGCGGTCCCATGCTGCCCGGCCGGTACGAGGGACACGACATTTCCATTTCCCAGGCCTTCGAAGCCGCCGGCCGTTTTGAAGCCGGCAAGATCGACAAGGCCGAACTGACCTGCATTGAAAAGGCCGCCTGCCCCGGCTGCGGTTCCTGCGCCGGCCTGTTTACGGCCAACACCATGAACTGCCTGACCGAAGTACTCGGCATGGGCCTGCCCGGCAACGGCACCATTCCGGCCGCCTTCCAGGGGGACCGTGCCCGCCTCGCCAAGAAAGCAGGCGAAACGGTCGTCCGCCTCGTGCAGGAACAGGTCCTGCCCCGCGACATCATGACCCTGAACGCCTTCAAGAACGCCATCACCGTCGACATGGCCATCGGCGGCAGCACGAACACGGCACTGCACCTGCCTGCCATCGCCCACGAAGCCGGCATCCGGCTGCCCCTTTCCCTGTTCGACAAGATTTCCCATAAAACGCCGTACCTCACCAAGCTGAGCCCCGGCGGCACGCACCATATGATCGACCTGAACGAAGCCGGCGGTATTCCGGCCGTCATGAAGGAACTGAGCAAACTGGGCCTCATCGTCAAATCCTGCCGCACCGTGACGGGCAAGACCATCGGCCAGCTCATCAAGAACGCCGACATCAAACGGCCCGATGTCATCCACTCCGTGGAAAAACCGTACCGCAAGACCGGCGGCATTGCCGTCCTGACCGGCAACATCGCTCCGCACTGCTCCGTCGTCAAGGAAAGTGCCGTGGCGGAAGAAATGCTGGTTCATGAAGGTCCGGCCCGCGTCTTCAACTCCGAAGACGAAGCTATCAAGGCCATCTGCGGCAAAAAGATCAACAAAGGCGACGTCGTCGTCATCCGCTACGAAGGCCCCAAAGGCGGCCCGGGCATGCGCGAAATGCTGAACCCGACCTCCGTGCTGGCCGGCATGGGCCTCGACAAGGACGTGGCACTCCTGACGGACGGCCGCTTCTCCGGTGCCACCCGCGGCGCCTGCATCGGCCATATTTCGCCGGAAGCCCGCGAAGGCGGCAACATTGCCCTCATTGAAGAAGGCGACATCATCTCCATCGATATCCCTAACCGCAAGCTGAACGTCAAAGTTTCCGACGCGGAACTGGCCAAACGTCGCAAGGCCTGGAAGTGCCCGCCTCCGAAAGTGAAACACGGGTACCTGGCACGCTATGCCGCACTCGTTTCCTCTGCCGCGGAAGGCGCTATCCTGACGGCACCCGGCGAAGACTGGGACATCAACAAATAACGCAGAAATAACGAATACCGGTCCGGACAGTTGTCCGAACCGGTATTTTTCTGTCTTATGGGATTGTTCCTGTTCAGGCGAAGAAGCTTGCAAACAGGCGGTACAGGAAGAAGACTGCGGCTGCCACGAGGGCGAACATGAAAAAGGCCGGCAGCAGGAAGAAGATGAGGCAGACGATGACGATGAGCAGGACGGCCCAGAAGAGGATGCCGCCGAGGCCGCCCAGGTTGAACTGGTGGACCTTGAAGCCCCTGTTTCCCCTGCCCGTCTCCGGATCTTTTCCGTCGGCCCGTTCGTAGGGGCCTTCCCCGTAGGTTTCCTGGTACTCCCCCTCCCGGGCGGAATCGTCCCCCCAGGACTGGCGGGACCCTTCGTGGACCGTACCGTCGAGTTCGATGGTGTCGCCGCCGAAGCTTTCCCGTTCCTCCACGGTCAGGCTTTTGGCTTCCTTCTCCACCACGCGGTGGCAATAAGGGCATTCGGTCAGGTTGTCGTCGAATTCATGGTGACAGAAAGAACAAATCATCTGTTTCTCCTTATATTTTCAGGACCATGGCGAGCATGCCGGGTTCGCCCACATACCGCGGATCGAATTCCGTCAGCTGCAGGGCATTCCGGATGGTTTCGTGATACTGATAGATGGTCTCCCGGGAAATCCGGAAGGTACTTGTCATAGAGGGAATCGGGAAATCCTGCAGGTCGTTGATCTTCGTGAAGGCGATCATGCAGGCGATGGCCCAGGCGAAAAAGCTGACATCGTCATCGAGATGGTCCAGGACGGACCGTCCCTCGGGCGAAGCGGCAAAGTCGCTCCAGAGGGCCTTGATCCGGGCCGTTTCGCGGAACCCGAAGTTGGTCATGCGGCTCAGGATGGACAGGGCCTGGATGACCGTGTCCTCTTCATCCACCGGCGCCGGCTGGTAATCGCGGATTTCCGTCGTATAGGGGAACGACGAAACATAGGAAGTTTCCATGGCCAGCTTGGCGGCTGCCAGCTGCACGACGGCGGCATTGTCCTGGAGAAAGACCTCCATATCCGCCGCTTCCGGTTTCTGGATGGCATACCACTGCTGCAGGTGGCTGCAGACATATTTGATGCGCAGTTCCGCCGATGCCGTGGTCTTAAGGCCGCGCAGGTACGTGAACACCATGTTGCCGTTATCCATTGCGTGCCCCACGAACAATACATCGGTCGTGTCAAAATCGTCGTCAATCGGCAGGGACAGATACAAAATACCGCCGGACAGCAGGTCCTTGCAGTAATACCAGCCGCCGGCCTCTTTGTCGCGGCGGACCTCCGTCAGGAGCACGAAGCGCGCGGTCAGCAGGCTGTCCAGTATATCCCGGACGGCCTTCAGGCGGCCGACGCTTTCTTTCGGATCCGGCTGGTAGGTGTCGACATAGGTGCGGATCGGCGTCTTGCCCGTGGCGAGCAGGTGGTAATCGAACAGGAAATATTCCCAGAACGCTTCCTCATCCCGCGTTCCCCGGACCTGGTCGTACTCGCGCATGTTTTCCGACAGGCCGAATCCCAGGGCCGTGGCATTGTCCCGGTCTTCCTTGTATTCGGACGTGGAAAAATAGCGGCGCATGTCGTACAGGACATCGTCCAGGTAATTGTCCATGTCCAGGTAGACCTTGGCGTTCAGGTCCGTATCGATCTGCTGATGATGTTTCAGCAGGTCGTACCGGAAATTTCCCTCGTCATCGACGAGGAGCAGTCTTTTATTTTCTTCATCCAGGACGAGGCTGCGGCACTTGTCCGCAAAGGAATCGTCCGTGATGGCATGGCGCATTTTCAGGAAATGCAGCAGGCGGGACCAGACGGTGAGCATCTGTTCCGCTGTTTCATAGGTCAGGGCGAAGTCGGCGATGTTGCGGCTGCACCAGCCGAAACAGTCGATGAAGTCGTCTGTCCGCATATCCCCCATTTTGATGTCGACGTTGCCGCAGTACACCAACAGGGTCAGGACGCAGTTCCACGTGTCGTACAGTTCGTCTTCGGTAGCGCCGCGGAAGGCTTCCGTGCGGATGAAGTCGTCGGCGAAACGCCGGGACAGCCATTCGCTCCACTCGCTGG
This sequence comes from uncultured Selenomonadales bacterium, assembly GCA_900315805.1. Taxonomy (GTDB): domain Bacteria; phylum Bacillota; class Negativicutes; order Acidaminococcales; family Acidaminococcaceae; genus Succiniclasticum. The sequence continues at coordinate 172,361 of ONAN01000001.1, forward strand.
AGTTGCCGTAGAAGTCGGCAATCAGGTCATAAACATTGTGCATTTGTCAACCACTCTCATTCTTCGCCGAGGATCATGACTTCCGGCACCAGTTCCACGCCGTCCGTACGGCGGATGACAGCCTGGATATGGTGGATCAGGGCGATGACGTCGGCAGCGGTCGCGCCGCCGGCATTGACGACGAAGCCCGCGTGTTTCGTGGATACTTCGGCGCCGCCGATGCGGTACCCCTTGAGGCCCGCCTTTTCCACCATGGGGCCGACGAAATGACCGGCCGGCCGGCGGAAGGTGCTGCCCGCGCTGGGCATTTCCAGCGGCTGCTTGGACTGGCGGCGCTGGCTGAAGTCGGCCATTTTGGCCTGGATGGCGGCCGGGTCGCCGGGTTTCATTTCCGTCGTGATGTCCAGCACGATGGCGTGCTGTTCCTGCAGGACGGAATGGCGGTAACTCAGTTTCAGGTCTTCTTTCCCGACGGTGCGGATGGTGCCGTCGTAATCGAGGAGACGGGCCGCCGTGACGACGTCCTTCATTTCCCCGTCATAGGCACCGGCGTTCATGAACAGGGCGCCGCCGATGCTGCCGGGAATGCCGACGGCGAATTCCATCCCCGTCAGGCCGGCTTCCCCGGCGAGGCGCGAAGCCGCAGCCAGGCTCAGGCTGCTGCTGAAGATCATGCGCGACCCTTCCCGGCGGTGGTATTTCAAGACATTGCCGAGGACCAGCACGATGCCGCGGATTCCCTTGTCCCGCACGAGCACGTTGGACCCGTTGCCCAGTACGGTCAGGGGCGTCTCCGTCTGCGCGGCAAAACGCAGCACGGCCGCAATGTCCTCTTCCCTGCCAGGCAGGACGAGGGCGTCGGCCGGACCGCCGATATGGAAGGACGTGTGGGCGGACATGGGTTCGTCAGCGCGCACTTCCCCTGTTACCAGGTCCCGCAGGCGGGACACCAGTTCTGTTTTCTCCATCATTTGTTCTCGTTACCCCGGCTTCTTAATCAGTGACTTCTTTGACGACATCCGTAATGGTCTTGGAGATGTCCTGGAACATGAGCTGGAAACGCTGGAAGGCGTTCAGGTATTCCACGGCCAGCGGGTTCAGGCTCAGCGTGCGCATCATGCGGTCGAACTCTTCCTGCTTTTCCGCCGGCACATCCTTTTTCTGGTACTTGAGGATTTCCACTTCCTGGCCGAGTTTCATGAAGCGGGACACGAGGTTCTTCGTGTCCGGTTCCGCTTCCAGCTTGGCCTTGGCGTCCTTCAGGACCTGGAATTCGCGGGTGGCCCGCATCTCTTTGGCTAAATTCGAAGCAATATCGTATACGTTCATGTTGGGTCTCCTATCTTCCAATGGTTATACATGGTTATACATTATCACGCGTGCGGCATTTGTCAAGGCAGTTGATTGTAGGGAATGTTCAGGTGGGCATAGCCGGAGATGTCCCCGTACACGAAATGCCACCATTCCTGGTCGCCCTGCCGGAAGCCGGCCGTGGTCATGGCGTCTTTCAATAAATCGCGCAGCCGCCGGGCTTCCGTCGTACTGCCGGGATAGTCCGGATACTGGCGGACGGATACTTCGTCAAAGTCGCTGGGCATTGCCAGGGGCGTTCCGGTGGACAGGTCGTAAAGGCCGACGTCCACGGTCATGCCCGTGTTGCGGTCCTCGCCCTTCGCCGGCAGCGGCAGCATGCCTTTCCGGTTGCCGGGCAGCAGGTCCGACGCGAACTTCGAAAGGTACCAGGGCCGGTAGGCTTCGTAGACGATCAGCCCGTACCCCTTTGCCGCCAGGGCGGCAGCGGCCTTCTTCAGGCCTTCTGCCGCCTGGGTCGAGGCATAGGCTTTTTGGGCCGTGTCGTGCAGTGGGCGGCCGAAGATGTTGTTGTCCGTGGCGTAGCGCAGATCCAGCTTCAGGGAAGGCACGGCTTTCTGCAGGTTCACCAGGGACGCCGCGGTTCCCTGTTTCAGTTTTTCCGGTTCCGCCGTGCCGGCGGCCGCCGTCTTCAGGGTCTCGTAATCACCGGAGAGGGTGACCCGGAAGACATGGCCGTTCTGGCCGGGGAAAAAGAGCCGGTTGAAACTCTTGCCCCCGACGCGGCACAAGGCACCGTAGCCGTTGGCGTCGCGGTCGAATTTGACCGGCGCCTCCGTGCTCAGCAAAGGTCCCTCTTCCGTCAGGGTGTACGAATCGAAGTGGACCTTGGCCAGCGGAAAGATATTGCCGCCGCTGAAGTCGCGGTCCGTATCGCTGAAATGATAGACCAGTTCCAGCCGCCCTTTGTTCTCCCGGATGAGGAAGGTCGTCCCCGTGCCGTAATACATGCCGAGGATGTAGCTCACGTCCTTCGGAACGGGAGCTTTTTTCGCAGCCAGGACAGGGGCGGCGCCCAGCGTGGCCAAAAGTACCGCCGCCAGGAGCGGGGCCAGGGCCTTTTTCGAACCGGCCGCAACGCGCCGGTACCAGGTATGGCGATTCATCAGGATGCCTCCTTCATTTATCCGCGTCCGTAAAGGGCGGGACGGAAATGCGCAGGCGCACGTCCGCCAGGGAATTGAGGATCTTCCGCACCTCTTCGCTGCGGGCCGGATCCATGTCGGCGTAGACGATTTCCTCTTCGTGGCCCGCTTCGGCGATGATGTACCCGTTCGGGTCCACCAGGCGGGAATGGCCGTAGAACACGTCGTCCTTGAAGGTGCCCACGGCATTGACGGCAGCGACGAACAGATGGTTTTCAATGGCGCGCGCCCGGCACAATACATCCCAGGCGTAGCCGCGCCGGTCCGGCCACTGGGCCGGCACCATGATGAGCTGCGCGTCCTTGAGGGCCAGGTAGCGGTACAGTTCGGGGAAGCGCATGTCGTAGCAGAGGGTCGAGGCGCACTGGACGCCGTTCAATTCGTACACTTCGAACCGGTCGCCGGAAGCGAAGAAGTCGTCTTCGTGGAACATGCCGAACAGGTGCGCCTTGCCGTAACGGCTGAGGACTTTGCCTTCGGCGTTGATGGCGACGGCGGTGTTGTAGATCCGGCCGTCTTCCCAGCGCATGGGGAAGGAACCGGGCACCAGGGCGCAGTGATGGCGCGCCGCAAGGTCCTGCAGGCGGTGGATCAGTTCGTTGTCGGGCGTTTCGGCCTGTTCCTGGAGGTGTCCCAGGGAGTAGCCGGTCGTCCAGATTTCCGGCAGGATGGCCAGGTCGCTGTGGGCGGCAGCCTCTTCCAGCATTTCCAGCCCGTGCGCCGTATTTTCGGGATGGTGTTTTTCCTTGATCTCCATTTGAACCAGTGCTATCTTCATCAATCGGTCTGCCTTTCTATTAAAATGGTATTGTTTTCTGCTTACTGTTCCCCGGGCCAGCGGCCGTCGTCCGCCAGGCGGTCGATGACCACCCGCTCCAGGCGCCGCATGCAGCGCGTGAACACGAATTCGCGGCTGCCGAGGGACGGAACCAGGGCGGCTGGAAGACCGGCCAGATGGGCTCCCAGAACATCCGTGAACAACTGGTCGCCGACGACCAGGAGGGACAAGCCGGCGGGCAGCAGCTCCCGGGCCTTGCGGAAGGCGCGGTTCAGGGGCTTGCAGGCCCAGTCCACGACGGGTACGCCCGTGAGGCGGCGTACTTGGTCCACGCGCCGTCCCCCGTTGTTGGATACGAGGACGACGGCGATGCCGCCGCTGCGCAGGATGCGGATCCAGTCCAGGTATGCCGCATCCGGCGTGAGGCTGTCCCGGCGCAGGAACGTGTTGTCCAGGTCCAGGATGATTCCCTCGTACCGGTTCCGCCGGAGCCAGGCCGGCGTGAGGAAGGTCAGGCTGCGGAAGCGGTATTCGGGGACGAGCAGGTCAAGCATCTTCTCCTCCGTCCTTCCCTTCCGGAACGACCGCCTTGGGCGGGAAGGTCACCATGAAGCGCGTGCCCTGCCCCACCTTGGAAAAGACTTCGATCGTACCGCGGTGGCGCCGTACGATTTCCTTGGCGATGGCCAGTCCCAGGCCCGTGCCCTTGACGGCACTGTTGTAATGGGACTTGTCCACTTTGTAGAAGCGGTCGAAAATATAAGGCTGGTCGGCTTCCGGAATGCCCGGGCCGTTGTCGACGACGGACATTTCGAAACTGCCGTCTTCCAGCATCTTCGTCTCATAACGTACGAAACTGCCTTCGGGGGAATACTTGATGGCGTTGTCGCCCAGGATCAGGACGAGCTGGACCATCTGGTCCCCGTTGCCGTAAATTCGGCAGCCCTCCTGGAGCTGCAGGTCGATGGTGATGTGTTTCGGGTCGGCCTTCACCTTCAGCTGCTCCGCCACGGAGCGGATGATGTCCGCCATCGGCAGGGCTTCCACTTCTTCAGGCGTCAGTTTGTCCGACGCCTGCAGGCGGCTGATGTCGAGCAGGGCCCGCACCAGGCGTTCCAGCCGCTGCGTTTCCTTCGAAATCAGTTCGCAATAGCGTTTGTTGACCTCTTCGTCCGCATGGGGATCGTTCAGGTTGTCCTGGATGATCTCGATATAGCCGCGGATGATGGTGATGGGCGTGCGCAGTTCATGGGATACGTTGGCCACGAAATCGCGGCGCGTCTTTTCCATGCGGGCCAGTTTGCCCAGATAGGTGCTCAACTCTTCACTCAGATGGTTGATGGCCATGCCCAGTTCCGCCACTTCGTCGGCTCCGTTGACGGAGACCTTGACGGAATAGTTGCCCTTGGCGATGGCCACGGTGGCATCCTTCATAGCGACCAGGGGCTTGACGATGAGCTGCGTCAGGCGCCGCACCATGAAGAGGCTGATGATCAGCGCGATGAGGCCGACGATGGCCGTGAAGATGTAGATGTTCCGCAAAATGCCGCCAAAGCCGCTCATCGGCTCGGCCAGGAGGATGGCCCCCTTATGGCCGGACCGGGAACCGTACGGGATACCGACCAGCATGACCTGCTGCTTGAAATACGGATGGTAGACCTGGGAGCGGACCGTGCCGCCTTCGTAAATGTTGTCCAGGATTTTGTTGACATGGTAGGATACGGTACCGCTCTTGATTTCCTGTGCCAGGCGCGACGTGTACTCGAACCGGGGAATCAGGTCCGCCGGGGCGGCCACGTCCGGTTTGGAGCTGTTGCCCTTGCCGTGTTCCTTGGCCGCGGCATCCACGTCGGCGCCGATGTTGGAGGCGGCCAGCAGGTTGTAGTTATCGTCGAACAGCCAGATACGGGCCCCCACCAGGTGATCGATGGCGATTAAGTACCGCATGAGCATGTAGTGGTTCGCGTCATTGTCAATGAAATATTCAACTGTCTCCGCCATTTCGCGTCCGCGTTCGGACAGCTCCTCTTCGCGGAGCTTGACGAAATAATCGGCAATCAAATAGGAAGTACCCGCCGAGACACCTACCACGACGATAACGATGATCGCCATGAAGCTGTACATGAGGCGAGTACTGAGGGATTTATTCACATTGCACCTCGGATTGCAGGATTCGGATTACGGCAGAAAGGAACCGCTGCGGGCGGTCCCTCTCAGGCCTTGGCCTGTTCGGCCGGCTGCTTCAGTTCGAACTTGTAGCCGACGCCCCACACCGTGGCGATGTCCCACGTGGAGTCCTTCGGCACGGCCAGTTTCTGGCGGATGCGTTTGATGTGCGTGTCCACCGTGCGGGTGTCGCCGAAATAGGTGTAGCCCCAGATGGATTCCAGCAGCTGGTTGCGGGAATAGACTTTGCCCGGCGTGGAAGCCAGGTACCACAACAGTTCAAATTCCTTCGTCGTGAAGGTCACTTTGCGGCCGAACGACGTGACTTCCATCTTTTCCTGGTCGATGAAGAGGCCCGGGAACTCGATGGTCTTTTTGCCGGAAGCCAGCTGAAATCCGCCGGCGCGGCGCAGCACCGCCTTGACGCGGGCCACCACCTCGCGGGTGTTGAAAGGTTTCGTGATATAGTCGTCGGCACCCGTTTCCAGTCCCAGGATACGGTCGTCGTCATCGTCCTTGGCCGTCAGCATGATGATAGGGATATCATACTGTTTGCGGACTTTTTCGCAGACCTGCAGGCCGTCCATGACGGGCATCATGATGTCGAGCAGGATGATGTCCGGATGTTCGGCATCCACTTTGTCCAGTGCATCCTGGCCGTTTTCCGCCTCGATGACCTGGAACCCTTCCTTCTGGAAATAGACACGCAGGATTTCACGGATCTGCGGCTCGTCGTCCGCAATCAACACTTTGTAGTTGCTCATAATTTTGTCCCACCTTTTTATTGTACAATCTTTGTTGGAAATGCCGAAAACAGCCTCCGGGGAGTTTGTTTTCTACATTTAATGCCATAAGCTTTTCTTATTATATCAGAAATCGGCGGGGAATTTAACACTCTCCGCCCACTTTCACAAAAGGTTTACAACTTGCACGGAAGCGTAAAAAAACAGACAGGCCATCGGCCTGCCTGCTGTAAGTTCACATTCAGTTGTCTGTCGGACGAAAGGCTCAGTATACGCGGCCTGCGCCGATGTACCGGGCACCCCAGTAACCACCGAATACGCTCGACACCATGACGCCGTTGCTGGAGGAGCAGTGGATGAACTGTCCGTTGCCAACGTAGATGCCTACGTGGGAAGCACCGGGGGCATAGGTCGTGAAGAATACCAGGTCGCCAGGACGCAGGGACGACGAAGAAATACGCGTCGAAGCGTAGTACTGCGCGTCTGCCGTACGAGGAATATAGATGCCGGACTGGGCGAACACATAGCTCGTGAAGCCGGAGCAATCAAAGCCGTAAGGAGAAGTGCCGCCGAACACATAAGGAACGCCCATCATGCTGTAGGCACTCCGTAGGATCGAGCGGGTCAGGGCACTGTTGCCGGAACGGTTGACCGGCATATCGCGGTTCATGAGGCTGCGGTAAGTGGCTTCGCCGACGATACCATCGACTTCCAGACCGCGTGCCGCCTGGAATTCACGGACTGCTTCTTCCGTGGCCGGGCCGAAGACACCGTCCACCGAACCGATGTTATAATTCATAGAAGCCAGCTGCTTCTGAATTTCAACTACTTCAGATCCACGGTCACCGGCCGAGAAATCTGCAAACGTCATTGTCGCCGTCAAGCACGATAATGCGACAGCTACAATTGTAGAAAATACCTTACTCCTGGTTGACACTGTAACGCACGTCCTTTCACTGGTTTGATCGGAGTGAAGACCCCTCAAAGGTCATTCATGTTTGTCTGTTTGCGTTCGTTCATGTCGTGCCACAGAGTGTACAGCAACCACCGGACCCCTTCAGCCGCCGGCCGAAATACTCTCTCAAATCAACACAACTCGCGTTTTTGCTAAACGTTTACAGAGGTTATTATAGCACAAATGGCACCTCAAAATGTGAAAAAAATGCGAAGTTATTTCAATGTGTCACTTTGACGACTATATGATGTCATTTTGCGCATTTGTCAACCATGCGGTTTGTCGAAAATTGTATACTGTTTTAATACAATTTATCACCGGATTTTTAGCACCATGGAATTTCACAAGTCATAAAGTGATCCGTGAAAATTTTCCTTGACAATACAAGACAATACAATAAGAAAAAAGGCTGCCGTTTCCGGCAGCCATGGTTTCGAGTGTGAGTATTCAATAAGCCGAGTTCTGTACCGACGAGCGGTGGCAATCATTTATCTATACCAGGGATTACTCCCCGGTTACAGCGACACAACCCGGAAGGTTCAGCGGGCAACATCATCCCTTCCCTATTTGGTCTTACTCCGAGTGGGGTTTACCAAGCCAAGTAATTACTTACTTGCTGGTGCGCTCTTACCGCACCGTTCCACCCTTACCAGGCAAGCCTGGCGGTACACTTTTCTGTGGCACTATCCCTGAGATTTCTCTCGCCGGACGTTATCCGGCACTCTGCCCTTTGGAGCTCGGACTTTCCTCACCGTCCGCAAGGGACGCCGCGATTGCCTTTTATACTCACGAGCGTAGTATACCATACTGTGTTTCAATTGGCAAGTACGCCTGCTTCCCTTTTTCGAAAAAATATCAGGACTTTTTATAGGATATTTTAAAAAAATTTATAACACAATGGCAATTTCTGTCATTTCGGAGTATTATAATAGCAGGATAAGTAAAGTTTGGTTAGGGAACAAAATACTAGGGGAGGGATAGGAATATGCCTAAAAATGGAGCTACGGAGACAATTGCCAGCCGCATATCGTACCTTATCCGCAAAAAGAAGCTTACTTCGCGGGAATTCAGCGAAATCTGCCAGATTCCGGTTTCTTCATTATTTGCCTACACGTCGGGCAAATCGGAGCCGAAAGCTTCCACCGTCATGCGGATCTCCAAAGCCTTTCTGGTCGACCCGGCCTGGCTTATGGGGGAAGGCGAGCTGGAAGACATGTACGATGCGACCAGCAGCCTGCATATGAATGCACCGGTGGAAAAAGAACTCCAGCATTACCTGCGGGAACTGGACGACGATTCCCAGATGATGATCTTGCGGATCACGAAAGCACTGGCCCTGCAGAAACAGGAACAGTGAGCAAAACTGAAAATCCGGATAAGAAAAGAGGGATGCGGTTTTTCCGCATCCCTCTTTTCGCCTTCTTTTTACCGTTTCAGGTAAACGCGAAGGTACTCTTTGTAATGTTGGAGCGAAGCCAGTAAGATGTCACTGGTCGTCGAATAAGGAAATTCATCGCTCAAAACGCGCGCATAAGGAAGCATCGCCTTGATTTCCTTGACGGTCTTCTTCAGCTCTTCGAGCTCTTCCGGGCTTGTCCGGACCTGGTAGAACTTGTTCATGCTCTCGCCGTGGACTGGCTGCCTCTTTTTCCTTTCCATACCTGATTATCCCCTTTCTTTGTAGACGCCCGGACCAGCGCAAGGTTTTTGATGGGTCCCTTGCAATTTTTTATCTCTGCTTGGTCCTTACGCCCGTGGTGCATTGGAACTACTACTGGATCTACTGATGGAACTACTGGATCTGATGGGTCTACGGGGGTCTCTGTGAAACAGCTTTACGCCGGCCGGTACGCCGCAGCAGGATTATTTCTTAAGGAACAGGTCCCGCTTGAGCATATAGTCGAAACTCCAGCTGCCCTTTGCTTCCGCCGTGTCGAACTGGTTCATGACGGCATCCAGCTCGTCGGCGTAGTGCACGATGAAGGCTTCTTTGGTGACACATTCCATGGGGGAACCCTTTTCCCTTTCCCCGTGATGGGAAAGGATGATGTGCAACAGTTCCTGGATGGAGGCGGCAGGAATCTTCTGGTCCGCCGCGGCATCCCGGACCATGAGCGCGGAAATGGTGATATGGCCCAGGAGTTTGCCTTCCGTCATATACGGGAAGCCGAGCTCCGTACTGATTTCCCTGACCTTGCCGACATCGTGCAGCAGGGCGCCGCTGATAACGAGGTCCATATCCACATTCCCAATGGTTTCGGCCATGGATGCTGCCAGTTCCGCAACATTCACCGTATGTTCTAAAAGGCCGCCTAAATAGGCATGATGCATTTTCATGCCCGCAGGGGTCTTAAAAAACGTCTTACAGAATCCGGGGTTAAAGACGGTTTCCAGTATTTTCCGCAGCGTCGGTGTATGGACGCGTTTACACAGAGCCTGAAATTTTGCTTCATAGGCCTGGTGGTCAAAACGGCCTTCCGGCATGAGCATGGACACATCGTCTTCCGGTTTCAGCGGTTCGATGTGTTCAATCAGGACCTGCAGTCCGGTGCTCGAATACTTGGAAATATCGACTTTCCCTGATACGAAATAAGCCTGCGGTTTGGAATTATCCGAGTTCCGGATGATTTCGACCGTATTGGCATCAAACGTGATATACGGCAGGGAGCCGCTCTTGTCTTCTACATTACCCCGGGCAAACAGGCTTTCACTCGGCGATTTCGATCTGCCTGTCTTGATGGTCTTCAAAATCATCGGCTGGAAAACGTTTTCCCCAGCAACCAGTTCACTGATCATGAATTTATCACTCCCGGAAATTTTCTATAAATTTATTACTCCTATATCATATCACATAATCGTGACAGATGTATGTTAATTTACACGTTTTCTTTTAATTTGACGGCAAAGAACCGGCTCAGAGGATTTTCAGCACCGGTTTTTCCCGGGCCACCAGTACCCGGACGGCATACCCTTCCTTGCTCAGGCGCAGGGCCAGCCGGTCCGCAAAATGATTGACGGCGATGAGTTCCGTCCCCTGATGGGTGCCGTCGATGATGTTGATGCCCCTACCCTGCGCATCCTGTGCGTCGTGGTACTTCACGTCGCCCGTGACATACGTGTCGGCGCCGGAACGTACCGCTTCTTTCAGGAAGTCCATGCCGGAACCGCTGCAGACGGCCACTTTATGGACGGATTTTCCGGCTGGGACGACCGTGATATGGTCCAGGCCGAGCTTCTGTTTCACTGTTTCGGCGAAGGCGTCCAGTTCCATCGGCTGCGGCAGATAACCGACGCGGCCCAGGCCGGCCAGGCGGCCTTCCTGGATGGCGCAGAGCGTTTCCCGGTTGTCCAGGCCCAGCAGTTCCGCCAATACGTCGTTGATGCCGCCTACGGCGCTGTCCAGGTTCGTATGGGCGCTGAAGACCGCGATGCCCTTTTCCACGGCTTCCAACAGCAGGGCCGTGCGCCAGTCCTCATCGGTCAGGCGCCGGATGCTTTTGAAGATGGCGGGATGGTGCGTCACAATCAGGTTGGCATGCAGTTCCTCTGCCTGCTTCAGCACATCGGACGAAAAATCCAGGGCGCACAGAATGACTCGGACAGGCATGCCCATATGGCCTGCCATGAGGCCTACGTTGTCCCACTCTTCCGCAAGGGAAGGCGGTGCTATCTCGTTCAGGATTTCAATGACGTTCTTCACGGACGCTGTCATGTTGTAACAACTCCTCTAACTCTGTATGGATTGCCTGCCAGTGACGGTATTTTTCACTGGCCGCCGCTTCCCTGCTGTGTTCCATCTGCCGGAGCAGTGCCCCGTAATGGTGTTCCAGTTCTGTCAGCCAGACGCGGCGTAAGGGTGAATCTTTGCGCAGGATCACAGGGCCTGCTGCCTTTTCCAGGTCCGTCAGGGTCCCCTGCCGTCCCGGTGTAACGACTAAAATGACGTAGAGCCGTTCCCGCTCCTCGCAAAGGACTTCGTCGCGGATACAGTACCCGTGTCCCGCAAGCCATTCCCGCAGTTCCGCCTGCCCGTTCATGGGCTGCAAAACGAACGTGCGGACACCGGAGGCGATGGCCGGATTTTCCTCCAAAATCATGCGGATGGTACTTCCGCCCATGCCGGCAATGACGACCGCTTCGGCTTCACCGGGCCGCAGGCCGGCCAGTCCCGGCGCCTGACGCACCTCGATGCGGTCCCCCAGCGCGTACCGGGACACCGTTTCCCGGGCCGCGGCACAGGGTCCTTCGGCAATATCGGAGGCAACCACTCTGGAACAGCGGCCGGACTGGATCAACAGGACCGGAACGTAGCCGTGGTCCGTGCCGATGTCGGCTGCTGTCTGACAGGCAGGAACCAGCGATGCCACCGTTTCCAATCTCACTCCTGCGTTCATAACAATATCCCCTGATAACTTGAATTTTGTTATTTACATTATAACAAAAAGCGTTGTCAGGGGAAAGATGCAAAGCGTATTCCTTTTTGTTCCGCCTCAACCCCTGGCCGGGTTCTGCAGGCCGCCGTTCTGATACAGTTCGCTGGCCCCCTGGTACCACGCGATGGCGCGTGCCTCCAGGGCGGGATCCGGCGGAAGCTTTTCGTAGCGGCTCTTATTCCAGTCCGCAATGCGGAAGACGGCGGACTTTTTGCCGGGTTTCAGGATGACCAGCCGGTCTCCTTCCACGTACCCCAGCGTCTGGTAGGTGCTGATGAAGGCACGTTCCTGCCCGGCAGGCACGGCAGCGATGTCGCGGCCCATGAACCGGGAGGTGTAGGAGATGCCCAGCATGCCCAGCAGGGTCGGTGCCAGGTCCATCTGGCTGATCAGGCGGTCATTGACGGCGGGGGCAATCAGCGCCGGAGCATAGACGAGACACGGGATATGGTACTTGTTCACAGGCAATGCCGTTTTTCCTGCCGCCGAAGCCTGATGATCCGCCACGATGACGAAGACCGTATTGTCGAACCAGGGACGGCTTTCCGCCTTTTTCAGGAAATCATGGATGGCCCAGTCCGTATAACGGACGCCGCCTTCCCGGACTCCCTGTTTCGCCTGTACCCGGTCTTTGGGGAAAATGAAAGGCCGGTGGTTGCTGGTCGTCATGACCATTTCGAAGGCCGGCTCGCCTTTTGCCGCATGGTCATCCAGGGCTTTCAGGACCTGATTGAACAGGGTTTCGTCGGCCACGCCCCAGACGGACTCACAGGTAATTTCCTCCTTGGGAATGGAAAGACGGTCCAGCACGCGATAGCCGTTGCCATCGTAAAAGGCGTTCATATTATCGAAATAGCCGTATCCGCCGTAAATGAAATCACTGGCATACCCGGCTTCCTTCATGGCACCGCCGAGTGTGGCGAGACCTTCGAAAGCAGGCCGGCGCAAAATGGATTGGCCCGGCGTCGGAGGCACGGCCAGGGATAACGCTTCCAGTCCTCGGACGGTACGGGTGCCCGTGGCATACATACGGGAGAACCGGTAACATTTTCCGGCCAGTTCGTCAAGGTGGGGTGTCCAGTCGACGCGTCCCTTGTAAACGCCCATATAATCCGTACTGAGGCTCTCCACCGTAATCATGACGACGTTCGGCTTCTGCAGCGTCATGGCATTCTGGTTGACGACCCGGCGTGTGATGTCGAGTCCCTTTGTCCCCTTGTAGTCCAGGAACGTGACGTTCGGAGCAGCCAGGGCCTGTTTCAGGTCCTGTTTCACCGTATCGTCGTCTTCCTGTTTGTAAAAACGCGGATAACTGATTTCATTGTGGAAATAGGCGTAGACGAACCCATAGGGCCCGTTGCCGGCCAGTTCCACATTGCACACGTTGTCGCTGACCCCGTCCCGCCAGGTATCGTTCGGCACTTTGACGGCCAGGATGCACAGCACCAGAACGGCGCAGCACCCTGCCAGGGCCCCGGTCCTGCCTTTTGCTTCAAAATGCCGGGGATACAGGCGTCCCTGAAGCCAGGTCAAAAGAGCCGCCGCGGCGGCAATAGACGGCAGGATGACGGGCATGTTGAACGATTCCCGGATCTGGCCGATCATTTCCTGCGTATAAACAAGATAATCGACGGCAATGAAATTGAAATTCGTATGGAATTCCTGCCAGTACAGATACAGTGCCGCCAGCGTAAAGATCATAAAGGCGTTCACGGCGAATGTCACCGCAAGCACAGCCCGGCGCCCTGCCTTCCGGTTCAGCCAGCGCGTCGGCAGAAGCCAGAGCAGCAAGGCCAGCGGCAGCGTGAAGAAGACGCCGGCCGATGCATCGTAGACCAGCCCTGTCAGGAACGTACGCAGCAGATCCCCGGCCGACAGGGACACCATGTCCAGCGAAGTCAGGAGATTCACGGCGCGCAAGATGGATTGCGCTGCCATGTACGTCAAAAAGAAGAGGGCGAGGCAGCGCGTTCTGCCCTGCCGTATCTTGTCAAACCATTGCATAAGCAGTTCTCCTTTGTGATATGGAGTAGAGAGGTAGAAATGCCTCTGTTTCGCTCCATTCTAACAAGGAGGGTTAAAGGCGGGACAACAGAAAATTAAACAAAATATAAATTTACCTTAAAAAAGCATAAAACACGTCCTGCAGGCGTTTGCAGTTGTACGTAAAGGTCCGTATAATCATAGTAGGAACCAGACTCTGCTTTTGGAAAGAATTGAACCGGGCCGGCAGCCCTTTTTCGAGGTATCACCATGAATATCAAGAACCGCTTGATTTTATCCCACATACTGACTTTCTTCATTCCCATCGTCATGACCTTTTTCGTTTTCCTTCTGTGCGCCGCCGGCCTGGCCGTTTTCGCACACAGCGGGAACCATATTTACGCTGAAAACGACAACCAGTTCCAACGCATCACCATGGCCATCCACCATACGGTGTTCCGCAGCCTGCGCAGCCATCCGGACGGAGATTTGTCCGGTATGTGGCTCATGGGCTTGCTGGATCCGGACTACAACTGCATCGTGGTCAACCGGGAAGGGCTGGTCGTCTACACTTATGGGAACCAGTCCCTGGCGAAAAACCTCACACCGGAAATGAAGGAGATCATGCTCTCGCTGGAACAGGCTCCCAGCGGGGTGCGTTATGCTTCATCCAAAAAAGAGAACTTCTATATGGAAAAACAGATTGTGAAAGGCCAGGCTTATACGCTTCATTACTTCAACCGGATTGCACCGCCTGCCTCGGACGAAGTTTTCGAACACGCCCTGCACATTACGGAACTCTTCTGCGCGCTCTCGCTGCTGGCCTTCATCGTGCTCTCGAGCTGGTTCCTGTCGCGCTTCGTGCTGCGTCACATCATACCGCCCCTGAAGGAGCTGCAGTATGCCTCGGAGCGTATCCAGGAAGGAGACCTTGGCGTCCGCATCGGTCACGGCCGGCAGGATGAATTCCGTCCGGTGGTCGACGCCTTCAACATCATGGCCGTCAAGCTGCAGGATTCCCTGAAGGAACGGGAACGGCAGGAAGAAAACCGCAAAGAGCTGATTGCCAGCATCTCCCACGATATCCGCACCCCCCTGACGGCCATCAAGGCCTATGTCGAAGGGTTGAAGGACAACGTGGCCTCGACGCCGGAAAAACGGAAACAGTACCTGGATGTCATCGACCACAAGACGGAGGACCTGAACCGCATGGTGGAACAGCTCTTCCTGCTTTCCAAAATCGATTTGGGCGAGCGGGCCGTTCCCATGAAACAGCTCGACCTGGGGCAGTCCCTGCGGAACATTGCGGCAGAAAACGAGCTGCACTGGAAACAGGCCGGTGCCCATGTGGCGCTGACCGTGCCGGAAAACCCCGTTCCTGTCCGGGGCAGCGGGATGCTGCTGGAACGGATTTTACAGAACCTGGTTTCCAACAGTGCCAAATACAGGACATTGCCGGAAGCGGAAGTCCAGTGCCATCTTACCATGGAAGACGGGCGCGCGGTCCTGCGTGTGTGGGACAACGGCCCCGGCGTGCCGGAAGACCTGCTGCAGCGCCTGACGGACCCCTTCTTCCGGACCGATAAGGCGCGCACGCACACGGCGGACGGGAGCGGCATCGGCCTGACCATCGTGGCCCGGTCCGTAGCCCTCATGCAGGGCACGCTGCAAATTGAAAATGTGGTACCGAACGGGTTGTCCTTCACGATGACCTTCCCGCTGGATAAGGAGGAATGACGATGAAAGACATGATTCTGATCATTGAAGACGACAAGGATATTGCGGCCATTGAAAAAGATTATATGGAAATCAACGGATATGGCGCCGTCATCAAGGGCGACGGCCGCGAAGGCATGGAAGCGGCCCTGACAGGTCATTACAGCCTGATCCTCCTCGATGTGATGCTGCCCGGCATAGACGGCTTTGAAATCTGCCGTAAGATACGGGACAAGATTGATACCCCGATCCTCATGGTGACGGCCCGCAATACGGACATCGACAAGATCCGCGGCCTAGGGCTGGGAGCCGATGACTACATTGAAAAGCCCTTCTCCCCTGCCGTCCTGGCGGCCAAAGTGAAGTCCCAGCTGGCGCAGTACAAGCGGCTGCGCGGCACAAAGGAGCTGCGGCGCATCTCCCTCGGCGGCATCGCCATCGAACCGGACACGCGGCGGGTCTTCGTCGGCGAACAGGAACTGTCCCTGCCGAACAAGGAGTTCGAACTGCTGGCCTTCCTCATGGAGAACCCGGGCGTCGTCTTCAGCCGGGAAACCCTGTATACCCGCATCTGGGGCATGGATTCCCTGGGCACGACGGACACCATCCCCGTCCATATCAACCGCCTGCGCGAAGCGGTGGAAAAGAACCCGTCCAAGCCGCGGCACCTGCTTACGGTCTGGGGCGTCGGCTACAAGTTCCAGCCCTGAACATCCTTTATACACTAAAACGAAAACCGGCTCTCCAGCCGCATCGGAACCCATAGGGCATCCGAACGGCGGAAAGCCGGTTCTTTTTTGATTGTTTTGAATGAGTAAGGTCAGCGGGCACGCCGGCCGGAAAGCGGCTGGAGCGGAGCCGTTCCCAGGTACTTATCTGCAAGCTGCCGCAGGGCCGGAACGATCTTTTCCGCCAGGAATGCGGCACCGCAGGCCAGCAGGATGCCGGCCGCCACGTCACTGGGGTAATGGACGCCCAGATAAAGCCGGGAAAACGACGTCAGGGCTGCCAATGCCAGGGCCGGCATGCCGAAACGCCGGGGCAGGAAGCGGTACAACATCAGGGCGATGGCGAAGGCCGCCGCCGTATGGCTGGACGGGAACGACGACCCGCCTGCATGCACGACCGGAATCAGGTCATAAAAGGTTTCATACGGGCGGGGACGCAGAATCAGGTGTTTCAGGATTCTCGTGCCGGCCAGGACCGGCAGCAGGGCCGAACAGGCGTACAGCACAGC
Source organism: uncultured Selenomonadales bacterium (assembly GCA_900315805.1). Classification (GTDB taxonomy): domain Bacteria; phylum Bacillota; class Negativicutes; order Acidaminococcales; family Acidaminococcaceae; genus Succiniclasticum. The sequence continues at coordinate 188,888 of ONAN01000001.1, forward strand.
CGTTCTCCCCTGCTTTTGGTACCGCAGGACGAGCCAGACGGCGAGGCAGGCGAAAACCCAGAAGGCGCCGCCGGTCAGGGTGTTCCAGAAGAAGTCCCCGCCGGAAGTGCGCAAATGCTGCTGTATCCACAGCAGGACGGAATAATCCCATTCCGTAAGTTCCGTGGCAAGATATGCTACCGCTGCATCCATTGTTGAAATCATGATGGTCACCCACTTCCTTGTTTGCTGCCTTTACCATAGCAGACAGACATAAGGAATAGGTAACCGGAAGCTTACGGAACGATAAAGAAAGCCTAAACTTTACTTAAACATTAAGGAGACCGTCGAGGCGGTTCATGCGGAAATCTTCGACAACCGCCATAAACCGCTGCGTATGAACAGGATTTTCATTGAATCCGAACAAATGGGACGGACACTGGCAGTCCGTACAGCCGAACCCGTCGACGCGCCAGTCCGCGATGCGGCCCACGGCCGCTGCCAGGTCGTGTTCCAGGTCATCCGCCGTACGGATGGGGATCAGGGCCGTGACGGATGCCTTGTCCCGCAGATAGTCGATATGCCAGTGCATCTGCTTGCGCAGCCGGCTGTGCCGCGCCAGCCGGGCGGCCAGGGCACGGCGTGCGGAACCGGTGTAGACATAGAAGCCCGCAGGATACTGCCGCAGTCCCAGGGCCCCCGTATCGATTTCCGTATCCCGGGCGAGCTGCAGGACGACCATGTAATCGCCCCGGTCCTGGTTCTCCCTCGCCAGGATTGCGGCCGGATATTGCAGCAGGCGCACCGGTTCCGGAACGGTGAAGGTATTGTCCCAGCGCAGGGCCAGGGCCTTCCAGTCCAGTTTGGGCGCAGCTTTGTAAAAGGCCCCGGCGAAGGCGGGATCCGTGTGGTAATCCGGCAGGAACCAGCGGGCGCGGTCCCAGTGCACGAGGAACAGGACGCCCGTATGGATGCCCTGGTCCGCCATGGCGGCCAGTTCCAGGATATGTTTCCTTCCCCGTTCCGTCACGGCATCGGGAAACATGGCCCCGTTTTTACTGAACAGGGTGCAGGACTTCACTTCCACATAGAAGCGGTCGTCCCCTTTTTGCAGCAGCAGGTCGAAACGGCTGTCTCCCACTGTCACTTCGCGCCGCGCCAGATGCCAGCCTTCCCAGCCCGGAATCTGCTGCGTGTCCGCCAGCCAGGCAGCCACATCGTTGTTGTACTGCGTGTCGAGCAGGATGGGTACACCGTCCCGTTCAATTCCGACCACGTCGTACGGGGTCTTGCGTCCCGGTTGTGCCGCTTTCCGGACATACAGGACCGCATGGGGGAACAGGAGTTCCCACATGCGGCCCGGGTTCGGCATATGGCACGTGACAACGGGGCCCGCGTCCAGCCGGACCGTGGCGATGAAGCGGTTCGGGCGGCTGACGAAGGTACCCCTGTATAAGTCTTGTGATATGCGTAACATTCTTTAATTATCCTGCTTTCTTTCTGCCGGTTCCGCAGCTGCGGCGGGAGCGGCGGGCTCCACGCCGTCTTTGGCGTCCGCTTTCTGGGCTGCAGGGAACGGCCGGCGTTCGTGAACCGGTCTCCGTCCTCGCCCGTTCTTCAACTTTTCTTTACGCAGACGCAGGTAGGCGATGCGCGGTCCGTACGGAATCGCTTCTTCCGCCGGAGCTTCCTGCTGTGCCGGTGCCTCCTTTTCCGCGTCCGCCTTGCCTTTACCTGCTCCTGCCGGTTCCACCGGTGCAGGCGCGGGTTTGACGAAATCCGACTTGATCGGCACGCCTTCCGTTTTGAGGACTTCAGGCACCTTCACGGCTGCCGCATCTTTTGCCTCTGCAGGGGCAGGGGCTTTTTTCCGGGCCGGCCGGGCCGGTCTGGGCGGTTTGGGAGAAGGCGTCTGCTTCATTTTTTCGCGCTGGGCCTTGTCCAGCACGACGACAGGGCTTTCGTTGGTTTTCCGGGGTTTCTGCACGGGCCGTTCCCGGCGTTCCGGGCGCTCCTTCTTCGGTTCCCGGGCCTCCGGAGCCTTTTGCTCCTTCCGTTCTTTCCGCTCTTCCCGTTCGTCCTGGGTATTCCGTTCGTTCCGTTCATTCCGGCTGCCGCGGCGTTCCCGGCGGCCCCGGCCGCCTTTCGCGTTGCTGTCGATGAATTCCTGGATGATGAAGCGCGGACGGTGTTTCACTTCCAGATAGATTTTCCCGATATATTCCCCGACAATGCCGATGGAAAACAGGATCAGGCCGCCCAGGAACCACAGGGAAACGATAAGGCTCGTCCAACCGGCAATGGTGGCACCCGTAAAGTGCTCCACCAGGGACCAGATGAGGACACAGCCCGCCACGACGGAAATGCCGAGGCCCAGTTTGAGGATGTAGCCGATGGGATTGTTCGTCAGCGACGTGATGCCCTGCCAAGCGAGGGCAATCATCTTTTTCAGGGGATATTTGCTTTCGCCGGCCAGGCGCTCCTTGCGCTCATAGTACACGCAGTCATGGTTCAGGCCGATCATGGGGATCATGCCGCGCAGAAAAAGGTTGACTTCCTTAAAGTCCGAAAAGGCTTCCAGCGCCCGCCGGTCCATGAGGCGGAAATCGGCATGGTTGTAAATGAGGTCCGCTCCCATGAACTGCATGAACTTGTAGAACCCCTGGGCCGTGAAGCGTTTGAAGAAGGTGTCGCTCTCCCGGCTCTTGCGGACGCCGTAGACGATGTCGCAGCCGCCCAGGTATTTGTCGACCATGGCGTCGATGGCATCGATGTCGTCCTGCAGGTCCGCATCCATGCTGATGGCGATGTCGCATAAATCCCGGACCGTCAACAGGCCGGCGGTCACGGCATTCTGATGGCCCTTGTTGTGGGCCAGGCAGATTCCGGAAAAGATGTCGTCCTTATGGCACAGCTCCTGGATCAGGGCCCAGGTCTTGTCTTTGCTGCCGTCATTGACGAAGCAGATCTTGCTGCGCCGGCTGATTTTGCGGCGCCCCATCAGGTCATGGATCTTGTTCTTCAGCTTTTCTGCAGAATCCATCAGGACTTCCTGCTCGTTATAGCAAGGAATCACCATATATAGAATCGGTTGTTCGTTCATAAACATATCCTTTAAAAATGTCTGAATCAGGGCTCGCTGGCGAACAGGCAGATGCCCTTGTGTTCTTTGACGAGCCGCCAGTTTTCGCCGCCCATGAGGTCCTTCTGTTTGCGGTACATGTACTGCCGCATGAGGATATACTTGGGCCGGCCGTCGGCTTTCAGTTTCGCGAGGGTCTCCTCGTTGTTCGTGTCGGCTTCGATGCCGGGGATATCCGTGTAGAGCATGAAGCCGGGCCGCAGCTGCTTATCGATGTAGAGCGCGCGCTGCGGTTCCGTGGCCAGTGTGTGATACTGCAGGGCCATGGTCTTGACGCTGAAACGGTCCTGTGCCAGGGGCATGAGTACCACGAAGGCCATGACCATGGTGAAGAGGCCTGTCACCACGTGCAGCCAGGCACCCGTCTCCCCTTTCCGGCGGAACAGGAGCACGAAGAATACGGCAAGGCCCAAGATGATGGTGCCGATACCGAGGACCAGGCCGCCGGAAGCCAGTTCCGGCATGGACTTTCCTCCGGCAATCCAGCCGGCGCCCAGGAGCAGGAACATGATCAGGCTGCCGACAGCCCACGATTTGAAGGTGCTGACCTTCTGGCTGAGCATGCGGTCGATGTTCCAGCCGATCAGGCCCGCCAGGGCCGGGGCCAGGACGAGCATATAGGAAACCTGTTTCGTCTTCGCCACGCTGAAGAAGAGGAAGACGAAGGCGGCCCACACTTCCAGGAAGAGGAGCACATGGCGCTTCTCCCCTGCTTTCGTGATGCCGTTTTTGATGGACTGGACCAAAAGGCCCGTCCAGGGGAACATACCCAGGATGAGGACCGGCAGATAGAACCACCAGTGCATCCGGGACGGGTGCAGCGGTTTCGCGAAGCGCTGCATGTTATGGAACCCGAGGAAATCGTGAATGAACTGCCAGCCGTGGTTCTGGTACATATAGACATACCAGGGCGAACCGATGAGGGCCGTCAGGATCAGGCCGGGAATGACATGCATATGGAGCATTTCCTTCAGGTTGCGCGTCAGCAGCAGGTAGCAGAAAATGATGCCGCCGGGAAAGACGACCCCGATGGGGCCTTTCGTCATGACGGCCAGACCGCAGCATACATACATGAGCCAGTATTTGCGGTGCATAAAGCAGAGCAGCGATGCCGTCATGAAGAACAGCAGCGTCGAATCGGTGACGGAAGCTTTCCCCATGTACATGAGCATGACCGAAGTGCCCATGACCATGCCGGACCAGAAGGCGGCCCTTGCATTGAGCAGCCGTTTGAAGGAAGCATAGGTCAAAAGGACGCTGAACACGGCCATCAGGGAAGCCGGTATCCGCGCCGCAAATTCGGAAAAGCCGCCGCAGATCTTCAGGGACGCCACGACGAGCCAATAGAAAATGGGCGGCTTGTCGTACCAGAACTCATTGTAGATACGGGGCGACAGATAGTCATGGAACCGGATCATCTCTTTCGCCGTTTCGGCATAGACCGGTTCGTCGGGATCGAGCATGGCGACGCCGCCGATGCCGCAGATGATGTTGAAGGCGACGATGACGGCCAGGAGCCAGAAGGCTTTGCGCGATGAATAGTTCAAAATGATATCCTTTCTGCGTGCCGGTCAGGCAGCGGAAAATTGTTTGGCGAACGGTACGAGGGCCTTTGCTTCGTCCGTCCGCAGCTGGGCGGGATCCAGGCCGGCAGGTCCGTCGCCGAGGCGGACGCGGTCCAGCCCGTCAGAGTCCTTAAAGATCTGGAAGAGCAGGATTCCGTTCGGCAGATTTGCCGCTTCCAGGGCCTTGATGCCTTCCTCATCGGGGCGGTCGTGATAGGCCATCACGTAATACGTGCGCTCATCCATGGTTTCGCCGTTCCTGAGGCACTTTTCCTTGTACAGGTCGGCCGCCCGCTGGCCGTGGCCGACATCGTAGGCATCGTTGTCGCGGCGGCAGTCGTGGTAGACGGCGGCCAGCGCCAGGGCCCGGCGGTCTTCTGCCTCCAGTCCTTTGCGGTGGGCGATCAGGAGGGCATAGAACAATACCCGGCTGCAGTGCTCCACCGTGTGGATTTTGCTGTTAGGGCGGTTGAAATGCACGTTCTGTTCCATAAAGCTGACCCATTCCCAAAAGTCACCGGCAATTTCCGGCCAGTCGGGAAGATCCATCAACAATTCCATCTTCAACATGCCGCGATGCTCCTTTGTCTCGTGTTCTCTGTATTCCGTGGCTTAATAGCCCAAATCTTCGTCAATCAGGATGACTTCCATATCCATGTGGTTCATCTTTTTCCAGTAGATGGTCTGGGCGCTGCAGATGCGGTCGGGACTCATGCAGTTATAGCAGCGGTCCTGGCGGATGGCGCAGGGCGTGCGGTAGTGATGCCGCGCGGCGTTCTTCGGTGCCGCCACGTTGCGGGCGCGCCAGCAGGCGTCGTCCAGCGTGGGCACGATTTTGTTCCGTCCGACGACGAAATAAACCTTCTCGTGGCCGAAAAGCGACCCGGCCACGCGGTTTCCCGTACCATCGATATTCACCATCTCGCCCGTTTCGGCCAGGCCGTTCACGGATGTCAGAAAGATATCCGTCACCAGGCACTTGCGCGCTGTCGCGTAGAAATCGTCCCCTTCATGCGGATGCTTCGGGTCATAGACTTCGTTGTGCCTGGACAGCCGGTCGTAGAGGCCCATGGCGATCATGGATTCCGAATCGCCGAACCCGACGAGCCGGCCGTCAATCTGTGCGTCGAGCCAGTCCGTCGCCTCTGCTGCCGAAGCAAAACAATGGACCGTATACCGTTTTTGTTCCAACGCTTTTTTGACCTTCGTGAAATCCATGGTGCCTTCCCTCCTTAGTATACACAGGAAAGATAAACTTTTATTGAATTATCGGCGCGTGCCGCCTTAAATGTCCTTTTCCATGGCCAGCAGGGCGGCGCCGGCAGTGCAGGCCGGGCAAAAGCAGTATTTGCCGCCGGCGGCCTTTACTTTTGCGGCCTGGGCAGAGAGGGCGGCTGCCTGTTCCGCGCCGAACAGTTTGCGGGCGTCTTCGGAAGCAAAGAAGTCGGAAACCTCGTCAATGGTCTGGACATCGTCCTTCAGTTCCGCCACGAGCGCACGGCCGGCTTCCTTTTCCCGGTCCGTGCCGACGGCAGCCACGTACCGTTCCGCGGCTTTCTTCATTTCGGGGCAGATGCTCGGTGCCTTCAACAATTCTTTTACTTTTTCCAATACTGCGATTTTTGCCATGAGGGACACTCCTTTCTTTTTAAAAATGCCCGGCCTGCGCCTTCCGGAAAAGGGAATGCAGACCGGGCAATGTCCTTGCAGAATAATGGTGGGCCTACAAGGATTCGAACCTTGGACCAATCGGTTATGAGCCGACGGCTCTACCGCTGAGCTATAGGCCCGCGACAAGCTTTATTATACATCAGGAATGTGGTTTTGCGCAACCTCAGTCCGTGACGAAATCCCGCAACTGGGCCGGGCGTTTGCTGCGCAGACGGCGCAGTGCCTTGGCCTCAATCTGACGGATACGCTCGCGGGTGACGCCGAAATGCTGGCCCACTTCTTCCAATGTGCGCTGCCGTCCGTCTTTCAGGCCGAACCGCAGTTCCAGGACTTCCCGTTCGCGCGTGCTCAGCGTGTTCAGGACTTCGTTCAGTTTCTCCTTCAGCAGGGCGAAGGACGCCGCATCGGCCGGGGCCGGCGCGTCATGGTCTTCGATGAAGTCGCCCAGATGGGAATCTTCTTCTTCGCCGATAGGCGTTTCCATGGAAACCGGTTCCTGGGCAATCTTCAGGATTTCCCGAACCCGTTCTTCCGTCGTCTCCATCTGTTCCGCGATTTCCTTCGGAGTCGGTTCGCGTCCCAGCTCCTGCAGCAGCTGCCGGGAAATGCGGATCAGTTTGTTGATGGTTTCCACCATGTGGACCGGAATGCGGATCGTGCGGGCCTGGTCCGCGATGGCGCGGGTGATGGCCTGGCGGATCCACCAGGTTGCATAGGTGCTGAACTTGAAGCCCTTGTTGTAATCGAATTTTTCAACGGCCTTGATGAGGCCCAGGTTGCCTTCCTGAATCAGGTCCAGGAACAGCATGCCGCGGCCCACATACCGTTTCGCAATGCTGACGACCAGGCGCAGGTTGGCTTCGGACAGACGCTGTTTGGCATCCTCGCCGAGCAGTTTGTAACGGCCCAGCAGTTTCCGGAAGCCTTCCGTCAGGTCGGCCAGTTTCTTTTCCCCGGCCTTGGACGGGGACTTCTTCACCTTTTCCTGCAGCAGGTTCATCAGGATATGGATTTCATAGAGGCTCTTCGACGTCGGTTCGTTGGTATCTTCGCGACGGTGCACGGCGCTGAGCCAGTTTTCACAGGGTATCTTTTCGGACTCCATGAGGTTATGGAGACGTTCCCGTTCATTCTGGGTGAAGTACTGCGTCTTTTCCGCGAAAATTTCCGGCGTGACCTGTTTGCCGTCTTTATGCAGCTGTTCCAGCGCGGCGATGGCCAGCGGAATGGAACGCTCGTCCGCCAGGCGGTTTTCTTCGTCCAGCAGGGTCTCGATGCGTTTGATGATCTTGTCCCGGGAGGACTTGGAATTCAGTTCCGTCACATCGGGATTGATCTTCTTGTTGGCTTCGATGCGCAGGGCCTGTTTGCCCTTGTCCATGCGCTTGGCCAGTTCGACTTCGTCCTCGCCCTGGAGCAGGCTGACGCGGCCGATTTCCTTCAGGTACATACGCACCGGGTCGTCAATGGCCACGGCTTCGTTTCCCGTACCGTCCGTCAGCGTGGTCGTTGCAGCCAGTTCCGCATCCTCGTCGTCGCCGTCCTCATTGGGAGGCAGCACGTCGTCATCGTCTTCTCCCTCGTCCGGAACGACGGTGTAATTGCGCGACGCCAGGTATTCATAGACAAATTCAAGGGCGTCGTCGGACGTCACATTGGCCGGCAGGATGTCATTGATTTCCCCGTAGGAAATTTGTCCGCCGTTCTTCGAAGCGCGCAGTTCCAGATCTGCCAGTTTCTGGATCGGGAAGCCTTCCGGCGCATTGGCGAGCATCTCTTCGCTGAGGTTCAACTGCGGTTTCTCTTCTTTCGGTTCCGCCGCTTTTTTGGCAGTCGTCTTTTTTGCCGGTTTCTTTTTCACCGTCTTTTTCACGGCCTTTTCGGTGGCCGCCGGTTCCGCCTTGGCAGCAGCCGGCTGCTTGGCCGGCTTTTCCGTTTTCACGGTTTTCACCGGTTTCGCCTTTTTGGTTTCCTTGGCTTCTTTGGGCTCTTTTTCGGCAGCGGGTGCCGTCGTTTTGGCGGCCGTGGCTTTTTTGGCAGCAGTCCGTTTTTTGGGCGCAGCAGACTGAGCCTCCGTCTTACGGGGCTCCGCCGCTTTCTTGCCTGCTGCCTTCTTCGCTGCGGAAGCGGTCTTCTTTTCCGCAGCGCCACTGACCTTTTCCGGTTTTGCCTTCGCCGGTGCGGCTTTTGCTTTTGCCGGTTCCGGTTTTACCTTGGCCGTTTTCGCTTTCGCCGGCTCTTTCTTTGCCGGTTCCGCCTTGACGGCTGCTTTTTTAGCGGGTTTGGCGGGTTTAACCGTGTTGGCGGACTTCTCCGCCTTCACGGTCTTACTGGTCTCGGCTTTGGCCTTGGCCGGCTTTTCCGCCGCTTTCTCCGTCCGGGACTGCTTTTCCTTTTCCGCAGCGTTCTTCTTCACTTTCTTCGTCTCTTTCGCGGACGTCTTTTCCGCGCTTGCGGCATGGGACTTCTTTGCTGTCTTGGAAGCGGATGCACTGGCTTTCTTGGTGGTCTTCTTCACTTTTTCTGCGTCAGCGGCTGCCATATTCTTTTTTTTGTTTGTTTCTTTCTTAGTCGTTGCCATAGAGCTTTGTAATCTTCCCTCTTAAATCATTACATATTTGAAGCTCTTCACTGAGCCTCGGATCATTGGTTTCGGCATAACGCCCTGCCAGGGCGCTGTGCTTTTCGTACTCCGCCTCCAGATGCTGGCGCTCCATGAGGAGCACGCAGTCTGACACGGTCTGCGCCTGCAGTTCCGGAGACATGGTGCCCGTATTGTCGAGGGCCAGGATACGCGCCGTTTCGGCCCGTACTTCCCCGTCTTCATCCCCCAGCAGTTTGTCCGCTATGCCCGCCTTGTCCTGCCGCAGGTTCAGCACCTTTTCAAAAAGGCGCTGCCGTACGGGGGACTTGAAGCCGATGGCCCAGAGTTTTTCCTCCTGCAGGTCAATGAGACCGGGGTTGCGGATGAAGAGCAGCAATACGGTGGATTCCGCCTGCGCCAGGGCGTCAGGAACGGAAGCCAGTTCCGCGGGCTGCGGAGCCGGTGCGGGCGCTGCTGCGTTCCCGTCCGGACGACGCCGGTTCCGGCGGTATTCATTCCGGATCAGGCCTTCGTCAATGACGAGGAGCTGCGCCACCTTCTTGATGTATCCGGCGGCTTCTATTTCATTCCTGCACTCGTGCAGGTAAGGAACAATATTCGACACGGCCCGGACTTTTCCTGCTAATTCCGTTACATTATTTTGAGAAATGACATAACGGATTTGGAATTCCGTTCCGTCCCAGGCATTTTTGACGACCTGTTCGAAGGCTTCGCGCCCTGCTTTGCGCACGTACTCGTCAGGGTCTTTCCCTTCCGGCACGTTCAGGACTTTGACGTTCAGGCCGGCCTGTTTGGCGATGCTGACAGCGCGGACGGCATTGCGCCGGCCTGCGTCGTCGCTGTCGTAGGCGAAGACGACGGTCTCCGCGATACGGCTCAGCAGTTTGGCATGTTCGCGGCTGAAGGCGGTTCCCAGGGAAGCCACGGCCCGGTCGACGCCGGCGGCATGAAGACTGATGGCGTCCATGTAGCCCTCGACCACGATGGCTTCCTTCGCGGCCCGGATGGCCCGGATGGCGACATCGAGGCCGAACAGGGTTTCCCGCTTCTGGAAGATTTCCGTTTCACCCGTATTGATGTATTTCGGCACGCCGTCCCCCAGCACACGTCCGCCGAAGGCGATGATGCGCCCCCGCGGATCTTTGATGGGGATCATGAAGCGGCCGATGAAGGCGTCCAGCAGGCGTCCGCTCTTTTCGCGGATCAGCCCGGCCCGCAGCATCTGCTGGTCCGTGGCGCCTTTTTTGGCAAGATTGTGCCGCAGGGAACTGAAGCCCGGCAGCGAGGCACCCAGGGAAAAACGGCGGATGGTATCCTCCGTGATACCCCGGCTGTGCAGGTATTCCTGTACTTTCGTGCCGTATTGGGTCTTGGTCAGGCAGGCCGCAAAGTAACGGCCGGCCAGTTCGTTGACGCCGTACAGCTCCTCTTTCGCCTTGGCGCGGCGCACATCGGCCGCCGTCCGGTGGGTTTCCGGAACGGGGATGTGGGACCGTTCGGCCAGAATGCGCAAGGCTTCGGGGAACGTCACATTCTCTATCTTTTCCACAAAGGTGAAGACGTCCCCGCCGGTATGGCAGCCGAAACAGTAGAAAAACTGCTGTTCCCTGTTGACGGAAAAGGACGGTGTCTTTTCCCCGTGGAACGGACAGCAGGCCCAATAGGAACGGCCCCGTTTCTGGAGGGAAACGTAGCCGGAGATGACATCCACAATATCGGAGCTGTCCTTCACTTTTTGTTTGAAATCTTCAAAATTCTGATCCATAGCAGCTCCTTTGTTTCCTATACGCTTATAATTCTAGATGGATAAAAAAAATCCTGCTTTTTTTGGATTTTTACTTGACAATTTAAAAAATATATGAATGAGTAATCCCAGTGCACACATTTTCGTGCAGCCATGCCCGTCTGTCAGTTCACCTTGGGTACGAAATTGTCGTTGAACAGGGCGATGGCACTGGAATCCGTGAGGCCGGCGACATAGTCGATGATGGCCTGTTCCTTGCCGAACCGGTCAAAGGAAAGCTGAACCTTTTCCGGCAGGCGGGACGGGTCCTTCATGTACATGTCGAGGATGGACAGGACCACGTGGACGGCCTTTTTATGTTCCTTTTCCAGGACCGGTCCTTCGTAGACATAGGCGAACATGAAGTCGCGGAACTGCTCGACGGCTTCTTCGTAATACGGGTCCATGAGGATTTCGCGGCGGCCGGCGGAACATTCCACGATGTTGTGCACCAGGATGTCCAGGATCTGCGTCGGTTCCGCCCCGAGACGCATGGCGACGAGTCCCGGCAGGGATTCCTTGCCGATGATGCCGGCCTTGACGCCGTCGTCGAAATCGTGGCACAGATAGGCGATGCGGTCGCAGCGGCGCACGACGGCGCCTTCCGGCGTGGCCGGCAGGCGGGAGCCCGTATGGCAGAGGATGGCGTCCTGGACGACCGTCGTCAGATTAAGGCCCCGGCCGTTGCGGCCGTAATAGCGGACCACGCGCAGACTCTGTTCATTGTGGTTGAAGTGACCCATGTACTGGCGGATGGCCTTTTCCCCGGCATGGCCGAACGGCGTGTGTCCCAGATCATGGCCCAGGGCGGCCGCTTCAATCATATCCTCGTTCAGCTGCAGGGCGCGGCCGATGGTACGGGCAATCTGGGAGACCTCCATGCTGTGGGTCAGCCGCGTGCGGTAATGGTCGCCGGGCTGCAGGTAGACCTGGGTCTTGTGTTTCAGTTTGCGGAAGGCCGTGCTGTGGATGATGCGGTCCCGGTCCCGCTGGAACCGCGTGCGCAGGTCATCGTCCTCTTCTTCGGTCAGCCGTACGGCTTCCCGGCTTTTGGCCGCCCAGGGGGCCAAAAGCTCCATTTCCAGCTGTTCCGTTCGTTCGCGTGTGTTCATGTTGTTTCCTTTCCAAATCGTGGGTTGTCAAAAATAAGACTAAAACTGCTCTCTCCGTCAGCTGGCACATACCAGCCCCGACGGAGGGAGCAGTTGCTGTTCTGGACAGGGTCAGGCTTCCCCGTGATAACGTTCCTGGTTTTTATGGTAATAGTCAAGGACGATGCCCGCCGTTTCCTCAATGGCACGGTTCGACACGTTGATGACCATGCAGTGGACGCGGCGCATAATCGCCTTGGCGTATTCCAGTTCCTCGTTGATGCGGTTGATGTCGGCATACACGGCCTTGTCGGACAGACCCATGGTCTTCAGGCGCGTCGTGCGGATGTCGATCAGCTTGTACGGATCGATCAGAAGGCCGATGATGCGGTGCGGCGGCACCTTGAACAGTTCCGGCGGCGGCGCGATTTCCGGCACCAGGGGCACGTTCGCCACTTTGAGCTGTTTGTTGGCCAGGTACATGGACAGCGGAGTCTTCGAAGTACGGGAAACGCCGATGATGACGATGTCCGCCTTCAGGAGGCCCAGGGGATTCTTGCCGTCGTCGTATTTGACGGCGAATTCAATGGCTTCGACACGCTTGAAATATTCATGGTCCAGGGCGTGGATCAGGCCGGCCTGGTTCTTCGGCATCAGGCCGGAGTTCTTTTCAATGGCACGCAGCATCGGTCCCAGTACGTCGACGACCTGCAGGTTCAGGGCCAGGGCCCGGTCCGCCAGGTGTTTGCGCAGTTCCGCGCTGACAATCGTATAGCAGACGACGGCGTGGTTCTCCTTCGCTTCTTCCAGCGTGCGGTCGATCTGCTGCTTATTGTTTACATAAGGAATACGGATGACGTCGAACTGGGTTTCCGTAAACTGGCTTACCGTCGCCTTGATGACCGATTCCGCCGTACCGCCGATGGAATCGGACAATGCATAGATGACGGGGTTCTTCGAGTTACCTATGATCGTTCCCTCCCTTGCCTTCTGCGATATCCACCAGCAGCCTGGTGAAATTCGTCTTGGTGATGCGGCCGACGATTTCGTAACTGCGGGTCTCTTCATCCACGCAGCGCACGACCGGCAGGCCGTCCACCTCGTTGTCAATGACTTTGCGCGCCGCGGCGGCGACGGATTCTTCCGGCGTGACCATGACCATTTTCGACAAGGGGGTCATGACCATGACGACCGGCACATCCTTCAGGTCCCCGCTGTTGTTCGTCGCGGCCTTCAATAAGTCTTTGCGGGACACGACGCCGACGAGCAGGTTCTTTTCATCGACGATGTACACGGAACCGACATCTTCCAAAAACATGGTGACGACGGCTTCGTACGCGTTTTTGTCATTGGTGATTGCAATGGGCATGGACTGGATGTCCCCCACGCGGATGGCGGAAATTTCCTCCATCAGCATGCCCAGCGTATTCTTTCCTGTATAAAAATACCCTACTTTCGGACGCGCGTCAATGATGCCCCCCATCACGAGGATGGCGAGGTCGCTGCGCAGGGCGGCGCGGGTCACATTCAGCTGACGGGCGATATGGTCGCCTGTGATGGGACCGCTTTGCCGCACGATTTCGGCGATGCGTTTCTGTCTGTTGCTCAGTGCCATTGGATGACTCACCCTTTCTGTTGTCGGGCCTGAACCGTTTTCCAACGGGAAAACCGGATGATATAGGACGTATTTTGTATTATGACACCATATAGTATACGCTAATTATAGGAAATTTTTAGAAATTGTGCAACTTATTTTTTCAATTTCTTCATTAAATCATGTAAAAATTTCCCAGATGGTCATACTATACGTCCTGCAGCCAGACCCGGCCGCAAGGGTGAAACGCTTCCGGAAGACGGTCTTACCAGCCGCGGCCGGCACCGCCGCCTCCGCCGGAACCACCGCCGAAGCCGCCACCGCCTCCACCGAAGCCGCCGCCTCCGAAGCCACCTCCGAAGAAGCCGCCACCGTAGTAGATACCGCCGTGCCGCGTCCTGCGGAATCCGCCGCCGCCACCGCCGCCGGGGCCCCCGAAAAAGAAGCCGAACAGGATGAGGGCGACGACGATGAAGGCCGCCACGTCGGACATGTCGATTTCCCGGGTGCGGCCGGCAAAGCGCGTATTGGCGGAAACATCGAGATTCTTGATTTCCAGGTTATATTCCTTTAAGACGGTCTGCAGTACTGCCGTGTACCCTTTGGCGATGCCCTGGTCGTAGTTCCCCTGGCGGAAATAGGGCAGCATGTAGTCGTCCTGGATCCGCCCGGCCAGGCCGTCCGGCAGGGCGCCTTCGAGCCCGTAGCCCACTTCGATGCGGGAGCGGCGGTCGTCCACTGCAACGAGGATGAGGACGCCGTTGTTCAGCTTGCGGTCGCCGATGCCCCACTGACGCAGGACCGTGAGGGCGTATTCCTCCGGTGTCTCCCCTTTCAGGCTCCGCACCGTGAGGACGGCAATCTGGGCCTTCGTCCGTTTGGACAGGGCCCGTGTGTAGACGTTGATCACCTTTTCCGTCTGGGCGGAAAGGACGCCGGCCTCATCCACGACGAACGTCCCGTCCGCCGGTTTCGCCGGAACGGACGGCGCGGCCAGGGCCTGTGCGGAAGGCAGGAACAGGACCTGCAGCAGCAGCAGGCAGAGCACAAATATCTTCTTCAATGGAATGCCCCTTCCGATAAAGCCGGTCAGAATTTGACCTGCGGCACCTTCTTGGCGGATTCGTCCGCCTTGAAATAGTCACGGGCGGAAAAGCCCATCATACCTGCCACGACGTTCGTCGGGAAGGTCTTGATCTTCGTGTTGAACTGCTGAGCCGCCGTATTGTAGTCACGGCGCGCCACGGCCAGACGGTTTTCCGTGCCGGCCAGTTCGTCCTGCAGCTGGATGAAGTTCGTGTTCGCCTTCAACTGCGGATAGGCTTCGGAAATCGCCAGCAGGCGGGACAAGGCATTGCTCAGTTCGCCGTTTGCGGCGGCCGTTTCACGGACCGTCGAAGCGCCGGCCAGTTTGCTGCGCGCGTTGGATACATCGGCAAAAACTTTTTCTTCATGCGAGGCGTATCCTTTTACGGTATTGACGAGATTCGGAATCAGGTCGTTCCGGCGCTGCAGCTGGTTTTCCACCTGGCTCCACTGGGCCGTCACATTTTCGTTGGCGGCGACGAGGCCGTTGTAGGTGCTGAAACAGAAACCGCCCACAATCACGACGACCGCAATCAGGGCAATAAGGAATTTCTTCATATCGTTCTCTCCTCCGTATTTTAATTTATATTTAACTGATAGGAATTACAGGATATCGACTTCCCGTATAACTTTATCGTACAGGACGCCAATCGGCCTGTCAATAGAACGGGCGGCCCCATTTGTGAACAGATTGCAAAACCATAAAGGAAGAACCGCCGGTTTTTCCAAATCGGCGGTTCCCATGGTTTTCTTCAATTTTCGGCAGCCGTTATACGGTGCCGTGCAGGCCTTATAACCCGGCCTGTTCCTTCAGGGCAGCGGCCTTGTCCGTGTGTTCCCAGGGCAGGTCCACGTCCGTGCGGCCGAAATGGCCGTAAGCGGCGGTCTGTTTGTAGATCGGGCGGCGCAGGTTCAGGCTGCGGATGATGCCCGTCGGGCTGAGGGCGAAGTTCTTGACGACCAGTTCGGCAATCTTGTCGTCCGGCAGTTTGCCCGTGCCGAAGGTATCGACCAGCACGGAAACCGGTTTGGCCACGCCGATGGCATAGGCCAGCTGGATTTCGCAGCGTTTCGCCAGGCCGGCAGCCACGATGTTCTTGGCCACGTAACGGGCTGCGTAGGCAGCGGAACGGTCCACCTTGGAGGGGTCCTTGCCGCTGAAGGCGCCGCCGCCGTGACGGGCCATGCCGCCGTAGGTATCGACGATGATCTTACGGCCGGTCAGGCCGCTGTCGCCGGCAGGACCGCCGATGACGAAACGGCCCGTCGGGTTGATGAAGTATTTGGTCTTGTCGTCCAGCAGCGCAGCCGGAACGACCGGTTTGATGACCTGTTCGATGATGTCTTTGCGGATCTGTTCCTGCGTCACATCGGGATCGTGCTGGGCGGAAACGACGATGGTGTCCACGCGGACCGGTTTGTCGTCGTCATATTCCACGGTGACCTGGGTCTTGCCGTCGGGACGCAGGTAAGCCAGCGTCTTGTTCTTGCGGACTTCCGCCAGGCGGCGGGCCAGCTTGTGGGCCAGGGAAATGGGCAGCGGCATCAGTTCCGGCGTTTCATCGCAGGCATAACCGAACATCATGCCCTGGTCGCCGGCACCGGTCTCGTCGTCCTGGGCAGCGCCTTCCTTGGCTTCCAGCGCCTTGTCGACGCCCATGGCGATATCGGAAGACTGCTCGTCGATGGAGATCAGCACCCCGCAAGTGGAACCGTCGAACCCGTATTTGGCACGGTCATAGCCGATGTCCAGCACGGTCTGGCGGGCAATTTTCGGGATGTCCACGAAGCATTCCGTGGAAATTTCGCCGACGATATGGATCTGGCCGGTCGTGACGAGGGTTTCGCAGGCCACGCGGCCATTAGGATCTTTTTCCAGGATGGCATCGAGGATGGCATCGGAAATCTGGTCGGCCATTTTATCAGGATGGCCTTCCGTTACGGATTCAGAAGTAAACAGTTTACGCATAACAAAACTCCTTTCGTTGATAAACAGGTTGAAAGTAAATATCAGAAACAATCTATATACTGGTCTCATCTGAACGGGAGGCACAAAAAAAGATGCCCTCGCAAGATGTGAGAGCATCGGATAATCTTGTCCTCATCTTGCGATTTCTCGTAAGGAATTAGCACCGTTGCAAGGCCCTCCGGCCTTCCATGGTTGCTGCGGTTTCACAGGGCCAGTTCCCTCCGCCGCTCGTGATGAGATATTCACTTTTCGGATTCATTATAGCAGGTTATCTGCAGAATGCAATAGGTTGACCGGCAATTTTAAAGTTTGTTTACAATTAAGATTTTCTCTCAATTACAGAAGAATCTTTACTGCTTTGCCGCACGCCGTTCCAGGACGCGGTCGATCAGGCGCAGCGCCACGTCGTCCTTGGACATCTTTTCCAGGCTTTCCACCGTGCCGTCCGGATACAGGAACTTGACGATGTTCGTGTCCGTGTTGAAGCCGGCACCGGCCTGGGACACATCGTTGGCGACGATCATGTCCAGGTTCTTCTTGCGGACCTTGGCGGCGGCGTTTTCCAGCAGGTGCTGCGTTTCCGCGGCAAAGCCCACGAGGAACTGCTGCTGCTTGTGCGAGCCGAGGATCTTTAAAATGTCCGGGTTCTGGTCCATGACGACGGTCATGCCGTCTTCCGGGTCGATTTTCTTGATTTTCTGGTCCGCCACATCGCGCGGTTTGAAATCGGCCACGGCGGCCGCCTTGATGACGACGTCCACGTCGGGATAGGCAGCCAGGCAGGCGTCCAGCATCTGTTGCGTCGTCTCCACGCGCACGACTTTCGCATACGGCGGAGGCGTCAGGGCGCTCGGACCGGTGACGAGGGTCACGTCGGCACCCTGGAGAAGTGCTTCCCGGGCCACGGCATAGCCCATCTTGCCGCTGCTGCGGTTGCCCACGTAGCGGACGGGATCAATCGGTTCCCGCGTGCCGGCGGCCGTGACGAGGAAACGCAGGCCGCGCAGGCGTCCTTCCCGCAGGGCCGTGAAGCGTTCCAGGAAGGCGATGATTTCCGGCACTTCGGGCAGGCGGCCGGGGCCGTTCACGCCGCAGGCCAAATGTCCCGCGTCCGGTTCCATGACCGTGTAGCCGCGGCGCCGCAGCGTCTCCAGGTTTGCCTGGGTGGCCGGATTGGTATACATACCGGAATTCATGGCCGGGCAGACGATTTTCGGGCAGGGCGTGGCCAAAAGGACCGTGCTCAGCAGGTCATCGGCGAGCCCGCAGGCCGCCTTGGCCAGAATGTTCGCCGTGGCCGGCGCCACGACCAGCAGATCCGCCCACTTGGCCAGGGCAATATGTTCCACGCTGTGTTCGCCCCGGTTGTCCCACATGGTGACTGCCGCCGGGTTGCCGCTGATTTCGGAAAAGAGCAGCGGCGAAACGAACTTCGTGGCATGTTCCGTCATAACGACACGGACCTCGGCGCCGCGCTTACGCAGCTTGCTGACCAGGTCCACTGCTTTGTAGATGGCGATACCGCCGGAAACACCCAGCACTATCTTTTTCCCGTTTAACATAGATGTCGCTCCTGTATCGGTGTGCACGCCGCGTTATTTTTTGCGCGTGTAGGTGATTTTGCCGTCAGCGATTTCGCGCAGGGCGATGCTGACTTCCTTTTCCGGCAGGACCTGGCCGGGCTTCGTCAGTTCGCGGGCCCGTTTGGCGGCCAGGATGGCCAGGGTGTACTTGCTGTCGACCAGCGTTGCCAGATAATCGATGTTAGGGTCTACCATACTCATAATGTATCAAGCCTCCGTATTGTGATGAATGATTTTATCGACGATGAAATAGGTGCGCGCCGCGCGGTACCGTTCCGCTTCCAGAAGCGTCATGACTTTGCGGGTGGCCTTTTCCGCTACATCGTTCACGATGATGTAGTCGTATTCGTTGGCATAGGATAATTCCTTCGTGGCCGACGCCAGGCGTTTCTCGATGACGTCGACGGCATCGGTGCCGCGCTTGTAGATGCGGGCGCTGAGTTCTTCCAGCGAAGGGGGGACGATGAAGACGAAGACGCCCGACGGGAACACCTTCTTAATCTGCAGGGCGCCCTGGATGTCGATTTCCAGCAGCACGTCCTTGCCTTCGTCCAGCAGTTTTTCCACATAGGGACGGGGCGTGCCGTAATAGTTATCATAAACTTTCGCGTACTCCAGCAGTTCGCCGCGGAAGATCATGTCCTTGACCTGGTCCACGGTCTTGAAGAAGTAGTCCTTGCCGTCCACTTCGCCGGGGCGGGGCTGCCGGGTCGTGACCGAAATGGAATAGCCTAAATCGGGCAGCTGCTTGCGCAGCATGCTGCAGATGGTGCCTTTCCCGGCGCCGCTCGGCCCGGATACGACCAGCAGGATGCCCTGGGGTTTCGAATTCGTTTTACGCATAATCATATCAGTCGTCTTCCTCTTCCGTATCAGAATTTACCCGGTTTGCCACCGTTTCCGGCTGTACAGCCGACAGGATGATGTGGCCGCTGTCCGTCACAATGACGGCGCGGGTGCGGCGGCCGTACGTGGCGTCGATCAGCATGCCCTTTTCGCGGGCTTCCTGGATGATGCGCTTGATCGGTGCCGATTCTGGACTGATGATGGATACAATGCGGTTGGCGGCGACGATGTTGCCGAAACCGATGTTGATCAACTTGATATCCATGAAAGGATTCCTCCCTGTCATTCGATGTTCTGGATCTGTTCGCGGATCTTTTCAATTTCCGCCTTGATTTCCACAACGGTTTTCGCCAGTTCGAAATCGTTGGCTTTGGATGCGATGGTGTTGGCTTCGCGGTTGAACTCCTGAATCAGGAAGTCCAGCTTGCGGCCCACGGGTTCGCCGGACTGGAGGATTGTGCGGAACTGCCGGATGTGGCTCTTCAGGCGGACGATTTCCTCCGTGATGCTGATGCGGTCGGCGAAAATGGCCACTTCCTGCAGCACCCGTTCGGGGTCGATGGCGACACCCGTTTCCGGCTGCAGTTCGCGCAGGCGGTCTTTCAGGCGGACCAGCAGCTTCTCCTCGTATTCGCGGACGACCTGCGGGGCCCGGGCCTCGATGGTCTCCACATCTTTTTCGATGATGTCGAGCCGTTTATAGAAATCGCCTTCGATGTTCTTTCCTTCGGTTTCCCGCATGCTGACCAGATTGGCCACGGCCTCGTCCACGGCGGTCTTCACTTTGGGCCAGTAGGCGTCGCAGTCGAACAGGCCTTCCTGGGTCCGGATGACTTCGGGATAACGGGCCAGGCTGAGGATTTCCGACTGGTCGTTGAAGACGGGGTCTTCCACGCCGATGGCCCTGCCCACTTCCAGCAGGGCTTCGTGATAGGCTTTGGCCAGCGGTTTGTCCACCGTGACCTTGATGGCGTCTTCGCTCGTATAGGAAGCGGTCACGAAGACATCGATGCGGCCGCGCGCCACGGAAGCCAGGATGGTCTTGCGGATCTTGTCTTCCAGAGGATTCAAAAAGTGCGGCAGCCGGATGGCTGTTTCCGTGTACCGGTGGTTCACGGTCTTTATCTCGACGACGACGGAAAAGTTCTCTTCTTCGTATGCGCCCCGGCCGAAACCGGTCATGCTCTTTAGCATGGAAATGCCTCCTTGCGTATGGTATACTACTACTGTTAAACTGTTTTCCTATTATACATCAATCGGCCCCTTAAATCAACCGAACGGCCGTCAAAACTAAAGCAAGAGGAAGAAAAACCATGAATTTGGAAGGAATCACCCTTTTTACGCTGACCCGTATGCTGCAGCAGGAAATCACAGGCAGCCAGATTTACCGGATCACCATGCCATCCGCGCGGTCCCTGCTCCTAGGCCTGCGCCGCAGCCGGGACAACGTGCAGCTCCTCATTGATGCCAACGGGTCTGCCCCGGCGGTCTGGCTCACGGATCAAGTGCCTGACACACCCGTGGAACCGCCGGCTTTCTGCATGCTCCTGCGCAAGCACCTGGAAGAAGGCCGCGTGACGGAAGTTTCCCAGCTGGGCCTGGACCGGGTCATCGACCTGGAAATCAGCCTGCTGGGCCGGAACAGCCGCATTGAGACGAAGCACCTGATGCTCGAACTGACCGGCAAGAACGCCAACATCATCTTTACGCAGGACGGCGTCATCCGGGACAGCCTGAAACACATCAGCCCGTCCGTCAACTCCCTGCGTGCCATCCAGCCCGGCGCCGCCTACCTGCCGCCACCCCCGCAGGACGGCCTGCCCCTTCTGGGCACGGCTCCCGAAGCCATTACGGCCGCCTTGCCGGACGCCGTCACGGACAGCCTCGTGCGGGACCTGATTGCCGCCACGACGGGCATCGGCAAAGGGACGGCCCAGGAACTCCTGGCGCGGGCCGGAATTCCCCTGGCCGCCACCTACCTGACGCCGGCGGACCGGACCCGGCTGACCGAAGCCATCGGTACGATGCAGCGGGAAATTCAGGACGGAAAAGTCTACACGGCCTTTCTTTCCCGGCAGAACCGGTGCCAGACCATCGTACCCTACACGCCGGCCCTGGTGCCGGACAACAGCCGGACCACGGCTTTCCCGGATTTGAACGAAGCCCTGAACTACGCGGCGAAACTGGAGCCCATCGTCCTGCCCGAGCGGGAACTGCTGCAGAAGACCGCCCGCAATGAAACCGCCAAACTGGCCAAAAAGGCCAAAGCTTTGGAAAAGGACCTGGCCGCCGCGCAGGACGCGGACAAGCAGCGCGTCATCGCCGACAGCCTCATGGCCGCCCTCTACGGGATCCAGAAAGGACAGACCTCGTGCCGTATCCCGAACATCTACGACGGGTCGGAACTGCAGGTCACCCTCTCGCCCGTCCTCACGCCTGCGGAGAACGCGCAGAAATATTATAAGAAGTACACCAAACTGAAACGGGCGCAGCAGGCCCTGGCGGAGCAGCTGGCCGAAACGGAGGCCGCCCGCGATTACATGGACACCATCGTGGAAAGCCTGGAGCTGGCGACATCGCGCCGGGAAACGGCGGAAATCCGGGAGGAGATGGAAAAAGCCGGCGTCCTCAAGGCGTCCCGCAAGAGCATTCCCGTGCCGAAATCGCACCCGCTGGTCATCCGCTTTTCCGAAGATACGCAGATCTACATCGGCAAAAACAACCGCCAGAACGACCAGCTTACCTTTAAAATAGGCAACGGCAGCGACCTGTGGTTCCATGTGCAGAAGATCCCCGGCAGCCACGTGCTGCTGAAGACATCCGGGACGGAGCCGGAGCCGGAAGCCGTGGAAGCGGCCGTGCTGCTGGCGGCCTACTTCAGCAAGGCCCGCAATGGCAGCAGCGTACCCGTCGACTGCGTGCCGCGGCGGTTCGTGAAGAAGCCGGCCGGTGCCAAACCGGGGTTCGTGATCTTCACCCACCAGAACACGTACTACACGACGCCGAAAGAGGAACTCGTCCGGCCCCTGCTGGAGAAAGCGGAAAAATAACGGAAGCCCTGTCCGCCGCTGTCCCGAAAGACAGCGGCAGGCAGGGCCTTTTGTTTATGCGGCAGGAATCAGTCCACCGTATGGATGCGGCTGGCGTCGAAGCGGTCGCGCTGTTTGGCTTCGGCCATCGGGTACCCGACAGGCAGGATGGCGAAGACTTCCCGGTCTTCCGGCAGTTTCAGCACGGCTTTGGCCTTTTCCATGCGGTCGGGCACGGGGGCCACGGAAATCCAGACGGAGCCCATATCGAGCTGGGCGGCTTCGAGCAGCATGTTTTCCACGCAGCAGCTCATATCCATATGTACGAATTCCGGCGCTTCCAGGTTCGTCGTGCGGTACACGGCGACGATGGCCGTCGGAGCCTTGGCGACAGGGCCGGCGTACGGACTGCACTTGGCAAGGTCGGCCAGGACCTGTTTGTTCGTTACCACATAAAATTCCCAGGGCCGCTGGTTGACGGCCGAAGGAGCCTGCATACCGGCACGCAGGATCTTTTCGATCGTGGCATCATCCACGTCGATGTCCAAAAACGTACGCATGCTCACACGTTTGAAGATTGCCTCCATTCAAATCCTTCCTTTCAAAACAGTAGGCATTTATCGGGACAAGAAGGCCTTGAGGGACTTCTTGAAACCGGCAATTCCAAAAAAGGCGGACCGGTCGGGCACATAGTCCGCCGTCACGTTGCGGACCAGGGCGGGATCCGGTACCTTGCCGACGGCGGCAGCCACGGAATGGTCCGGCCTGTCCCCCATCACGAAACGTCCTTCGTAATAGACGGACGGCTCCTTGCCGTAGCAGGCTTCGACACAGTAATGATACGTGCCGGCCGGCAGGGCTTCGCTGCCGTTGAAGTTGTCACCGTACCAGGTGTACTGGAGCCGTGTATCGGCCGGTACGGGCACGATGGCGGCATTGATGTCCTTCCACTGCTGCCGGTCCAGGACCCCGGCGTTGATGAACCAGCGGTTGAGGCCCGTCGAGTAACCGTCCCAGGCCTGCCGGGCCGCTTCTTCCGTCACGGCCAGCGTCCGGACATATTCCCGGCGGTCATTTTCAATCCACAGGGCGAACTGGTTGGGGTCGCGGCGGTCGCGGGCCTGTTTCAGGGCCGTGTCCTGCCGCTTGTCTATGCCCACGGGCTGCCAGTCCAGGCGGAACACGGTGTAGCCGAGCGTTTCCGCACCGGGGCGCATGACGCCGCCCGGCGTGCGTTGGATGCCGCAGCCGGCAGCTGCCAGGATCAGGAATACGGAAGCCAGGACGAGACAGAAAAGCGGCAGGTGCCGATGCCGGCGGCCCCGGCTTTTCCTTCCTGCTTCCGTCCGTTTCATGGTTCCTTCTCCTTCCCCCCTGCCGGGCTGTGCTTCCTTTTTATCATAACACATTTCCGGCCCGTTGGTACACCGCGCGGATAAGGAACTTCCCAAGGTGTTGTAAATACCCGCTTATTGCGAATTCATATCATTATGAACATTTTATGACAAAGGATTTACAGCAATTGATAGTTTGTGCTAAAATAATACAAGATAAATTAAGGTTCATTCTGTAAAGTTTGAGACAGTAAGGAGTTGTCGGACTGTGGCTTATTCCCAATTCCGCTATGCCGTGAGCCTGTCCCTGGAAGGGCGGCCCTGCACCATCGTCGGCGGCGGCCGGGTGGCTCTCCGGAAAGCGGTGTCCCTGTTGGACGCTGGCGCCGCGGTGACGGTCATCGCCCCGCGTCTGGATGAAAGGCTGCGGTCCCTCGGCGGGTCATCGCCGCAGCTCCGCCTTCTTGAACGACCCTATCGCGCCGGGGACTTGAAGGGCGCTTTTTTAGTGATTGCCGCCACGGATTGCCGCGACGTCAATCATGCCGTCGTGGAGGAAGCCCTCCGCCGGTCCTGCCTGGTCAACGCCACGGATGACCCGTCTGCCGGGAACTTTTCCGTGCCAGGGACCTACGCGGCCGGTGCGGTCCGGTTTTCCGTTTCCACAGGCGGCAATCCCCGGTTCACCCACCTGATCCTGGGGGATCTGGCCAGACAGTACGGCCCTGATTTCGGGGCTTTTTCCACCTATCTGGACTCGATGCGGGACCGCGTGAAGGAACTCCTTCCCGATTCCGATTCCCGCCGCCGGTTCTGGCGCGGCGTATTAACGGACGACGTGGTGGAGGAAATCCGCCAGGGTCGTCTGGAGCAAGTAAAGGAGCGCATTGCAAATGAAATTGATCGTTGTCGGGCTCAATCATAAAACGGCGCCCGTGGAAATCCGGGAACGTTTTAATTTTTCCCGGAACCGCATCAAACATATCCTGCGGATTTTGAAGGATTCCGATGAATTCGTCGAATCCGTCCTCATTTCCACGTGCAACCGTACGGAGCTGTACCTGGTCTCCCTCGATGGCGAAGAGAGCGTGGAAGAGCTTTTCCGCAGTATCGAACGGTATGCCGGCAGCGGTTTCCGCCGCGATTATTTCTATACCTTCACGGGACGCGACTGCGTGGCCCATCTGCTGAAGGTCGCCAGCAGCCTCGATTCCATGATCGTCGGCGAAGGCCAGATCCTGAGCCAGGTCAAGGATGCCTATCACCTGGCACGCAAGGCCGGCAATACGTCGACGGTCTTCAACACCATCTTCAACCAGGCCATCGCGACGGGCAAAAAGGTCCGCACCAAGACCCATATCGCCTACCGCAGTGTTTCCGTGTCTTCCGCGGCCGTCGACCTGGCCATGCAGATCATCAATGATCTGAGCACGGCGGATATCCTCGTCATCGGCGCCGGCAAGATGAGCGAACTGACGGCCCGCCACCTGATGGACAAGGGCGCCCCTTCCATCTTCGTGTCGAACCGCAATTACGACCATGCCAAAGTGCTGGCCGATAAGTTCAACGGATCCGTCATCCGTTTCGACCGTTTCCTGGAACACGCGGCCAACGCGGACATCGTGATCACTTCCACCGGTGCGCCCCACTACATCATCGAGCATAATGACCTGTCCCTCGCGCTGCGGAACCGGCGGAAACCCACGCCGCTGGTCCTCATCGATATCGCCGTGCCGCGCGACGTCGACCCGGAAGTGACGGAATTGGGCAACGTCGTCCTGTACAACATCGACGATTTGAAGAATGTCGTGGAAGAGAATAAGGAGATGCGGGCCCAGGACGCGCAGGCGGCACTGGCCATCATCGAGGAAGACGTGGACGCCATCCGCGAACGCCTCCGCTACCTGTCCATGCGGCCGGTCATGCTGAAACTCCATGACAAGTTCGATTTCATCCGCAACCACCTCGTGCAGAAGGCCTTCCGCAAGATGCCGGACCTGACCAAGGACGAGCAGCGGAAGATCGAGCTCTTGAGCGAAAAGATGCTCTACAAGTTCCTGCGCAACCCCATGATCAACATGGTCAATGCCGCCGGGACGGACGAAGAAGATAAATACAAGGAAAGCATCAACCAGCTGTTCCTGTTGAATTTAAAGGAAGAGGATGAATACCGGGATGAAACAGTCTATCATTATTGGGACTAGAAAAAGCCTGCTGGCCCTGTGGCAGAGCAATTACATCAAAAGCTGCCTGGAACAACGCTATCCGGAGCTGAAGGTGGAATTGCAGAAGATCGTCACGACGGGCGACAAGATTCTCGATGTCCCCTTGGCACAGATCGGCGGCAAAGGCCTGTTCACAAAGGAAATTGAGACAGACCTGCTGGAACGGAAGATCGACCTCGCCGTCCACAGCCTCAAGGATATGCCGACGAAACTGCCCGAAGGCCTGTGCCTGACGGCCGTCACGGAACGCGCCGCCGTCGGCGATGCCTTTGTCAGCAACAAATACGAACACTGGGCGGACCTGCCCAAAGGTGCCGTCGTCGGCACGTCGAGTCTGCGCCGCCGGGCCCAGCTCCTTGCCAAACGGCCGGACCTGGATATCCGCGACTTGCGCGGCAACGTCGATACGCGGCTGCGCAAACTGGACGAAGGAAAATACGACGCCGTCATCCTGGCCGCTGCCGGCCTGACGCGCCTCGGCCATGCAGACCGCATCCGGGAGACCCTCCCCTATGACCTCTGCATTCCCGCCGTCGGCCAGGGAGCCCTCGCCATCGAATGCCGCGAAGACAACGAGGAAGTGCGGAAACTGCTCGATTTCCTGAACCACAGGGAAACGAAAGTCTGCACCGACGCGGAGCGTGCCTTTTTAGGGCTGGTGGAAGGCGGCTGCCAGGTGCCCATCGGCGTCCATGCGGACCTCGACGGGGACAGCCTGCATATCCAGGCCATCATCGCCTCCCTGGACGGCACACGGCTTATCCGCGACACCCTGGACTGCCCTGCGGCAGAAGCCGTGGAAGGCGGCCGCAAGCTGGGCACCCGCATGCTCGACCACGGCGGGCGGGAAATCCTGGCGGAAATCCTCTGATTGCGGCCGGACCGGGTCCGGCTTTTCTGAATCGCTATCCATCCATGTCAATATACAGATCATGAAGCAAAGGAGCTTATTTCATGGCGAACAAAGGTAAGGTTTATTTGATTGGTGCAGGTCCCGGGGATCCGGGCCTGTTGACCCTGAAAGGCCGGGACTGCCTGGCTCAGGCCGACGTCGTCGTCTATGACCGTCTGGCGGATCCGCGCATCCTGGGCTGGGCCCGCGAAGATGCGGAAAAGATCTACGTCGGCAAGGCGTCGAGCCACCACACGATGAAACAGGAAGATATCTGCCAGCTGCTGGCCAAACTGGCGGCAGAAGGAAAAACCGTCGCACGCCTCAAGGGCGGCGATTCTTTTGTGTTCGGCCGCGGCGGCGAAGAAGCGCTGCTGCTGCGGGAAAAAGGCCTGCCCTTTGAATTCGTGCCGGGCATTACGAGCGCCATCGCCGTGCCGGAATACGCCGGCATCCCTGTCACGCACCGCAAGGTGGCCGCTTCCTTTGCGGTCATCACGGGACACGAGGATCCTACGCGCACCCATTCCGGCATCAACTGGAAGGGCCTCGCCACCGGCGTCGACACGCTGATCTTCCTCATGGGCGTCGAGAACCTGAAGAACATCACGGCCCGTCTGGTGGAAAACGGCCGTCCGGCCGACACGCCGGCCGCCCTCATCCGCTGGGGCACCCATCCGGAACAGCGCACCCTCGTCACTACCCTGGGCAATGCCTACGACGATGTCCAGAAGGCGCAGCTCAAACCGCCGGCCATCTTCATCGTCGGCAACGTGGTGAAGCTGCGGGACCAGCTCAGCTGGTTCGAGACGAAGCCCCTCTTCGGGAAGACCTTCGTCGTCACCCGCGCCCGCGCGCAGGCGAGCAGCCTGACGAAGCGTCTCGAGGAAGAAGGTGCCAAAGTCATGGAAGTACCGGCCATCCGCATTACGGAGCCGGAAGACTACGCTCCCCTGGATAAGGCCATTGACAATCTGGCACAGTACAAATGGGTTCTCTTTACCAGCGCCAACGGCGTGGACCTGTTCTTCGAACGCCTGGCATCCCACGGTAAAGATGCCCGTGCCTTCGCATCCTGCAAAATCGGCGCCATCGGTTCCGCTACGGCGGATACCCTCGACGCCTACGGCATCAAAGCGGACCTCGTCCCTGCCACTTACAAGGCAGAAGATCTGACGGAAGCGCTGCTGCCCCGGCTGCACAAAGGCGATAAAGTACTCCTGGCCCGTGCCGCCAAGGCCCGCAACGTGTTGCCCGACGCCCTTAAGGCTGCCGGTGCCGACGTGGATGTCGTCGCCGTCTACCGGACCGTGGCGGACTGCGAAAACAAGGACGAACTCGTGGCGGCCCTGCGGGATGGAACCGTGGACTGCGTCACCTTCACCAGTTCCTCCACCGTGACGAACCTCTTGGACGCCCTGGGCGCCGACAAAGGCCTCCTCGACGGCGTGACCCTCGCCGCCATCGGACCCATTACGGCCAGAACCTGTGAAAAACAGGGCCTCTCCCCTGCCGTCATTGCGGAAACATACACCATTGACGGGCTCGTCGAAGCCCTGAAGAAACATTATACTGAAACCCATTGATATTTTTTCTGACTAAGGAGATGCATTACATCATGACCGGTTTTCCTATTTATCGTCCCCGCCGCCTGCGCGCGACGGAGAATCTGCGCAGCATGATCCGCGAAACTTCGCTGAGCGTCAAGGACCTGATTTTCCCGCTCTTCGTCGTTCCCGGTAAAAACGTCAAGACGGAAATCGAAACCCTGAAAGGCAATTACCAGTGGTCCGTGGACCGCGTCATGGAAGCCGTCGACGAAGCCGTCGCCCTCGGCATTCCCGCCGTCCTGCTCTTCGGCATCCCTTCCTACAAGGACGCCATCGGCAGCTCCGCCTGGGATGACAACGAACCGGTCCAGATGGCCAGCAAAGCCATCAAGGCAAAATATCCCGAACTGGTCGTCATCACGGACGCCTGCTTCTGCGAATACACGACGCACGGCCATTGCGGCGTCCTGGACGCCAAGGGCGACGTCGACAACGACCCGACCCTGGAAAACCTGAAGAAGCTGGCCGTCAGCCAGGCCCGCTGCGGTGCCGACATCATCGCCCCGTCCAACATGATGGACGGCTATGTCGCCGCCATGCGCCAGGCCCTGGATGAAGCCGGTTACACGAACGTGGCCATCATGGCCTACAGCGCGAAGTTCGCTTCCGCCTACTACGGCCCCTTCCGTGCCGCCGCTGATTCGGCCCCGGACCACGGCGACCGCAAAGGCTACCAGATGGATCCCTGCAACAGTGACGAAGCCCTGCGCGAAGTGGCCCTCGACATCGAGGAAGGCGCCGACATCGTCATGGTCAAACCGGCCATGGCCTACCAGGATGTCACCCGCCGCGTCCACGATACCTTCAACCGCCCCCTGTGCGTCTACAACGTAAGCGGTGAATATGCCATGATCAAGGCCGCCGCCGAAAAGGGCTGGATTGATGAGAAACGCATCGTCATGGAAACCATGCTGAGCTTCAAGCGCGCCGGTGCCAAGATGATCATCACCTATTTTGCCCTCGAAGTGGCAAAATGGCTGAAGGAAGACAAGTAATCGGAGGCAGACATGAATTTCACTAAATCGGCTGCGATTTTCGCAGAAGCCAAACAAGTCATGCCGGGCGGCGTCAACAGCCCCGTCCGTTCCTTCCGCAGTGTCGGCGGCGTACCGCCCTTCATTGTGAAAGGCAGCGGCAGCAAGGTCTGGGACGTGGACGGGAATGAATACATCGACTACGTGCTCTCCTACGGTCCCCTGCTCATGGGCCATGCAGCCCCCATGGTGGGCGAAGCCGTCAAGAAGGCGACGGATAACGGCACCAGCTACGGCGCCCCGACGCCCGATGAAGTTGGTCTGGCAAAGCTCGTGACGGAACTCGTTCCGTCCATTGAAATGGTCCGCATGGTCAATTCCGGCACGGAAGCGACCATGAGCGCCATCCGTCTGGCCCGCGCCTATACGGGCCGCGAATACATCGTCAAGTTCATCGGCTGCTACCATGGCCACAGCGACGCCCTGCTCGTCCAGGCCGGTTCCGGCGCCTCCACCTTCGGTGTGCCGGACAGCCCCGGCGTCACGAAAGGCACGGCGTCGACGACCCTTTCCGTGCCCTTTAACGATCTGCCGGCCCTGGAAAAGGTCTTTGCCGAAAAAGGCAAGGAAATCGCCGCCATCATCATGGAACCGACGCCCGGCAACATGGGCCTCGTCCTGCCCCATGACGGCTACCTGCAGGCGGTTCGCGACCTGACGAAGCGCTACGGCGCCCTGCTCATCATCGACGAAGTCATGTCCGGTTTCCGCGCCGCCCAGGGCGGAAGCCAGTCCCTGTACCACATCGACCCGGACATCACCTGCCTGGGCAAAGTCATCGGCGGCGGCCTGCCTGTCGCCGCGTACGGCGGCAAACGGGAAATCATGCAGATGGTCTCCCCCGTCGGCCCCATGTACCAGGCCGGCACCCTGTCCGGCAATCCGCTCGCCATGGCGGCCGGCATCGCGGCCCTGACCTACATGCGCGACAACCACGTATGCGATACCCTGACCCAGAACTGCACGAAACTGTGCGACGGGCTGGCAAAAGCAGCAGAAGAGGCCGGCGTACCGGTCCATGTCCATCACCTGGGCTCCATGTTCACGGTCTTCTTCTCCGCCAAGGATCCGGAGAACTACGACGATGTCTGCGCCTGCGACCAGGAAGCCTTCAAGATCTACTTCCACACCATGCTGGAAAACGGCATCTACCTGCCGCCCTCCCAGTTCGAAACGAACTTCATCTCCCTGGCCCACAGCGAGGAAGATTACGCGAAGACGATTGCGGCCGCCAAAAAGGCATTTGCAGCCGTCGCCGCGGCAAAGAAATAAATATTCCGCATGCAAAAAAGGACGTTTCCGGTTTTTCCGGGAACGTCCTTTTCGTTATATACCTTTTTACAGCCTCTGTGCCTTTTGCAGGAAGGCTTTATAGCCGCGCATGGTTTCATATACGTCGGCCTTGCTCGTCGCCTCCCAGGGCGAATGCATGCTCAATACGGCGACGCCGCTGTCGATGACGTTCATGCCGTAAAGGGCCATGATGTAGGCAATGGTTCCGCCGCCACCCAAATCGACCTTACCCAGTTCGGACATCTGGAAGTTGACCTTTTCCGCTTCGTAAATCCGGCGGATCTGGGCGATGTATTCGGCGTTGGCATCGTTGGAACCGGATTTGCCGCGGGCGCCGGTGAACTTGTTCAGGACCATGCCGCCGCCCAGGTAGGCCACGTTCTTCTTGTCGAAGCTCTGGGCATACAGGGGATCGAACGCGCTGCTCACGTCACTGGACAGCATGGTGCTCCGGGCCAGGCAGCGGCGCAGGGCCAAATCGCCCGGCTTGCCGGCCAGGGCCAGCAGTTCCGCCACGGTGTTCTCAAAGAATTTGGACTGCATGCCCGTGGCACCGACGCTGCCGATTTCCTCTTTGTCGACGAGGATGCAGCAGGCCGTCCGTTTCACATTCTTTACGGCAAGCATGGCTTCGAAGGAACCGTAGGCGCAGACGCGGTCGTCCTGCCCGTAGGACAGGATCATGCTGCGGTCGAACCCGGCTTCGCGGGCCCGTCCGGCCGGAACCACTTCGAGTTCGGCACTGAGGAAGTCTTCTTCCGTCACGCCGTACTGTTTTTTGAGGATGTCGAGGACGCCTTTCTTGACGGCGTCCTTTGCGGCCGAATCCTTTTCTTTGGCATCTTTCGCGGCCTTGCCGAACCGCAGGGGCCGGTTGCCCACGATGACGTCGAGGGCTTCGCCTTCAATGACCTTGGCAGCCGGTTTCACCATCTGTTCCTGGGCCAGGTGGATGAGCAGGTCGGACACGAAGAAGACCGGATCGTCCGGCTTCTCGCCGACGGCGATCTTCACCACCGTGCCGTCCTTTTTGGCGATGACGCCGTGGATGGCCAGTGGCAGGGTGACCCACTGGTATTTCTTGATGCCGCCATAATAATGCGTATCGAGCAGGGCGAATCCGCCAGCTTCGTACAGCGGGTCGGACTTGACGTCGAGGCGCGGGCTGTCGATGTGCGCGCCCAGGATGTTCAGGCCGTCTTCCAGGTCGTCGCTGCCCAGGTTGAACATAACGACGCCTTTCTTCATGTTGATGCGGTACACCTTGTCGCCCTTCTTCAGCGGCGTGCCCTTGGCGATGTAGTCATCCAGGGGCCGGTAACCGGCAGCCTTCATTTCGGCTTCCATCACCTCGACGGCTTCCCGTTCCGTCTTGGCGCTGCTCAGAAAATCGATATAGCCCTTGCAGAAGGCGTCACAGTCCTTTGCCTGCTTCGCCGTGTAAGTCTTCCATGTATTCTTTTTCTCCAACGTTATCACTCCTTACAGTTCACACATGATGCGGTACATTTCCCGGAATTTCTCGATCCGGTACTGTTTGGGCATCATCTCCATGGTGTTGAGGATGGTGTACCGCTCCTTGCGCACGTCTTTGGCGTAGACCCAGGCCTTGACGAACATCTCCTCCGTAATGCCCCGGCGGGCCGGGTTGAGGTCGATGCCGTAGGACTTGAGCAGGTCCACGAGGATGGTGTAATCCCGCCCCTGCAGCATAGCGGCGCCGATGGTGCCGATGCCGACGACGATGCCGTGCGGCAGTCCGTGGTTGTAGAGTTCGTCCAGGGCGTGGCAGAAAAGATGGTCCGAGCCGCTGCAGGGACGCGAATTGCCCGCGATCTGCATGGCCAGGCCGCCCATGACGAGGGACTGGGCCAGCATCTGGATGCCTTCGGGCGTATCGAAATTCTGCACGTTGGAATACAGCAGGGCCGTGACGGCACGCTCGCTCAGCATATAGGCGAAATCGTTCGTGTGACGGCCGTTGAAGCGGCAATCCAGGGTCCAGTCGTAAAGGGCGGTGTAATTGCTGATGACGTCGCCCACACCGGCCTGCATCAGGAGGCGCGGCGAGTTGCGGATGATGTCCGTATCGATCAGCAGGCCGTCCGGCGTCTTCGACGTGAAGGAGTGGCTGCGGCCGCCTTTGGCCAGGAGCACGGATACGGGCGAGCAGACGCCGTCGTTGCTCAGGGCCGTCGGGATGGCGATATAGGGGATGTTGGACACGAAGCCCGCATATTTGGCCGTATCCAGGGCCGTTCCGCCGCCGAACCCGATGATGAGCCGGAACCCTTCCATGCTGATTTTTTTCGCTACCATGACGGCGAAGTCAAAGGAGCTCTTCTCCACCGTCACGACCTTGTATTCATGCAACTGGGACAGCATCTCCACCACTTTGTCCTGGAGACGCTGCAGCAGCCCTTCCGTCGTCAGGATCAGCACCTTGCCCGATTCCTCGCCGGGCAGATAGTAATGCAGGTTTTCCTTCAGTTCCGCCAGGGCATCCGGTTTTACCTGCATAAACAAAGGCAGGCTGAAATTGTTCATCCGCGGTTCCTCCTCGCTCCGGCCCGGGGCCGGCGTCCTTTACCTACATCATACCCGCGGTTCCGCGCAAAGTCCAGCAAAGTTCCCGTAAAGACCAGGGGAATCTGATGCAGTTCCGCGATGGTGGCGGCACCGGTCAGGACCATGATGTCCTGCAGGTCGGCCAGCACATCCTTCAGGGCCGAAGCCGCCGCGTCGACGCCCAGGCCCAGGGTCAGGGCGAGCACATTGGCACTCATGCCGGCTGCATCGGCACCGAGCGCGAGGGCCTTTGCCACGTCCAGGCCGTTGCGGAGGCCGCCGGACGCGATGACCGTGTCCCAGGGAGAAGCCGCCTGGGAAACATCCAGGAGGGACCAGGCCGTGGGAATGCCCCAGTCCGCCAGGAACTGGCGGCGTTTGTCACCGCTCCGTGCCGTCTCGATGGCAGGAAAACTCGTCCCGCCGGCACCGGCCACGTTGAAGCACGTAAAGCCCAGGGCCTGCAGTTCTTCCACCTGCTCACGCGCCATGCCGCAGCCCGTCTCCTTGAGGATGACGGGAACGGTCACGGCCTCCCGGAGACGGGCCAGGTTATCCCGCAGGGCCGCGAAATCCCGGTCCCCTTCGGGCATGCAGAGTTCCTGCGCCGCGTTGAGGTGGATTTCCAGCGCATCGGCATCGAGCATGGCGACGGCGGCGCGCGCCTCTTCGGGCGTGGCCAGGGCGCTCAGGTTGGCAAAGAGGATACCGTCGGGATATTCTTCCCGCACGATGGCGTAGGAATCAGCGTGACGGCCTTCCTTTACGGCCCCGTACTGGGAACCGACCGCCATGGCACAGCCGGCGGACCGGGCCACGCGGGCCAGCTGGCGGTTCACCCGTTTCGTCCCTTCCGAACCGCCGGTAATGGCGTCGATGAAAAGGGGCACGGGCAGTTCCAGGGACCCGATGCGGGTCGCCAGGCTCACGCGGTCCGGATTGACCGGCGTCAGGCAGTTGTGCAGGAAACGGACGTCGTCCAGCCCGGTGCTGCGTCCGCCGTCTCCTAATTGCAATGCGTAGTGGATATGGTCCAGCTTGCGTTGTTCTCTCGACATAATCATTTCCTCCGGGTTCCCTCGGATTCACAGGTTGGCGGGCCAGACAGGTCCGCTAAAAAAAGAGGACGGCCTGCACCGTCCTCTTTCGTGGTCTTATTACTTCTTCAGGCCTTCCAGCTGTTCTGCCATGGCGTTGTTCGTCAGGGCTTCGTCGCTGTTGTGGCTCATGTATGCATCCATCTGCGCTTTTTCAGCGTTCTTCTTCGCGCGGGTCAGGGACAGGCCGATCTTTCTGTGGGCACGGTCTATCTTGATGATCATCGGTTTGACTTCCTGACCGATCTTCAGGACGTCTTCCGGTTTTTCAACGCGTTCTTCCGCGATTTCGGAAACGTGGATCATGCCTTCCACCTTGTCATTCAGGCGTACCAGGGCGCCGAAGGGCAGGAAGCGGTCCACCACGCCGTCCACGACGTCGCCTTCCTTGAAGCCGGCGGCAGCGGCAATCCACGGATCTTCCATGGTAGCCTTGATGGACAGGGAAACGCGGCGGTTTTCTTTATCGATCTTCTTGACGAAGACTTTGACCATGTCGCCTTCCTTGGCAACATCGCCGGCCTTGACGCCGCGGTCATAGGACAGTTCGCTGTTGTGCACCAGGCCTACCAGGCCATCGACAACTTCAACGAACAGGCCGAATTCAGCAACCTTGACGACTTTACCTTCATAGATTTCGCCTTCGGCAATCTTGCCGTAAGCAGCTTCTTCTTTCGCCAGGCGGGCAGCACGGGCTGCTTCACGGGCAGCTTCGCGGTTAGCCAGCCATTCTTCGTGTTTCTTGGCTTTTTCAGCTTTCAGGAGGTCGCGGCGGGAAACGACGATACGCTTCTTTTCCGGATCGACTTCAATGATTTCCGCATCCAGTTCCTGGCCGACATACGGAGTGAAGTCGTCGATGTGGCGCAGTTCCACATGGGAGGCAGGCATGAAGCCTTCGACACCTTCCACGGCAACGGCCAGGCCGACTACCGGGCGTACATTCTGGCCTTCGGCATCGCGGTCGCGGTCACGGTTGCGTTTCTTGATGACGCGCAGCACTTTGACTTTGGCCGGGCGCTTTTCCCCTTCTGCCAGGGGAGCAATATTCTTCCAGGCAGCTTCCTTTTCCGCACGGATCTTGGACAGACCTACGAAATCTTCGGAGCTGGAGGGAATGACGACGGCTTCCACTTCGTCGCCGACATTCAACGTGTTCATCAGTTCATCGCCATTGGCGTCAACCGCCCAGTCCTTCCAGGCAATCAAACCATCGCGAGTATATCCGAAATCGACGAAAACGCCTTCTTTATCTACCTGACTGATTTTACCTTTGACGAGCTTGCCGGGGTGAACGCCGAAATCCTCCATACTGGCGTCCAGCATCGCTGCAAAATCGCCTTCCATTTTCTTGTTTTCCATGTTTTCCATTGCCATGACAGCCTCCTTAATTATGCGATCCGGAGTTGATGCTCCGGCCGTAATACCTACTTTCCTGCACCCATGGAACATTTCCGGGGAAAGTTCCCTGGCGGTCTCTACTTGATAGCACCGGGGGCAGATGGCACTAACCAGCTCGGTCAAGTGTTTTGTGTTCGCACTGTTCCTTCCGCCAATGACGATAAAGGCATCTACCTTGTGCGCCAGTTCCGCCGCGGCCTGCTGCCGCTGGGACGTGGCCAGGCAGATGGACTTTTCCACCCGGTATTCGCCGGGTCTCGCCTGTTGCAGCGCCTGCAGCATTTCATCAAATTTCGCGCTCTCGAATGTAGTCTGGCTGAGGACGCAATATTTGCGCGCAGGTGGCACTTCGCCAATATCATCCTTACATTCTAAAATAATACCATTTTTTTTACAAAATGCCAATATACTTTTTACTTCCGGATGTTCTTTTTCCCCGATAATGACGACGAAATATCCGTCGGAAACCGCCTGTGAAGCCTTTTTCTGGTTCATTTTGACATTCGGGCAGGTGGCATCCAGAATATGTAAATTTTTTGTGGCAGCTTCTTCATATACTTCCGGAGCGACGCCATGGGAACGGAAGATGACCGTCTCCCCCGGCGCGAACTCATCCAGGGAGTCCTTGCACAGGACCCCTTTCTGTTCCAGGGCTTCCGTGAACTGCGGGTTGTGGATGAGCGGGCCCAGCGTCGCCGCCGGCAGGTGATCCACGGCACTTTCCGCTATCTCTACGGCCCGTTTGACGCCGTAGCAGAAACCGCAGGGATTGGCTACAATGACTTCCATATAAGATACCTGAACCTTTTTCGTTATTTTCCGGACGATTTTGCCTCTACATCATCTGCTTTGGCAGCGGCGGCCTGTTCCGCCGCTTTCGCTTCCCGTTCGGCCAGCCGTTTGCGGCGCGCCGCTTCGGCTTTTTCGGCAGCAGCCGTAATGGCCTCGAAATGCTCCCGTTCTTCCGGGGGCACAATCTGCCGTTGCAGTTCGATGACCCGTTCGCGCCATACGGCACCCAGTTTTTCCAGGTTGTCCCGGCCGATGCCGCCTTTGGCGTCGTATTCGAGCGGTTTACCGAAGAGGATGCGGACTTTCGGCCAGCCGGAGTGGCGTTTCAGGTCACTGCCCCAGATTGCCGTGGGAATGATGACGGACTTCGTCTTCACGGCCATCATGAAGGCACCGCCGCCGGCCCGTCCCAGGGCGCCGGTCTTACTGCGCGTCCCTTCGGGAAAGATGGCGAGGATGCCGCCCCGCTTCAAGACGCCGAGGCCGGTCTTGATGGCTTCCCGGTCCGCCCCGCCGCGTTTGACGGGGAACACGCCCAAGTGGCGGATGATGAATCCGAAAACAGGGTTGCTGAACAGTTCTTCCTTGGCCATGAAGTTGACCGGCCGCGGGCAGGCCGCGCCGATGGTCGGCGGATCCAGCAGGCTGATGTGGTTGGCGGCCAGCACGACCCGGCCTTCCTTCGGAATGTTTTCCGTACCCTGGATTTCCCAGCGCAGCCACACTTTGAAGATCCAGGGAAAGGTGAGGTGACAGAATCCGTAGAAGCTCATGCCCGGGGCCTTCTTTCCGCGGCCAGTTTCAGGATGGCGTCCGTCACTTCGTCAATGGACATGTCCGAAGTGTCCAGGTAGACGGCATCTTCGGCCTGTTTCAGGGGACTCGTTTCCCGTTCCATATCCTGTTTGTCGCGGGACGCGATGTCGGCCTGCAGTTTTTCATAGTCGACGGCCTGGCCTTTGGCTTCCAGTTCTTTGCCGCGCCGGCGCGCCCGTTCTTCCACGCTCGCCGTCAGATAGATCTTGCACGGCGAATCGGGAAAGACGACGGTGCCGATATCCCGTCCGTCCAGGACGACATTGCCTTCGCGGCCCATGCGGCGCTGCTGCGCCACCATGGCTTCCCGCACGGCCGGTACGGCAGCAACGCGCGAAACGAGACCGGTCACGGCGGCGGAGCGGATGGCTTCCGTCACTTCCGTGTCGTCCACGAACACGCGGTTGAGGCTGCCTTCGGGCCGGAAGCTGATGCGGATTTCCTGTGCCAGCCGGCCGGCCAAATCCGGCGAGAAGGGCTGTCCCGTCTGCAACAGTTTCCACGTCACGGAGCGGTACATGGCCCCCGTGTCGA
Source organism: uncultured Selenomonadales bacterium (assembly GCA_900315805.1). Classification (GTDB taxonomy): domain Bacteria; phylum Bacillota; class Negativicutes; order Acidaminococcales; family Acidaminococcaceae; genus Succiniclasticum. Next base: position 226,427 of record ONAN01000001.1, read on the forward strand.
TATAGGCAAAACCAAGGGCGGCCGCCGCCTTCTTGGCGATGGTGCTTTTGCCGGCGCCGGCCGGTCCGTCGATTGCGATTACGAAACCATTCTTCAAGTTAATCACCTTTTACCGTTATTTTACATCGTCCGCAGCGGCGGCAGCCGTGCCGGCCACGTAGCCGCTGCTGAAGGCGGCCTGCAGGTTGAAGCCGCCTGTATAGCCGTCCACGTCCATCACTTCGCCGGCAAAGTAGAGTCCTTTCACTTTGCGGGAAGCCATGGTTTTCGGGTCGATTTCCTTCAGGCTCACGCCGCCCGCCGTGACGATGGCCGCTTCCACGGGCAGCGTCCCGGCCAGGGGAATGGAAAAATGCTTGAGCGTTTCCCGCAGGGCCTGGCGTTCCTGTTTGGAAACCTGGCTGACGGCTTTGGCGCCGTCCAGATAGGCCGCATCCAGGATGGCGGCGACCAGCGGCTGCGGAACGAGTTTGCGTACGGCTTCCGCCAGGGTCCGTTTCCCGTCTTCCTGGAAATCGCGCAGGATGCGGGCATCGAGCTTTTCTTCGTCCAGGGCGGGCTTCAGGTCCAGGACCAGGTCCAGGCCCCGGTTGCCGTAATGCGCGAGGCGCGCCGCCGCCCGGCTCATGGTCAGGGCGATCGGACCGGCCACGGTGCCGCGCGTGAATAGCAGTTCCCCGAATTCACTTGTCACGGCCTGTCCGTTGTCACACAAGGTGGCACGGACGTTTTTCAAGGCCAGGCCGTCCAGCTCTTCCGTAAAGCCTTCTTCCGGCTGAAGCGGTACCAGGGCCGGCAGCAGCGGTTCCACCGTGTGGCCCGCTTTTTCCAGGACGGGCACGAAATTGCCGTCCGAGCCGGTTCCCGGATAGGAAGCGCCGCCCGTGCAGACGATGACGGCGTCCGCGTCCAGCACGTGGGCCGGGCCCAGCTTTTCCCGGCGCTGGGAAGCGGAACGGTAGTCCTGCCCTTCCTTGCGTCCGTCGTCTTCGACGTTGCAATAGCGCACGCCGGTCACACGGCCGTCCTTCAGGACCAGGCCGACCGCCTGGGCGTTCGTCACGACGCGCCCGCCGGCCTCCGTCAGGATGGCGAGGAGCGTGTCCAGGACATCGCGCGCGCGGCCGCTGGCCGGAAAGACCCGGCCGCCCCGTTCCTTTACGAGTGGCAGGCCGTGGCTTTCGAGCAGGTCCATCATGTCTTCGTTCGTGAAGCGGCGCAGGGCACCGTTCAGGAACTTGCCGTTGCCGGGCAGGTTGCGGATGAACTCGGGAATGGCGCAGGTATTGGTGATGTTGCAGCGGCCCTTCCCCGTAATCATCATTTTGCGGCCCGGGACGTCCATCTTTTCCAGGATGATGGTCCCGGCCCCGTTCCGCGCCGCCGTGATGCCGGCCAGAAGGCCCGCCGCACCGCCGCCGATGACGACGACCCTGTTGCCCTTACCCATGGAGGCCACAGGCTTTCTTGAGGGAGGCCACTTCCGCGTCGCTCAGGTCGCGGCAGCGTCCCCGGCCGACGCCCTGCAGCGTCAGCGGTCCCATCTTCACCCGTTTCAGGTAGCGCACGGGGAACCCGATGTAGTCACACATACGGCGCACCTGGCGGTTCCGGCCCTCGTGGATCGTCACCTGGAAATGGGTCAGGTTCTTTTCGTGGTCGTACTGCATCAGGTTGACCGTGGCAGGCGCCGTCATGCCGTCTTCCAGCTTCACGCCCATGCGCAGCATATCCAGTTTTTCCTCCGGGACGATGCCCGGTACCGTCACTTCGTAGGTCTTGTTGACCCCGTGGCTCGGATGGGTCATGGCCTGGGCCAGGTCCCCGTCGTTGGTGAGCAGGAGCAGGCCTTCCGTGTTGTAATCCAGCCGGCCTACGGGAAAGACCCGTTCCGGCACGTCGCGGACATAATCCGCCACGGTCCGGCGGCCTTCGGGGTCCTTCATGGTCGTCACGACGCCGCGGGGCTTGTAGAACAGAAGGTATACCTTCCGTTCCCGCCGGATGGGCTTGCCGTCCACCTGGATGAAGGCCCGGTCATCCACCTTGGTGCCGAGTTCCTTGATGACGCGGCCGTTCACCTTCACGCGGCCTGCCGTAATGTATTTTTCCGCTTCGCGCCGCGAAGCCACGCCGGCCTGGGCCAGCACTTTCTGTAAGCGTTCTTCCATCAGGATTCTTCCTCTGTCTTTTCGTCTTGTCCGGTTTGCCCGGCCGGCTCAATCTGTCCGGCTTGTCCGTCCTGCCCTTCCGGCTTGGGCTGCCCGCCCGGTTCCTGTGTTTCCGTCGGTTCCTCCGCGGGGAAATCGAGGAGGGACAGCTGCTGCGGATGGCGGGCCGCCTCCTCTTTCAGCAGTTCCGGCATTTCCGGCAGGTCCTTGAGGGAGCGCAGGCCAAAGACCGTCAGGAACCGGTCCGTGGTCTTATAGAGGATGGGATGGCCCACCGTCTGTTTGCGTCCCGCTTCCGTAATGAGCTGCCAGTCCAGCAGCGTGTTGACGACGCCGTCCACTTTGACGCCGCGGATGGCTTCCATCTCCGCCCGCGTGACGGGCTGGCGGAAAGCGATGATGGCCAGGGTCTCCATGGCCGCGTTGGACAATTTCAATTCCTGCGTGACGGCGAGCTGCCGCACGGCCCGGTCGAATTCCGGTTTCGTGCACAGCTGGAAGCCGCCTCCGACTTCGCGGAGCATGATGCCCCGGTCCGACGCCTTGTACGTTTCCTGGAGGGCCGTCACCAGTTCCCAGACCTGCGGTTTGTTCAAGCCCAGCAGTTCCGAAAGCTGGGCCACGCTCAGCGGGTCTCCCGCCGCAAACAGGATGGCCTCCAGCTTCGCCATTTCAAACTCCTGCGGCATCTGCGGCATGCGGCTCTCCTCCTTCCCGTAGGAAAATGTAGATCGGTTCAAAGGCCTGGCTCTGGGTGATGCGCACCATTTTCAGGCGCAAAAGTTCCAGTACGGCCAGGAACGACGCGATGCGCTCGCTCTTCAGCCCTGTCCGCACAAAGGCCTGGTTCAGTTCCACCCCTTCCGGGTGTTTATGCAGGTAATCCACCATATATTCCATCTTCTGCCGTATATCGAATTCCTGCCGTTCCACCACGGCGGTCTCCTTCACGAAAGGGCTCGTGAGGGACGCCAGGGCTTCCAGCAGGGCCTGGACGGGATAGGGATGCAGCTGCCGCATCTTGCTGTCCGCAAAATAAGGCTTGCGGACGTGGTACTGCGAGGCATCTTCCTGAAGGGCCGCCAGCTTGCGGGCCACCTGCTTGAAGCGCTGCAGTTCCACCACCATGTCGATCAGGGCCTGGCGGGGGTCTTCCTCGTCCCCGTCCTCGCCGTCGGGCAGTTTGGGCAGGAGCATGCGCGATTTGATCTGCAAAAGGCGCGCCGCCATGACCAGAAAGCCGCTCGCGATCTCCAGGTCGAGCTCGGCCATGGAGTTCAGGTACGCGATGTACTGGTCCGTTATGGTGACAATGGGGATGTCGTATATGTCTATCTTTTCTTTTTCAATCAGATGGATCAACAGATCCAGCGGTCCTTCGAAATCAAGGACCTTTACCACGGGTTCCGCCATAAGACGCCTTTCAGAAGAGGATACCGGCCACCCTGAAGCAGAGGTTCAGGAACAGCTGTGCCAACGGTCCGAGGATGTAGTTCGCAATGCCGCTGTAGCAGATGATGATCAGGATCCAGAAACCGTAGCGCGAAACCATGCTGTCGTATTTATAGGCCGTTTCGTAGCTCAGGAAGGTCTCCAGGATTTTGGAGCCGTCCAGCGGCGGGATGGGGATCAGGTTGAAGAAGCCGAACCACACGTTGTACAGGATGGTCCAGTACAGGAAACTGTAGGCCATGCCGGACGAGAGGCCCAGGCTCTGCCGCAGCTGCAGGATGAGGACGCACAGGAAGGCGATGAGGAAATTGGCTCCCGGGCCGGCAAAGGCGACTTTGCGCATGCCGGAATTGTAATTCTTGTAATAGCGCGGGTCCACCTGGACGGGCTTGGCCCAGCCGAAGCCGACCAGGACCAGCGCGATGGTGCCGAGGATATCGAGATGCGCCAGCGGATTCAGGGTCAGTCGTCCCGTCATGCGCGGCGTCGGATCCCCGAGGCTGTCCGAAACGCAGGCATGGGCATATTCGTGCATCGTCAGGGCTATCAAAAGGGCCGGCGCGCGGAACAGCAGGGTCGATAAATCAAGAAACACGCTTGTTACCTCCGATTCTTGGTTGGGAACGGTCCGTCAGAAGGGTTTGGCCAGCAGGCCGATCTTCTTCTTGACCTTCGTCAGGGTGCGGTTGGAAATGGATTCCGCCCGTTCGGCGCCCGTCTTGTAGGTCGCTTCCAGATAGGCCTTGTCCCCCATGAGGCGGGCGAAGTTTTCGCGGATCGGGCGCAGTTCTTCCGAAACGGCTTCGCCGACGGCGGTCTTGAAGTCGCCGTAGCCTTTTCCGTCGAATTCGTCTTCGATTTGTTCGTAAGTCTTGCCCGTCACGACGGAATAAATCGTCATCAGGTTGTTGATGCCCGGTTTGTCGTCCCGGTAGCAGACATGGGCTTCACTGTCCGTCACGGCGCTGCGGAACTTACGCATGATCGTGTCCTCGTCGTCGAGGATGGAGATGCGGGATTTCGGGTTCGGATCGGACTTGGACATCTTCTTCGTCGGATCCTGCAGGGACATGATTTTGGCCCCTTCTTTCGGCAGGTAGGCTTCCGGCAGCTTGAAGACGTTGCCGTAGATGCCGTTGAAGCGGTTCGCCACGTTGCGCGTGAATTCCAGATGCTGCGTCTGGTCCGCGCCGACAGGCACGTAATCCGCCTGGTAGAGCAGGATATCCGCCGCCATCAGGGACGGATACGTGAAAAGTCCCGCGTTGACGTTGTCGGCGTGCTTGGCCGACTTGTCCTTGAACTGGGTCATGCGGGACAGTTCGCCGAACATGGAGTTGCAGGCCAGGATCCAGCCCAGTTCCGCATGGTTATGGACATGGCTCTGGATGAAGACCAGGCTCTTTTCCGGGTCGATGCCTGCCGCCAGGAGCAGGGCGAAAGCTTCCAGGCTCTGCTTGCGCAGGTCCGCCGGTTTCTGGCGGATGGTCAGGGAATGCAGGTCCGCCACGAAATAATAGCAGTTGTAATCTTCCTGGAGCTGTCCCCAGTTGCGGACAGCGCCGATATAGTTGCCCAGCGTGAAGACGCCCGTAGGCTGGATTCCGCTGAGGATGATCTTCTTCTTTTCCGGTTTTGCTTCCACCGGAGCCGTCATTGTTGCATCTGACAAAGTAAATCCCCCTTCAAGGAAAAAATAAAGAGTACATAATGGCATATGTACTCTTTATTATACGCTATTTTCAGCTTTTTTGCCAACTGCAATCGTGCCGCGCCGTACCCTTAGAATCTTGGTTGTCAAGACATGTGTTACACTCTTGAATTTGAGAAATACTCTGTTACAACCTGGTTTGGGCTTCTGAATGCTAGGGATGTCTTGGCTGT
>ONAN01000006.1 GCA_900315805.1 uncultured Selenomonadales bacterium
ACAGCCAAGACATCCCTAGCATTCAGAAGCCCAAACCAGGTTGTAACAGAGTATTTCTCAAATTCAAGAGTGTAACACATGTCTTGACAACCAAGATGGGCCTGATGGCGTGCGCCAAATTTCCGGTTGACACGTCCCGGGGCATGGTGTATACTATTCGAGTAACAAAGCAGAAGCCATCCGCTTCTCACCTTGCGGCCAAGCTCGACAGGGTTGAATAAGGCAATCATTTTGCGCGGGTGGAAGTTTTCTGCCCGCGTTTTCGTTTACCTGTTTTGTTACAGGAAAATGGCGGAAGGAAAGGGTACGGACCCGTTCCGTTTCCGTGTGAGAATCTGGAGGTGAACCACTATAAGCAGAGGAGACTTACGCATCAATGACGATATCCGTGCGAGAGAGGTCCGCGTCATCGACGAGAACGGACAGCAGCTGGGTATCATGTCCAGCCGTGACGCCGTCCACGTGGCCATGGAACACCACCTGGACCTGGTGGAAATCTCGCCGCAGGCACGTCCGCCTGTATGCAAGATATTGGATTATGGCAAATATCGTTACGAGCAGCAGAAACGGGAAAAAGAAGCCCGCAAGAAACAGAAAGTCTTTGAAATCAAAGAAGTCAAGCTGCGCCCCGGTATTGAAGACCATGACTTTGGCGTTAAGTTCAAGAATGCAGCCCGCTTTCTGCAGGACGGCAACAAGGTCAAGGTCACGATCATGTTCCGCGGCCGTGAAATGAGCCATCCGGAGCTGGGCGAAGTATTGCTCAACAAGATGGCAGAACAGCTCGGCGACACTGCCGTTGTAGAAAAGAAGCCGAAAATCGAAGGCCGCAACATGACCATGGTCGTTGCGCCCAAGCAAAAATAACCTGAGGAGGAATTTAGAATGCCTAAGATGAAAACCCGCAGAAGCGCCGCAAAACGCTTCAAAGTAACCGGTACTGGAGAATTCAAACGTGGCCATGCTTTCCGCAGCCACATCCTGGAACATAAATCCCCGACCCGTAAGAGAAACCTGCGTAAAGCTGCCCTCGTAGCCAAGACCGACCACGAGCATGTAGCCAAGATGTTACCGTACGCATAAGACTTACGAGCGAGAGAGAGGAGATTTGAAAGATGACTAGAATCAAAGTTGGTGTAACCGCACATCGTCGTCATAAACATATCTTAAAGCTGGCCAAGGGCTATCGCGGAGCCAAGCATCTGCAGTTCAAGAAGGCCAATGAAACCGTCATGAAGGGCCTCATGTATGCCCGCCGTGACCGCCGTGCCAAGAAACGCGAATTCCGCAACCTGTGGATTGCCCGTATCAACGCCGCAACCCGCGCCAACGGCATGTCCTACAGCCGCTTCATCTGCGGCCTGACCAAAGCCGGCATCGAACTGAACCGCAAAGTTCTGGCCGACATGGCCATCAACGACGCCGCTGCTTTCACCAAACTGGTGGAAACCGCAAAGGCTGCCCTGTAATCAGAGCAAACGAACCCGGACCTCGTGTTCGGGTTCTTTTTGTATCCCGCGCCGGCAGCCGTACCGGCAGGGGACGGGAGAAATCATGGAATCCATTACGAGTGTGAACAACCCGCAGGTCAAAGCTGCGGCAAACCTGAAAAACAAGAAATTCCGGACGGAGACGGGCCGTTTCGTCGCCGAAGGCCTGCGGGCCGTCCGCGAAGCCATCGCGTACGGGCAGGTGGAGAGCCTTTTCGTGACCGATGACGAGGCAGAACGCCTGGGAGACTGGCTGGACAAGGCGGCTTCCCGGGGCGCCCGCCTGTACCGCGTCGACGGAAAGGTCATGGCCCGCCTGAGCGATACCAAGACGCCCCAGGGCGTGCTGGCCGTGGCCGCCATGCCCCGCGCGGGCCTGGCGGACCTGCGTCCCGACCCGGCCGATCCCGACGCGCCCGTCGTCATCCTGGACCGCATCCAGGATCCGGGCAACCTGGGCACCATCATCCGCACGGCCGACGCCGCGGGCGTGCAGGCCGTCCTGCTCCTCGAAGGCTGCGTGGACGCCTACAGCCCCAAAGTGGTGCGGGCCACCATGGGGTCCCTGTTCCACCTGCCGCTGGTGCAGCACCTGGCCGCGGAAGAAGTCCTGTCCTGGTGCGCCCGGCAAGGTTTCCGCACGGTGGCCACCTGCCTGGAAGGCGCCAGCGACCTGTACCGGGCGGAACTTGCAGGCAAGCAGGCCTTCATCCTCGGCAACGAGGCCAACGGCGTGGCTCCGGCCCTGCAGCAGGCCGCCGCGGAACGGGTCTTCATCCCCATGCCGGGCAAGGCGGAATCCATGAACGTCGCCATGGCGGCGGGCATCATTCTGTTCGAAGCCCTGCGCCGGCGCCGGTACGGCCGCTTGTAATCCCCTTTTTCTTGCTGTTTCGGCAAAAGGGTGATATAATATCTAAGTTAACTGAATACGTCCCTGAAGCAAGTAAAATGGCACAAAGAACGGGAGAGTAGCGGTGAAAACGCTTGGCAGAGAGTCCGCGGATGGTGAAAGCGGACAGCGCGGCAGCCGCGAAGTTCACCCGGGAGTGTTCCGGCTGAAAGACCAGTAGGCCGGGCGTAACGCTGCGTTAAAGCGGAAGAGTACAAATTAGGGTGGTACCGCGGAATATTACTTTCGCCCCTTGACAGGGACGAAAGTTTTTTTGTTATTTTAGGAGGTAATGTCATGGGTATGAAGGACATGCTGCTCGAACTGCGCGAAAAGGCGCTGCAGGACATGCAGGCAGCAAAAGACTCCCAGGAACTGCAGGACCTGAAAGTCAAATATCTGGGCCGCAAGGGCCCGATGACGGAAATTCTGCGCGGCATGGGCAAAGTGCCGGCAGCGGAACGGCCGAAGATCGGCGAAGTGGTGAACCAGGTCAAACAGACGCTGGAACAGACCATCAAGGACCGGGCGGAAATCCTGAAACAGGAAGCCCTGAAGGCCAAAATCGAGCACGACAAGGTGGACATCACCCTGCCGGGCCGCAAACCGGCCTGCGGCCATCTGCATCCGCTGACCCTGACGGCACGCGAAATCAAGCGCATCTTCATGCACATGGGCTTCGACGTCATCGAAGGACCGGAAATCGACAATGACTACTTCAATTTCGAAGCGTTGAACCTGCCCAAGGACCATCCGGCCCGCGATATGCAGGACACGTTCTACATTACGGACAACTACCTGCTGCGCACGCAGACATCCGGTGTCCAGGCCCGCACCATGCAGGCCCATGAGCCGAACACGCCGATCCGCATGATTTCCCCCGGCGCCGTGTACCGCAATGACTACGACGCCACCCATTCGCCCATGTTCCACCAGGTCGAAGGCCTCGTCGTGGACCGCAACATCAGCCTGGCCGACCTGAAGGGCACGCTGGAACTGTTCTGCCGCGAAATGTTCGGCGACGACGTCAAGATCCGCCTGCGCCCGAGCTACTTCCCCTTCACGGAACCTTCGTGCGAAGTCGATATTTCCTGCGTCATCTGCGGCGGCAAAGGCTGCAACGTCTGCAAACATTCGGGCTGGCTCGAAATCCTCGGCGCCGGCGAAGTACATCCGAACGTGCTGAAGATGAGCGGCTACGATCCCTCCATCATGAATGGGTATGCTTTCGGCATGGGCATCGAACGCATCGCCATGCTGAAATACGGCATCGATGACCTGCGGCTGTTCTTCGAGAACGACCTGCGTTTCATCCGTCAGTTCAGATAAGGGAGGATTAAAAAATGTTAGTATCGATTGAATGGTTGAAGAAATATGTCGATTTCGACATCACTCCCGAAGAACTGGCCGATAAACTGACCCACGTCGGCCTCGAAGTGGAAAGCGTCATTCATCTGGGAGCGGGGATTTCCGGCGTCCTGACCGGCAAAGTGACGGCCATCGAACGGAATCCGAAATCGGATCACCTGTGGGTCTGCCAGATGGACTACGGCTCCGGTGAAATCGTCCAGATCGAGACCGGCGCCCAGAACGTCAAACTGGGCGATATGGTGCCCGTGGCGACCGTCGGTGCCACCCTGCCCAACGGCATGAAGCTGAAACCCGTGAAGATGGCAGGCCTGGAATCCTTCGGCATGCTCTGCAGCGCCCAGGAACTGGGCATCGACTCCAAGCTGCTCCTGCCGGAACAGCGCGAAGGCATCCTCATCCTGCCGCCGGATACGCCCATCGGCAAAGATATCCGCGAAGTGCTGGGCCTCACCGACACCGTGCTGGACATCGACCTGACGGCCAACAAGCAGGACTGCTTCTGCATGACCGGCGTAGCCCGCGAAGCGGCCGCCGTGTTAGGGAAAAAGATGCAGCTGCCCGACATGTCCGTCAAAGAAAACGACGGCCGGGACATCACCGGCATGATGCGGAACGAAATCGAAGTGCCCGAACTGTGCAGCCGTTTTGCCAACCGCATCATCACGGACATCAAGATCATGCCGTCCCCGGAATGGATGCAGAATGAACTGCGTGCGGTCAGCATCCGCCCCATCAACAACGTCGTCGACGTGACGAACTATGTCATGATGGAGCTGGGCCAGCCCATGCACGCGTATGATTACGACACGCTGAAAGACCACGCCCTCATCGTCCGCCGTGCCAAAGCCGGGGAAAAGCTGACCACCCTGGACGGCAAGGAACGCGACCTGACGCCGGACATGATCGTCATCGCCGACACGGAAAAAGCCGTCGGCCTGGGCGGTGTCATGGGCGGTCTGCAGACGGAAGTCACGGACAAGACGCAGACCGTCATCCTGGAAGCGGCCACCTTCAACGGCCCCTCCATCCGCCATACCTCCAAGGCCCTGGGCCTGCGCAGCGAAGCGTCCATGCGCTTTGAACGCGGCGTCGACACGGGTCATACGTGGTATGCCCTGGACCGCGCCGTCCACCTGCTGGAAGAAATGGGCGCCTGCAAGAGCGTCAAAGGCATCTGCGAATCCTATCCCGTACCGTTCGTACCGACGGTGCTGGACATTTCGCCGGCTGCCATGAACACCCGCATCGGCGTGGAAATTCCCGTTGCGGAAATGGTCTCCATCTTACGGAGCCTGGAATTCGAAGTGGAAGAAGAGAAGGACGGGAACCTGAAGGTCACCGTGCCGTCCTGGCGCAGCGACGTGACCTGCGACGCGGATATTTCCGAAGAAATCGCCCGCATGCATTCCTACGACAAGATTGAATCCCATAATCCGATGCTGGCCATGAAGGAAGGCCGCGAAGACCCCATGGAGACGGTCAAGGACGGCGTGCAGGATTACCTGGCGTCGGCCGGCCTGGACGAAGTCCAGAACTACACCTTCATCCATCCGTCCTTCATGGACAAAATGATGCTGCCGCCTGACGACGCGCGCCGCAAAGCCATCCGCCTGATGAACCCCATCAGCGACGAATTCAGCACCATGCGCACGACCATGCTGCCGGGCATGCTGGCCACGGCGGCCTACAACCTGGCACGCCAGGCCGAAAGCGTCAAGATTTTCGAGACGGGCCGCATCTACCTGCCCAAGAATCTGCCCCTGACGGAACATCCGGAAGAACGGCAGATGATCGGGGCCGTCATGACGGGCCGCCGCGACGACCTGAACTGGACGAGCGGCAAGGACAACGTCGACTTCTTCGATATGAAGGGCGTTGTGGAAGGCCTTTTGGAATCGGTACACCTGACGGGGTACGAGCTGGTTCCCTGCACGGAACCGTACATGCATCCCGGCAAGAGCTGCGCAGTCCTCGCGGACGGCAAGGCCATCGGCTATTTCGGCTGCCTGCATCCGACGGCGGCCGCCAACTTCAACGTCAACGAAGAGACCTACGTGCTGGAAATGGAACTGGCTCCGCTGGCGAAGGCCGCCGGGACGGTGCCGCAGTACACGCACCTGGCCAAGTTCCCCGGCATGAGCCGCGATATCGCCGTCGTCGTGCCGGATACGGTGTCCATGAAGGAACTGGAAGGCGTCATCCGCGCCAATGCGGGCGATTTGCTGCGCCAGGTCCGCGTCTTCGACGTGTACACGGGCAAGCAGGTTGACAAGGGCAGCAAGTCCGTCGCCTTCAACCTGACCTTCCGGGCCGACGACCGCACGCTGACCGATGCGGAAATCGACGCCATCATGAAGACCGTCGTGAACAATGTGCAGGAGACCTACAAGGCACAACTGCGTAAATAAAGAGAATTCAGTTTGTGATACACAGAGGCGCACATGAAGATAATAGACGCGCATATGCATTATTTTAAGGTCGAGGGGTTTGACCAGCTGGCAGCCCTGTCGGGACACGAAAATTCCCGCGCGGGCTGGCAGCAGATCTGCGAAGAAAACAACATCGTCTTTTCCGTGGCCATGGGGAACAGTTACGACGCACCGAGCCGCTTCGGCGGCGTGGCGCCGCGGCTGATCGACCTGGGTTCCGCGGGCCGGCCTTTTTCCTGCGAACCCTACAACCAGGCACCCAACGTGGGCTACTGCCTGGGGGTGGAAAGCGAGCAGATCACGCCGGAAAACGCGGATAAGACGGCCCGGGAATTCGAATGGTACCTGGAACACGATCCCCACTGCCTGGGCATCAAGTTCTACATGGGCTATGAGAACGTCTACCTGTACGACGAACGGCACGAGCCGCTCTTCGAACTGGCGAAGGCCTATCATGTGCCCGTGGCCATGCATTCCGGCGAAACGGCGAACCATCACGGCCGCCTGCGCTACGCCCACCCGCTGACGGTGGACGAAGCCGCCAGCCGCCATCCCGATGTCCAGTTCGTCATCTGCCATGTCGGCAATCCCTGGATTCCCGATGCCATCGAGGTCGCGGCGAAAAATGAAAACGTCGCCATCGACTTTTCCGGCCTGTGGGAATACCATCTCACGCCGGCCCGGGAGCAGTCCCTTGAAGCCTTCCAGAAGTACATCCGCATGTGGCTGGAGTACCAGGGCATCTGGGACCGCATCCTCTACGGCAGTGACTGGCCCCTCATCAACATTCCTGACAATATCCGCAACCTCGGACGGATTGTGCCGGAGAAGCATTGGGAAGAGTTTTACTATCAGAACGCGCTCCGCGTATACGGGCGCATTGGAGATTTGCTTTGATGAAACGGTTTTATGCGGCGCCCATCGTGTTCGTGGTGGGCGCCTGTGTTTTGTTCCTGACGGGCTGGGCCTTCACCTTTCAGGGAGGCCTGGTCCTGATGGCCTGCGGGCTGGTGGAGACCCTGCTGTCGGCCCGCTCGCTCTGGCAGGCCGGGTGCCGCGGCGACGATAAAAGGTTCAGCGGTTCCGCGGCCCTGCAGGAGGCCGGTTACGCGATTACCGCAGCGGGCCTCGGCTGCCTGCTGCTCCAGTATCCCAACGCCGCCCTGCCTTTTGTCTGCTTTTCCGCGGCGGCCCTCTTCCTGGCCCAGCTGGTCCTGTCCCTGAGCGGCGTCGTCATCGCGACGTCCCGCGCGGGGTACCGCCTGGCCCTGTTCTGCCTGGCCGGCGTGCCCATGACCCTGGGCTTCGCAGGCCTCTGGCAGCTCTGCCAGGGAGCCCTGAGCCTGCCCATGGCGGAAGCCGCGGCCTGGGTGAAACCGCTCCTGGCCGTGCTGTTCGCGGTCCTGGGGCTGACCTGGGGACTGCGCCTGGGTGCCTGCGGCATGTATTACCGCGCCGTGTCGGCTGATGCGGAACGGGAAAAACCTCCCTTCCGCCTGGCCGAAGCCATGGCCCCCGTGGCGGACTTCGTCCTGGGCCTGTTCCCGATCCTGCTGGTGGCGCAGGCGGAACAGCTGCTGCTGAGCGCCCGCCTGCCTTTCCCCGTGGGGGACTTTATGGGCCTCATCTGGGGCGGCACGGGACGTTACGCCATCTACAGCCCCCTCATCGTGGCCGTGCTGTTCTTCATGCTGCTGGCCGTCCTGGATGCCGTGTCCGGCAAAAGGAGGGCTGAATCATGAAGTTCCTGATGATCAATATCGGCGTCGGTCTGGTACAGGCCGTGGCCCTGACCCTGGCGGCGCCGCTCCTTTTGGGCATCGTCTTCCGCCTGGCCCGCATCGGCCGGCCCGGTCCCGCCGACGGCCTGTTGTTCCTGTACGAACGGCTGGGAGCGGCACGCTTCCATAACCTGTCGCTGGGGCCGACGCTGGAATTCGTCTGCGTCTTCCTGGCGGCGTCCATGCTGCCGGGTTTCCTGGGAGCCAAGATCACCTTCGGCGATTTCCCCCTGCTGACGGCCCTTTTGGGCATGGCTGCCCTGGCGGCCGCCCTGTACGGGGAAGAAGACGGCGGCAGCGGCGTGCCGCAGAAGCAGGTCCTGTTTGAGGCCGGCCTGTTCTGCGCGGCCCTGTTCCTCGCCATCGCCTGCCGCGGCTTCCATGCCATGTCGACCATGCTGCCTGACGCGGCTTTCCAGTTCCGCGGTACCTATCTGACGGGCTACACGGAACTGGCCGCCCTCGGCTTTTTCAGCCTGCTCGCGGCGGAAGGGGAGGGCGCCCTGCGTTACTTTACGGGCACCCGGCCCGAAGCCATGACGTTCTGGGGCGCCCTGGCCCGCCTGCTGCGGACCGTGGTCCTGCTCATGCTGTGTGCGGAACTGTTTCTGCCCGTGCCGCTGCCGTCGGGGCCGCGCGCCCTCGTGACGGCCGTCCTGCTCGCCGCGGTCCTGGCCGTCCTGGGTCATTTCCGGCTCTACGCCCGCCGCATCCTGCTGACGGCCGCGCCGGTGCTGCTGTTCCTGTCCATCCTGGCCCAGTGAAGCCCCTGCGCTGTCACAAAAAATCCGCCCCGGGGCGGATTGCTTGAATGAGGAGTTGCAATGGAATATCTCTTGATTTTATGGATGGTGGCGATTCTGGCGCAGACCCGCGCCGTGACGCCCCAAAAGATGCTGTACGCCTATGTGTTCCAGGTGGTGTGCCTGTTCTGGAACTGCGTGTTCTTCCGCGCGCCCCAGGACCTGGCGTCCCTGAACATTTTTCCCTGGATGGGCGCCGCCCTGGTGCTCGTCTTCCTGGGACCGTTCCTGCTGTTCCTGATCCAGGTACGGCGGGAACAGGAGATCCGCAAGACGCCGGTGTTCCGGGCGAACCCCGTGTCCCTCGCGGCCGCCCTGGCCGCCGCGGTCTGCTACGTGGCCCTCGACTGGAACCTGCCCTTCGCCATGGGCCGGGATTATCTGGCCTGCGCCGCGGCCCAGGCCCTGGCCGGCCTGCTGCTCCTGGTGCGGGCGCGGTCCCTTTCCGTGCGGCTTGCCGGACTGTTTTCCGTGCTCAACGGCATCCTGGTCTTCCTGTTTGTCTTCGGTGTCATTTCCCTCTGAGCATCAAAGTGACATCATACCGGGGTCACCTGGCGTTCTGCCGGACAGAAGGTGAACGGGGACCCCGAACCGTGTTATAATAAGTTTATGGCAGTGGCGGAATTTTCCGCCGCAACCGGCCGCGGCCGCCGCGTAAAGGCCGCCAGTACCGCTGGTGGGGTGGAACGATGATTACGGATAAAGTGAAACAGGAAACCGTCCTGAACCTGATAGACAAACTGCAGTATTTCGATTATGACAAAGTGCTGGACCGTATCCGCAAAACCGTCAAGAAGCCGGGCATCCTGGTAGCCGGTGCGACCGGCGCCGGGAAATCGAGCCTGATCAATCACCTGTTCGGCATGGAGGTCGCCACGGAAGGCAGCGGCAAGCCCGTTACGGACCGCGTGACCCGCTACGAGCCTGAAAAGGTCGATGTGGTGCTCTACGATACGCGGGGCTATGAAATCGGCGACGAAAAGGCCCAGCAGTTCTACAAGGAAGTCGTCGGCTACGTGAAAGAAGCCAATGAATCGAAGGATGTCAAAAACCACATCCATCTGGTCTGGTACTGCATTTCCGCGGCCAACAAGCGCGTGACGCCCATGGATCTGGACATCATCGCGTCCCTGCAGGGCTTGGCCAAAGTCTGCATCGTCCTTACGCAGATCGATACGGCGACGGTCGTGGAACTGAAGGAAATGCGCGACACCATCGCGAAAAAGCTGCCCGACATGCCGGCCTTCGGCGTCTCCATCGACCCGCGCGTGCCCGCAGAGTCCCAGGAATGGGACGAAATGCTCGACTGGTCCATGGACAACCTGGAAAGCGGCATGCAGCTGGCCCTCGCCCAGGCCCTGGGCAAGGAACTGCGCATCAAACGGATGCAGGCGGACAAACTGGTCCACCGCTACGTCATCGCGGCGGCCGGTGCCGTCGTCTGCCCGCTGCCCATGACCGATTCGGCCGTCCTCGTCGCCATCCAGACGACCATGGCCACGCACCTGTTCAATTTCTGGGGCATCGACCGCGGCACGGACAAGATCAAGGACGTCTTCGTCAACGTCGTCATCGCCAACACGGGCCGCGTCTTCTCCCGGTCGCTGCTGAAGATCATTCCCGGCGCCGGCACCATGGCGTCGGCCGTCATCAACAGCGGCGTCGCGACGAGTTTCACCTACGCCTTCGGCCGCGCCGTCAACGAAGTCTGCTACAAGGCGGCGGCCAAACTGGCGGCAGGCGATAAGATCGATTTCACGTCGGCCTTTGCCGTCGATGTGCTCATGAAGCTCGTCGACAAATACATGAAACGCAAGTCCAACTGAGGCGCGGACGATGTACCGTCCCGCCACGGACGCAAATTCAGGACATCATTCGGAGAACAATCGCATGAGGAACAACAGTTGGTCCCGCAAGGCAGCATGGAACCGCCGCGGTCCCGCGGAAACGGAAAAAGCGGCCGGTGCGGGCGTCAAGACAATCCCACAGCCCCTGCGCAAGGGGGACCTGGTGCGCAACATCCTCGTCCTCGGCAAGACCGGCGTGGGCAAGACATCGCTCCTGAACTACCTGTACGGCCTGGAACTGCCGGTCGGGGCGGGCCTGCCGAAAACGGGGAAGGGCATCCACGAGAACACCTTTGTGCGCGAAGGCGTTGCCTACCATATCTTCGACTCCTGGGGCCTGGAGGCCGACTCCCTGCCGGAGTGGCGCAAAGAGGTCCTGGCCCTGGTCGGGAAACGCAACACGTCGCCCCGCATGGACGAATGGTTCCACGCCGTCTATTACTGCTTTTCCGCCAATTCGGCCCGCATCGAGGACGTGGAGGTCGATGAAATCATCGTGCCCCTCCTCAAGATGGGCAGCAAGGTCCTTATCATCCTGACCAACGCCGAAGACGGGTTCCGTAAAAAGGAAAAAATAGAAGGTATGCAGGCCTACCTGAAGGAAAAACTGGCGCAGGCCGTGCCGGGCGGCGCGGATACGCCGGTGATTCCCGTCGTTTCCGTGGCCGGGCAGACCCTGGCGGGAGACCCCATCACCCGCACAGGCCGTTCCGAAGTCCTGGCGGCGGCCTCGTACAGCCTGGCCGACGACATCCGCAAACGGGTGCCGGCCATCTACCGGGCCAATGTGCGCCGCAAGATCGAAGCCTGGAAGGAACGGAGCCTGATCCTCGTCCGGACCGGTAAAATCGATTTCTGGCTGAACAACAATTCGGCCCGGAAACTCATCGACCTCGTCAATTACGACCTGCTCAACACCTTCAGCGCCATCGACGCCGACGGCGATCGGCTGGAAGCCGATGCCGACGCCTATCTGGCGGCCGGGCACGCGCCGGCCCTGGACAAGCGCTGGCGCCCGGATTTCCGCAAGGTGACCTTCGTCGGAGGGTACGAATACAGCAAAGGGACCGTTTCCACGGCCTTCGACCTGGTGGCCGGCCTCCTGCGTTCGGAAAAAGGCATCCGGGAAAACCTGGCCCAGCGGGTCGAACGGACGGCCCGCGTCATTCTCGCAAGCCTGGGAAAACCGCGGAACTGAAACAGAATACGGAACCGCCGCAGCGGCCTGGAATGCAAAAAACGCTGTTTCCGTGCATAGGCACGGGAACAGCGTTTTCGTTTTCTTAAGTGTGTTTTTTACGGCTGCCGGAGTCCTTATTTCACTTCGGCGAGCATGCTCTTGATATCGATCTTCTTTTTCTGCATGCCGTTGGCCATCAGGAATTCCTGGGTCGCTTCCAGGTCCTTGATGTCCTTGTCCGTAATGGCCGTCGAGAAATCGTACCAGGGAGCCATGAGCTTGACATCGTCCGGCTGGAGGCCCGTCTCTTTGGCCGTGAACTCGTAGGCCTTGGCCTGCTGGTCCTTCATGAACTTCAGGTTTTCCTGATGGAGGGCCAGGTATTTTTTGACCACGTCGGGATGTTCCTTCAGGAACTTGCCGCTGACGCCGATGACGATGGTGGCATCCACGAGGCCTTCGCCGTTGGCGAGGACGCGGGCACCGGCACGCTGGGCGCGCAGGACGTCGGCACCGGCCACGAGGGCCGCATCGGCTTCACCGGACAGGAGGGCGTTGACCGACGCCGGAATGCCGAGGGAACGGAACTGGACATCGTTCAGGGTCAGCTTTTCCTTGGCCAGGGCCGCTGCCAGGATCTGGTGCAGGATGGTGCCCTTGGGACCGACGACGCGCTTGCCCTTCAGGTCGGCGGCCGTCTTGATGGACGGATCCTTGACCATGATGTTGAAGGCTTTCGGGGCGCGGCTGTAGATGCCGACGATTTTCACGTCGACGCCGTTCGAAGCGGCCAGGATGGCGCTCGTGCCGCCCAGGCAGCTGGCGATGTCCAGACTGCCGGCCGCCAGGGCTTCCGTCTGTTTGGCACCGCTCGTGATGACCGGGAAGGTGACCTTCGTGCCATCTTTCTCAAAGCCTTTGACGGTCGTCTGGTTGAACTTGTCGACGATGCTGGGGATATTGAGGGGAGCCTTGACGTAGGTCACGCGCAGTTCCTTGACGGGCTGCGCCTTGGGGGCTTCCGCCTTCTTTTCGCCGCCGCCGCAGCCGGCGGTCAGCAGAAGGGCGCAGAGCGTGACGAGGCTCAGGAGTAAGGCAAAAAACTTTTTCATGATGAGCTCCTTTCGGGAGATTGCAGGGCGGAAGAGGTGCGTATCAGTCTTCGCCGCCGGACAGGATTTCCAGCATTTCCTGGCGCAGGGCCTGGAAGGCCGGATCCGTCGCTTTGCGGGGCCGGGGCAGGGGAATGGGCCTGTCGGCCTTGAGACCCGTCCCGTCGAGGACGACGATGCGGTCGCCCAGCAGCAGGGCTTCTTCCACATCATGGGTGACGAAGAGGATGGTCTTCTTTTCCGCGTTGAACAGCTGGAGCAGCATGTGCTGCAGGTTCCGCCGGGTAAAATAATCGAGGGCGCTGAACGGTTCGTCCATGAGGATCAGGTCGGGACCGTAGAACAGCGTGCGCCCCAGGGACACGCGCTGGGCCATGCCGCCGGACAACTGGGCCGGATAGAGGCCGCCGTCGTGTTCCAGGCCGAGCTTTTGCAGCAGGCTGCGCACTTTCGGCTGGTTTTCGACGGATTTTGCGGAATGACTGTCCGGTACATCGCCGCCCCAGAGGGTGGGGTCGTGGCGCGCCGCGAAGGCGATGTTCTGGGCCACGGTCAGCCAGGGCATGAGGCGCGGTTCCTGGAAGACCGGGGCGATGCGCCGGGGCAGGCCTTCCATGGAGCCTGTCGTCTTTTCCTCCAGACCGGCCAGCAGGCGCAGGAGCGTCGTTTTGCCGCAGCCGCTTTTGCCGACGATGCACGTGAAGCTGTGTTCCGCGAAAGTCACGGAAATGGGGGCCAGGGCGGTTTTGGAGCCGTAGGTCTTGCCCAGGTCAGTGAGTCGGATCATGGAGGGCCTCCTTTGTACCGCGCCAGGGCAGGAAATGCTTCACCAGGAGCAGGAAGATCCAGTCCAGCAGGGTGCCGACGACACCGATGCACAAGATGCCCACGATGACGATGTCGGGACGGGACATTTCTTCCGCATCGAGGATGAGGTAGCCGATGCCCGCCGAGGCGGCGATGAGTTCGGCGCCGATGAGGGCGCGCCAGCTGTAGCCCAGGGAGAGCTGCAGGCCCGTGACGATGGAGTCCAGGGCCGCCGGCAGCTGGATCTGACGGATGATCTGCCCTTCCGTGAAATCGAGGGACCGGCCGACTTCGACCCATTTCGGGTCACACCCGCGGATGCCGCTGATGGTGTTCAGGAACAGGGGGAAGAAGCAGGCCCAGAAAATGATGACGAGTTTGGACAGTTCGCCGATGCCGGCCCACAGGATGATGAGCGGGATGGCGGCCAGGGGCGGCACGTGGCGGAAGAATTCCAGCAGGAACCAGCAGTACGTGTAGAAGAGGCGGCTGCGGCCGCAGACGATGCCCAGGGGAATCGCCGTGACGGCCGAAAGCAGGAAGCCCGCAAAGACACGCTGCAGGCTGATGGCCAGGTGGTGGACCAGGGTGCCGCCGCGCCACAGTTCGCCCAGGGCTTCCCAGACCGCGCCGGGACCGGGAAGCAGGTAGGGGCTGAACAGCTGGAGCCGGGCCACGGCGTACCACGCCGCCAGTCCCAGGACCGGCAGCAGGAGTCCCTGCCCGATGCGCTTCGCCATGGTGCCACCTCCTTTTCTGCCTGCCGGAATGCGTCCGTTACGTTACCTTAATCTTTTTTCGGAATCATATGGAGGGAACCCTTCTGCAGGGTCAGGCAGATGTCTTCGCCTTCGTGGTAGGTTTCGTGGATCAGGGGGTTGTACACCTTGACCTTCAGGTCCTTGCCGCAGGCGTTGACCACATAGTCCTGGGATTCGCCCATGAAGATGGACGAAACGACCTTGCAGGGAATGTCGCCCGTGCGTCCCAGCGTCAGGGATTCCGGACGGGCCACGATCTTGACTTCTTCGCCTGCCTGCAGGCGGGAGCCTTCGACTTCCTTCGTGCAGGGTACGCCCAGCACGTCGATGGTGACGCTACGGCCGGTGTTTTCCGTGACCTTGCAGGGCAGGATGTTGGCGATACCGATGAAGTCGGCCACGAATTCGGAAGCCGGCGTGGTGTACACTTCCAGGGGCGTGCCGATCTGCTCGACATGGCCGTTGTTCATGATGATGACGCGGTCCGAAAGGCTCATGGCTTCGGACTGGTCATGGGTTACGTAGATGCTCGTGATGCCGACCTTGCGCTGGATTTTGTGGATTTCGTTGCGCATGTAGACGCGCAGCTTGGCGTCCAGGTTGGACAGGGGTTCGTCAAAAAGCAGGACGGACGGTTCCATGACCAGGGCGCGGGCCAGGGCCACACGCTGCTGCTGGCCGCCGGACAGCTGGTTGGGGGCACGGTTGCCGAAGCCTTCCAGGCCGACCATGGCCATGATGGAGTCGACTTTCTGCTTGATTTCGGCCTTCGGCAGTTTTTTGATCTTCAGGCCGTAGGCGACGTTGTCGAACAGGTTCAGGTGCGGGAACAGGGCGTAGCTCTGGAACACCATGGCCGTGTCGCGCTTATCCGGCGTCAGGCTGTTGACGCGGGTGTCGCCGATGTAGATGTCGCCGGCCGTCGGGATTTCAAAGCCGGCGACCATGCGCAGGATGGTCGTTTTGCCGCAGCCCGAGGGGCCGAGCAGGGTGATGAACTGACCCGGTTCGATATGCAGGTTGACTTCTTTGACGGCCTCAACGGGCTTGCCGTCGATGCCGGGATAAACCTTTTTCAGATGTTCTATTCTTACACTTGCAGATTCTTTTGCCATTTATTTTCCGTCCTCCTTAACCCTGGACACTCTTGATGTTCACACCCATGCGGCTCAGAATGGCCAGCAGGATGCTGACGACGATCAGCACGATGGCGATCAGTACGGTGGAATACGCAGCCGCAACGCCCAGACGGCCTACGTCGACCTGGCTCATGATGGCCACGGTCAGCAGGTTCACGTTGGCGCTGACGAGGAAGATTACCGCACTGACGGCGGTCATGCTGCGCACGAAGCTGTAGACAAGGCCGCTGAAGAAGGCCGACCGGATCAGCGGGATGGTGACGGAACGGAAGACCTTGAAGCTGCCCGCGCCGAGGTCGTAGGCCGCTTCCTCGATGGCCGGGTCGATCTGCTGCAGCGACGCGACGCCGGCACGGATGCCGACCGGCATGCTGCGGAAGACGAAGGACAGGACGATGATGATGCCCGTGCCCGTCAGGACCAGGGGCGGTTCATTGTAGGCCAGGACATAGCCCATGCCGATGACCGTACCGGGGATGGCCAGGGACAGCAGGGAGACGAACTCGATGAGGCCGCGGCCGAAGAAGCGTTTGCGGACGATCAGGTAGGCGATGATCATGCCCAGCACGCCCGTGATCGGCATGGCGATGAGCGAGAGCTCCGTCGTGTCGAAGATAGGCTTGGCGCCCAGGTTCCAGATATACTGGTAATGGCGCAGCGTGAAGGTGTAATCGATGCCCCACAGGTTGACGAAGCTGCCCACCGGAATGAGGGCGTAGAGCACGAGGATGAACAGGGAGATCAGCAGGCAGGGGATACCGATGGCCGCGATGATCGCCTTGTCGGTGACCATGGCGCGGATACGGGACGGCTTGCCGGTCAGGGTGACGTAGGACTTGTTGCCCAGCCAGTATTTCTGGAGTACGAACATGAGGATGGACAGGGACAGCAAAATGGTGGCGAGGGCCGTGCCGACCTTCAGGTTGTAGTTGCCCATAGCCTGTAAGTAGACCTGCGCCGCCAGGGTGTTGAAGTTGCCGCCGATGACCATGGGGTTACCGAAGTCAGCGACCGTCTGGATGAAGACCAGCAGGAAGCTGTTGGCGATGCCCGGTTTCAGCAGGGGCAGCAGGACCGTGCGGAAGGTCTGCCAGCGGGAAGCGCCCAGGTTGCGGGCCGCTTCTTCCATGGACGGGTCGATCTGCTGCATGAGGCCGGCCAGGACCATGTAGGCCACGGGGAAGAAGGTCAGGATCTGGACGACCGCCAGTCCGCGGAAGCCGTAGATGTTGGCGTTCTGGATGCCCAGCAGCACCTTGCTGACGAAGCCCTGCTGGCCGAAGAGCATGATGAAGGACATGGCCAGTGCGAAGGGCGGCGAAATGATCGGCAGGATGGCGATGAGCTTGAAGATCTTCTTAAAGGGAATCTTCAGGTACGCATCGACGTACGCGAAAATGAAACCGATGAGGGTGGCGAAAAAGCTGACGAAGAGTCCCAGGAAAATGGTGTTCACGAGGACATCGATGTTCTCCTGGTGGCTCAGGGCCTCCCGGTAATATTCAAGGGTGAAACCGCCCTTGGTGGAGACGAAACTTTCCGCCAGCACGTCGTACAGGGGCCAGACGATGAAGATGATCAGCGCGATGGCCACGAGGATGATGGTGGAAAGGAGGACAGGGTCCCGCAGGATCTTATGGAATTCATCCCACTTCAAGGACCACATGGAATACTTTTTTTCCGGCATTTCTTTTGGTTACTCCTTACGTAAAAATAGGCAGATTTTTCAAATAAAGGTCGTACGTATCAAAAGGCCGCTTACCAATGGTAAACGGCCTTTCTTGAATGCAGGGAAACTGTGCGGATTCCGCCGCGCGGCGGAGCCCATGTCAGTCCTTAATGGCTTTGTTCCATTTTTCAACCAGTTCGTTCCGGTGTGCGCCGGCCCATTCGAAGTTGTACTTGATCAGCTTCGTGTCCTTGATTTCCGCAGCCTGCTTCGGCGGCTTGGCTTCGGGGTTCGTCAGGAACTGGTAGGAACCAACGGTCTGGCCGATTTCCTGTGCTTTGGCGGTGAGTGCCCAGTCGATGAACTTCTTGGCGGCATCCTGGTCCGGGCCGCCCTTGATCAGGGAAACAGCGCCGACTTCGTAGCCCGTGCCTTCGGCCGGAGCCGTCAGGACGAGGTCCTTCATGCCTTCTTCACGGTACTTGATGGCGTCATGCAGGAAGGAGATGCCGACCATGCATTCGCCCTGGCCTGCCAGGCGGGCAGGAGCCGTACCGGACTTCTGGTAGTTCTTGATCTGTTTATGCAGGGCCTTCATGTAGGCGAGGCCGTCCTTTTCGCCTTTCAGCTGTACCAGCGTGGCGAGCATGGTGTAAGCCGTTCCGGAGGAACCGGGGTTGGCCGTGACGATCTGGCCCTTGAATTCCGGTTTCAGCAGGTCCGCCCAGGATTTCGGGGCTTCGACGCCCTTTTCCTTTAAGAGCTTGGCATTGGAAGCGAAGCCCAGGTAGCCGACGTAGACGCCGGTCCAGTAACCGTCTTTATCCTTGAACTGGTCAGGAATCTTGGCAGCGTTCGGGGAAACGTATTTTTCCAGGAGGCCGTCCGCCTTGGCCTGAATCTGGCCGTCAGCCGGGCCGCCGAACCACAGGGAAGCCTTCGGGTTCGCCTTTTCCGCCTTGATACGGCCGATGGTTTCGCCGGAGGACATGCGGACGCCTTCCACCTTGATGCCCGTTTCCTTCTGGAAGGCGTTGATATCCGCCACCATGAAGTCTTCCAGGGCGCCCCAGTACATGGTCAGCTTTTTGCCGCTGTCGGCCTTCTTGTCACCGCCGCCACCGCCGCAGCCGGCGATTGCAAGCAGCATCAGGCTTGCCAGGGAAGCCGCGCATACCGCTTTCGTTTTACCATTCATTCCAAACACACTCCTTTTAATCCTCTAATTGTTCCAAGGCCGCGCCCGTTGCGCAGGGAATGGAACATTTACTGCTTTTCCTATTTTACCAAAAAAGGCCGTGTTACTCAATTGTTTTGTGATATTTTTGCGAATTTTTTTACGGGCCCGGGAGACGGCAGCAATACACGCCGGGCATGCCTGCGGATAGGCAGCAGGTATTGGCATTTCCCATTGGAACACGGGTACAATAAGATGTACAATAAAGACATGCGGAAACCAGAAGGAGGGAAGCAGATGGAACGTTGGATTATGCATGTCGATATGGACGCGTTTTACGCGTCCGTGGAACAGCGGGACAACCCGTCGCTCAAGGGCCTGCCCGTCATCGTGGGCGGCAGCTCGGCCCGGGGCGTCGTGTCGACCTGTTCCTACGAGGCACGCCGCTACGGCGTCCACTCCGCCATGCCCCTCTTCGAGGCGCACCGCCTCTGCCCCGACGGCGTTTACCTGCCCGTGCGCATGCACCGGTACGTCGAAGTGTCGGGCCAGATCATGGAAATCTTTCATGAAACGTCGCCCCTGGTGGAGCAGCTTTCCGTGGACGAGGCCTTCCTCGACCTGACGGGCATGGAGAAACTCGGCGGCGCGGAGCGCATCGCCCACGCCGTCCAGGACCGCATCGCCCGGGAACTGCACCTGAGCTGTTCCATCGGCCTGGCGCCGAACAAGTTCCTGGCCAAACTGGCCTCGGACATGGACAAACCGCACGGTTTCGTCCGCATCACGCCGCAGGAGGCACCGGCCCTGCTGGCACCCCTGCCCGTCGGCAAGATCTTCGGCATCGGCCGGCAGGCGGCGCACAAACTGGAACAGTTCGGCATCACTACCGTCGGGCAGCTGGCCGGGACGGACACGGGCGTGCTGCGCCAAGTCTTCGGCATCAACGCCGAACGGGTGAAGCTGCTGGCCCGCGGCCTCGACGACCGGCCCGTCAAGCCCGACGAGGCGGCCAAATCCATCGGCAAGGAAACGACCTTCGAAACGGATTTGTACGGCTACGAAGCCTGCCGCGACATGGTCCTCGACCTGGCCGGGCAGACGGGGTGGCGCCTGCGCCGGGAAAAACTGGCCGGGCGCACAGTGACCCTGAAAGTAAAATATGCTGATTTCCGGACCATTACGCGGAGCCTTTCTTCGGACAGGCCCGTCGAATGGGACGAGGACATCTTCCGTATGGCGGATTCCCTGCTGCGCAAGGTGAACCTGAAGCCCGGCGTGCGGCTCCTCGGCGTGAGCGTCAGCGAGCTGCTGCATCCGGACGACGCGCCGACCCTGGGGTTTGACGAGGACCGGCGCCTGCAGCGGCGCAACCAGGCCCTGGACCGCCTCAAGGACCGCTTCGGCGAACATATCATCCACCGCGGCATGGCGGCCGAACCGCAGAAAAAGCGGGACGCCCGCGGGGATGCTGGAGAAAAACGGGAACAGATACCGGAAAGGAACAATGAATGAAGAAACATAGACATATACGGCTGTGGCTGGCCGTCTTCGTACTCGCTGCCTGCCTGGCTCTGGCAGCCGGCTGCGGCAGCGGGGGCGGCACGGCCGCAAAGGACAAGGCACCCGCCCCGGCAGCGGCCCTCAACGGCGCCACGCCCGTCCGCGTGACGGAGCTGAAGAACTTCGTGGCCTTTTCCGAGCGGGAAGTATTCAACCTCCGCCAGGTGATCACGCGGGACAGCACCTCGTCCCGTACCATCATGTGGCAGTCCGAAGGGGAAGAGAAGGGCTCCTTCGTGGAATACCGCGCCCTCGGCTCCGACGGAAAACCTGCCGGCGACTTGTACGCCCAGGGCACGCGGCGCAACGAGAAATTTTCCGAAGACAACCAGACGAGCTGGATCCATACGGCGACCCTGAACGGCCTCCAGCCGGGCACGGCCTACCAGTACCGCCTGGGCTTCGGCGACAACCGCGGCCCCTGGCACACACTTCGGACTGCACCGGCCGGCAGTGCCGGCGCTACGTTCAAGGCGCTGATCTTTACGGATTCCCAGTCCAGCGATTACAGCGACTGGCAGAAAGTGGCCATGGGCGCGTGGCAGCGCCATGGCGACGCGGGGTTCTTCCTCAACCTGGGCGACCTGGTGGACAACGGCCAGCAGGCGTTTCAGTGGAAGGAATGGTTCACCCGCATCGAACCCATGGTGACGGCCATTCCGGCAGCCCCGGTCATGGGGAACCACGAAACGTACACCCTGGACTGGAAGGTGCGCATGCCCGAAGCCTACCTGCACCTGTTCCAGCTGCCGGCCCTGCCGGACAATCTGGCGGCAAAGTACGGCAACCAGTTCTATTCCTTTGACTACGGCGATGTCCACTTCACGGTCCTGAACACGCAGTTCCGCGAGCTGAACGAATTCGAGCCGGACCTGGAAAAGGACGAAGCGGCCTGGTTCCGGCAGGATATGGAACAGACCCGGAAAAAGTGGAAAGTCGTCCTCATGCACAAGGACGGACTCCAGTATTCCTTCAAACACCGTTCGACGCCGCGTCCCGAGGGCTTTTCCAAAGAAGGGCGCCTCTTCATGCCCCTCTTTGACCAGTACGGCGTCGACGTCGTGTTGAGCGGCCACCTCCATTCGTACCGCAACCGCGGCCACATCCGCAACTTCCGCCGCGACGCGGACGGCCCGCTGTATATCATGGCCGGCCTGGCCGGCAACGTCCGCTATCCGGACCTGTGGAAGGACCATGCTCTCGATACGAAGGTCCTGCCCCAGCCGGAGACGGACAACTACCTGGTCCTGGAAGCGGGCCCGCAGGAACTGCGGTTCCGCGCCTATTTCCCCGACGGCTCCCTGGCGGATGAAGCCGTTGTACGGAAATGATTTGGACAAAATAAGTCCCGTGTGGCAAAAAAAGTCCCAAAATTTTTATGAACAAACCGTGAAGTCCCGGGAAAACCCGGACGGCAAATTTACGGAATCCCGCTTGTATGGCGGGGTTCCGTATTTTAAAAATACAAGTGGGACAAATTTAGTCCATACTGGACAAAATCGGTAACACGTGGTATACTCAAGGTGCAGCAAGGAAAGGGAACCTTGGGAACCCGCCGGGCTGACAGAACAGGAGGTGCAGTAACATGTTGGAACGCATCGTAGCATTCTTATCCGAAATCGAAATCCTTCCCCTGGAATAACGGAACAGCCGTGACGCAAATCAATCCGCTTCACCCGTGTGGCGGCGCAAGCCGCCGGATTCTACAGGAGCATATAATGAAACAGGATTTCAAGAATTAAAGGCGATCAGGGAACAAAAACCTGACCGCCTTTTTTATGGGCCGCAAAAGAGGCCGAATTGTCTGTAAACTAAAGTCAATTTGTAATCCTGTTTACACTTTTGCGGATAATATAAAATTTCCGGCGCCGTTTTACAATTTTTTGTTGACGCCTGCCGGATGGGGTGGTATCCTCAGTACAAAAGTGAATAGCACCACGAAACCGAAGAGACGGAGATCAAGCCATCATAAGCGCTTACAGAGAGTCCGGGAAGCTGAAAGCCGGGTAGAGATGCTGGTTGGTAAATGGACCGTCGAGGGTGTGCCGAAATCGCAAGAGAGTATCGCACAACGCAGCGCCTGCGTTAAAGGCGAGGGATGTGTTGGCATCCTGCAAAGGGCGCGGAGTTTCCGCGAATCAAGGTGGTACCGCAGGTAATGATAATGAGCCTGTCCTTGTTGCACGCAAGGACAGGCTTTTTTGATTGTCTGTCCGGATCCAAGCCCCAAATCAGCCAACAGAAACAACACGCAGGGTACGGCCGGCGCCGTACCGGTCAAGGCGCCCGAAGGGCAGAGAAGGAGAGAGAATCATGTTGAAAGAATCTATCGCGAAATTGGCAGTCAAAGAAAACCTGAGCCGGGAAGAAGCCCTGGCCGATATGCGGGAAATCATGAGCGGCAAGGCGGACCCCGTTGAAATCGGGTCCTACCTGACGGCCCTGTCCATGAAGGGCGAGACGGTCGATGAAATCACGGCCAGCGCCGAAGGCATGACGGAAGCCGCCGTGCAGATCCATCCGCAGGGCGATGTCCTGGAAATCGTCGGCACGGGCGGTGACAAGGCCTACACCTTCAATATTTCCACGACGAGCATGTTCGTCATCGCCGCCGCCGGCACGCACGTGGCCAAGCACGGCAACCGGGGCGTCTCGAGCAAGAGCGGCGCCGCCGATGTGCTGGAGCAGCTGGGCGTCAAGATCAACAACACGCCGGCCTTCACGGAAAAAATGGAAAACGACATCGGCATCGCCTTCCTCTTCGCGCCGGTCTATCATTCGGCCATGCGCTACGTCGCACCGGTCCGCAAGGCCCTGGGTATCCGCACCGTATTCAACATCCTCGGACCCTTGACCAACCCGGCCAACCCGGAAATGGCCATCATCGGCGTCTACAGCAAAGAGCTGGTCCGCCCCATCGCGGAAGTGCTGCAGAAGCGCGGTCTGAAGCGGGCCCTCGTGGTCTTCGGCGACGACGTGCTCGATGAAATTTCCGCTTCTTCCACGACGAGCGTGGCGGAACTGAAAGACGGCAGGATTACGGAATACACCCTGGATCCCCGCGATTTCGGCCTGGAACTGGGACAGAAGTCCGACCTGGTCGGCGGGGACCCTGCCGCCAACGCCCAGATCACGCTGGATATCCTGAACGGCAAGGAACGGGGCACGAAACGCAACGCCGTCCTGCTGAACGCCGGCGCCGGCCTCTACCTGAGCGGCAAGGCGGACAACATGACGGACGCCATCCGGCTGGCAGCCGAACTGATCGACAGCGGCAAAGCCAAGGCGAAACTGGACGAATTCGCAGCCTACAGCCAGCAGGGACGGTAAAATGATTCGAAAAGGACAGGGAGTGGCGACATGATATTGGATGTATTGGCCGACGAGGCCCGCGAACGGGTCCGGGAACGGCAGCAGCAGGTCAGCGCGGACACAGTCCGGCGGGACGCGGAAACGCTGGAAGCACGGCAGGAAAAGCGGAACCGGGCGGCGGAAGGATTTGCCGCGGCCCTGGCCCGGCCCGGCCTGAGCCTGATTTGCGAATGCAAAAAGGCATCGCCGTCCAAAGGGCTCATTTCCCCGGACTTTCCGTACCGGGAAATTGCCCGGGCTTATGAGGAGGGCGGTGCGGCAGCCATCAGCTGCCTGACGGAACCGCGCCATTTCCTCGGCCGGGACGCCTACCTGCAGGAAATCGCCCGGGACGTTGCCATTCCGGTCCTGCGCAAGGACTTCACCGTGGATCCCTACCAGATTTACGAAGCCCGCACCCTGGGTGCGTCGGCAGTCCTCCTCATCGCCGCCATCCTGACGCCTTCCCAGCTGGAAGAATACCGGCAGATTGCGGAAAGCGTCGGCCTGGACGCCCTCGTGGAAACCCACGACGCGGGCGAAGTGGAAACGGCCCTCCGGATAGGCGCCGTCCTCATCGGCGTGAACAACCGCAACCTGCAGGACTTTACGGTCGACTTTGAAACCTGCCTGCGCCTGCGGGGCGGCATACCGGACGACCGGATCTGCGTGGCCGAAAGCGGCATCCGCACCCCGGCGGACATCCGGCGGTTGAAAGAGGCCGGCGTACAGGCCGCCCTCATTGGCGAAACACTCATGCGGAGCCGCGACATCGGCGCGACGCTGCGGTCTTTCCGGGAGGCGTGAATCATGCATCTGCACATCAAGATCTGCGGCCTCCGGCGGCTGGCCGACACGGAAGCCGTCAACCGGTACCGCCCGGACTACACGGGCTTCGTCTTTGCCAAAAGTTCACGCCAGGTGGACCGGGAAACGGCTCGGGACCTGAAGGCGCGGCTGGCGGCAGAGATTCCCGTGCTGGGGGTCTTCGTGAACAGCCCGCCGGACCAGGTGGCGGCCCTCGCCAACGAGGGCATCATCGACGGCATCCAGCTGCACGGGGACGAGGATGAGCAATATCTGCAGGCCCTGCGGCAGCTGACGCGGGCCCCGCTTTTCAAGGCCATCCGCCTCCGGGCGGACAGCGCCGCGGAACTGGCCCGTTGCGGACGCTATGTGGACTACATCGTACTGGATGCATTCCAGCCGGGCGTGTACGGCGGGACGGGCCGGAAGATCGACAAGGACCTGCTGCAGGGCCTGCGCCTCGACAAACCGTTTCTGCTGGCCGGCGGCCTGACGGCGGACAACGTGGCGGAAAGCATCCGCGGGGTGCTGGCGCTGCCGCACCTGCGGGACTATCTGTACGGCGTCGACGTATCCGGCGGCGTCGAGACGGACGGTTATAAAGACGAAGAGAAAATCCGAAAATTCATAGAGACAGTGAGAGGGTTGAAATTATGAGCAAGGGAAGATATGGAATCCATGGCGGACAGTACATTCCGGAAACGCTGATGACCGCCGTCAAAGAACTGGAAGCAGCGTATGAGAAATACAAGAACAATCCGGACTTTCTGGCGGAACTGCGGCAGCTCTACCGGGACTACGCGAACCGGCCGTCCATGCTGTATTACGCGGAAAAGATGACGAAGGACCTGGGCGGCGCGAAAATTTATTTGAAGCGCGAGGACCTGAACCACACGGGGGCGCACAAGATCAACAACGTCCTCGGCCAGTGCCTCCTGGCCAAGCGCATGGGCAAGAAGCACGTCATCGCCGAAACGGGCGCCGGCCAGCACGGTGTGGCTACGGCGACGGTGGCGGCCCTCATGGGCATGGACTGCACGGTCTACATGGGCGTGAAGGATACGGAACGCCAGGCCCTGAACGTGTTCCGCATGGAACTGCTGGGTGCCAAGGTCGTACCGGTCACGACGGGCACGGGCACCCTGAAGGACGCCGTCAACGAGGCGCTGCGCGTCTGGACGGCCCGCGTCGAGGACACGTACTACGTGCTCGGCTCCGTCATGGGACCGCACCCCTATCCCGAAATGGTGCGCGACTTCCAGAAAGTCATCGGCGAAGAAGTCAAAGCCCAGCTGCTGGAAAAGGAAGGGCGTCTGCCCGATGCCGTCCTGGCCTGCGTGGGCGGCGGCTCCAATGCTATGGGCCTTTTCTATGACTTCATTCCCGACAAGGATGTCAAACTCATCGGCGTCGAAGCGGCCGGCCGCGGCATCGACACGCCGGAAACGGCAGCCACCATCGCCTGCGGCACGGAAGGCATCTTCCACGGCATGAAGTCCCTCTTCCTGCAGGATCAATACGGCCAGATTGCGCCGGTCTATTCCATTTCCGCCGGTCTGGATTATCCCGGCATCGGACCGGAACACGCGTATCTGCACGATATCGGCCGCGCCGAATACGTGGCAGCGACGGACCAGGAGGCCGTGGACGCCTTCTGTTACCTGTCCCGCACGGAAGGCATCATCCCGGCCATCGAGAGTGCCCATGCCGTGGCCTACGCCATGAAGCTGGCGCCGACCATGCGCAAGGACCAGATCATCGTCATCAACCTGTCCGGCCGCGGCGACAAGGACGTCGCAGCCATCGCCAGATATTTAGGGAGGGATTTACATGAGTAAGTTGGCAGCAGCATTGCAAGGTAAAAAAGTATTCGCTCCCTTCATCACGGCGGGCGACCCGGACCTGGAAACGACGAAGAAGCTGATTCTGGCCCTGGAAAAGGCGGGGGCGAGCCTGGTGGAACTGGGCATCCCCTTCAGCGACCCCATGGCCGAAGGGCCCGTCATTCAGGCGGCAGATCTGCGGGCCCTGTCCAACGGCTGCACGACGGACAAGGTCTTCGACATGATTGCCGAAGTGCGCAAGGAGACGGACATTCCCCTGGTCTTCCTGACCTATGCAAACCCCATCTTCCATTACGGGACGGACAAGTTCTACCGCCGCTGCGCCGAAACGGGCGTGGACGGCACCATCGTGCCCGATGTCCCCTACGAGGAACGGGAGGAACTGGAAGGGGCGTGCCGTAAATACGGCGTGGACCGCATCGTCATGATCGCCCCCACGTCGGACGACCGCATCCAGATGCTCGCCAAGGACGCCAAGGGCTATATCTATATCGTGTCCAGCCTGGGCGTGACGGGCGTGCGTTCGAAAATCACGACGGATATCGCCGCCATCTATAAAAAGATCCGTGCCGTCACGGATACGCCGGCAGCCGTAGGGTTCGGCATCTCCACGCCGGAACAGGCGGCGGAAATGGCCCGCCAGAGCGACGGCGCCATCGTCGGCAGCGCCATCGTCAAACTCTGCGAAAAGTACGGCCGGAACTGCGTGGAACCCGTAGCGGCCTACGTGAAGACCATGGTGGACGCCGTCAACCATTGTAACGATTGAGGAGGGAGATTATGGAAATCCGTCCCTCCCTGGAAGAAGCGAAACAATTCGCCGCCCAGGGGTACAAGACCATCCCCGTGAGCTGCGAAATGTATGCCGACTGCATCACGCCCATCGAACTGCTGCGCAAACTGAAGAACGTCAGCAGCCACGTGTTCCTGCTGGAATCGGTGGAGGACAGCAAGCGCTGGGGCCGTTACACCTTCCTGGGCTACGACCCCAAGCTGGAACTGACCTGCGTGGACGGCACCATGACCGTCACGAGCGGGTCTTCCGTGCGGATGCAGGTCAAACACCCCGGCGAGGTGATCCGCCAGGTCGCGGCGGACAACAAGAGTCCCCAGCTGGACTATCTGCCCACCTTCACCGGCGGCCTCGTAGGCTACTGGTCCTACGACTACATCAAGTACGCCGAACCGTCCCTGAACCTGGACGCCCTCGATACGGAAGGCTTCAAGGACATCGACCTCATGCTCTTCGACAAGGTCATCGCCTTCGACAACCTGCGTCAGAAGATCCTCTTCATCTGCCAGGCCCGCTGCGAAAACCTGGAAACGGAATACAACCGGGCCTGCCTGACCCTGCACCAGATGAAGGACCTGCTGGAGCACGGCGCCAAATGCCCGGCCGATCCGGGCCACATGACGTCGGAGCTGCGGCCTCTTTTCAATAAAGAGGAATATTGCCGCATGGTCGAAAAGGCCAAACAGTATATTTATGACGGCGACATCTTCCAGGTCGTCCTGTCGAACCGCCTCGAGGCGGACTACGAAGGCAGCCTGCTCGATACGTACCGCGTCCTCCGGACGCTCAACCCGTCGCCCTATATGTTCTATTTCTCCAGCGACGACATCGAGATGGCCGGCGCCTCTCCGGAAACGCTGGTCAAACTGGAGAACGGCACGCTGCACACCTTCCCCCTGGCCGGTACGCGCCGCCGCGGCACCACGCCCGAAGAAGACGACGCCCTGGAAGCGGAACTGCTGGCCGATGAAAAGGAACGGGCCGAGCACAACATGCTCGTCGACCTGGGCCGCAACGACATCGGCAAGGTCAGCCGATTCGGCAGCGTGGCCGTGGAAAAGTACATGGTCGTGCAAAAGTATTCCCACGTCATGCACCTGGGTTCCACCGTGCGAGGCACCCTGCGCGACGACCTGGACGCCGTCGACGCCATGGATTCCATCCTGCCGGCGGGCACGTTGTCCGGCGCGCCCAAAATCCGCGCCTGCCAGATCATCAATGAACTGGAAAACAACAAACGCGGCATCTACGGCGGCGCCGTCGGCTATATCGACTGCGCGGGCAATCTGGACGCCTGCATCGCCATCCGGCTCTGCTTCAAGAAGAACGGCAAAGTCTTCGTCCGCAGCGGCGCGGGCATCGTCGCCGACAGCGTGCCGGAAAACGAGTTTCAGGAATGCCTCAACAAGGCGAAAGCCGTCATTTTGGCCTTACAGACCGCACAGGAGGGCTTGGACAAATGATTCTGCTCATCGACAATTACGACAGCTTTTCCTATAACCTGTACCAGGCCGTCGGCACCATCAATCCCGACATCCGCGTCATCCGCAACGACGAGCTGACCGTGGACGGGATTGCCGCCCTGCACCCCGAAAAAATCATTTTGTCGCCCGGCCCCGGCTATCCGAAGGATGCCGGTGTCTGCCTCGATGCAGTGGCCCGCCTGGGCCCGCAAATTCCCGTGCTGGGCGTCTGCCTGGGACACCAGGGCATCTGCCAGGTCTTCGGCGCCACAATCGACCATGCCAAACGGCTTATGCACGGCAAGCAGTCACCCGTGCGCCTGGATTTGTCGAGCCCGCTCTTCAAGGGCCTGCCCGAAACCATCCAGGTCGCGCGCTACCATTCCCTGGCCGCCGTGCCGGAAACCATGCCGGACTGCCTCAAAGTGACGGCCGTCACGGACGACGGGGAGATCATGGCCGTGGAACACAGGGAGTACCCGATCTACGGTCTCCAGTTCCATCCGGAATCCATCATGACGCCCGAAGGACCGCGCATCATCCGTAATTTCCTGGCTCTGTGAGCCGGTTTCCCTGCTTTTGGAACCGCTGCCTGAAAAGGCGGCGGTTTTTTCTTGACAGGGACAGGGGAGCGTGGTAGTATTTATTTGAACAGATTCAACAAAACGTTAAAAATTGGGAAGGTGACAACATGACGAAAGGAAGATATGACCAGGAACACGTTGAACGCGTGCGGCACAAGATCCTGAACACGGCCAAATACCTTTTCGGCGTCCAGGGATACAGGCGGACGACCATCCGCCAGATTGTGGAACAGTCCGGTGTGTTGACGGGCAGCATCTATTACCTGTATAAGAACAAGGAAGATGTATTTCAGGCCCTGATCCTTTCCCTGACGCAGAACTGCATCGTCAAGATCCGCGAACACTGCGGCGAGGAATCCCCGGTTTTCCAGTACGCGGCCGTCTGTGCCGTCGAGCTCTGCGCGGTAGAGGAAAACCCCATCATTCGCGACAACTACGCTACGGCCTATTCCTCTCCCCAGATCTTTGAACATATGGTGGAACAGTATGCGGCCATGGCGGACCGCCTTTTCCACGGCACGCCCTGGGAAAAGGACGACGAAACGAACCGCCGGCAGGCCCTTTTGATCAAGGGCATGATGGGCAGCTGTGTTTCCGCCTTCTATTTCCAGCGCATGACGGACCATGAAAAGGACTTTCACGAGTGCGTGCGCTGGGTCCTGGAAATCATGGGCATCGGCTCCACGCTGATTGAATACACCATGAAGCAGATTGACGCCCACAAGCAGCTGTGGATCTCCATCGGTCATGAACTGCGGGACTATCCCGTTTGAAACCTGCTTTTATTGAACAAAAAAACAAAGGAACCGTCAAAAGGTTCCTTTTTTCAAAACTTTTAGTTGAACGTGTTAAATAATATCTTATGTGGAGCATACAAGAGGAACGGAGGATTGGATATGCAGATTCGGAAGCAGTGGAAAAAAGGCATCGCCCTGCTGTTGACCGCCGTCTTTACGGTGTCCTTGTTCGCAGGGTGCGGCACGCAGTACGCGTCCGACCAGACCTGGGGCCGGGCCGATGCCAAGGAAATCGACATCAATTCGAAAATTTCCGGCCGTGTCGTCAGCCTGCTGGTCAAGGAAGGCGATAAGGTGCAGAAAGGGCAGGTGCTGGCCCGCATCGACGAGCGCGACCTGGTGGCGCAGCGCGCCGAAGCCGTCGCCAACCTGGAAAGCATCAAGGCCCAGCAGGTACAGGCCCGTTTTACGACGGACATGCAGTCCGGTACGACCCAGTCCGCCCTGGGCCAGGCCCAGGCCAACCGGGATAAGGCGCAAGCCAACATGGAACTAGCCCGCGTCACCTTCAACCGGTACCAGGGCCTGCTGGCAGCCGGTGCCATTTCCCGGCAGACCTACGACCAGGAAAAATCCACCTACGACCAGGCCGTAGCAGCGTACAACCAGACGCTGCAGGCAGTGTCCCAGGCGGAGTCCGGCCTCATGCAGACCGATGTCAACAAAGCCAACGAAACGGCCCTGCTGCGCCGCAAGGAGCAGGCCGAAGCCGCCCTGCGCCAGATTGAGGTCAATCTCGACGAAACCATCATCCGGGCGCCTTTCGACGGGATCATCACGGAAAAGTACGTGGAAGAAGGATCCATGATTTCCACCGGTACGCCCCTCGTGGCGGTGCAGGATCCGACGGACAACTGGGTCGACATCAAGGTGCCGGAAACAGAGTTGTCCGGCTACCACCTGCACGACAAAGTCACCCTTACGGCCCGCGACGACAAGACGCAGGTGACCGGTGAAATCACCGATATCAGCAGAAAAGCCGACTTTGCCACGCAGCGGGCGACGAGTGAACGGGGCAAAGATACGGACATCATTACCTTTAATGTAAAGATCCAGATCAACGACACCCGGATCCGTCCGGGGATGCGCTTCCGGATTACGGGGAGTGAGCGGGCATGAAATGGCGCGACATCATTCGTTTCCAATGGCACGCGCTGTGGAACGGGCGTTTTCCACCGGCCCTCATCATCCTGTTTTTACCGCTGCTCTATGCGTTCCTGTTCGGCACCATCTACTCCCATAACGTGGTCAACGACGTCCCCGTCCTGATTCTGGACGAGGACCAGAGCAAGGCCAGCCGCACCCTGATCCAGATGTACGACGATTCGGAAAAACTGCGGATCGTGGGGTACGCTTCCTCCAAAGAGGAACTGGAAGCCGCCATGTATGACGGCCAGGCCCTGGCAGCCATCGCCATTCCCCGCGATTTTTCCAAGGATATGAAGACCGGCGCAGGCACGGATGTAGCCTACATCGTCAATTCCGCCAACAACATGAACGGCAATGCCGTCATCGGCGCCATCCGGGAAATCAACCAGTCCTATTCCACAGCCGTGGCGGCATCGACGCTGGAAGGAGCCGGCGTGCTGCCGGCCTGGGCTATGAACCTGGCGTATCCCATCCGCATGGGGCTGCGCATCCTGAACAACCCGACAAACGGCTATACGTCCTTCATGCTTTCGGCCCTCACCATCAACGGCCTGCAGATCTCCATCATGCTCGCCTTCACGCCGGGCATCGTCGTCTTCATCCGGAAACGGAAGCTGCTCAACGCCGCCCGCGTCGGCCACCGCGAAGTGTTTCAGCGCCTTCTCGGTGCCGTCCTTCCGTACGAGGCCATCGCCCTGTGCTCCTTCTGCCTGTCCCTCGGTGTCTGCATCGTCGTCTTCGGGCTGCCTATGCGGGGCTCCTTATGGGACTGCCTGTTCCTGATGACCTGCTTCCTGTTCTTCCTGATGTGCGTCCTGACGTTTTTCGGCTCCGGCGCCGCCTCCGTGGTGGAAGCCATGCAGGATCCCATGATCTACATCATGCCTGGCGTCCTGTTCAGCGGACTTTCGTGGCCGACATTCTGCATGAACGATATCGGCGGGGCCATCTCCCTGCTGCTGCCCATGACCTGGGTCGGGGACTGCCTGCGTGACATCCTGCTGGCCGGCTATGCGCCTCAGCTGTACAAAGACAGCCTGGTCCTCGTCAGTGCCGGGCTGGTTATTGGTGCCGTCGGTGTCTTCCGCATCGTGCGCCGTATCCGGAAAGAAGGTGCTGCCTTATGACGGTCCGCAACATCATCCGCGCCCTCGCCGTGCTGCGTACCCTGCTGCGCCGTGAACTCGCGGATTTCCGCCGGGATTCCCGGCGCATGACCTTCGTCTTCGGCGCGGCCGTCATCTATATCCTGATGTTCGGCGCGCTCTACATGCCGAACATCGTCAAAAACGTGCCGCTCGTCATCTACGATGAAGACAATTCCCGCATGAGCCGCGAAATTTCCCGTGATTTCGGCTACAGCGATGCCTTCCGCATCATCGGCTACGTCGATTCGGAAGAGGAAATGCGGTCCCTGATCCGGGAAAAGGAGGCCTATTCCGCCATCCATATCCCGAAGAACTTCGCCAAGGACACCCTGGCGGGGACGGGGGGCACGGTCCTCTTTCTGACGAACGGGTCTAACATCATCCTGACCAATGTGACCAGCGCGTCGGCCTCCAACATCATTTCCCATTATTCCCAGCAGGTGGCCGCGTCCCGCACGGCCCTGGCGACGGGCATGAACGAAGGCATGCTGCGTATACGCCTGGCACCGGTGACCCTGAGCCTGCGCGTCCTGAACAACAGCACGCAGGGGTATCTGTACTTCTTC
This sequence comes from uncultured Selenomonadales bacterium, assembly GCA_900315805.1. GTDB lineage: Bacteria > Bacillota > Negativicutes > Acidaminococcales > Acidaminococcaceae > Succiniclasticum. The sequence goes on from ONAN01000006.1 coordinate 32,527, forward strand.
GTCATCGGCCTGGCTCTGGTAGCGTTCCAGCAGGGGCTGCTGTTCAGCGTCGGCGCCGCGACGGCCTCGGAATATGAAAAAGGCCGGACCTGTCGTTACGGACCGGCCGCCATCCTGGCTGCCAAGGTGCTGTTTTACTGGTTTTGCGCCTTTGCGGCTTTCGGCATCCTGCTGACCCTGGCCCATGTAATCTGGGACATCCCGGTCAAGGCGCCCTTGTGGCGCTTCGTGGTCCTGGCCGCCTTCTTCGCTCTGGCGGCGGTATCCTTCGGCGTCTGCTTCTGCTGCTTTTTCCCGACAGAACTGGCCTTTGCCAGAGGCATCATCATGTATCCTGTTCCGGCGTTTCTGCTGTCCGGATACACGTGGCCGTCGGCAGCCATGCCGTTGCTCACGCAGTATTTATCGGTGCTGTTCCCCCTGCGCTGGTGCTCCAGCACGGTCCGGGAACTGCTGCTGGGCGGCTTTTCTCCCAGCTACGGAATCTGTCTGGCGGCCCTGGCCCTGTTGACGGTACTCTTCCTGGGCATCGGCTACCCCTTGTTCCGGAAGCGCCTTTCCGCCTGCACGGCGGTACAGGCTTGACGCCCCTGCCTCTACGGCTATTCCATGCCCGGCAGGACTGCCCTGCCAGGTATGTGTAGCATATAATATATCCCCCGCTGCGCCGGCAGGCGCACCAATTCCTCAAGGGGAGAACCTGCGTAAGGTTCTCCCCATCCCCCCGGTACATCACTCTGCAGGGCGAACCACCTTTCGCGGAGTGATGTATCTTATTTTTCAGCCGCAAACAAGGGGAACCAGTCCATCTCGGATTTGTCTATTACCGTGCTGGGTACGGATAACGATTACAGCGAGGCTACGAAACAAACCACGATTCACGGCAAGGTGACAGCCATTACGAACCATACGGACAGTGACAGCCTCGACGTCAAAGGGGAGGACATCACGATAGACGGGACGGTCGGCGTGTATGGAGATTCCTCTGAATCTAAAACAACGAAAGCCGCTATCGGGACAACGAACACCAAAAACGTCACCCTGAAGGACACCGTAACGGTGCAGAACAAAAACGGGAAACTTACCCTCGACGGGCAGAACATTACGGCAGCAAAAGAAGTATCTGCCGGCAATGGTGCAGCCATGACAGTCGGTTCCGATGCGACCGGATCGGTTACGGGCACCTATCACGTCGACGGAACAGATTCCACCGTGACCGTTACGACCAACAATCTGGACGGAACGCTGACTACTTCTAACGGAGGGACGTTAAAGGCTGATGTTGCCCGGCGTTTTAACGGCACGACCCAGGCCGGCGGCAACAACATGACCGTGGGCACGTACAGCTTCGGCCTGTACGATACGCTCGTCCGTAACGACGGCCAGCACTGGGGCTTCAATTTCAAGTTCCAGCGCCTCAGCGATGACTTCCATTATACGGCGCTGAACCGCCGCAGCTCGGGCTCCGCCGATGCCACCGGTGTCACCTTCGGCGTGGAATACGGGTACAAACGCCGGACCGCGAAAGGCTGGTTTGCCGAACCGCAGGCCTTCGCCAAGGCAGACTGGTACCACGACTTTGGCGGGCAGAACACGCTAGCCCTCACGACGACCCGCGATAACCTGCGCCTGCGAAGCGATTATGCTGACAACTGGTTCGAATACGGCCTCGGCCTGTCCTGGTCCCTCAACAAGGGGACGCAGTTCTATGCCGATGTGGACCGCGGCGACGGTTCCAGCTACGACAAAGACTGGTCGTGGAACGTCGGCATGCGGTACAGTTTCTGATTGTTACCCTGTTCGAAAAACGACATCCCCGTGGATGACTGGGAGAAAGTATCTCTCCTGGTTCGTCCACGGGGATTTTTTGTGAGTTCTTCACTTATGCAGTTCTCGTACCGGTTTCAATCGTCCTCGTCCTCGGAAACCACTTTCCCGTAGGCTGCCAGGACGGTTCCTTTCGGAGCGGAAAGGGCAGGGCAGACATAGAGGATGACTCCGGTCTGTTCCGCGTAATACGTTGTCAGTGTTTCACCAAAGACATTGGTGACTTCTCCTAATACTTGTCCTTCTTCCACAAAATCGCCGCTGTGGATATGGTGGATCCAGCAGCCCGTTTCCAGGGCTTCCAGATAGACCATTTCCGTAATGTCGCGGGGAGAATAGCGCCGGGGCTTGACGGGCAGGTCGAACATCCGGAGCCGGCGCATGATGTTGCGGAGATCGTCCTTGTAGGCGTCGATATCTTCCCGCAGGCAGAGACCGGCGCCGCCACGTTCAATCAAAATGGAGGGAAGCCCCGTACTGGCAGCGTAGTTGTAGGCGCCGCCCTTGGCGAGGGACCGCACCATATATTCCAGGTTGAGGACACGGGCCATTTTGCGGGACGCTTTTTCGACTTCTTCCGTCGGCTGGCCGGGGTAGTACACATAAGGGTGCAGGCTTTCATGGATGTCGCCGCTGTGCATGTCCACATAAAAGTCGGCCAGCGGGAAGAACTGGCTGCTCAACAGGTAGGCGGTCTTGTCCGCCAGGGTTCCGGTGGGGCTGCCGGGAAAGACCCGGTTCAGGTTCTTGCCGTCTTCCGGCACGATGAATTCGCGCCGGGCCCAGAATCCCTGGATATTGACCGGATGGAACAGGATCAGGCAGCCGTGCACGTGTTCCGGCCCCACATCGCGTCCCAGTTCCATGGTGGCTGCAATACCGGGATATTCCCCGCCGTGGATGCCGGCCGTGACCAGCAGCGTGGGACCGTTTTCGAAACCGTTGATGATGGTGAAGGGAATCTGTACGTTCGTTTCGGGAATGGTGAGGAAAGAGCGCAGTTTGTGCCCTCGTTGAATCGTGAGTCCGCAGACTGTGAATGTTTCCGACATAGGCATACCTCTTCTTTTCATTTCGTTTATTTGAATTATATACTTTATGATAAATATAACATATGATACATTGTTCTTACAAGTTTTAATTGCAATTAGTAATTGTTTCTGATAAAATGATTTTGGAAATTGTGAACAAAATGTGAATTCATAGCGTTTCTGTAGCATTTCCGGACGAATGAACGATCCACCAACGGGGAAAGGAACGGTAACGATTTTTGGAAGAACGTTTGACGGACAGGAAGTTCCTCAAACTGACGGTTCCCTTCATGTTGTCGACGCTGACGCAGCCCCTCATGGGCGCTGTGAATACGGCGGTGATGGGGTATATGCCGGATCCGAAGTACATTGCGGCGGTTTCGCTGGGAGCCATCCTGTTCAACACCATCTACTGGCTTTTCGGTTTCCTGCGGGTCAGCACGACCGGCTATGCGGCCCAGGCCTACGGCGCCCGAAGCGGATACCTTGGCATGCTTGCTTTTTTCAAGCCCCTTGTGATAGCGCTGTTGGTTGGCTTTGCCTGCATTTTACTGCAGCGGCCGATCATCTCGTTTTATTTGGGTTTCATGCAGCCTGCCGGCGATGTGGAGGTCCTCTGCCGCACCTATTTCGATATCCTGATCTGGGGTGCGCCTCTGGTCCTGCTGAATTATGTCGCCCTGGGGTGGCTCATGGGGCAGACCATGATCCGCGCCTCCGTGTTCATGCAGATGTCCATGAACATCCTGAACATGATTCTCAGCGTGGCTTTCGTCTACGGCCTCGGCTGGGGCGTCGAGGGCGTTGCCTGGGCGACGCTGCTCTGCCAGATTTACGGCGCTTTGTTAAGTGTTGCTTTCATGCATCTTTGTGGCCGCTTTGACTACAAATCCCTGCCGTGGAAGGAAATCCTCGACTGGCATAACTTCCTGTCCATGCTGCAGGTCAATGCGAACCTCATGATCCGCACGGCCTGCCTCATGGCTGTCAACAATATGATTGCCGCCGTCGGTGTCTCCCTGGGCACGACAGTACTGGCCGCCAATGCGGTCCTGCTGCAGATCAAGGACATCATGAGTTTCCTTTTGGACGGTGTGGCCAACGGGTCTTCCGTTTTCGCCGGCAAGGCTGCCGGCGCGCGGAGTATTGACTACCTGAAACAGGACATCCGCATTTCCTTCAAATGGGGATTCCTCTTCAGCATCATCCTGATGGCAGGCTATTGGCTGGGCAGGGATTTCATCATCGGCTTCTTCACGGATATCGATGCCGTGCGGACGGCGGCAGGCCGCTACGAACTGTGGGTGCTGCTCTATCCCTTGTGCGGATTTACCGCCCTGGTCCTCTACGGTGTGTTCAGCGGCATTACGTGGACGGCTCCTGTCCGCAACATGATGGCCTTCGCCGCCGTGGTGTTCTTTGCCGCCCAGTATTTCCTCGTTCCGCTCTATGGAAATGACGGGCTGTGGGCGGCGGTCCTGCTCTTTATGGCAGCACAGTCGTGTTTCCTGGGCTATATGTGCCGTTTCCTGGAAAGAAGGTTCCGCCAAATGGCTTCTTAGGGAATTGAGAAGGAAAGGACGGCAGCGGCTGAAATGGATGGAATGACTGCAAAGAAATTCCGGCGTGCTTTCGCCTTGAATCATAAATATTATTATTGCAATTAGGAGATGAAGAATTGTGAGTCGAAAACAGATTCTTTACCGGCTCCTTCAGATGGTGCTGGTGCTTCTGGGTATCAGCTTCATCACCTTCTGCCTGGTCATGCTGGCGCCGGGTGACCCGGTACGCCAGATGATTGCCGGTAACGAAGACATCATCGTCAGCCAGGTGGAAATCGATGCCCTGCGTCATGAACTGGGCCTGGACCAGCCGTTCCTGTTCCAGTACACGAGCTGGCTTGGTCGTGTGCTTCACGGTAATTTCGGGTTCTCTTTTATGATGAAGAAACCTGTTCTGGATGCCCTGCTGGAAACCCTTCCGGCGACGATCATCCTGGCCGTGGCGTCGTCCGTCTTCATGCTGGTCTTTTCCATTCCACTCGGCATCTATACGGCTGTCAAGCAGAATACCTGGTTCGATTACCTGATCCGCGGTCTGACGTTTGCCGGCGTATCCGTGCCGAACTTCTGGATGGGCCTCGTCCTGCTCTGGATTTTTGCTTTGAAACTGGGCTTGTTCCCCATTGTCGGTGGCTCTATTTCGATTGAAAACCTGATTCTGCCGATGCTGACCCTCGGCATCGTCATGACATCAAAGTATACGCGGCAGGTCCGCGCCACCGTGCTGGAAGAATTGAACCAGGATTACGTGGTTGGTGCCAGGGCCCGCGGCATGAATGAATCCTACATTCTCTGGAAGGAAGTCCTGCCAAACGCGCTGCTGCCGCTCATCACTTTGTTCGGCCTGGCTTTCGGCAGCCTCCTCGGCGGTGCCGCCGTCGTGGAAATCGTCTTCTCCTGGCCCGGCCTCGGTTATACGGTGGTTCAGGCCATCATTTACCGCGATTTCCAGACCGTGCAGGCCATCGTTCTCTGGATTGCCCTCATGTACATGGTCATCAACCTGGTTGTCGACTTGTCCTATAATCATTTGGATCCCCGGTTGAGAAAGGCAGGTCGGTAATCATGGAAAACCTCATCAATGGATTTAAACACAACAAGGCCTTCCGGTTCACAACCTGCCTGGTCCTGCTCCTGATCCTCATTGCCATTGCGGCACCGGTCATTTCTCCGTATGACCCTCTGGAAGCCGTTATGCGCAACGCCAATATGGAACCGTCCCTGCAGCACCTGTGCGGCACGGACAAGCTGGGCCGCGACGTATTGAGCCGTATCCTTTACGGTGCCAGTTATTCCCTGACGAGCGTCCTCCTGCTGGTGGCCATCATCTTCGTCGTCGGCACTACGCTGGGCGTGCTGGCCGGTTATTACGGCGGCCTCATCGACACGGTGATTATGCGTATTGCCGATATGATGATTTCCTTCCCGGGCATCATCCTGGCCATCGCCATCGCCGGCGTCATGGGCGGCAGCCTGGTCAACGCCATGATCGCCCTGACCGTCGTCACGTGGACAAAATACGCCCGCCTGGCCCGCAGCATGGTCCTGAAGATCAAGCGCCGCGACTTCGTGGAAGCGGCTATCGTCAACGGCGGCACATCGCCCCATATCCTGTGGACGCACATCGTCCCGAACATCCTGCCTCTGATGGTCATTACGGCCGCAGCCGATATCGGCGCCATGATGATGGAATTGGCCGGCCTTTCCTTCCTGGGCTTCGGCAGCCAGCCGCCGGCTCCTGAATGGGGCCTCATGCTGAGCGAAGGCCGCCAGCAGATTCAGACGGCTCCCTGGCTGATGATCTTCCCGGGTCTTGCCATTTTCATCACCGTCGTCATTTTCAACCTTTGGGGCGACGCCCTGCGCGATGTACTGGATCCGCGGCAGGATAATTGATACAGAATTTCCATTATCATTGTTCCCGTTATCATTCATTTTTATAAAATCAAAGTTATAGCGAAAGGATGCGATCAACTCATGAAAACTTGGAAAAAAGGTGCAGCAGCGGCAATGGTGGCTCTGATGGCTCTGGCTCTGGCCGGTTGCGGCGGCGGCAGCAAAACTGCTTCCGTCAGCAATGACAAACTGAAAGTCGGCGTTACGAACTTTGCCGATACGCTGGAACCGACGGACAACTATTTCGGCTGGCAAGTTATGCGTTACGGCGTCGGCGAATGCCTGACGAAGTTCGACGAAAAGATGAACACCAAGCCCTGGATTGCCGAAAGCTGGAAAGTTTCCGACGACAAGCTGACCTGGACGTTCAAGATCCGTGACATCAAGTTCTCCAACGGCAATAAAGTAACGGCTGATGCCGTCAAGCAGTCCATCGAACGTACCTTTAAGAAAGCGGCCCGCGCCAAGGCCATGTTCCAGTACGAAAGCATTACGGCCAACGGCCAGGAACTGACCATCAAGACGAAGAAGCCCATGGCTACCCTGCCGGGCGTACTGGGCGATCCTCTGTTCATCATCGTTGACGTGTCCGAAGACGGCAAGCGCGACTTCGGCAAACAGGGCCCTGTCTGCACCGGTCCGTACGTTGTAAAGGCCTTCTCCAAGGCTAAGACGGAACTGACGGCCAACGAACATTACTGGGATGGCAAAGTGCCTTTCAAGACGGCGGAAATTGACACCATCGACGATCCGAACACCCGTGCCATGGCCCTGCAGAAGGGTGAAATCGACGTGGCTGTCAACATCGCTTCCGGCGATATGGCCCTGTTCAAGGATAAGGATAAATTCAACGTCAGCACCATTTCTTCCATCCGCGACGTTATTGCCCGTATGAACCAGCGCAAAGAGAAACCGCTGGGCGACATCCGCGTCCGTCAGGCTCTGATCCGCGCCTTGGACCGTGAAACCTATTGCAAGACCCTGCTGAAGGGTACCTTCACGGCCGGCGGTCCGCTCCTGCCTCCGTCTCTGGACTACGGTTTCGACGAACTGCAGAAGATGAATCCTGACAAATACAATGTCGAAAGCGCCAAAAAACTGCTGGAAGAAGCCGGCTGGAAAGATACGGACGGCGACGGCTATGTCGACAAGAACGGCAAGAATCTGGAACTGGACTTCGTCATTTACTCCGGCCGCGCCGAACTGCCTCTGTTTGCAGAAGCAACTCAGGCTGACGCCAAGAAGGCCGGCATCAAAGTCAACATCAAGAACGTCGACTACAACGTGCTGGACAGCATCGGTGTCAAGGGCCAGTACGACCTGCTGATTTCCAACGTCCTGACTGAACAGGCCGGCGACCCCGAAGTCTTCCTGAACATGTACTGGAAGACCAACGTCAACGGAAGCAATCCGCAGAATGGCTCCGGTTACAGCAATCCGGAATACGATGCCCTGTCTGACAAACTGGCCATGGAATTCGATCCGGCTAAGCGCCGCGAACTCATCATCGCCATGGAAAAAATCATCCTGAAAGATGCTGCCACCATCGTCTTCGGTTATCCGCAGACCAACATGGTCAGCAAGAAGGGCGTGGCCAATGCCAAGATCCAGCCTTGCGACTACTACTGGCTGACGAAGGACTTCGCTCCGGCCAAGTAAATCCTGAATCTCATTTCATAAAGAAGGTATGATGATGCTGTTAGATGTGAAAGACCTCGAAATCAGCTATGGCTCGCGCCGCACAGTAGAAGGCGTGAACCTGACCCTGGAACGGGGAGAGATACTGGCCATTGTCGGAGAAAGCGGCAGCGGCAAAACGACGGTCATCCGCGCCGTTATGGGGTGTCTCCCCGGCGCGGGCCGCGTCAGCGGCGGCGATATCCTGTATGAAGGGAAAAGCATGCTGCAGAATACGCGGGAAGACTGGCAGAAGCTGAGCGGCCGGGAAATGTCCATGATCTTTCAGGACAGCGGCAATATGATCAACCCCATCCGTTCCATTGGCTCGCAGTTCGTGGACTACATCGTGACCCATGAACCGGAAACGGGCAAGGAACAGGCGCGGCAGATGGCGATGGACATGCTGAAAGCGATGCAGCTGCCGAACCCGGAACGCATTATGGAAGAATATCCTTTCGAGCTTTCCGGCGGGCAGCGCCAGCGCGTCGGCATCGCCATGGCCATGATCTTCAGCCCCAAGCTGCTCCTTGCCGACGAACCGACCAGCGCGTTGGACGTGACGACACAGGCCCAGATTATCCGTCAGATCGTCGATGTACGCAATGACTATAACGCAGCCGTCATCATCGTTACCCATAACCTGGGCGTGGCGTCCTATATCGCCAACAAAATCATGGTCATGCAGCACGGACACGTTGTGGAAGCGGGGCCGCGGGAACAGGTGATCGGCCATCCGCAGCACGATTATACGAAGCTTCTGCTCGACTCCGTACCGGTAATAGGAGGGAAGTGTTATTATGAATGAGATGGCACAAGAACCCATTGCCGGAAAACCGCCTGTCATCATGCAGATTCGAAACCTGACCAAAAAATTCAAACTGGACAACGGCAAGGAACTGACGGCCTGCGACCATGTCACCCTGAACGTCTATAAAGGGCAGACCCTGGGGGTCATCGGCGAATCGGGATGCGGCAAAAGCACCCTGGTCCGCACAATCCTCCAGATCCATCCGGCCACGGAGGGCGAAGTGCTCTTCGACGGCAAGGACATTCTGCAAAGCCGGGGAGAGGATGAACGGCAGGTACGCCGCAAAATCCAGATGGTCTTCCAGGACCCGACGGCGGCCTTCAATCCCAAAATGCGCGTCAAGGACATCGTGACGGAACCCCTGCGCAACTTCGGCCTCCTGAAAAAGGAAGATGTCGACGCCAAAGCCGCGGAACTGCTGGAAATGGTGGAACTGCCGGCGGAATTCAAGGACCGGTATCCCCACAGCATGTCCGGCGGGCAGCGGCAGCGCCTGGGTATCGCCAGGGCCCTTTCCCTGGAACCGGATATCATTGTCTGTGACGAAGCGACGTCGGCCCTCGATGTGTCGGTCCAGAAAAACATCTGCGAGCTGCTGGTGAAACTCCAGAAGGAAAAACAGATTTCCTACCTTTTCATCGCCCATGACCTCGGGCTGGTTGATTTAATGTGCCACCAGGTGGCCATCATGTATCTGGGGAATGTCATGGAGTGGCTCGAAACAGGCCGCATCGCGTTCCATTGCAAGCACCCCTACAGCCAGGCCCTCATGGACGCCGTGTTCAAGGTGGATTACCACAAGGGGGAAAAAATAAAAGCCCTTGCCGGCGATGTTCCCAGCCCGGTGGATTTGCCGGCAGGCTGCCCGTTCCAGGGCCGCTGCCCCTTATGCCGGGATATCTGCCATCAGGAAAAACCAAAACTGAAGGAAGTGGAACCGGGTCACTGGGTGGCCTGCCACATGGTGAAGTAAGAGACCGGCCCGAACTGTTACTGCTGTTCGGGCCGGCTTTTTTGTCCTGCCCTGAATCAGGGCGGGGAATATTGACAAAACAGGGAATTTGTGCTAACATAAACACATGAACAATTAATCATATGTCAGAAGGGACTTCGCCTGCGAATGGATCCCTTCAGAGCGACGGCGCAAGGACTGGTGAAAAGATGCAGAAAGAATTGAAAGACCTGGAAGAAATCCGCAGCAACAACGAGGACGGTTCCGTCCGCAGTTTCCGTCATCACGGGAAACAGGGAGTGCGCGGAGCGGAAGATGATACGGAGAAGATGGCAGAGGCAGGCCATTCCCATGGGGAAGGCCATGTCCCTGCCCATTCGCATCCCCATCATGACCACGACCATGAAGAAGAGGAAGACCTTGTGGGACATCATCACGAGCATCCCCGTGTCGAAGTGCCTCACCATAACGCGTCTTACACCCATACGGTCGTCGTGCCCCACCACCATGCGGGCCATCCGTCTGACTGCCATTGCGACGAGTGCTACGGGCACGAGGAGTATTGCGACATCTGCGGCGAAAGCCTGGCCCACTGCAAGTGCCGCATGCCCGATGCGGACAATTTCAAGTGCGTCTATGAGCTGGAAAATCTGGACTGCGCCAACTGCGCGGCCAAAATGGAACATAAGATCAAACAGCTGCCCGGCGTAACCTATGCAACGGTCAGCTACCCGACGAAACAGCTGCGCCTGTCTGCCACGAATCCGGACAAGCTGCTGCCCATTCTGCAGGAAATCTGCACATCCGTCGATTCCGAAGTCCGCGTCGTGCCCCGCAGCCAGGTCAAAAAGGCTCATGCGGCTGCGCACGGAAGCGGAGCACCGGCGTACCGCACCTATACCGTGGAAGGCCTCGATTGCGCCGTCTGCGCGCAGAAAGTCGAAGATGCCATCAACGATATGCCGGAAATCGACGAAGCGGTCCTGACCTATGCTACGGGCCTGCTGCGGGTCAAGGCGGAATCCTTTGACAATCTCCAGGCCAAGATGCAGAAGGCGGCTGACGCCGTGGAAGAAGGCGTCACCATTGCAGCCCGCAATGCTGCTCCTGCCGCCAAGGCCCGGGAGGGCGGCCACAGCCACGGGGACGGCGGCGACAAACGCGAACTGGCGGAAATCATCGTCGGCGGCGTCCTCTTCATTGCGGTGGAATGGCTGGGACTGGCACCGGAAGCCTACAAACCGTACCTGCTCGTACTTGCCTACGTGATTTTGGGCTGGCACATCGTCCTGACGGCTGTGCGCAACATCCTGAAAGGCGAGTTCTTCGACGAAAACTTCCTCATGACCGTCGCCACTCTGGGCGCATTTGCCATCCAGGCCTGGGAAGAAGCCGTCGGCGTCATCCTGTTTTACCGCATCGGCGAATATTTCCAGGACAAGGCGGCCGAACGGAGCCGCAACCAGATCATGCAGGCTGTCGACATGCGGCCTGAAGTGGTCAACCTCCTCATCGGCGACGAAGTCAGGGTCATTCCTTCTGCCGAAGCCCGCGTGGGGGACATCCTGCTGGTCCGCGCCGGAGACCGGATTCCCCTGGACGGTGTCGTCATCGAAGGCGAAAGCCTCGTCGATACATCGCCGGTGACAGGCGAACCCGTGCCGGTCCGCAAACAGTACGGCGACGAAGTCCTGTCGGGCTGCGTCAACACGAACGGAATGCTGAAGATACGCGTTGAAAAGGAACTGCAGGAATCCATGGTGACGAAGATCCTCGATTCCGTGGAAAACGCCGCAGCGAACAAACCCCACATCGACAAGTTCATCACCCGCTTTGCCCGGGTTTATACACCCATCGTCGTCTTTGCGGCCGTTGCCGTCGCCATCATTCCGTCCCTTGTGACGGGCAACTGGCATTACTGGATTTACACGGCCCTGACCTTCCTGGTCATCAGCTGCCCCTGCGCCCTGGTCCTGAGCGTGCCCCTGTCCTTTTTCGCCGGCATTGGCGCCGGTTCCAGGCTGGGCATCCTCTTCAAGGGCGGCAGCGCCTTGGAAATGTTGAAGAATGTAGCCGCCGTCGTCATGGACAAGACCGGTACGGTTACGCAGGGCAATTTTGTAGTGCACGATGTAGTGCCCGCTGACGGCGTGACGGCCGAAGAACTGCTGGGAACCGCCGCCGGTGCGGAAACCGCGTCGATCCATCCCATTGCTGTGAGCATCGTCCGCGCGGCCGAAGAAAAGGGAATCCGCCCCGTACGGCCGGACCGCTTCCAGGAAAGGGCTGGCGAAGGCCTGACCGTTTATTACGGAACGGACCGTATCCTGGCCGGCAACCTGAAACTGATGAAACGCTGCGGCATTGCCGCCCGTCCTCTGCAGAATGTAAACGTGGGCAGCGAAGTCTATGTCGCGAAAAACGACCGGTTCCTCGGCGCCATGGTCATCCGTGACACCGTGAAACCCGATGCCCGCGACAGCGTCGAAGCCCTGCGGAAAGACGGCCTGGTGACGGTCATGCTGACCGGGGACGCGCCGAAGGAAGCCGAAGCCGTAGCCCGCGAGGTCGGCATTCAGGAAGTCCGCGCCGGTCTGCTGCCGCAGGACAAACTGAACGAGATGAACACGCTCCGCGGCAAATACGGCGCCGTCCTGTTTGTCGGCGACGGCATCAACGACGCCCCGGTCCTGGCCGGTGCCGATGTAGGCGCCGCCATGGGCAGCGGCGCGGACGCAGCCATGGAAGCGGCGGACATCGTCTTTATGAACTCCGAGATGGGCGCCATTCCCAGGGCCGTCAGGATTGCCAAAACCGTTGGTTCCGTAGCCTGGCAGAATGTCGTCTTCGCCCTGGTCGTGAAAGTCGTCATCATGGCGGCCGGCATCTTCGGCTACGCCAACATGTGGGCAGCCGTTTTTGCCGATACGGGCGTTTCCGTCATTTGCGTGCTGAACGCCTGCCGCATCCTGTATATGAAGTTCTGACCACCATTTCCGCAACATCTTTTGATCCTTGCTCCTGTAGTCCGGGAACGCGTTCCCCTCGCGTTTCCGGACTTTTTCTATTCGGGGAATCCGGCTTTTGCCGTTGAAACGTGTCCCCATCGGACGTATAATATTCATATATGCAATAAAATACGATTGTTCCGCGCGGATTGGGGGATTGTCCGTGGAACGCGGGGTAATAGGGGAGGAAGAAACATGGCCACCTGCATTTATTGTCAAAAAGAGCTGAAGGGGAATGAAAAATTCTGCCCTCATTGTGGAAAAGGCTTGCACATTTGCCCGAAATGCGGCGCAGTGAACGGATTGGAAGCCCGCTTCTGCCAAGGCTGCGGTGCCCCGCTGGGCGATACTCCCGCACCGGAACAGCCTGCTGCTCCTGCTCCGGACCAGCCTGCTGCTCCGGCTTCCGTGACGCCTGTCCCTCCGGCATCGGGGCTGTCCATCACCCACGTCAAGAACCGGCTGACACCGGAGGCGTGGGAATCCATGAAGCAGAAGGAGGAACTGAAGCGCAAGGTCCTCATCATCGGTGTGGCCATCGTTGCCGTGGCCTTCGTCGGGTCCGCTCTGATGGACCATTTCAAGTCGCCGTCGAAACCGGGTATCCAGCAGGCGCAGCAGCTGACGAAGGGTGGTTTTTTCTCCAGCAGCAAGGATAAGAAGGCTGCGGACACACAGGATAAGGAAAGCGCGCAGAACGGCCGGCAGGCCGTCCGCAAAGGCGTCATCCACGGCACTTATGTCTATATCCGTACAGGTCCCGGCAAGAGCTACGATACGGCCGGGTATTACAGCAACGGCGAAGAGGTGCAGATTCTCAACGAATCCGGATCCTGGTACCAGGTGAAACGCGGCAATGGCCAGACCGGCTGGGTCTACGGTTCCTATTGCAGGGAAATGCCCTGAGGGCCGTCCGTGCTTATATATTAATGAACGATTGAAACGGAGCAGACTGTATGCGTGATCATTACGAAATCGATATGCGCCGGTCCGGTATGCGGAAACGGCGGAAACATAAAAGTTCCCTCAAACTGTGGATTCTGTTGATCGTGATTGCGGCCCTCGCCATTTTCGGGGCCGTGGAACTGGTGGAATACGTGATGGACAATTTCCGGCCGGTAGAGACAGTTCCGGCCCAGGCCACCCCGCCGGCCGTGACGGAGCAGCAGGCTCAGGCGCCCAAACCGGCGGAACCGGTCCTGAACGGCACCGTGCCGGCTACGCCGGGACCCCATGACTATTCCATCCTCGTCGTAAAAGGCGAGCACAAACTCTACCTGCTGGACAAGGGCAAAAGGGTAGCCGTCTGGGGCTGCGCCATCGGCAGGGGCGGCGCCGGCCAGAAGCAGCGTTCCCGCGACAACACGACGCCTACGGGCCATTTCTACATCGACGAAATCGATGATGCCTCCACGTGGGCCCACGACTTCGGCGACGGCAAAGGCCTCATCCAGCACGCCTACGGGCCCTGGTTCCTGAGCCTGGACACCAAATCCGTCAGCCACGGCAAGTGGGACGGCATCGGCATCCACGGAACCCATGACCCGTCCTCCATCGGGACGAACGCTTCCGAAGGCTGCATCCGCCTGAAGAACGAAAACCTGCTGACCCTGTACAAATACGTCAAGGTCGGCACGAAAGTGGAAATCACGGAATAAGGCATTCCGGCATAAAAAAGACGGCCTCCTTTTCCCGCCTCACGCATCGGTGAGGGCCGGGGAAGGAGGCCGTTTCGTTTTGTGGAATCGCTTCAGTCGTCGCCGAACTTGTCCGGGAAGAAGAGTTTCTTCACGTCGTCGTCCGGTTCGCGGCCGATGGCGTTGCCGATGAAGAAGAAAATCAGCGACGCGCCGATGCCGATGACGATCTGGTGCAGCGAGAAGAGGCGGATGTGGAGCGCCATGGTGGTGCAGTAGGCGACGACGCCGCCGAACATGGCCCACAGGGCGCCGGTGCCGTTCGCCTTATGCCAGAACAGGCCGAAGATCATGACCCAGAAGAAGGCCGTTTCCAGGCCGCCGAAAGCGAACATGTTGATTTTCCAGATGACCGACGGCGGGGCGATGGCGATAAAGTAGATGCCGAAGCCCAGCAGAATGGTGGCGGCCATGCTGAATTTCTGGATGCCTTTGTTGCTCAGGGTCTTGCCGTTCTTTTCCAGGGCACGCATGTAGATGTCCTTGATGATGGACGACGACGACGTGAGCAATAGGGACGACACGGTCGAGATGGTCGCCGCAATCGGCCCGATGATGGTGACGCCCGCCCAGAAGGGACTCATGACGCTGACGATGGTGCGCGGCGTGATGTTGTCCACGCTGCCGCCGTATGCGGCCAGGGACGGGTTCGTCAGGATGCCCTTGCTCAGGACGCCGACCCAGGTTGCGATAAGGGTCATGGCGCCGATGACGACGGTGCCGATGATGATGGCGTTGCGCAGGGAGCGGGTATCCTTGTAGCTGATGCTGCGGACGATGGACTGGGGCAGGGCCAGCGTGCAGACGCCGACCAGCAGCCACTGGCTGATATACAGGGAAATGGGCATCTTGCCCCGGGACAGGGGTTCGAGCATGGCCGGATCGTTGGTGCGGATGTGGTTCATGATAGCCCCGTAGCCGCCGGCCTTGTCGAGCATGCAGTAGAACAGAATGCTCATGCCCACGATCATGGCGATGGCGCAGATGGCGTCCGTAATGGCGACGCCCTTGAACCCGCCGATGGTGGTGTAGATGATGACGATGATGCCGAACAGGGTCAGGCCCGTCACATAGCTGTATCCCGTCACGGCCTCGAACAGCTTGGCCGCGCCGACGAACTGGGCGACCATGGTGGCGCAGAAGAAGGCGACGATGAAGATGGCCGCCAGGTTGCAAAGGCTGTCCGACTTGTAGCGGGCGCGTAAGATGTCGATGACCGTCACGGCGTCAATGTCCCGCGCGACGAGGGAGATCTTCTTGCCGAAGACGCCCATGACGAGGAACACGACGACGACCTGCACGATGGCCATGTAAAGCCAGCCGTAGCCGATCTGCCAGGCCACGCCGGGCCCGCCGACGAAGGTGCTGACGCTGGAATAGGTGGCGACGGTCGTCATGGCCAGCACAAAGCCGCCCAGGGTACGGCCGCCGATGAAGTAGTCCTTGGCGAAGTTCTTGGACCGGGCTTCTTCCGACGTACGCTGCACGCGGTAGCTGATATACAGCAGAATGAGCAGGAACAGGAAGACCGGGAAGAGGCTCACGAGATGGGAGAAATCCATTAGCGGGACCCTCCCTTCTGTTCAGCGGCACGGACGCGCGCCGCGTCTTCTTCCTGCAGGTCCACGTCCTGGATCACATGTTCCGCGAGCCAGAACGCGACGACGACGGCGAACAGCCAGGTGCCGATGCAGCCGCCGAGTACCCAGATGGGCGTGTCGAACAGGTCGATGTCCAGGCCGGAAAGACCGAACCCGGCCAGGATCCAGAATACGATGACCGCCAGCGTGGCGAAGCAGGTGACCTTGGCTTCGTGATTGGCGCGGCGGAATTTTTCACTGCGTTTCATCCGAAAATCCTCCTTGAACTTGTTGGATGCTGCCGGTTGCGGCAGGCGATGTCTGTGAAAGTCTCTACTATGATACCATAAATTTTCCTTTTCGCCACGGGAAATCGCAAAAAATCCCTGTTTGTGTTACCATATACTATACAGACTAGTACAATGCGGGGAGTGTTTCCACTCCCGGAAACGAGGTACCATAGATGGATATTCAGGAAAAAAGGTTGAAGGAAACCTTTATTGAACTGGTCCGGGTTCCGTGCCCGAGCCTGGACGAGAAAGAAGAAGCGGCCCTTCTGGTCCGCAGATTACAGGCCCTGGGCGTCGACGTGCAAGTGGACGATGCCGGGGCGAAATGCGGCGGTACGACGGGGAATGTCTGGGCCTTCCTGTCGGGCACCGTCCCCGGCGCGAAACGCCTCTTTTTCGAAGCCCACATGGATTCCGTGGCCCCGGCGACGGGCACGCACGTGGTGGAAAAGGACGGATACCTGTACTCGGACGGAACGACGACCCTCGGCGGGGACGACAAGTCCGGCGTGGCCGCCATCCTCGAAGCCCTGGCGGTGCTGCGCGAAAGCGGCATGCCCCACGGGGACATCACGGTGTGCTTCACCATCGGCGAGGAAACGGGCAGCTACGGCGTGCGCAACCTGAACCGCGAGTGGCTGCAGGCCGACCTGGGCTACTGCCTCGACAACGGCGGCCATCCCGGCGCCATCTGCAATGCCTCGCCGAAAGCCATGGATGTCACGTACACAGTGCACGGCAAATCGGCCCACGCAGGCGCGGAATCGGAAAAAGGCATCAACGCCGTCATGCTGGCGGCCAAAGCCCTGGCTGCCATGCCGGCATGGGGCCGCATCGACGCGCGGCTGACGGCCAGCCCGGACCTGATCCAGGGCGGCCTGGCGGCGAACATCGTGCCCGATGCCTGCCGTTTCACCATTGATATGCGCTGCGACGACGAAGAACGCCTGAACGCCTTTTACAACGAATTGACGGAACGGTTCCGCACGGTGGTGGAAGCCGGCGGCGGCACCCTGACCGCGGAAACGGAAACCCTGGCCCCGGCCGTCAGCCTGCCGGAAGACCATCCCGGCGTGCAGCTGGCCGAGCAGGCCGCCCGCAACCTGGGGTTCCCCGTTTCGTGCCGGTTCACGGGCGGCTGCAGCGACGCCAACTTCCTGTGCGGCATGGGCCTGCCGTCGCTTCTGCTGGCGACCGGCATGGACCGGATCCATACGGTGCAGGAACGGCTGGCCTTACAGGACCTGTATGACGCGGCGCGCTGGACGCTGGAAATCATCCGCCTCGCCGCGGCAAAGTAAAGATTGGAGCATTCACCATGGGAGTCCCATTCACCCATTTACACGTCCATACCCAATACAGCCTGCTCGACGGCGCCTCCAAACCGGAGGAGCTGCTCCGGCGCGCCATGGATCTGGGCATGGACAGCATCGCCATCACGGACCACGGCAACATGTACGGCGCCGTGGACATGTACCAGACGGCGCAGAAACTGTCGAAGGAAGCGGAAAAAGAGGGGAAACCCGGCATCCGCGTCATCATCGGCTGCGAAGTCTACGTGACGCCGGGCAGCCGCTTCGACCGCATCGACAAGCAGCCCCGCTACCATTTGATTTTGCTGGCCGAGAACAATGAAGGCTACCGCAACCTTTCCCATCTGGTCTCGCTGGGCTACATCGACGGGTTCTACCGCAAGCCCCGCATCGACAAGGATATCCTGCGGCAGTACCACGAAGGCATCATCTGCCTGACAGCCTGTGTCCAGGGCGAAATCCCCCAGGCCATCCTGAGCGGGAACGAGGAACGGGCCCGCGCGGCCGTGCGGGAATACCTGGACATTTTCGACAAGGACCACCTGTTCCTGGAAATGCAGAACCACAGCCTGCCTGAAGAGGCCATGGTGAACCGCGGCCTGCACAAGCTGGCGGCGGAGTTCGGCCTCAAGCTGGTCGTGACCAACGACCTGCACTACGTGCGCCGCGAGGACGCCGGCGCCCAGGACGTGCTCCTGTGCATCCAGACGAACAAGACCGTCACCGACCCGGACCGCATGAAGTTCAACAACGACTGGTACTACTGCAAGAGTTACGAAGAAATGCAGGAACTGTTCCCGGACGACGAAGAAGCCCTGCGCAACACCCACGCCATTGCGGAACGGTGCCACGTGGACTTCACCTTCGGCAAACTGCTCCTGCCGGAATTCCCCATCCCGGAAAAGTACCACGGCGACGCCGACGCCTACGTGCGCGACATGTGCACGGCCGAAATCCCGAAGCGTTACGGCGCCGACCTGGCCGCCCTGACCGATCCGGCGGAGCGCCAGGCCCTGCAGGACAAGGTGGAAAAGCGCCTCGACTACGAACTGGGCATCATCCGGACCATGGGGTACGCCGCCTACTTCCTGATCGTCTGGGACTTTATCCACTATTGCCGCAGCCACAAGGACGCCGGCGGCCGTCCGGACCCGATTCCCGTCGGACCGGGCCGCGGCAGCGCTGCCGGCAGTATCGTGGCCTACCTGCTGCACATCACGAACATCGACCCGTTGAAATACGACCTGCTCTTTGAACGCTTCCTGAACCCGGAACGTGTCAGCATGCCTGATATCGATACGGATTTCTGTTACAAGCGGCGCGGCGAAGTACTGGATTACGTGATCCGCAAATACGGACCGGACCATGTGTCCCTTATCGTCACCTTCGGCACCCTGCAGGCCCGCGCGGCCGTGCGCGATGCCGGACGGGCCCTGGGACTGCCCCTGGCCAAAGTGGACCGCGTGGCCAAGGCGGTGCCGCGCACCCTGGGCATCACCCTGAAGGACGCCCTGGCCACGAGCCGCGAACTGCAGACCATGTACGAGACGGACGAAGAAGTCCATCACCTGATCGATATCGCCAAGAGCGTCGAAGGCCTGCCCCGCAACACGGGTACCCACGCGGCAGGCGTCGTTATCGCGCCGAAACCCCTGATCGACCTGGTGCCGCTGCAGCTGGACGAAGGCGTCCAGGGCGAAGGCATCAGCCAGGACCGCATGATTACGACGCAGTACGATAAAAACCAGGTCGAGGAACTGGGCCTCTTGAAGATGGACTTCCTGGGCCTGCGCACCCTGACCGTCATGGCCGACGCCGTGCGCTTCATCAAGGAATCGACGGGCGAGACCGTCGACCTGGACAACATCCCCCTGGAAGACAAGGCCGTGAGCGACATGCTCTGTGCCGGCGACACCCAGGGCGTGTTCCAGCTGGAAAGCGCGGGCATGACCCGCCTGGTCGTGCGCCTGGCGCCGCAGACCATGAAGGACCTGGTGCCCCTCGTGGCCCTGTACCGTCCGGGTCCGTTGGACGCGGGCATGGCGGAAAAGTTCATTGAAGGCCGCCGGCTCCATCACGCCGTGGAATCCATCCACCCGTTGCTGGACCCGATTTTGGCCGATACATACGGAGTGGTCCTGTACCAGGAACAGGTCATGCAGACGGCCTCCATCCTGGCCGGCTTCACCCTGGGCGAAGCAGATATCCTGCGCCGCGCCATGGGCAAGAAGAAGGTCAAGGACCTTATCTCCATGAAGACGCGCTTCATCGAAGGCGCGCAGAAACTGCACAACGTGCCGCCCGCCAAGAGCGAGGAAATCTTCGAAATCCTGCTCAAGTTCGCCGGGTACGGCTTCAATAAATCCCATTCCGTGGCCTACGGCCTCGTCGCCTACCAGACGGCCTACCTGAAGGCCCACTGGCCGGCGGAATTCTTTGCGGCCCTGTTGACGAGCGTCATCAGCGACCCCGACAAAATGAGCTGGTACATCACGGTGTGCCGCGACCGGGGCATCCGCATCCTGCCGCCCGACATCAACGCCAGCCGCTCCGGTTTCTCCGTGGAACAGGGAGCCATCCGGTTCGGCCTGAACGGAATCAAGAGCGTTGGCGAAGGAGCGGTGGAGGACATCGTACGGGCCCGGGAAGAAGGGGGCCGCTTCAAGGATATCCTGGATTTCTGCAAGCGCGTCAACTACCGGCAGCTCAACACGCGGCTGCTGGAAAACCTGATCAAGTGCGGCGCCATGGATTCCCTGGGCGCCCACCGGTCGCAGCTGTTGGCCGTCTACAAGCAGGCCCTGGAACTGGGACAGAAGCAGCAGAAGGATTCCCTGTCCGGCCAGTTCAGCCTCTTCGGCGGCGACGAGTTCTCCGAAGTGAACACCATCGCCCTGCCGCATCTGGACGAAATGTCCCGCTCCCTCATGCTCAAGGACGAAAAGGAACTCATCGGCTTCTACATGACGGGCCATCCCCTGGATGGATACCGCAAGGCCCTGGAGTCCTTCACGCCCATCTACACCCTGACGGAGGAGAACACCCAGGTCCGGGACGGCGACTTCCTGAAAGTGGCCGGCATCGTGTCGGAATGTAACATCCGCCTGACGAAGAAGGGCGACAACATGGCCATTCTCACATTGGAAGACTTTTCGGGGCGCGTGTCGGTCCTCGTCTTCCCCAAGGCCTACAACCAGTTCTCGCGCCTGGTGGCGGAAGACAGCGTCATCGGCGTGGAAGGCCGGTTCAGCATCGACGAACGGGAAGAAAAGGTCATCGCGTCGCAGATCGTGCCCCTGCAGGAAGGGCAGCCGGCACCGCCCATGGGCCGTTCGGCCAACGGCCGGACCAACGGCGGGTACGGCGGCTACGCCGGGGCCGGGTACGATACGCCGCCCGGTATGCCGGCGCAGGAGACGGGCCCTGCCTACGGCGGAAATCCCGCCCCGAAAGACGACGGCTACAGGGGCGCCGCACCGGGAGCCGGCCCGCTGACGGTACCGCCCGGCGCGGTCCTCGAACTGGTCGTGCCGGCGGACCGGGAATCGCAGGCGACCCTCGACCGCCTCGCCGGGATGCTGCGGCAGCACCACGGCAACCACATGGTCTTCCTCAAGCTCATGGGCTCGCGGCAGCGCATCCGCCTCAACCCGGGCTATTATGCCGACGGGTCGGACGCCCTGCAGCGCGAAGTGGGGACCTTGCTGGGCGACGGCGCGTTCCGCATCCGCACGGTCTAGAACCCGTCCGGTTCCGCGCCTGTCGTTGATTGGCAGGCCGTTCCATGGTATACTAAAATGTAGTCTAAAAATTGACGCAGGAGGAAAAAGTCAATGAACATTATCGTTTGTGTCAAGCAAGTTCCGGATACCACGCAGATCAAGCTGAACCCGGAAACGCACACGTTGATCCGCGACGGCGTGGAAAACATTCTGAACCCGTACGACGCGGAAGCGCTGGAAACGGCGCTGGTTCTGAAGGATAAATACGGTGCCAAAGTGACCGTCGTCACCATGGGACCGCCCCAGGCGAAAGAAGTCCTGAAAGAAGCCATCGCCAAAGGCGCCGACGAAGCGGTCCTGCTGACGGACCGTGCCGTTGCCGGCTCCGACACGCTCGCTACATCGCGCGCCGTGGCAGCCCTCGTCAAGAGCTGCGGCGATTTCGACCTGGTCCTGTGCGGCCGCGAAGCTTCGGACGGCTGCACTGCGCAGGTCGGCCCGGAAGTGGCGGAACACCTCGGTATCCCGCAGATCACGGCGGCCCTGAAGGTCGATTTCCAGGACGGTAAGTTCATTGTGGACCGCGAAACGGAAAACTGGGCGGAAACCCTGTCCTGCCCGGCACCGCTCCTGGTCACCATGACCCGTGCCGAAAAGGATCTGCGCTTTGCCAGCATCCGTGGCAAAATGAAGGCCCGCAAGGCTGTCATCCCCGAAAAGACGGCCGCCGACCTGGGCCTCGATACGACGACGGTAGGCCTGAAGGCTTCCCCGACCCGCGTCATCAAGGTCTTCACTCCGGAAGTCGCGAAAATCAATACGGAAATCATCCAGGAAGACGAACCGGAAGCAGCCGTGGACAAACTGGTCGAAAAACTGGCCGCTGCCGGCGTCATCAAGAAATAAAGGCCTGTCATGGCTGTCGTAATTGATAAGAACCGGTGTGACGGCTGCCAGGAATGCGAAGCGATCTGCCCGACCGGGGTGATCCGCGTCCTTTCCGGCAAAGCCTGGGCCGATCCGGCGCGCTGCCTCTCATGCGGGGCCTGCGTGCGGGAATGTCCGGCCGGCGCCATCACACTTCCGAAGGAGGATATACGAAATGGCAAATGAAAAATCTGTCTGGGTGGTTGCCCAGTTGGAAGAAGGCAAGCTCCTGGGCGTGACGTTCGAACTGCTGGGCAAGGCCCGGGAACTGGCGGAAAAGGCCGGCACCACGGCCGACGTCGTCCTGATCGGTGAAAAGGACGACGGCCTGTCCGCCCAGTGCATCGCGCACGGTGCCGATACGGTCTACACCATCCTGGGACCCGAATACAAGGAATACGACGTGGAAGTCTATACGAACGCCCTCTGCGCCCTGATCAAGGAATACAAACCGGGCACGGTCATGTTCTGCGCCACCATCGACGGCCGCGATTTCGCGCCCCGCGTGGCGGCCCGCCTGCAGACGGGCCTGTGCGCCGACTGCACGGGTCTGGAAATCGACGCCGACGGCCTCGTGAAATGGACCCGTCCCGCCATGGGCGGCAACCTGTTCGGCACCATCGTCTGCGACGAACACCGTCCGCAGATGGGCTCCATCCGTCCGAAGGTGTTTGAACCCCTGCCGGAAGATACATCGCGCCAGGGCGAAGTGAAGGCCTTCACGGTGGAAACCAAAGTGACGCCGCGGGTCAAGCTCCTGAAGAAGGAAGCCCTGTCCACGGAAGGCAAACTGAAGATTGAAGACGCCGAAGTCATCGTGGCCGGCGGCCGCGGTATGGGCAGCGAAGAAAACTTCAAGGGCCTGGAAGACCTGGCCGCCCTCTTCGAAAAGGGCGCCGTGGCCGGTTCCCGCGCTGCTGTCGATGAAAAGTGGGTCGACCACGCATCCCAGGTCGGCCAGTCCGGCAAGACCGTCAAGCCGAACGTCTATTTCGCCTTCGGTATTTCCGGCGCCATGCAGCATACGTCGGGCATGAAGGACTCGGGCCTCATCATCGCCGTCAACAAAGACGCCGACGCGCCCATCTTCCAGTTCTCCCATATCGGCGTGGTGGGCGATGCGCGCAAGATCGTACCGCTCCTCGTGGAAAAACTGAAGGACCTGAAAAAGTAAGCGAGAGGTATCCGCAAGTGTGGAAAGTGTTATATATCGCGCAGACTGCGGACCGCGCGAATGAATTGCAGGCACTCCTGGCCGCCAACGGCTTTTTATGCCGGACCAGGGTGCCCGGCTCCGCGGCGAAGAAGGGCGGATCCTACGAGATCCTGATTCCCGTTTCGGAAGCCGAGGATGCCTACGAAGTCCTGGCCGAGCACGGGTTCCGTGGCTGACGGCCGGACTGGTACAGGAACGATGAAAGGCTATGGTGAAGGATGAAGAAGACGAAGATCATCTGCACGATGGGTCCGTCCACGGACGACCCCGGACTGCTGCTGGACATGATCCGGGCCGGTATGGACTTGGCCCGTTTCAATTTTTCGCACGGCGACCACGCCAGTCACAAAGAGCGGCTGGAAATGGTACGGGCCGCAGCTGAAAAGGCCGGCAAACCCGTAGCCATGATTTGTGACACCAAGGGCCCGGAAATGCGTCTGGGCCTGTTCGAGGGCGGCCGTGCCGAGCTGGAAAACGGGAAGGAGTTCGTCCTGACGACGGAATCCGTCAAAGGGACGGCGGCCATGGCCAGCGTCAACTACGAGGGCCTGCCGGCAGAAGTCCAGCCGGGCAACAAGATCCTCCTGGCCGACGGCATGCTCATCCTCGAAGTCACGAAGATTGAAGGACCCCGCATCTACACGGTGGTGCGCAGCGGCGGCGAAATTTCGGACCGCAAGCGCGTCGCCTGCCCCGGGGTGGAACTGAAGATGCCCTTCCTGTCCAAACAGGATGAATCCGATATCCTGTTCGCGGCGGAAAACGGGATGGACTACGTGGCGGCCTCCTTCGTACAGAATGCCGACAACGTCTTCGCCATCCGGCGCCTGCTGGAAACGAACGGCTATCATCTGGGCATCATTTCCAAGATTGAGAACCACGCCGGGCTGGAACATATCGAAGACATCATCAAGGCCAGCGACGGCATCATGGTGGCCCGCGGCGACCTGGGCGTCGAAATCCCGGCCGAAGTGGTGCCCTTGTGGCAGAAAAAGATTATCCATCTGTGCAACGCCGCAGGCAAGCCGGTCGTGACGGCGACGCAGATGCTGGAAAGCATGACGAACAGCGCCCGCTGCACCCGTGCCGAAGCCAGCGACGTGGCCAACTCCATTTTTGACGGAACGGACGCCATCATGCTGAGCGGTGAAACGGCCAGCGGCCATTATCCGCTGGAAGCGGTCCGCACCATGGCGGAAATCGCCAAAACGACGGAAGCGGCCCTGGATTACGCCAAGCTGTCCGAGATGACGGCCAAGCACGGCCGCACGTACAGCACGGACGCCATCGCCCACGCGACGGTGCAGATTGCCCGCGAAATCGAGGCGGACGCCATCCTGACGGTCACCTCGTCGGGCTTTACGGCGCGCAATATTTCCAAATACCGTTCCCGCGTCCCCGTCGTGGCTGTGACGCAGGACCCGGCCGTCTGCCGGTCCCTGCAGCTGTTCTGGGGCGTGGAGCCCATCGTGGGACCCTATTCCTCCAACACGGACGAAATGATGGACATGTCCGTCAAAGCGGCCCTGACGGCCCATTGCATCGCTGAAGGCGATTCCATCGTCCTGACGGCGGGCATCCCCATCGGCAAACCGGGGAGTACGAATATGATCAAGGTCATCAATTTAGGAAAGAAGCTGCTGTCCGGTTCGGGCATCGGCAAGCGGAGTTATTCCGGCCGCGTGTGCATCTGCCGCACGAGCCAGGACTTCCTTAAGAAGCTCCAGCCCGGCATGATCCTCGTGGTCGACGTCCTCAACGACGAGGACGCAAGCTATGCGGCCCAGGCCGGGGCCATCATCGCGGAAGAGGGCGGCTTCACGTCCCCGACGGCGATTCTCGGCATCAACTACAGCATCCCCGTCATCATCGGCGCCGCCAAGGCGACGGAAATCCTCAAGGACGGCCAGATGGTCACCCTCGATACGTCGGCAGGCATCGTCTATGACGGCAGCATCAACGTAAAGTGAGCGGCGAAGCCATGGAAATGGAAACGGAAACGGTGACGGAGCCGGTCAAACCGGACTTCATCGCCCTGGAAAAGGCGGTCGTCGCACCGCACGCCGACCCGGGTCTGGCGGAACGTCTGAAGGACGCCATGTATTACTGCATGAACGTCCGGGACGACGGCCTGGCCTGCCGGGCGGCCCAACTTTATAAAACGGCTGTGCAGCAGCATAAAGAGCAGCGTCCTGGCTTGTACGGGGACGCCGCTCTTTTAGGCTGCCTGTCTTTCCAGCAGGGTATGCCCGCGGCGGGCCTGCTCCTGGGCAACGTGCTCGTGTCGGGCCTCTACCTGACGGGCAGCACGGAAGAGGACCGGCCCGTGCGCCGCAAGGTCTTCGCGGCCCTGCAGAGCGTGCTCGACATGGCGGCCCGGAAACGCTGCAACGATGTCTTCCTGACCTTACTGGGCCAGCTGCGCGGATATGCCCGCACCCGGCATCCCGAAGCGGGGAACGGGTACGCGGCCCTGCTGCTCGATCTGCTGTTCGTGGCGGCGGACCGGCGCCAGCTGCCGGCCCTGGGCATCGTGACACGCCTGGCCGGCAGGCTCTGGCGCGATACGGAAGAAGGGGCGGAAGCCCGCAGCCAGTTCGCCCGCGAATGGAGCAGCACGGTGGCGCAGATCGCCCACCGCGGCTGGCTGGCGGAAACGCATTTGTTGGAGGAAGGACTCTGCCGCATGGCCTGGCGGACCCACGATTTTTCGCTGCAGAAAGCCCTGCTGGCCGACGCGGCCTTCCAGGTCCAGATGATTTCCCACTGGGACGGCTGCGAAAAGGCCTTCCAGCTGTACCGGCCCTTGTTCGGCGCGGCCCTTGCGTGGGAGCGGAAGAATGTGCGTCCCGCCCTCGGCGCGGCCAACCCGCCCGCAGACTGCCTGCGCAATCTGACGGCGCTCTTCGCCGCCTTCCGGGACATGGCCGCTACCACGGCCCGTGTCACCATGCAGGACGAATGGCAGGTCTACACGGCTTGGAACAAGGCCTGGCTCGCCGCGGCGGAAGGAAAGCCGGCCCGGCAGGAGCAAATTTGTATATTTATGCAATTGCTTATACAGTTCTGGGGCCTGTCCCAACCGCGGCGCGCCAAACGGCAGTGGCCGAAACTGGAGGGGGTCCTTACGCCGCGGAAAGTGTCCGGAGCGGCCTGGGCCGTGCTTTTGAACAGCCTCGTCTGAAAGTGCCCCGAATGGGGTTGTGCATTCAAAGGCAACGTGTTATAATAGACAAAACTAAACAGTTTTACCTTTAAAACGGTCCTGTGAGGCTGTAAGGTGACTTAGACTGAGTGGCAATCCATAAGCCTTCTTGCATCCCAAAGGATCAGGAAGGCTTATTTTTGTGCATAAATATCACAATTGCTGGAAAAAAGTGATACAATGTAAAGCATAAGGAGGAGACAGCATGGCAAAAGCGAATGTGTCCCTGGGCGGCAGGGACATCCTCGACCTGGAAAGCCTCAGCGTCGATGAAATCAACCTGGTTGAGAACACCGCCGTGGAAATGAAGAAAATCATGAAGCGTGACATCAAAAAGGTGCCCGCCCTGCGCGGCAAGCTGATCATCACGCTGTTCTACGAGCCCAGCACGCGCACGCGCACGTCCTTTGAAACGGCGGCCAAATACCTGGGCGCCGATGTCATCAACATCACGACGGGCAACTCCAGCGTCGTGAAAGGCGAATGCCTGCGCGACACCATCCTGACGCTGGAAAACATGGGCTGCGACGGCATCATCATGCGCAGTCCCTGCGAAGGCGCCGCCTGCTATGCGGCACAGGTCGCCAAGCCGGTCATCATCAACGCCGGCGACGGGGCCCACGCCCATCCGTCCCAGGGCCTGCTGGACCTGTTCACCCTGCGGGAACACGGCATCAAGGACCTGAAAGGCAAAAAGATGGTCATCCTCGGCGACGTCCTCTTCAGCCGCGTGGCCCGCAGCAATATCGCCTGCTGGAAAAAGTTCGGTGCCGACATCCACGTGGCCGGCCCGCGTACCCTGATGCCCTGGGATGTGGAAGCCCTGGGCGTCACCTACCATGCCCGCGTGGAAGACGCCCTGGAAGGCGCCGACGTCATCGACGTCCTGCGCATCCAGCTGGAACGGCAGAACAGCGGCCTGTTCCCGTCCATGCGCGAATATGCAAGGGAATTCGGTCTCAACGAGGCCCGTTATAAACTGGCGAACCCCGGTGCGGTCGTACTGCACCCCGGCCCCATGAACCGCGGAACGGAAATCTCCTTCCAGATGGGCTACCACGAAAACGCCCTCATCCGCAACGAAGTGCAGAACGGCGTCGCCGTCCGCATGGCTCTGGAATTCCTGACGTTGACTGGAGGTAACCGAATTGAAGCTATTGATTAAGAACGGCCGGGTTGTAGACCCGTCCCAGAAACTCGACGAAGTGATGGACCTCCTGCTGGAAGACGGCAAGATCGCCAAAGCAGGCAAAAAGCTGAACGTTTCCGCGGACCGCACCTATGACGCCACGGGCAAGGTCGTGGCCCCGGGCTTCATCGACATGCACGTGCATCTGCGCGAACCCGGCGTGGAAGCCAAGGAAAACATCGAGACGGGCACCATGGCGGCAGCGGCCGGCGGCATCACGACCGTGGCCTGCATGCCGAACACGAAACCGGCCATCCACAGCTCGATCATTCTGTCGGGCATCAAGGAACGGGCCCGCGAATACGGCTATGTGAACGTGCAGGTCATCGGCGCCATCACCATGGACGAAGAAGGCAAGGCCCTGGCGGAAATCGGCGACATGGCCAAGGCCGGCGCCATCGCCTTCTCCGACGACGGCAAATACGTGCAGAGCAACCGCCTCTTCCTGAACGCCGCCAAGTATGTGCAGAGCTTCGGCAAGCCGATCATCTCGCACAGCATCGACCAGGAATTCAACAACGACGGCTACATGCACGAAGGGGCTGTTTCCGCCCAGCTCGGCGTCAAGGGCATTCCCTCCATCGCCGAAGACATCACCGTGGCCCGCGACTGCATCGTGGCAGGCTATACGGGCACGCACATCCATATCGCCCACGTGGCCTCCAAAGGCGCCGTGGACATCATCCGCCAGGCCAAAGCCAAAGGCTGGCCCGTAACGGCCGAGGCGACGGTGCATCACCTGACCCTGACCGACGAGGCCTGCCGCAGCTTTGACACGGCGACCCGCGTTTCGCCGCCCCTGCGCAGCCAGGATCACGTCGACGCGGTCCGCGAAGGCCTCAAGGACGGCACGCTGGACATCATCGTGACGGACCACGCGCCCCACGCGCCGCATCATAAAGATGTAGAGTTCACGAAGGCCCCCAACGGGTTCTGCGGGCTCGAAACCTCCGTAGGCGTCGTGCTGACGGACCTGTACCATACGGGCCTCTTCACGCTGCCCGAAATCGTGGACAAGATGAGCTGCAAACCGGCGGCCCTTTTCGGCCTGCCCGGCGGCACCCTGAAGGAAGGCGCCCCGGCGGACATCACGATCCTCGACACGGAAAAGGAATGGACCGTGGACCCGGACAAGTTCTATACGAAAGGCAAGGCAACGCCCTATAAAGGCAAGCATTGCAAAGGCAAGGCGGTCGCCACGATCGTAGGCGGCCAGATTGTGATGGAAGATGGTGTAGTATGCAAAAAGTAAAAGGTAAACTCGTCCTGGTCGACGGCAGCGTCTTCGAGGGCGACTTGTACGCAAACCGCACGGCCGTCGGCGAAGTCGTCTTCACCACGGGCATGAGCGGTTACCAGGAAACGCTGACCGACCCGTCCTTCTGCAGTCAGATTGTCGTCATGACCTACCCGCTGGTTGGCAACTACGGCACCAACCCCTGCTTCAACCAGGGCCCGCGCTGCTTCTTCCAGGGGTATGTCGTGTCCGATATCTGCGACTATCCTGTCAACTGGCGCAACGAAGGCACGCTGCTCGACTTTCTGGAAAAGGAAAACGTCCCCCTGCTGACGGGCGTGGATACCCGCGCCATCACGCGGCGCATCCGCAACCACGGCGTCCTGAAGGGCGTCGTCGTACCGGCGGACATGCCTGACGACGAGGTGCAGAAACTGCTGGCCACGCCGGACGTGCACGACCAGGTGCAGCAGGTGACGACCAAAGAGAAGTACACCATGGGCGAAGGCGGCTACCACGTAGCCGTCATGGACTTCGGCATCAAGCGCAACATCCTGAACTACCTCGTCAGCTTCGGCTGTCATTTGACGGTCTATCCGGCTTATACATCGGCCGAGGAAATTTTGCGGGACGGCCCGGACGGCATTTTCCTGAGCAACGGCCCCGGCGACCCGAAAGACCTGCCCGAAGTCATCGAAACCATCCGGAAACTCATCGGCCTGCGGCCCATTTTCGGCATCTGCCTCGGCCATCAGCTCATGGCCCTGGCGAGCGGCTACGATACCTATAAGATGAAGTTCGGCCACCGCGGCATCAACCACCCCGTGCGGGACATTGTGGAGCACAAGATCTGCATCTCGTCCCAGAACCACGGGTACGCCGTGGACGAAAAGTCCCTCGATGACAACGTCATCATCAGCAACGTGTCTCTGAACGACAACACCATCGAAGGCCTCATCTACAAGAATTCCCCCACGTTCACCGTCCAGTACCACCCGGAGGCATGCCCCGGGCCGGGCGGGCACGAATACCTGTTCCAGCGCTTCATTAACATGATGGGAGGTAAGAGATAATGCCGAAACTGGAGAATGTCAAAAAAGTCCTGGTCATCGGTTCCGGCCCCATCATCATCGGACAGGCGGCGGAATTCGACTATTCCGGCACCCAGGCCTGCCGCTCCCTGCGGGAGGAAGGCCTCCAGGTCGTGCTGGTCAACAGCAACCCGGCAACCATCATGACGGACACGCACATTGCGGACCGCGTCTACGTGGAACCGCTGAATGTGGAATTCCTGGAAAGCGTCATCCGCAAGGAACATCCCGATGCCATGCTGGCCACCCTGGGCGGCCAGGTCGGCCTGAACCTCGCCATGGAACTGGAAGAGAAGGGCATCCTGCGGAACTACAACGTCAAACTGCTGGGCACCCAGATTGAAACCATCAAACGGGCGGAGGACCGCGAGCTCTTCAAGGAAGCCATGCAGAAGATCCACCAGCCCATTCCCGAAAGCACCATCGTCGAAACGGTCCTGGCGGCGAAGGAATTCGCCCACCAGGTAGGCTATCCCCTGATCGTGCGTCCGGCCTACACGCTGGGCGGTACGGGCGGCGGCATTGCCCACAATGACGAGGAACTGGACGACATCGTCAACAAGGGCCTCACGTACAGCCTCATCGGCCAGGCCCTGATCGAGCGTTCCATCGCCGGCTGGAAGGAAATCGAATACGAAGTGCTCCGCGATGCGGACGACAACTGCATCACGGTCTGCAATATGGAAAACGTCGACCCCGTCGGCATCCACACGGGCGACTCCGTCGTCGTGGCACCGTGCCAGACGCTGAGCGACAAGGAAGTCCAGATGCTGCGCCAGGCGTCCATCGATATTGTGCGCGAATTGGGCGTGCGCGGCGCCTGCAACGTCCAGCTGGGCCTGGACCCCGATTCGGACAACTACTATGTCATCGAAGTCAATCCCCGTGTCAGCCGTTCGTCCGCCCTGGCTTCTAAAGCGACGGGCTATCCCATCGCCAAGGTGGCCGCCAAGATTGCGGCAGGCTACACGCTGGATGAAATCCAGAACGCCGTGACGAAGAAGACCACGGCCTGCTTCGAACCGACCCTGGACTACCTGGTGGTCAAGTTCCCGCGCTGGCCTTTCGACAAGTTCGTCACCGCCGACCGCACCCTGGGCACGCAGATGAAGGCCACGGGCGAAGTCATGGCCATCGAGCGCAACTTCGAGGCCGGCCTGCTGAAGGCCGCCCGCTGCCTGGAAATCGGCTGCAAGCACCTGCAGCTGAAAAAGCTGACGCCCCTTCCGACGGAGGAAATCCGGGAGCGCGTCGGCCATCAGGACGACGAACGCCTCTTCGCCATCGCCGAATACATGCGCCGCGGCGGCACCATTGAAGAAATTCACGACATCACGAAGATCAACCAGTGGTTCCTGAAAAAGATCCAGAACATCGTGGAGATGGAGAAGGTGCTCCAGCAGGAACCCCTGACGAAAGACCTGCTGCGCAAGGCCAAGAAGATGGGCTTTGCCGACGAAGTCATCGCCGGCTATGTGGGCAAGACCTGGCAGGAAATCCGCAAACAGCGCAAGGAATGGGGCATCGTCCCGACCTACAAGATGGTCGACACCTGCGCCGCCGAATTCGAAGCGGCCACGCCCTACTACTATTCCACCTACGCGGCGGAAGACGAAGTCGCCGTGAGCGACCGCAAAAAGGTCTGCATCCTCGGCTCCGGCCCCATCCGCATCGGCCAGGGCGTCGAGTTCGACTACTGCACGGTCCATTCCGTGTGGGCCTTGAAAGAGCTCGGCTACGAGACCATCATCATCAACAACAACCCCGAAACCGTATCGACGGACTTCGATACGTCGGATAAGCTGTATTTCGAACCCCTGACCGTGGAAGATGTCCTGAACGTCCTGGACAAAGAGCAGCCGGAAGGCGTCATTGTCCAGTTCGGCGGGCAGACGGCCATCAACCTGGCAGGCCCGCTGCACGAGGCGGGGGTCCGCATCCTCGGCTCCAGCGTCGACAGCATCGACCGCGCCGAAGACCGCGAACGCTTTGACGAAGTCCTGACGAAATGCAACATCAGCCGTCCCCGCGGCCACAGTGTCACGGATCTGGACGGAGCCCTGGCTGCGGCCCATGACGTGGGCTATCCCGTCATGGTGCGCCCCTCCTACGTGCTGGGCGGCCGCGCCATGGAAATCGTCTACAGCGACGACGAACTGCGGCACTACATGGAGACGGCCGTGCAGGCCTCGAGCGACCACCCGGTCCTCGTCGACCATTACCTGATGGGCACGGAAGTCGAAGTGGACGCCATCTGCGACGGCAAAGAAGTCCTCATGCCGGGCATCATGGAACACATCGAACGCGCCGGCGTCCATTCGGGCGACTCCATCGCCGTCTATCCGCCGCGCACCCTGTCGGAACACGTTATTGACACCATCATCGACTATACGGTGAAGATGGCCCTGGAACTGGAAGTCAAGGGCATGATCAACGTGCAGTACATCGTCCGCGACGGCAAGGTGTACGTCATCGAAGTCAACCCGCGTTCGTCCCGCACGGTGCCTTTCCTGAGCAAAGTCACGACCATCCCCATGGTCGACGTGGCCACCAAGTGCGCCATGGGCGTCTCCATCCGCGAGCAGGGCTACAAGCCGGGCCTGCAGTTCTTCCCTGATTACTGGGCCTGCAAAGCGCCGGTGTTCTCCTTCAACAAGATGAGCAACGTCGACATCACCCTGGGACCGGAAATGAAGTCCACGGGCGAAGTCATGGCCGTCGATTACCAGTTCTCCCGCGCCCTCTACAAGGCCTGCATCGCCAGCGGCATCAACGTGCCGCACGAAGGTGCCATCCTGATCACCGTGGCGGACCGGGACAAACCGGAAATCCTGGATATCGCGTCCCAGTTCAAGGACCTGGGCTACGAACTGCTGGCCACGGGCGGCACGGCGGACTACCTGAACGGGCACGGCATCGAAGTGGAGAAGGCCGTCAAAGTCAGCGAAGGTTCGCCGAACCTTCTGGACGACATCAAGAACGGCCGCATCGCCATGGTCATCAACACGACGGACCACGGCGGCAACGTCGATGTGGAACGCGACGGGTTCCTGATCCGCCGCAGCACGGTGGAACACGCCATTCCCTGCCTGACGTCCCTCGACACGGCGAAAGCCCTGTCGCGCGTCATGGCCGCCATGCGCCATCGCCGCATCGTCAGCGTCGTCGCGCTGCAGGATCTGTCCTATAAGGACTTTTGACAAGGGAGGCAACCGCATTGACGAAGCATTTGATTGATGCAAAAGTCGTAGGGCAGCGCATCCTCAATGCCACTACGAAGGAAATAGACCTGATTGCGCCGGAAATCGCCGCCGAAGCCCTGCCTGGCCAGTTCGTGAACGTCCAGGCGGCGCGCCACACGGCACCGCTCCTGCGGCGTCCGTTGGGCGTGGCCGGCGTCGACCGCGAAAACGGTGTCATCACCCTCATTTACCGCATCCTGGGCGAAGCGACCCATGTGCTGGCCGAAGCCTGCACGGGCGACGTGCTGAGCCTCGTGGGCCCGCTGGGCCACGGGTTCGACCGCACCGCCAAAAAGCCGCTCTTCGTGGGCGGCGGCACGGGCCTGGCTCCGCTCTCGTACCTGGCGGACGATTTCTGCGCCCGCGGCATCAAGCCCGATGTCCTCATGGGCGGCCGGACGGAAACGGAACTGTTCTGGAAGGACCTGTTCGCCCACAAGGCCGGGAAGATCGGCCTCACGACGGACGACGGCACCCTCGGCACGAAAGGCACGGTCATGGCCCTGCTGCCGAAGATGTTGAAAGCGAAAAAATACGACATCGTATACGTCTGCGGCCCGGCCCCGATGATGAAGGCCGTGTCCGCCGACGTGCTGGCCCGGAAGATTCCCTGCCAGGTGTCCCTGGAAAAATACATGGGCTGCGGCCTCGGCGCCTGCCTGTCCTGCTCCTGCCAGGGCGTGGGCAAACGCATCAAGGTATGTAAGGACGGCCCCGTCTTTTGGGCAGAGGAGGTGGCGGAATGGTGAGATGGCTGTATCATAACCGCCTGGCAACGGACATTGCGGGCCTGAAGATGAAGACCCCCGTCACGACGGCTTCGGGAACCTTCGGGTTCGGCCTGGAATTCACGGATTTCCTGGACCTGGAAAAAGTCGGTGCCATTACGGTCAAGGGCACGACCCTGGCCCCGCGTGCCGGCAACAAAGGCCAGCGCATCGTCGAGACGCCGTCGGGCATCCTGAACTGCGTCGGCCTGGAAAACCCCGGCAGCGACGTGTTCCTGAACGAAACCCTGCCGCAGCTGCGGCACTACGATGTACCCATCATCGTGAATATCGCCGCCTCTTCGCCGGAGGAATACGGGGAACTGGCCGCGAAGCTTGACGTGGACGGCGTCGACGCCATCGAGATCAACGTATCCTGCCCGAACGTCAAGGACGGCGGCATGGTCTTCGGCACGGATGCCAAGAGCCTGGCCAAAGTGGTGAAGCAGGTCCGGAAACATACGGACAAGGTGGTCATCACGAAGCTGTCCCCGAACGTGACGAGCATCACGGACATGGCGAAAGCGGCGGAAGACGCCGGCACGGACGCCCTGTCCCTCATAAACACGCTCCTGGGCATGAAGATCGACATCAACCGCCAGCGGCCTGTCCTGGGCAACGTGACCGGCGGTCTGTCCGGCCCGGCCGTGCGCCCCGTCGCGGTGCGCATGGTCTATGAAACGGCCCAGGCCGTCAAGGTGCCCATCATCGGCATGGGCGGCATCACCTGCGCCGACGACGCCATCGAGTTCTTCCTGGCCGGCGCCAGCGCCATCGCCGTCGGTACGGAGAACTTCATCAACCCGACCATTGCCGAAACCATCTGCCAGGGCATCTTGGAATACATGGACCGGCACAACATCAAGAAACTGAAGGACATGATCGGCCTGGCCCTGCCGAAAGCATAAGCGGCAGAAGGACCCGGCAGCAAAGCATAAGGGATTTACAGAAGGAGAACGAGACAGAAATGACACAGAGCGATCCGAGATTGATTGCGGCGTTGGACTTTCCGACGGCGGAACTGGCCAAACAGGCGGTAGAGCAGATCGGCGACGCCGTCGGCTATTACAAGGTCGGCATGGAACTGTACTATGCGGCCGGAAACGACATCATCCGTTTCCTGAAGAGCCATGGCAAGAAGATTTTCCTGGACCTGAAGCTGCAGGACATTCCCAACACCGTGGCCAGTGCACTGCGCGTGGAAACGATGCAGGGCGTGGACATGATGAACATCCATGCCGTCGGCGGCCGCAAAATGATGACCATGGCCGCCCAGGCCGTCAAAGACAAGGCCGAGGAACTGGGCATCGTCAAACCGAAACTGCTGGCCGTCACCATCCTGACCAGTATGGACGAAGAACAGTTCAGCGAACTGAACTACAACAACACCATTGCCGAACAGGTACTGGCCCTGGCCAAACTGGCCAAGGAATCCGGATTGGACGGTGTCGTGGCATCGCCCCGCGAAGCAGCGGAAATCCGCGCGGCCTGCGGCCCCGACTTCCTGATTGTCACCCCCGGTGTGCGTCCCAAAGGATCGGCCCTGGATGACCAGAGCCGTGTTACCACGCCGGCCCAGGCCTTCGCCAACGGTTCGACACACATCGTCGTCGGCCGTCCCATCATGAAGGCTGCCGACCGCCGTGCCGCGGCCGAAGCCATTGTACAGGAAATCAAGGATATCGACTGATAAGGAGGAACCTACTTTGTTAAGCGAACAAGACGTATTGCATCTGCTGGAAGAGACGAAAGCCGTGCTGCACGGCCATTTTCTGCTGACGAGCGGCCTGCACAGCCCCATGTACGTGGAAAAATTCAACGTGCTGCAGCATCCGGAATATACGGAAAAGCTGTGCCAGGAAATCGCCGAACGCTATGCCAACGATAACATCGAGCTCGTTGTCGGCCCGACGACGGGCGGCATCCTGCTGGCCCATGAAACGGGCAAAGCACTGGGCACCCGCGCCATCTTCACGGAACGGGAAAACGGCAAAATGACCCTGAAACGGGGCTTCCAGATTCCGGAAGGCTGCCGTGTCTTGGTAGTGGAAGATATTGTGACCACCGGCGGCAGCGTCCGCGAAGTCATGGATGTCGTGCGCGCCCACGGCGGCAATGTGGTAGGCGTCGGCCTGCTCGTAGACCGCAGCGGCGGCAAAGTCGACTTCGGCGTGCGCACGGAAGCCCTGCTGCACCTGAATGTGCCGACCTACAAACCGGAAGACTGCCCGCTCTGCAAACAAGGCGTCGAACTGACCAAACGCGGCAGCACCGGCAAAAACAACCCGCTGCCGAAAAAATAAGGCCGCAGGGCCGGGCAGTGAAAAAACTGCTTGCCCAAAACCAGATGATATGGTATAATTCCTTACTGTCAGATATCTCTACGAAGTATCTGCAACGGCCCGGTGGTTCAGTTGGTTAGAATGCCGCCCTGTCACGGCGGAGGTCACGAGTTCGAGTCTCGTCCGGGTCGCCAATGCGGAAATAGCTCAGTGGTAGAGCACCACCTTGCCAAGGTGGGGGTCGCGAGTTCGAGCCTCGTTTTCCGCTCCATAGGGGTATAGCTCAATTGGTAGAGTAGCGGTCTCCAAAACCGTTGGTTCAGGGTTCGACTCCTTGTGCCCCTGCCAGAAACGCTAGAACCGCAGGTATCCATGCCTGCGGTTCTTTTTTATTTCCCTTTTTCAGTTTCAGAAGTCCCAAGGAAGCGAGTGCGCAAAAACCAAATTCAAGGAAACAAACCTCAACGCCTGGGGTACTGCCCTTGGTACGGGCAGAGTGGTTTCCGGCAATGCCCATGGGCTACGGCCATTACCGCATCGCCAATTCCGCGGCTATGGGCGTCTTCTATCGTCCGAACGAGTCCATCATGTACAACATCGGCGGGACGTTGGGCAACGGCTCCTCCCGCCCGGCGGGAGGAGCTTTTCTTTTCACGGGGTCCGCTCCGGTTTCCTTTACAAGGTCCGCCGGCCCGTGGTAAAATCATAACGTATCCGTTCCTGCCGGAGGGCAGGGGCGCAGAAAGGATCCGACATGGCAGACAAAGAAGATTTCAAGACAATTGTAGAACGGCGTCCCCAGTGGGACTTTTTACAGAACCTTCCGCGGGAGCTGAAGGGCTTCCGGTATGTGGACGGCGGCAAAATCGACGGGCATGTGCTGACCCTCTGCTCCTATGTCATGGAAGCGGAACACCGCAGCCTGGACCTGATCTACACCAAGGAGACCTTCGACTATCTGCCCGTCAAGAATGTGGGACTCGAACGGTTCCGCGACGTGCGCTACATCACGAGGGACCGGGAAGAGTTCGAAAAAGTCATCCCCGCAGTGCTGCCGCGCCTTTTGGAGGAGCTTTCGCCGACTTTCCGGCCGAACTGCACGCCCATGCTGGAAAAGAAGGGCATCCTGCAGTGGGAATACTGGAAGACGCTGCCCCAAAAGATTGGGGATTTCGAGCTGTTCATCACGCCGGAGAACCCGCTGGAGTTCATCAACAACTCCACGATCTTCCTGGATTACGTGGACTTTGCCCACGCCAACGAGCTCGTGTTCCTCTACAACCGCGTCCGCAACGAGTTCTTCGCGGAAATCAAGCAGGCAAGCTTCCCCGGCACGATTCACGATTTCGATGCCAAAAACCTGCAGCAGCTCGAAGGCCTGTTAGCGGAAAAGCTGGAGGGATACCTTGGGAAGCTCGCTGCAGGGCAGATTGAAAAAGCTTGACTTTGCAAATCATTTTCTGTATACTATTAATGCTGATATAACGGCCCGGTGGTTCAGTTGGTTAGAATGCCGCCCTGTCACGGCGGAGGTCACGAGTTCGAGTCTCGTCCGGGTCGCCATGCATGCCTCGGTAGCTCAGTTGGTAGAGCAAAGGACTGAAAATCCTTGTGTCAACAGTTCGATTCTGTTCTGAGGCACCATTTTGCGGAAATAGCTCAGTGGTAGAGCACCACCTTGCCAAGGTGGGGGTCGCGAGTTCGAGCCTCGTTTTCCGCTCCATGACAACAAAAGGTCCGACTTTCGGGCCGGTCCTTTTTTCAGGCGGCGACATAGCCAAGAGGTAAGGCAGAGGTCTGCAAAACCTTTATCCCCGGTTCGATTCCGGGTGTCGCCTCCATTTTTATATGCCGAGGTGGCGGAACTGGCAGACGCAAGGGACTTAAAATCCCTCGGGTAGTGATACCCGTACCGGTTCGATTCCGGTCCCCGGCACCAGCAAAGCGGCTACATCCAAAGAGACCACAACGACCAGGTCTTCCGGCGTTACGGTAATGGATGTAACTAAGATATTGAGGGCTGACTTCACTAAAGTGAGGTCGGCCCTCTTTTTTATTGTCTCGAGCAGCCTGTTCCAGTAGGTACGGACCTGGTCACGTGTATATGAGATTTGCGGAGCAGACGCTTTCTCTGCTATCTGCTGCTCAACCTGGCGGAGCTCTTCTTTCCATTTTTTGACGATTGCGATATCAAATTCGTCGAGGCCCTGGTGCTCAAATGTCGCGTACAGATTAGAGATGCGCCGCTCTATGCCTTCTCTTTTCGTTTGTAACGCTTTTAATTCTTCTTTTGATACATTGTTCGTGCTCAGCATTTCCGCCGTGTTGTCGAGCACGTCATCAATGTCAGAGGGGGTCAGATTGTCCAGGACGGCATTGATGACGGCTTTCTCCGTTTCATCTGCCCGAAGCCGGATGTTGTCATAGACTTCCTTATGGCCGTGGAGCCGCTTTGAGCTGCACTGGTAGTAGTGATACTCTTTATGCGTCTTGTAGTTTCGGTCCGTCCGGCCGACAAAAGCTTTGCCGCATACGCCGCAGCGGATCTTACCACTCAGCAGGTACTCCCGCTTCGCGCTGAACGCCCCAGGACGATGCCTGCGCTGGTCCATATTGTAGATATATGTGCCACAATATCTGGGATTGCGGAGCATGTCGTGGAGTGCTGTCTTTGTGAAGAGCCGGCTTTTGCGCGTGCGATATCCGGCGGCATGGATATCATCCAAAATCCGGGCATTGCTCTTGCCAGTCAGATATCCGGCGAAGAGGATGCGGACGGCCGGAGCCTGACAAGGAGTAACCTATGGACGAGCTTCAACGGCAATTGGCCGCGTTTTCTAAGGCATACGGAGAAAAGGGCAAGGCCATCACGGAACGGA
>ONAN01000024.1 GCA_900315805.1 uncultured Selenomonadales bacterium
CCTTTGTTGATGATTTCTCGCAAAACCATTTTAACATGAAGCTTCACTATGGATTTTTGTTTTTTGATTAACTGTTCAAATTCATTTTACAACTAACCTCTCTTTTTTCTTTTTATTTCTGTAACATATGTTTTATCACATTACAAAATCCTTTCCGCACGTACAATATCACGGTCCGGCGGACACGCAAAAAGGGCGGCACGGTGTCACCGTACCGCCCTCGAAGGGAATACATCCTGTTTCAGGCGCTTCGCGCCAGGCCGTCAATCCACGACTTCGGCCTTCTTGACGACGTCCACGTCGATGTCCCCGTTCTTGAGGACGATTTCCGCTGCGTCGCCGTTACCGATTTCGCCGCTGACGATCTTCTTGCTCAGCACATTTTCCACAGTGTGGACAATGAGCCGTTTCAACGGACGGGCACCGAACGCAGGGTCAAAGCCCGCCTTGGCCAGGTAGGCCACGGCTTCGTCCGTCCAGGACAGCTTGATTTCCAGCTGCTTGTTCACACGGTCCGCCAGTTCCTTCAGGATCAGGCCGACGATGCCCTTGACCTGTTCAGGCTGCAGGGCCTTGAAGACGACGATGTCGTCCACACGGTTCAGGAATTCCGGACGGAAGCGCGTCAGCAGCATGCGGCGCACTTCTTCCTTGTCCAGATTGCCTTTGCTTTCCATGATCTGCTGGGACCCGATGTTGCTGGTCATGATGATCAGCGTGTTCTTGAAGTCCACGCTGCGGCCCTGGCCATCGGTCAGGCGGCCGTCGTCCAGCACCTGCAGCAGGGCGTTGAACACATCGGGATGGGCCTTTTCGATTTCATCGAAGAGGATGACGGAATAGGGATGGCGCCGTACCGCTTCGGTCAGCTGGCCGCCTTCGTCATAGCCGACATAGCCGGGAGGCGCGCCGATCAGGCGGGACACGGTATGTTTCTCCATGTATTCGCTCATGTCGATGCGGATCATGTTCTTTTCATCATCGAAGAGGACTTCGGCCAGGGTCTTGGCCAGTTCGGTCTTGCCGACGCCCGTCGGGCCGAGGAAGATGAACGAACCGATAGGACGGTTCGGGTCCTTGATGCCTGCCCGCGCGCGGATGACGGCTTCGGCGACGGCCTTGACGGCCTCGTCCTGGCCGATGACGTGCTCGTGCAGCGTGTCTTCCAGGTGGATCAGTTTCTCCCGTTCGCCCGTGCCCAGGCGCTGTACCGGAATACCCGTCCAGGTGCTGACCACTTTGGCGATGTCTTCTTCATCGACTTCTTCCTTCAGCAGGGAGTCGTCGGAGTTGTTCTTTTCCTCCATCTCCTTCAGCTGTTTCTGCAGTTCCGGCAGGCGGCCGTACTTCAATTCGGCCAGTTTGTTCAGGTCGTAATCGCGTTCCGCCTTTTCCATTTCCTGCTTGACGGCGCCGATTTCCTTCTTGACTTCCCGCACTTTCACGATGGAGGCCTTTTCGGCGTTCCAGCGCTTCATGAGGGCGTCATTCTCCTCGCGCAGTTTGGCCAGCTGTTCCTGCAGTTTGGCCAGGCGGTCGGCGGAGGCCGCGTCGTCTTCCTTCTTCAGGGCCTGCTCCTCGATTTCGAGCTGCAGGATACGGCGCTTGCACTCATCGATCTCCACAGGGGACGAATCGATTTCCGTACGCAGGCGGGCCGCCGCTTCATCGACCAGGTCGATGGCCTTGTCGGGCAGGAAACGGTCGTTGATGTAGCGGTTGCTCATGACGGCAGCCGCCACGAGGGCCGCGTCCTTGATGCGCACGCCGTGATGGTTTTCATAGGCTTCCTTCAGGCCGCGGAGGATGGAAATCGTGTCCTCGACCGAAGGTTCGTTGACCATGACAGGCTGGAAACGGCGTTCCAGGGCGCTGTCTTTTTCAATGTACTTGTGGTACTCGTTCAGGGTCGTGGCGCCGATGCAGCGCAGTTCGCCGCGGGCCAGCATCGGTTTCAGGATGTTGCCGGCGTCCATGGAGCCTTCGGCGGCACCGGCACCGACCACGGTGTGCAGCTCATCGATGAACATGATGATCTGGCCCGCGCTGTCGGAAACCGCCTTCAGGACCTTCTTCAGGCGTTCCTCGAATTCGCCGCGGTACTTGGCGCCTGCCACGAGGGAGGCCAGGTCCAGGGCGTAGAGGGTCTTGTTCTTCAGGCTTTCGGGCACGTCGCCGGCCACGATGCGGCGGGCCAGCCCTTCGACGATGGCCGTCTTGCCGACACCCGGTTCGCCGATGAGGACAGGGTTGTTCTTTTTACGGCGGCTCAGGATTTCAATGGTACGGCGGATTTCGTCGTCACGGCCGATGACCGGGTCGAGTTTGCCCTGACGGGCCTTTTCGGTCAGGTCCTGGCCGTACTTGGCCAGCACCTTCTTGCTCTCGTCGTTGGCGGAGCTGTTCAGGTAATGGTCGTACAGCTGCCCGATCTTGCGGCTGTCAATGCCGTACTGGCGGAACAGGGCCTGCACATCGGTACTGCCGTCACTGGCCAGGGCGCTGACCAGATGACCCACGGTGATGCTGCCCTGCCCGGCCTTCTGCGCCATGACGGCGCAGACGCGGGCGAAGTCCGTGCTCATCAGCAGCTGCCGGTCCTGTCCTTTGACGGACGGGATGCGCGCCACCAGCTTGCGGGCTTCCTGCGTGAAG
Source organism: uncultured Selenomonadales bacterium (assembly GCA_900315805.1). Lineage (GTDB taxonomy): Bacteria > Bacillota > Negativicutes > Acidaminococcales > Acidaminococcaceae > Succiniclasticum. The sequence continues at coordinate 2,656 of ONAN01000024.1, forward strand.
CTGTCCAGGTTGACCTTGAAAGTCTGCAGCAGGAACTTAAAGAAATCCTCGCTGCACAGTGCCACCAACAGGTGGGCGCTCGTGACTTCCTGGTTATAATTCATGATTGCCTGCTGCTGGGCGGCTTCCATGATGCTTTTGACTTCTTCAGAATAATTTTCGTTCATAATGCTCAACTCCTTTGCGGATATATGGTATAATCAATCTATATTGAAGTATTTTTTATGCAGTGATTTGTGAGGGAACTTTATTATGAAAACCAGTATTTACACCTACCGTCTGTACGATGTGGCAGATGAAATCAATCTGGATTCCGTCCAGGCTTTATGGATGAGCCGTAATAAAATTGCGTCCCGTCTGCGCCTGAACCGCATTTCCATCCGCTCGATCCAGTTCCAGAATCCCCCGGTTCTGGTGGAACTCGGTTCCCACGAACTGAAGATCGGCGGCAAGGATTACTTTGTCGATGTGTATGCCCGTATCTTCGATATCGGCGTCATCTCCATCATCTTCAATGTCCAGCCGGACGAGGACATCACCCGGCAGGGCTACATGGACCTCGTCATGGGCGTGGAAGAAATGCCCGACGAGGAATTCCGCAGCTTCCTCGATGCCACGCTGGAAACGATCCGGCCGGCCTGCGCGAACCCCAATGTTTCCGGGTTCGACGAGGATTTCACGGTCTACTATTTCCAGGACCCCGTGCCGCAGGACTGGGATATCGCGCCTTTCCTGCTGAAGGACCGGGAACCTGTCAACGAAGGCACCCGCAAGGATGTCCTTGCCAACCGGTTCTCCTATGCGGACGACGTGGCGTATCTGACCTGGGACAGCGCCCTGGTCTACGACGCGACGGGCAGTACGGATATTCCGGACCTTTTGGAATTTGCCAACGCCCAGTATCTGGAGCTGCGTTATTACGACAACTTCCTGAACCACGCCATCGACAAGACCTACGACGTCATCGGTGCACCCGATGCGACGCAGAGCGCCAAGATCCAACAGTTCCGCACCATCCGCGACGAGCTGCTGGAAACCATGGCCGACGTCAGCAGCCTGACCAGCAATATCACGAACGCCCTTCTGGTAACGGAAGACGTGTTCTACGCCAAGGTCTACGCCCGCTACCTGGATCTGCTCAAAGCCCGCGTCTGGCAGGAGAACATCGAGCTTAAGATGCAGGTGCTGCAGCGCTGCTACAACATGATCAACGATGCCGTTTCCAATCATCAGATGGAAAAGATCCGGCGGCAGAACCATATCCTGCTGCTCATCATGACCATCCTGCTGGCCGTCATCACGGTCTGCGCCGTGCTGCCCTGGGCTTCCATGGTGCTCTTCCGCTGCATACTGCAGGGCTGAGGAACGGACTTTCGGACACCCCCGCGGGGGTGTCCTTTTTTCTGTCCAGTTTCATTATAGCATCAAAAGTCAAAAAGTCAAACATAAATTTCTTGACAAATTCCCTTTCATAGCGTAAAAATAGGTTATGGTTTTTTGTGAAAAAATCATGAACTTTTTTATTTTAGGAAAGGGGTTTCAGCAATGCCTGCTCCAGAACATAAAGCAGAGGGAAAACGGAAAACGTCCCACGCTTCCCGGTTCATCGCCCTCGGCATCGCCATCATCGCGGCAGCCGCCGCTCTTTTTTATTTCGGGTACTGGACCCGGACGCCGCAGTACACGCTGCACTGCCTGATTGACGCCATCCGGGCCAAAGATATCGCCTACGTCGATCAGCACGCGGACGGGGACCAGATTTTCTCCCGCCTCTTCGACGAGACCATCGAGTTCACCTTCGGCGCCCAGGACAGTGACTCCGTGGCGACGGCCAATCCGGCCCTGAAGCGCTATCTGGGCCAGTCCAAAGGGCTGGTCGTGCCCGTTCTGGAACAACAGGCGCGCAACTGGATCATTACGGGGGACCCCCGCAACACGCTGCCTATCCGCATCGCCGTCGGCGATACGGGCCGCGGCACGGCCATGGCCCGCGCCATGGCGGACCGCCTCGGCATCTTCAACCTGCAGTACCGCAGCCTCGGCAAGGTGGAACAGAATGACAAGGCCGCCACGGCGGAACTGACCTTCCACGACCGCCAGCTCGACGAAGACCTGCCGGTCCTCGTGCGCATGCAGGAGAAGGACGGCGTCTGGAAAGTCGTCTCCTTCGGCAACCTGGAAAAATACATGAAGGCGCGCCAGAAAGCCATCAAAGCCCGCCTCGACAAATTGAACGCGCCAATCAGGGAACAGATCGCCGAATCGGTCATTGTGGAAACCGACGGCGACAAAGCACCGTCCTTCAAGGTCCTTGACGATCCGTCGCCCCTGACGGGCTCCAGCCTGGAAGGGACCTTCACGCTGACCAACAAAGGCACGCAGGATATCCTGAGCGTCGCCGGCATGGTGGAAGTCAAGGACGCCACGGGCGTGACCCGCTTCCGCAACAGCTTTGAATCCCAGGGCATCGCCGCCGGCCAGTCCGTGAAAGTGGAGAACGAGTGGCCCCTGGACATCTACGTGCCGAACCAGAGCATCCTCGCCACGAAGTCCGATGAAAAACTGACGGCGGTCATGACCATCCAGTACGTCATCTTCAAGGGCGGCAAATCCATCAGCCTGCTGGAATCCCTGCCCGATGACAGGATGCCGAAACCGCAGCGCTGACAATACATAAAACAAAAGACTCCGGTCCTCTCCGGCAGGGCAGCCCTGCCGGAGGAACCGGAGTCCTTTTTTGTCTGTTTTTCGATTTTCGTCAGGCCTTTTCCGGTACCGTACGGGGCGGCATGTTGCCGGCCTTCTCCGGCAGCCTGACTTCGGCCGCCCATTTGCGGAAATACTTGACCTGTTTGCGGCGGTCTTCCTGGGAAGCGGCCAGGAGCCAGCCGCAGAGCAGTCCGGCTTCGCGCGCCGTGACGGCGTCCTTGACCGAGCCGAGCTGCGCCGCCGTGTACTGGAGCAGCCGTGCCCGGGCCATGCTTCCCTCCAGGGAGCCGGCCAGGCGGGCCAGTTTTTTGCGCCCGTCCTTCGTGAGGGCCTCGATCTTCACCATGTCGGCGATTTCCCCCAGGTGTCCCATGAGGGGCGCGGCCTGTTCCAGGAAGCGGGCCAGGAGTTTCTCCTCCGCGCGGGCCGCATCGTCCTTGCGGGCCTTGCCCTTCCCTTCCTTGCCTTTTTTGCCGTCCGCCGCGGCCGGACCTTCCTTCCGGGACTGTTCCACCAGGCGCTGGTGGAGCTCTTCCAGGGTCCGTTCGGCCGAAAGCTGCAGCATCTGGTCGAGCTGCAGGTATTCGCCGGCATTCCAGCTGCCCTGCTCCAGGGCCGCGTACACGGAGAAGAGGACTGCCGTGTATGCGCCGTCGCGGACCTGCCCGCGGATCTTGTCCGCCGTCCGGGCGATGTCCTTGTCCACCAGGTCCGTCAATTTATCGCTGCCGGCCAGGGAGCCGACGGATTTGTATAGTTTGCGCCACGCGGCGCGCAGTTCCTTCAGGGTGTGCAGCTTCTCCAGGGGTTCCGTCACGGTGCGGAGGTTCATGGCCAGTCCGTGGGCCCTGTCGAACATGGTGCGGACCCAGAACAGGTTGCGGAGGATCATGCGGAACGAAGGCAGGAAGATGCGGTCCGCCTCTTCCTCGATATGGCTCTCGCGGAAGGCGTTCTGTTCTTCCAGGATGCGCGTGCCGTATTGATAGATCTGTCCTTTCACGGCGCCGGCGTAGCTGTTTTTGCCGTCCGGCCCGAAGGGTTTCCAGGCCTGGGCGGCCGGGTCCATCTTCCCCAGCAGGGTGAGGCCCCGCACGTATTTGCTGCGCGATTCCGTGAAGAAGGGGATATGCTGGGCGATCTGGGCCGTGAAGGCGAGCAGGTCGCCGATGCGGCCTTCCTTCAGTTCCAGTTCGACTTCGTTGATGGTGTCCTTCTTTTTACCGGCCAGAATGTGGCCTTCGTCGATGGCCATCTCCACAACGGTCTCCTTCGTGACCTGCAGGAGCCGCACATCGCGGCGGACGCGGACGGAGAAGAGCTTTTCCAGCAGGGCGCCGCCCAAAAGGCCTTCCAGGTCGAGGGGCAGGCCGCTGCCGTTGAATTTGTCGAGGGCCGGATGCCAGCCTTTGACGGGCACCGTGTATTCGCCCCGCGACGTGAGGCCGCCGGCAGCCCGTTTCGACATCTTGACGGTCTGCTCGAAGGCTTTGCCGGTCTGGCGGATGCGGTAGGCGATGCCGGCCTGGCGCAGGATCAGGTCGCGCGTATCGTAATAGGCGTTGACGAGTTTCAGCGACTTATGGCTGCCCTTGGCGGTCTTTTTCGCGACCAGGGGCAGTTCCAGCAGGGCTTTGAGTTCCTTTTTGCCAAAGAGCAGCTTCAATTCCGTTTCTACATTCTTTTCCATGGATTTTTCCCTTTCTTCCGATACCAACATACGAGCGGGATGCCGAAGGCCGCCGCCAGGGACAGGGCCGAGGCGGCTAGGCCGGCATCCGTGCCGAGACCGTTGCCGACGATATTGAAGGCGATGGCGCCGGGCAGCATGCCCAACAGGGTCGCTGCGGCGAACGTGCCGTAGGACAGGGCCGTGCAGCCGGCCGCCAGGCTGATTGCGTCATAGGGAAAGAGCGGTACCGTGCGCAGCCAGAGCATATGGGTGAAGGCCTTGTCTTCTGCCGATATGTAGCGGTGGATGCGGCCGCCCCATTTGCCGCCGTAGCGGTCGAGGAAGGTGCGCCCGGCCCCCGTACGGGCCAGCACGAAGAGCACCGTGGCACTGCCCAGGCCGCCCAGCAAAAGGCACGGGATGCCTAAGAGGGGCGGGAACAGGATGCCCGCGGCCAGGTTCAGGATCAGGCTCGGGAAAAGCAGGAGGGGCCGGAGCGTGTAGAGGAGCACGTAGACGGCCGGTGCCAGCGCCCCGAAGGAGGCCACGAAGGCCCGCGCCTCTTCGACGGAACGGGGGCGGAACACGCCGGGAGCCCGGTACAGCGCCAGGATCAGCAGCGCGTACAGGCATACCAGCAGGACCCGCTTGTGCCGTCTGGTTCCCTGCAGCACGGTCCGGGCCACCCAATCCAGCATTTCCTCTTCCTCCTTTTGCGGCAGTGCATCTTCTTTACATCTTTTATTGTAACGGCAAACGGGGCAAAGAGCAATAAAAAATGGGTCCCGGCACAAGGTACCGGAACCCGAAATGAATGAGGTACTCTATTTTTTCTTTTTGCCCAGGTAGGCTTCCTTGATTTCCTCGTTTTCCAACAGCTCGCGCCCCGTGCCTTCCATGCGGATGCGGCCCGTTTCCAGGACGTAGGCTTTGTGGGCCACTTTGAGGGCCATGTTGGCGTTCTGTTCAACCAGGAGCACCGTCGTCCCCGCTTCGTTGATGCGCTGGATGATGCGGAAGATTTCCTTGATGACCAGGGGCGCCAGGCCCAGGGACGGTTCGTCCATCATGATCAGCTTGGGACGGCACATCATGGCGCGGCCCACGGCCAGCATCTGCTGTTCGCCGCCGGACAGGGTGCCGGCCATCTGCCAGTTGCGTTCCTCCAGGCGGGGGAAGAGTTCGTAAATGCGCTTGATGTCTTCGGCGATGCCGGCTTTGTCTTTGCGCAGGTAGGCGCCGACCTTGAGGTTTTCCAGGACGGTCAGGTTCGGGAAAATGCGGCGGCCTTCAGGCACCAGCGTGATCCCCCGCTCCACGATGTGCTGGGAGTTGAGGGAATTCAGTTCTTCGTCGTTGTAGGTGATGGTGCCGCTCTTGGCCTTTTCCAGGCCCATGATGGTGCGCAGGAGGGTGCTCTTGCCGGCGCCGTTGGCGCCGATCAGGGTGATGATCTGCCCGTCAGGGACGTCGATGGAAATGCCTTTGAGGGCTTCAATGCCGCCGTAGGCGACAACCAGGTCTCGTACTTTAAGCATCTTCATCCTCCCCCAGATAAGCCGTAATGACGCGCTCGTTGTTCTGGATGGACGCCGGATCGCCTTTGGCGATGGTGTTGCCGAAGTCCAGGACATAGATGCGGTCGGAAATTTCCATGACCAGATCCATATGATGTTCGATCATGAGGATCGTCAGATTGTGTTCGTCGCGGATGCGGCGGATGAAATCCGTCAATTCCGCCGTTTCCTTCGGGTTCATGCCTGCTGCCGGTTCGTCCAGGAGCAGCAGCTTCGGATCCGTCGCCAGGGCGCGGATGATTTCCAGATAGCGCTGGCGGCCGTACGGCAGGGACGAAGCCTTTTCATTGCGCACGTCCCACAGGTTGACCTCTTTCAGGAGGCGTTCCACCGTTTCGTGCATGCGCGCCTCTTCCTTGCGGTACCAGGGCAGACGGAACATGGCCGACAGGAAATTGCTCTTCAGATGCAGGTGCGTGGCGATGAGCACGTTCTCATACACGCTCAGGTCCTTGAACAGGCGGATGTTCTGGAACGTGCGGGCGACGCCCAGGACGGCGATGTCACTGGGTTTTTTGCCTGTAATGTCGATTTCCTTCCCGTCCTTGCCCGTGTAGATGACCTTGCCCTGGGTCGGTTTGTAGACGCCGGTGATGTCGTTGAAGGCCGTCGTCTTGCCGGCGCCGTTCGGGCCGATGAGGGCGATGATTTCGTGTTCGTTGACCTCGATGTTGAGGTCATTGACGGCGATGACGCCGCCGAATTGCTGTGTGACGTGTTCGGTGCGGAGTACGTTCTGGCTCATTTACGCTGCACCTCCTTCTTGCGTCCGAATTTCGGATGTTTGAGGAAGTTGATCAGCTTGTCCCACGTGAACTCGTTGGTACCCATGATGCCGTGGCGCCAGAAGAGGACGCAGACCATGAGCAGCACGGAGAACACGACCATACGCAGGCCCGGCCGGAACAACGGAATGGCCACGCCCATGATTTCCAGCGGTTCGTCGAAGACACGCAGGTATTCCAGACCCGCCGTGACGATGACGGCGCCGAGCATGCTGCCCGTGACGGAACCCATGCCGCCCAGGACGATGATGAGCAGGAAGTTGTAGGTCAGCGTGAAGAGGAAGTTCTTCGGGTCGACCGTGCCCAGCAGCGCGCCGTAGAGGCCGCCGCCGATGCCGGCGAAGAAGGCGCTGACCATGAAGGCCAGGTTCTTGTGATGGAACAGGTTGATGCCCATGGCTTCCGCCGCGATCTCGTCTTCACGGATGGCCTTGAAGGCCCGCCCGTAGGAAGAACTCAGGAGCAGCGTCATGAGGATGTAGGACACGGCCGTCGCCAAAAAGATGTACCGTACATCGTTCAGGGACGGGATGTTCTTGATGCCCAGGGCACCGTTCGTGATGGTGTTGGCGTTCGTGATGATGATACGGATGATTTCCGAGAAGCCCAGGGTGGCGATGGCCAGATAGTCACCGCGCAGGCGCAGGACAGGCGTACCGATGAGGCCGGCTACGAGGGCCGCCAGGATACCGCCCATGATGAGCGCCAGCCACAGGGGCATATAGATGTTGACCAGATGCGGATTCATCGGCACGGCGTAGAACACGTCGGCACGCAGGTTGACCGGCACCGTGAAGATACCGACCATGTAGGCGCCGATGGCCATGAAGCCTGCCTGCCCCAGGGAGAACTGGCCGGCGAAGCCGTTCGTGATGTTCATGGACAGGCCGATGATGGCGTAAATCAGGCACAGGTTGACGATACGGCGGATGTAGGCATCCACCTCGCCCTGCACGAAGCAGGACAGACCGAAGAGTACGATAAGTGCTACAACGGTCAGCAAGAAATTTCGTTTTCCATTCTTATTCATATTTCTCACACTTTCTCCGTTGTAGTTTCACCGAGGAGGCCCGTCGGTTTGTAGAACAGGATGAGGATCAGCACGATGAAGGCAAAGGCGTCGCGGTAGCCCGAAAAAGCCGGGAAGAACGCGACGATCAGGATTTCGCCGAGGCCCAGGATGAAGCCGCCCAGGACGGCGCCCTTGATGTTGCCGATACCGCCGACGACGGCCGCAATGAAGCATTTCAGGCCGGGCATGACGCCCAGGTACGGCGTGATGCCGGGATAGCGGATGCCCCACATGATGGCGCCCACCGCCGCCAGGGCCGAGCCGAGGGCGAAGGTGATGGAAATGACGTTATCGATGTTGATACCCATGACCCGGGCGATTTCATAGTCTTTCGAAACAGCCCGCATGGCCATGCCTGTTTTCGTATGGTTGACGATGTGAAGCAGCAGGACCAGGCAGATGACGGTGACGACGGGGATAAAGAAGCAGATGGCCTGGATCTGCACGCCGCCGATGGGGATCATGCTGGACAGGAAGGGGATGTCCGGGAAATGCATGGGACGTCCGCTGAACAGATAGTTCGCCAGGTTTTCCAGCAGGAACGATGCACCGATGGCGGAAATGAGGACGGAGTTCTTCGGCGCGTCACGGAGCGGGCGGTACGCCGTCCGTTCGATGATGACGCCCAGAAGGGCCGTCGCGATGATGGTCCCGACGAAGGTCAGGTACCAGGGAATGTGGAATGCCGTAATGCCGAAGAAGGCAAAGTAGCACGCCATCATGACGATATCGCCGTGGGCGAAGTTGATCATCAGCAGGATGCCGTACACCATGGTGTAACCGATGGCGATCAGGGCATACAGGCTGCCTAAGGAGATACCGTTGACCAGATGCTGCGCGAAGCCCGCGGCAGTCATATTGGCAATAGCTTGAAAAATCTCCATTATGATAGCACCTCAAACATAAAATAATTGCTTCCTTCCCCCGGTGGAAAGGAAGCAGTAAAATCAGCTTTACAGAGCCTCCCCTGCCACCGTGCGGCGGCAGGAGAAGGCAGAGATTCTGGGATTCTGCGGTGTGTTCCCTGAGGAACGTCCGGGCACCGCCCGTGAGCCGGCTTCAGCCGGTTATTTTGCTTTCAGGTCATCCGGCGTTACCGTATCGAGGTACGTGAACTTGCCGTCTTTGACCGTCTTGATGACGGCGTTCTTGATCGGGTCGCCGTCCTTGTTCAGCGTAGTCATGCCGGTCGTGGTTTCCAGATCCTTCGTCTTGGCGATGGCGTCGCGGATCTTGACACTGTCTTCCGTGCCGGCCACTTTCAAGGCGTTGTAGGCGATCAGGTAGGCGTCATACGCCATAGCGGTCAGGCCGCCAGGCTGCTGGCCGTTGTATTCCTTGACATAGGCTTCCATGAACTTCTTGGCTTCCGGAGTGGCTGCCTTTTCGCGGTCGAAGGCGCTGGAGAAGCAGATGCCTTCCACTTCTTTGCCGCCGACGTTGATGAATTCCTGGGTTTCCCAGGTATCACCGCCGAGGAACGGTGCCTTGATGCCTAACTGGCGGGCCTGCTTGATCAGCAGGGCCGATTCGGTGAAGTTGCCCGGTGCGAAGACGACGTCCGGGTTCTTGGCTTTCAGGTTGGTCAGCTGGGCCGTGAAGTCCTTGTCGCCGGTCTGGTAGTTGGCCGTTTCGACGACGCTGCCGGCGCCGGCCAGTTTTTCAAAGGCTTCCTTGAAGAACTTGGACAGGCCTACGGAATAGTCATTGGAAACTTCCTGCACGATGGCTGCCTTGCGGGCGCCCTTCTTATATGCGTAGTTCGCCATGACGGTGCCCTGGAAGGGGTCGATGAAGCAGGCGCGGAAGTAATAATCGTTGCCTTTCGTGACCTGCGGGTTCGTGCAGCTCGTGCCGATGGCAGGAACCTTGGCGTCACGTACGATGTTGCCGGCCGCCATGGCCAAGGAGGAACCGTAGGTACCGACGATGACCTTTACCTTGTCTTTTTCAATCAGGCGGGCCGCCACGTTGGCTGCCTCCGCTTTATCGGATTTGTTATCTGCAACGACCAGTTCAATCTTCTTGCCGTTGACTTCGGGATGGAGCTTGTTAGCCAGCTTGATGCCGCGCAGTTCCAGTTCGCCGCCTGCGGCGTTATCGCCGGTCAGGGGCAGGAAGACGCCGACCTTGACGGTGTTGCCGCCGCCGGAACCCTTGTCCGCCTTCTTGTCACCGCCGCCGCAGCCTGCGATCAGGGCAGCAGATACAGCCATAGCCAGCATTGCAGAAACAAATTTTTTCATATGAATACCCCTCCTTACACTTTGCAGTGCGTTTAAACTTGCTTAAGATAATGTGATTATAACATTCGAATCTTTTTTTGACAATTGTCCATTCTTTAACAAATATAAGTCAAAATTACACTCGCCATTTTTAATAGTGTAACTATTTTTCGTCATTCAGTCCGTTTTAAATATACAAAAATTGTATTTGTATGTATGTGAAAGACTTTTTAAAAAACGTTGATGGACATTGTCCATATATCAGGGACATTGAATTTTTCATTTCTGTGAACTTTTGTGACTTTTTATATCATGTATACAAAATACGCTTTCATTGTGTAATATAAATTACACAAAAAAGGCCGCCGCAGAGGCATTCCCCTGCAGCGGCCTGCTCGTTTCAGGCAGTCACCTGTTGAATTTTCATCATTGTGGCACGAATATGTTTCTGTCACTTATCATTTGGTGACAGTTAACACGCGATTGGCAAAATCGACGGCTGCCACGGCATCGCCGGCATAGCCGTCGGCCCCGATGCGGGCCGCGTAATCCGCCGTCATCACGGCACCGCCGACGAGGATCTGCGCCGGCACCTTGTGCGCCCGGAGCAGGCGGATGGTCTCCTCCATGGCCGGCACGGTGGTCGTCATGAGGGCCGTCAGGCCCACCAGTTCCGCCCCGTGGTCCTCCACGGCGGCCAGAATGGTTTCCGGCGCCACGTCGCGGCCCAGGTCGATGACGTTGTAGCCGTAGTTTTCCCACAGCACCTTGACGATGTTCTTGCCGATGTCGTGGATATCGCCCTTGACCGTGGCCAGGACGATGGGTTTTCCCGGCGTTTTGCCGGCCGTCCCGGCAGCCTGCAGGGCCTCCTTCAGCACATCGAAGGCCGCTTTCGCCGCGTCGGCGCTCATGAGCAGCTGCGGCAGGAACAGGGTCTTTTTCCCGAACCCGTCGCCGACCGTGTTCAGCGCCGGAATGATGGACCCGTTGATGATGTCCAGCGGAGCCGCCTTTTCATCAAGGAGCTTCCGCACCGCCGTGCGGCTGTGGTCGGTCAGGCCTTTGACGACGGCCTCCTCCAGGCTGTAGTCGGACACGGTCGTCCGGGCCGCCGCCTTCGGCGCGCCGGCATAAGCCGCCACATAGTTCCGGCAGCCTTCGTCCTGCCCCGTCAGGGCCAGGTAGGCCGCCGCCGTTTCCCGCATGCGTTCGCTCTGGGGATTCAGGATGGCCGCCGCCAGGCCCGCCTCCAGGGCAAGGGCCAGGAAGGTGCTGTTGATGGCGTCCCGGTTGGGCAGGCCGAAGGACACGTTCGAAACACCCATGACCGTATGGATGCCCCGCTGCCGCAGGGCGCGGATGACAGCCAGATCGATGCCGGGGTTGCGGCCCGACGTGCTCACGGTCATGGCCAACGGATCGATGAGGATGTCCTGTTCCCGCAGTCCGGCAGCTTTGGCGCGGGCCAGGATCTTCTCCGCAATGGCCAGGCGCCCTTCCGCCGTGTCCGGAATGCCGCCTTCATCGAGGCACAGCCCCACGACGACGGCGCCGTACCGTTTGGCCAGCGGCAGGACTGCCGCCAGGGATTCTTCCTTGCCGTTCACGGAATTGAGGAGCGGCCGCCCGTTGTAGAGCCGCAGGCCCCGCTCCATGGCGGCCAGGTCCGCCGTATCCAGTTCCAGGGGCACCGGCGTGATGCCCTGCAGGGCGCGCAGGGCCCGGGCCATGGTGTCCGCTTCGTCGAGGCCCGGCAGGCCGACGTTCACGTCCAGTACGGCCGCGCCCTTGTCCAGCTGCTCCAGGCCGAGGCGGCATACATAATCCATGTCCTGCTGCCGCAGGGCCTCCTTCAGCAGCGCCTTGCCCGTCGGGTTGATGCGCTCGCCGATGAGGACCGGCGCCTCTCCGAAGAAGACCGGCCTGCCGTAGCCCGTCACAGCCGTCCGGTACGTGCCGGCAGCCGGCACAGGCAGGCTGTGCGTCGCTGCCACGACGGCGCGGATGTAGTCCGGCCCCGTGCCGCAGCAGCCGCCCAGGATGGAGGCGCCGCGCCGGCAGATGACGGCCATGTCGGCCGCAAAGCCGTCCGCCGTGACGCCCCAGGTCGTGACACCGTCTTTCGTTTCCGGCAGCCCCGCATTCGGGTTAGCGATGAGGGGCAGATCCGTGACCGCCCGGGCGCGCAGGACCAGTTCCTGAATGACGTCGGGCCCGACGCCGCAGTTGAAGCCCACGGCCGCGGCACCCAGGGCATCGGCCAGGATCATGGCCGTTTCCACATCGGCCCCGTTCAGGAGCTTGCCGTCTTTATCAAAGGTGAAGGTGACGAAGAACGGCAGGTCGCTGTTCTCCCGGGCAGCCACCATGGCTGCCTTCGCCTCGTACGTATCGCTCTGGGTCTCGATGAGGATCAGGTCCGCACCGGCCCGGACGCCGGCCCGCACCATTTCCGCATATAAATCAACGGCCTTTTCGAAAGGCAGGTCGCCGAAAGGTTCGATCAGTTTGCCCGTCGGCCCCAGGTCCAGGGCCGTGAAGCGCCGGTCCGACGGCGCGCCGCTCTCGTCCCAGGCACGGTGGGCATTGGCGAAGGCCGCTGCCACGACTTCGTCCACCGTATGGCCCGTACCGGCCAGTTTCAGGGCGTTGGCACCGAAGGTGTTCGTTTTGAGGATATTGGCACCGGCGGCGATGTAGGCTTTATGGACGCCCGTCACCACCTCCGGGTGGGACAGGTTCCACAGGTCCGTGTTTTCGCCCGGCTGCAGGCCGGCCGCCTGCAGCTGCGTGCCCATGGCGCCGTCGAAATATAACAGTTCTTTTCCTAATAAGTTGCGGATGGTCATGCTGTTCAAACTCTCCTGAATTCACAATCTGTCTTGCCGCAGTCCCGGCATTTGCTGTGCTGCGCCGCTTCGGCTGCCACGAGGCGTTCCGCCTCTTCCGGATCCACCAGGGGGTCCGCCGCGTCGGCGATGGCCACGACGGCCGTCACGGACTTGACGGGCGCCATCATGCAGCTGTCCGTCAGGGTCAGGCCGATGGTGCGGTCGCAGTCCAGCGCGCGGAACAGGAGCCGCTGCTCCGCCAGGTCCCAGTCGCCGTAGCCGGGCGAAAAGCGTCCTTTGAGCTTCCGGCCCGGCGGCAGCTGCCGCGCCAGTTCCCGGCAGCAGGCGTTGCAGTACGTTTCAATCAGCGCGGCGGCCACGGCCTGCCCCGCCGCCGCTTCGGACACGCTGCGGACGGCCATGCGCCGTAAGGCGCTGTCGACCCGGCTGCCCAGGGTGGCGCCGAAGAGGAACAGTTCCCGGCTCGCGCCGACATAGCGCGCCAGGGCCTTGCTGTGGAACACGGTGCCGCCGTCCAGGACGACGCGGTCCGTTCCTTCCGTACGGCAGGCAAGGCGCCGGGCCGTATAGCGGGGCTGCAGTTCCGGACGCAGCGCGGCGTACGCCCGGTCCACAAGTTCCGCCGCCCGGGAATCATCCGGGGCGGCACGGAAATAGCGGAGGGCCTCGCCGGCCTCAAAAGGAATTTGCTGATCCATAGTCAATCCATCTTTCCGTTTCAACCGTGCCGCACGATATGGGACAGGTTCTTCATCATCCCGCCGATGACGTCGGGTTTGTTCATGGTATAGATATGGACGTCCTTAAAGCCGTTGGCCAGCAGGTCCAGGGCCTGGGCCGTCGCGTAGCAGATGCCTGCCTGCTTCATGGCTTCGGGGTCGTCGGCGAATTTTTCCACGATGGCGCGGAAATGCAGGGGCAGCTTGGTGCCGCTCAGCTTGCAGATACGCGTGATCTGCTTGGCGTTCGTGACCGGCATGATGCCCGGAATGACGGGCACGTTGATGCCGTGCGCCAGCAGGCGGTACATGTAGTTGTACATGATTGTGTTGTCGAAGAACATCTGCGTCACGAGGAAGTCGACGCCGTTGTCCACCTTGTATTTCAATTTTTCAATGTCGTCGTCGAGGCCCGCCGATTCGGGATGCCCTTCGGGATAGCAGGCGCCGCCGACGCAGAAGCCGCCGTAGTCCTTGATCTTCTTCACCAGGTCGCTGGCATGGCGGTATTCCTCGTGTTCCAGGGTCATGCCGGCCGGCAGGTCGCCCCGCAGGGCCAGGATGTTCTCCACCCCGGCGGCACGCAGCGTGCCCAGGGTTTCCTCGATGCGCGGCGTCGTGGCATTGACGCAGGTCAGATGGGCCATGCCCGTCATGCCGCACTTTTCCACTTCGGACACGATGGCCACGGACTTGCCCACGGCCGTCCCCGCCGCGCCGTACGTGACGCTGACGAAATCGACGCCCTGGGTCGAGATTTCCCGGACGATGTCCAACGCGTTGGAGAGCTGGCCGCCTTCCTTGGGCGGGAACAGTTCGCACGAAAGGCCTCTGTTACCGCTGTGCAGCTGGTCGATGATCTTCATGTTGATACAACCTCTTTCCGTACCGGCCCCGGGTGCCAAAACAGCGGACTTCCGATGGAAATCCGCTGCCTGTAACCACTGAATCATCCGGTTATTTTTATCAATAAGATGTAGCTTACAATTTAATCAGGTCCGCGAAATCATTGAGGGACAAATCGTACAGGATGACGCCCTCGGACATGGGAGCGATTTCCCCGGGGTTGAAGACAAGGCCCAGGTTCCGTTCCTTGTCGACGAAGAAAGATTCGTTCCCCGTCACCTGGACCGGTTTCACCGCGGCACCCGTGCGGCCCGTCATATGCTGTTTCAGGCGCGCCACACCGGCCTGCTGCCAGCCGATCAGGGTCGTCAGGCGGGTCTTGTAATCCGCCGCCGGATCGAAGAGTTCATCCAGCGTGACCGGTTTGCCCGTCGCCAGGTCGTAATTTTCCGTCGTCCAGACCACGTTGTCGTGGGCGCCGCCCAGATAGGTCGTCGTCTTCTGGATCAGGGACAGGAAGCGGGGCGAAGCCGATTTGATTTCGTATTCGCTGCGCACATACCAGGACGCGGCCGTCTTCACTTCGCTGTTCGCCTTGCGGACGCTGTCGCTCGTGAACTTCACCAGGTCCTTATGGTAAGCCAGGCGGGACGATGTCGTCGTGCCCTTGTCATGGGACGCCTTAAAGGCGGAACGGTCCGCCGCCGGAAGCAGCGCTTCCAGCTGGTCGTCGATGACATCGAAGACGGCGCCGTTGACTTTGTCGTCCACCTCGCTGCCGCCGCGGCTGCCCGCGATATACGGCACGGCCACATTGACCACGTCCTCGCTGAGACTGCTTGTCTTGACCGTCAGGCCGGCCGCGAAGGCGGGAACGGCCAGGCACAGGGCCAGCAGGGCCGTCGTCACGAAAAGGGATGCTTTTTTCCAAAACGTCATGATGGGAAAACCTCCTGTATATTCCTACTGTCATAAACCTGCAAAAGCGGTTCTTATTATTATAACGCATTCCGGGCGCCGCGAAAAGGGCATAAAAAAACGCGGGTCTCCCCGCGTTCCCTTTTTCCTGTGGATTGTGTGCCGCCCGCCGGAAACCGGGCGAAAAAAGCAAAAAAAAAGCAGCTGCCGAAGCAAGCTAAAAAAAAGTGGTGACCGGTGGCGGATTTGAACCGCCGATACCGCCGTGAAAGGGCGGTGTCTTAACCACTTGACCAACCGGCCACATTGGCTCCACCAGTAGGGCTCGAACCTACAACCCTTCGGTTAACAGCCGAATGCTCTACCATTGAGCTATGGTGGAATTAGCTTAGTCTTGGCGACTACGTGTGTTATAATACCACAACCCCCGGGGAGTGTCAACAGTTTTTTAAAACTTTTTTAAAAAAGTTGCCGACCCGCCGGCACGCCTCGAAAAGCCAACCCACCCTGGCTGAAAATCCTTTCCTGGTTGGGATTAAAGCATACCATGAAATCCCTTATTTTGCAAGCACCTTGACGACGATCTTCTGGACCGCGCAGCCGCCGTGTACGGCATGGCAGCCGGGACGGTGCAGCTCCCAGGGGAAGAATACGGCAAAGACGCCGCTGCCGAGCGTCACGGCATCCTTTTCCCCTGCATCGGCGTAGAAAAGCAGGTCCTTGTCGGCGGCATAGTCCTCGATGACCTTTTTGTCCGCGTCCTTCGCCGTGTAATAGATCTTTTCCGTGCCTTCGGCCAGATACTGCACGTCGATGTACTGGTTGTGCGATTCGGGCTTTTTGGCTTCCTTCGGTTCCGTCGTGTAGTGGCTCAGGCGGGCAAAGACCTTGTCCCCGTCAATGGGATATTCCCCGTCGGCCAGCTTGCTGAAATCCGTTTTCGCAATATAGCGCAGGGCCGCAGCCAGTTCGTCCGACACGTAGGGAATGAGTTTTTCGATATCCGCTTTCGTTCCGCAGATCATGGGCAGGTTCCTCCTTCAATCCCGGCAGTTCCACCGGGTTTCGTTTTTTCCATTGTACCATAAAATTTGCCCTGTACAAAACAATACATCTTGCGATACAATACTCTACAACTTACCAACACGACAGAAACGAGGTAACCATGAGCTACTTAACCGTCAACCATGTCAGCTGTTCCTTCGGCGGCCGCCAGATTCTGGAAGATGTATCTTTCAAGCTCGAAAAGGGCGAGCACATCGGGCTCGTCGGGGCCAACGGCGAAGGCAAATCGACCTTTTTCAATCTCATTACGGACCGTCTGGTGCCGGACGACGGCCAGATCACGTGGCCCGGCAAGATCCGCGTCGGCTACCTGGACCAGATGAGCACCCTGCAGGCGGGGCAGACCATCCGCGACGTGCTGCGGACGGCGTTCCAGGACGATATCGCGGCGGAACAGGAAATGCTCCGCCTCTACGATGCCATGGCCACGGCCGACGGGGACGCGATGGACAAGATGCTCCAGCAGGTCGGCGAAATCCAGAACCGCCTGGAGCACAGCGGCTACTATTCCCTGGACAGCCGCATCGAGGAATTCGCCAACGGCCTGGGACTGGGTGAAATCGGCCTCGACCGCGACGTGGCGGACCTGTCCGGCGGCCAGCGCAACAAGGTGCTCCTCGTGAAACTGCTCCTGCAGGACCCGGATATCCTGCTCCTGGACGAACCGACGAACTACCTGGACGTGGAGCACATCCGCTGGCTCACGCGCTTTTTGCAGGATTACGAAAAGGCTTTCGTGCTCATTTCCCACGATGTCCCCTTCCTGAACGACGTGGTCAACGTCATCTACCACCTGGAAGAGTGCAAGCTGACGCGCTACACCGGCAATTACGACCAGTTCCGCCACCTGTACGAAATCCGCAAGGCCCAGCTCGAGGCCGCTTACGAGCGGCAGCAGCAGGAAGTGGCGAAATTGGAGGACTTCATCGCCCGCAACAAGGCCCGCGTGGCCACGACGGGCATGGCCCGCAGCCGCCAGCGCAAGCTCGACAAAATGGAAATTATCGAAAAACCGACGGAAAAGCCGAAGCCCCACTTCCATTTCGAGCCGGCCCGCACGCCCGGCCGCTACCTGGCGGAGGCGGAAGACCTGGTCCTGGGCTACGACAGTCCCCTGACGCGGCCCGTCTCCTTCAAGCTGGAGCGGAACCGGAAAGTGGCCGTCAAAGGCGTGAACGGCCTCGGCAAAACGACGCTCCTGAAAACCATCCTGGGCCTGCTCCCCGCCTACAGCGGCAAAGTCGTCCTGGGCGACTACCTGGAACCGGGCTATTTTGAGCAGGAAGAGCGGGAACGGAACGACAAGACCGCCCTGGAAGATGTCTGGGACCGTTACCCCGGCATGACCAACGCCCAGGTGCGCGGCGCCCTCGCCGGCGTGGGCCTTACGACGGAACACATCGAAACGAAGGTCTTCGTCCTGAGCGGCGGCGAAGCGGCCAAGGTGCGCCTCTGCAAAATCATGCTCTCCCCCGCCAACTGGCTCGTCCTGGACGAACCGACGAACCACCTCGACGTGGACGCCAAGGCGGAACTGAAAAAGGCCCTCAAGGAATTCAAGGGCGCCGTCCTGCTCGTCTCCCACGAACCCGAATTTTACGAGGACTGGGTGGACGAAGTCTGGAACATCGAAGACTGGACGACGAAAATCGTATAAAATCAAAAACAGGCCCTGCGGCACTTTCCCGGGTGGATGAACACCCGTAGAAATGGCTGCAGGGCCTGTCTGTCTTTCCGATGCGTTTACAGGGTTCTGCTTACAGTTCCGTCACCCACAGGCCATGGAGGTTGCAGTGGGCGAAGACGGCGATTGGTTTGTCGCCATCGGTCAGGGCAAACGCCGCTTCCGGCTTGTCGTCGATCGTCAGCGCGCGGCGCTGGCCGCCTTTCTGGGTCAGCAGGTAGATCCAGTCGATATGGTGTGCCGCCGTCATGGGATGCTCTTCGCTGCCCACTTTCACGGTCACGATGGATTCCACGACATTGACGACGGGAACGTGTTTTTCCTGCGATGCGTCCACGCTGTTCGCACGCAGCGGTTCCATCGGCTTGCCGCAGCAGGCCAGGTGTTCCGGCGAACCGGAAACAAGCCCCACAATGGTGCCGCAGGTGCGGCAGAAATAGAATTTGTTATTCCTGTTTTCCATAATGTTTCCTCCTGTCTCGGGTTTTAAAGGCGGACATCCGGCCCGCCGCAGATCACGCATTGTTTCATCTCATTCTAACCATGTTCCCCGCCCCCTGTCAATCAGGGATACCAGGGCAGCTGCTCCTGCAGGACATCGCGCTGCTGCCGCAGGGCCGCCATAGCCGCCTCCACGTTGCCCGCCTCCGGGCTCGTCCGCCGGGAGGAACGGGTCAGGGCCAGCCAGCGGCCGGTCTTAACATCCTGCAGGCCCTGGTCCAGCGTCAGGTACCAGCCCTCGTCATAGCGGCTGGGCTCGCCGGCTATCGCAACGGTCAGCACGTAGTCGGCGCCGCTTCGGGTCACCTGCTCCTGGTCCGTATCGGGCAGGATCACGTAATGGGGCAGATCGGCCTTGTAGGCATTCGTCAGGAAACGGCGCAGGTACGGTAAAAACGCCAGGTTCCGCGCTTTTTTGCCGCCCTTTTCCTCAAAATACAGCCCCACCAGCGGGTACGATGTATCGTCCCGCCGCTCCGGCAAATCCTGGAGGAGGCCTGCGTCAACCGCTTCCTGCGCCGCGTCGGCGTAATGTTTCCAGGCCGCGTCCAGGTACAGGTTGATGCCGTGGGTCATGTTGCTGACCTGCCGGGGAATCTGGAAGGTCAGCACGTCGCCGAACTGCCGGTATCCCCCGAAGACGGCCTGCAGGCTGCCCGGGATGGGATCCGCCGTGTTCACGACGCGCAGCAGGTTCAGGCGCGGTCCGTATGTTTCGGCAAAGGCATCGTTCCCGATGGCCGGCGCCCCGAAGGTGATGACGTGCACCTGGTCCCGGGGCACTCCTTCCGTCACGAGACGCATGCCCAGGAGCGTCGCCGCCGCCCCGCCCAGGCTGTGCCCCGTCAGGAGCAGGTGCGAACCGGGGTCGGCACGCAGGCGGTCGAACAGGTCGGTTTGGGCGAGGCCGGCCAGGGCCGCATCGGTATAGTCGTTGAAGCCCTTGTGGACCATGGGGACCGCTGCCTGCGGCGTACCGGCAGCAGCCGGACGTTTGGCGGCGGCATTCTGCGCAGGGGCGGCGTCTTTCTGTACGGCGGCGGCCGTCTTCCGGGTCTGCGCCCTCTCGAACGGCACGTGCTTCACCGTCAGGTCCTCTTTCCAGTCCTTTTTATCGGCACTGCCGCGGAAGGCCACGACATAGAGCGTGTGCCCGTCGGGCAGGGCCGTCCGGGCCGTCATGTAGTTGGCAATATGCCGGTCCTGTTCCGCCTGCTGCGGTTCAATCGTCCAGCCGTAGTGGCGCAGGTACTGCCAGGCTTCCGATGTCTTCGGCGCATAGGTGCCGGCGCAGGCCAGGACCGCCAGGTCCGTATAGTAGGCCAGGTTGTAGGCATCGGTCCCTTTTGCCGGCGCCGTGGACGCCGCGGCCGGGGGAAGGGCCCCCAGCGGTACCTGCACCGGTGCCGCCGCAAACGATACGGAGCCCGCCGCCAGCTGAAGGGCAAGCGCCGCGCCGGCCAGCATTGCCGCCATACCATGTCCCATGCCGTCGTCCCCCTTTCCTGTACTGTCAGCTCCATTGTAACAGAAATCAATCCCTGTGTGCGTGAACAATCGGCAAACTGATTTGCTGGGATACATTAGAAATACATCATATATGGGTAGAACAAATGGTCCGTTTTGCGGTACAATAAAAGGTAGCACTCTAAACTATAAATAATAAAGGGAAAGGAAAGATCACGATGGACAGTACACAATTGCTGGCGGAAGCGAAAGAGGTCGTCCGGGACCTCAGCGTCCGCGAATTGGTGGAAGAAGCAATCCGCAATGGCGAGGGCACGTTCTCCAGCACGGGCGCGCTGCGGGTGACGACGGGCGAACACACGGGGCGCTCTCCCCTGGACAAGTTCCTGGTCGACACCAGGCTGACCCACGACATCGTGGACTGGGACAACAACCAGCCCTGCACCGAAGAGACCTTTGACCGGGTCTATGCCAAATGCGAGGCCTATATCAAAACGCACAAGGTGTATGTGAAGAACGTCAAGGCCGGTGCGGACCCGCAATACCAGATCCGCGTGAAGTTCATCTGCGAAAAGGCCTGGCAGACCCTCTTCGTCAGCCAGCTCTTCCTCAAGACGGACGAGCCGTCCACGGTGGCGGAAGATTTCACGGTCATCTCCCTGCCCGGCGTCCAGGCGGACACGGCGACGGACCACACCCATTCGGGCACCTTCATCCTGCTCAATTTCGACAAGAAGGTCATCCTCATCGGCGGCGGCATGTACGCCGGCGAACTGAAGAAATCCATCTTTTCCGTTTTGAATTATCTGCTGCCGCAGCAGGGCGTTCTGAGCATGCACTGCTCCTGCAACGTCGGTTCCCGCGGCGACGTGGCCCTTTTCTTCGGCCTTTCCGGCACGGGCAAGACCACCCTTTCGGCCGACCCGAAGCGGGCCCTCGTGGGCGATGACGAACACGGCTGGGGCGAAAACGGCGTCTTCAACATCGAAGGCGGCTGCTATGCCAAGTGCATCGGCCTGACCGAGGCGAGCCAGCCGGAAATCTACCACGCCATCCGCTTCGGCGCCGTCATGGAAAACGTCGTCGTGGACCCCAAGACCGGGTATCCTTATTATTCCGACGACACCCTGACGGAAAACACCCGCGCGGCCTATCCCCTGGATTATATTCCCAACGCCCGCATTCCCAGCATGGCGGGGCACCCGTCCACGATCATCCTGCTGACGGCGGATGCTTTCGGCGTGCTGCCGCCCATTTCCAAGCTGACGACGGAGCAGGCCATGTACCACTACCTGACGGGCTATACGAGCAAGGTGGCCGGCACGGAACGGGGTATCACGGAACCGCAGGCCACGTTCTCCACGGCTTTCGGCGCGCCCTTCCTGCCGCTGAAGCCCCTGGTCTACGCCCGCCTGTTGGGCGAACACATCGCCCGCCACAAAGTCAATGTGTACCTGGTCAACACGGGCTGGAGCGGCGGCCCCTACGGCACGGGCCGGCGCATGAACCTCAACTGCACCCGCGCCATGATCCACGCCGCGCTGGACGACAAACTGGGCGAAGGCGGCTGGACGACGCTGCCCGTCTTCCGCTTGTCCATCCCGAACACCTGCCCCGGCGTGCCGGACCGCGTCCTGAACCCGCGCAACACCTGGGAGGACAAAGATGCCTATGACCGCAGCGCCCGCCAACTGGCCGCCCTGTTCAACCAGAACTTCGCCAAATTCAAAGGCAACGTACCTGCGGAAGTGGCCGCTGCCGGGCCCGAGGCCTGACATCGTCCGGACCGGGTCCGGGGGAACCTGACCTGTAACAAGACAAAGAAAAGAGGCTGCGCAAGAGGAAGTGTACACTTCCCTTTGCCGCAGCCTCTTTTGGTTTAAGCGTGATTCGTAATATATTAATTAAAGCTGTAAAGCAAGTTAATTTCTATATTATTTAATCGGTTTAACGTTCGCAGCCTGTTCACCACGGTTGCCCTGCACAACGTCGAATTCCACTGCCTGGCCGTCTTCCAGGGTCTTGTAGCCGTCAACCTGGATTGCGGAGTAGTGAACGAAGACATCCCCGCCGTCTTCGCGTTCGATAAAACCATAACCTTTTTCAGCATTAAACCATTTTACTTTGCCTGTCATCTCACGGGCCTCCTAAAAAATAAATACTTTGGCGCGCGGAACCACTTCCGCGCAATCGCCATTTCTCATTATATGCCATCGCCCGGTTTTATGCAAGCGGATAACAGGGTCAGCCGTGAAAATGTCTCTTGGTTGTCAAGACATGTGTTACACTCTTGAATTTGAGAAATACTCTGTTACAACCTGGTTTGGGCTTCTGAATGCTAGGGATGTCTTGGCTGT
>ONAN01000021.1 GCA_900315805.1 uncultured Selenomonadales bacterium
CTTCTGGGGTGCACTTCACTTTGCACCCCAGGGTGCATCGTTCAAGAATTTAAGGGAATAATCGTGTAATTGTATCAAATGTTGTAAGGCAACCGATCCGTGCTGTGGAACTGGCGGATTTTTGTTGGCAACTTATGAACACATGCGTACGCAGAACAAGGATATAGAGAAACAGAAATTCCTGAAAAACAATGCTTTGCATGGAGCGGACAACACTTCTCTTGTAGTAACGCTGGCGTCGATGAATCTATATCTGCACGATATCGGTGTTAATAGAAGTCCGATTGCGTATAAGGATTCGCTGATTGAGACCACGGATGATCTGGATAATGTAGTTATGACGAATCCTCCCTTCGGCACACGTTCTCAAGGGAGCGTGGAAGTATCTGCAAACAGGCCGGAATTCGTCAAGACTACGGATAATCAGGTTAATTTTCTGTAGCACATCATGTCAATCGTAAAGACCGGAGGAAGAGTCGGTGTGGTTCTGCCAGACAGCGTGGTGACAGATGCAGGAGCCACGGCGAAGGTCAGGGAGAAGCTGATGAAGGATTATAACCTTCATACAATCCTGCGCCTTCCTACAGGAATCTTTTATGCGAATGGCGTTAAGACAAATGTGCTCTTCTTCGACAAGGGAGAGCCGACAAAGGATATCTGGGTCTATGACTACCGAACAGGCATTAAGAATACGTTGGTGACAAAGCCAATGACCAGAGAGAATCTGCAGGAATTTGTCGATTGTTACTGCTCCGGTCACATGCAGGATCGCAAAGAAACGTATAACGCAGACACGAAACCGAACGGCAGATGGCGCAGATTCTCCGAAGAAGATGTTAAAGCGCGGGAGGATCTGAATTTCAAGTGGATTGACTTAACCGAAGAAGACGACCGTTCTGTCGGAGAGATTCTTGACGAGATGCAGGAAGAGGCAGACGGTATTAGCGCTGCCGTTGCTCAGTTGAAAGAACTGCTGGGAGGGGTTGAGTTTTGATTGATACACGGGCAATTAGAAATATAGTTCTTGACCTTGCAATAAGGGGAAAATTGACTGAGCAGCTTGCGGAAGATGGTGATGCAGTTGATTTGTATGCCAAGATGCAGGAAGAGAAGTCAAGGCTTGTAAAAGAGGGAAAGATAAAAAAGAAAAAATCTTTGCCTGTTATTTCTAAATCAGAGCAACCATTTAGCTTCCACGGAACTGGAAATGGGCACACATAAGTGATGCATGGGTAATAATAAACGGGGATAGAGGAAAAAATTATCCTGCAAAGTCAACGCTTTCTCACGATGGAATTCCGTTTATTAGTGCACTTAATTTAGACGGAAAATCAGTCGTATCAGATGAAAACCTTTTATGCCTTAGTGAGGAGCAATATGAAAAACTTGGAAGTGGAAAACTCATAAGGGGAGATGTAGTTGTATGTATTCGAGGTTCACTTGGCAAGCATGGAAGGTATCCGTTCGATAAGGGTGCTATAGCATCATCACTTATTATTGCGAGAAACTATATACAAAACGAAGTCATCAATGATTATCTGATGTTTTATCTGGATTCGCAACTATTTAAAGATGAAATAGAAAAATATAATGCGGGTTCGGCACAACCAAATCTGGCGGTAGGTAGTTTTGAAAAATTTCGTATTCCGCTTCCACCGCTTTCGGAACAAACACGAATAGTCGAACGTATCGGAGCTATTTTTGAGATTCTTGATAAAATTGACACATTGCAAAGCCGGTACGCTGCCAATTGGGAAGCGTTGAAGAGCAAAATAATCGACGCGGGCATTCAGGGCAAGCTGACAGAGCAACTGCCGGAGGATGGAACGGCAGAAGAACTGTATAAACAAATACAGGAAGAAAAAGTAAAACTCGTCAAATATGGGAAAATCAAGAAACAGAAATCTCTCCCGCCAATCAACCCAGAGGAAATTCCGTTTGATATTCCAGAGAATTGGAAATGGGCGCGACTTGGCTGTGTTGCAACAATTTTAGGCGGGAAAAGAATCCCGGCGGGAAGAAAACTTACTTCAGAAAATACTGGACATAAGTATATTAGAGTTTCTGAGATGAAAGACCGGTCTATCATTACGGAAAATTTATTATATGTTCCAGAAGATATATATCCGTCAATCTCACAGTACATTATAAATAAAGAGGATGTTTATATTACTGTTGCAGGAACTATAGGCCGTGAGGGAAAAATACCTGAGGAGATAGACGGGGCAAATTTGACTGAAAATGCGGATAGAATCGTCTTTTCTAATTTAGATCAAGAGTGGCTTATATTCTGCCTTTCATCATCAATGGTTCAAAAGCAGATTGGAATGTTGACTACGCAAGTAGCACAACCGAAACTTGCAATAAAGAAGATACAAGAGTTTTCGATTCCTCTACCACCATTTGCTGAGCAAAAGCGAATTTCCGAGCGGATTGATGAATTACTGACAGCAATGGATGGGCATTAAGTCCAAAAAAATGTCCGTACCCCCAAAACAGTCCAGCTGGTTTAGCTATTTTCATCTCAATCGTCAAAAATGAATTAAATTCTCCAACACTGAGGAATCCCTTAGTACTGTCATGCCTCACCGCGTGGTATTCTATAAGTGGCGGAATAGCTTACCCGGGAGGGTGAGAGATGGCTTAGAAAGCGCAGCGGCTTTGTCAGCCTTTGCAGCGGCCTTCCCATCTTGATGGGGCCGGCCGGGAGCGGCTTCTGTGTGACCCGGAAACCCGCGGGGGTCCGGGATAGGCAGGACACCGTGAAGGCGGAGGGAATCTGCAGCTGCAGGCTGGGCAGCCGGATTGTGCCAGGACATCGAAACGGAAAGGGAAAGCATTCCGCCACTTGGCCGGTGTGCATCGAATGGCTCCGCTTTACATGGGCGTTCGCACGCCGGCGCGGCGTTTGGCTGAATCGGAAAGGCTCCCTTCGTGGCAGCAGGTGTATGCTTGTTGACCGGGAAGGGAGTCATTTTTTCTCTCCATGGGCAAAGTATGGTATAATATTTAATACATTTTCCCGAAAGGAGCCACTACCATGCATCGTTTCTTCATTCCCAAACCCTATGCGGCAGAAATGGTCATTTCCGGCATGGACGCCCATCACATCATCGATGTGCTGCGCATGCAGCCGGGGGACACGGTCCAGGTGGCGGCGGACGACGGCATCCGCTTTGTCGGCCGCATTACGGAGCTGGGCCGCAACACCGTGACGGTGCGGGAGGTGGAGATCCTCCACGAGAGCCACGAGCCGACGGTGCGCCTGGCGCTGCTGCAGGGGCTGGCGAAGGGGGAGAAGATGGACTGGATCGTCCAGAAGGCAGTGGAAATCGGCGTGTCGGACCTCTATCCTGTGGCCATGGCCCATTCCGTGGTGCGCCTGGAGAGCGGGCGCGCGGAAAAGAAGGTGGAGCGGTGGCAGAAGATCGCCGAGTCGGCGGCCAAGCAGAGCAAGCGCGATGTGGTGCCGCGGGTGCATCCGGTCCTGCCGCTGGACAAGGCCCTGGAGGACGCGGCCTGCGAGCTGACGGTCCTGGCTTACGAGAGTGAGGACCGGACGGGCCTGAAAGAGGTCCTGCGGGCGCACGAGGGGGCGCGCAGCGTGGCGGTCGTGATTGGGCCCGAAGGGGGCATCGCGACGGAAGAGGCGGATCTGGCGAAGGCGCACGGCGCTGTGGCGGCGAGCCTGGGACCGCGCATTCTGCGGACCGAGACGGCGGGCCTGGTGGCCTGCGTCGCCATTTTGTACGAAACGGATAATTTGGAGTTGTGAGCAAAAGGAGATACTGGCAATGGACGAATGGCTGGAAGTCAGCGTCAAAGTGACCCACGAGGCGGTGGAGGCCGTGGCGGAGCTGCTGCGGGAGACGGGCGCGCGCAACGGCGTCCTGATTGAGGATCCGCAGCTGCTGGAAGAGCTGCGGGAACATACGGAGTGGGAGCTGTGCCCGCCGAAACCGTCGGACAAGGAGCTGGAGGTGGTCACCGTATCCGCCTTCTATCCCGAGGACGAGGAACTGCAGCCGCGCCTTGCGCGCATTGACGCGGGGCTGGCGGCGATTGAGTCGCGCATCGGGGCGTTCCGCTTCGGGCCGGTGCTGTTCCGCAAGGTGAGCGAACAGGACTGGGCCAACGAATGGAAGCAGTATTTCCATGTGACGCACGTGGGGAAGCACATCGTCATCAAGCCGTCCTGGGAAAGGTATGACGCCCAGGCGGACGACGTGGTGCTGGAACTGGACCCGGGCATGGCCTTCGGAACGGGGACGCACCCCACGACGTGCCTGTGCCTGCAGGGGCTGGAAGAGATCATCCGCCCCGACACGGTGGTCTTTGACGTCGGAACGGGCAGTGGCATCTTAGCCATGGCGGCAGCCAAAATGGGCGCCCGGCAGATCAAGGCGGTCGATATCGACGGCGTCGCCGTGCGCACGGCCAAAGAGAACATTGCCAAGGCCGGACTGGCGGACCGCATCGACGTGAAGCAGGGCGATCTGCTCCACGGGACGGACGGACAGGCCGACGTGATTGTGGCCAACATTCTGGCGGACATCATCATCCAGCTGCTGCCCGATGTGCCGGGCAAGCTGAAGGACGACGGCGTGTTCCTGGCCAGCGGCATCATCGACGAGTATCTGGACGATGTGACGCGCGCCGCGGAGCGGGTAGGGCTGCAGGTCACGAAGGTGGACCATATCAAGGACTGGCTGGGCATCCAGATGAAGAAGGCCCGAGTCTGAAGTAGGAGTTTTTGTTTCATGTTGAAGATTGCGTTTCTGACGCTGGGCTGCAAGGTCAACCAGGCCGACAGTGCCAGCATGGAGCTTCTGTTCCGGAAGGCGGGACATGCGATTGTGCCGTTTACGGATGCCGGAGCCGATGTTTATATTGTTAATACGTGCGTCGTGACGAACACGGGGCAGCAGAAGTCGCGCCAGATGATTCACCGGGCCGTGCGCAAGCGGGCCGATGCGGTCGTCGCCGTGACGGGGTGCTATCCCCAGACGGCGCGGGACGAGGTCAAGGCCATCGAGGGCGTGGACCTGATTATCGGGACCCAGGACCGGCACCGCATTGTGGAGCTCGTCGAGGCGGCCGTGGCGCGCAAGCGCGGCGGCGCGGACGGGACTGCGGACGGTGCGGGAACGGCGGCCGGGCCGGATGACGAAGTACGGCCCTGGGACGGCCAGGTCCTGTTCGAGGAAATGGCCGGCGGCAACGAGGAAGACAAGACGCGGGCCTACCTGAAGATCGAGGAAGGCTGCAACCAGTACTGCGCGTACTGCATCATTCCCTATGCCCGCGGACCCGTGCGTTCGCGCAGCCTGGAGAGCATCCGGGCCGAGGTGGAGAAGCTGACCGCGGCGGGCTACCAGGAGGTCGTCCTCATCGGCATCCACCTGGGCTGCTACGGCCAGGACAAGCAGGACGGGACGACATTATATGACGCGGCCCGGGCGGCCCTGTCCGTGCCGGCCCTGCAGCGCCTGCGCCTGGGCTCGCTGGAGTCCGTTGAGGTGGAGCCGCGCCTGCTGGACCTGATGCAGCAGGACTCGCGTTTCTGCCCGCACCTGCATCTGCCGCTCCAGAGTGGCTGCGACAAGGTGCTGCGGGACATGCACCGGCCGTACGATACGGCGAAATTTGCGGCCCTGCTGCGGGACATCCGCGCGAAAGTGCCCGGCATCGCCATCACGACCGATGTCATCGTCGGGTTCCCCGGCGAGACGGACGCGGACTTTGCGGCCACGTGCGACTTTGCGCGCCAGTGCCGCTTTGCGAAGATGCACATCTTCCCGTATTCCATGCGGCGGGGGACGCCGGCGGCGGAGCGGAAGGACCAGATGCCGGAACCGGTGAAGAAGGAGCGGGCCGAAGCGCTGGCGGCCATCGACCGGGAAATGCAGCAGGCGTATTTTCAGGAGAATGTGGGCCGGACGGTCCGGGTGCTCGTGGAACAGCCTGTCCGCGCGGCCCGGGGCGGAGCGGATCCGCACAAGGTGGAAGGCCTGGCCGAAAACTATGTGCGCGTGGAACTGCCCGGCGACGCGTCGCTGTGCCGCACCATTGTGCCCGTCAAAATCACGGCGGCGGGCGTTGACAAGTGCGAGGGAGAACGCCTATAATTTTTACAGGTATTGATTGATATCCATGCAGTAAGGAGTGATACAGATGGCAGACTGCGTATTCTGCAAGATTGCGGCCGGAGAAATTCCGTCCAATAAAGTATACGAAGACGACAAGATGGTGGCGTTCAAGGACCTGGAGCCGGCGGCTCCCGTCCATGTGCTGCTGATTCCGAAGAAGCATTTCGATAACATCACCGTGGCGGATCCGGACCTGGTGGCCTACATGATGGGCAAGGTCGGGGAAATCGCCAAGAAGCTGGGCGTGGCCGAAAAGGGCTTCCGCCTGGTCATCAACACCGGTGACGAAGGCGGTCAGACGATTCATCACCTGCATATGCACCTGATTGGCGGCAAAGCGCTGGGATGGCCTCCGTTCCCGCCGGAAAAGTAAGCCGGAAAAGCGGTTTGAGGCGCTGTGGCGTTATTGACATAGGCGCCGGATTACGATATAATTAACAAGTAAGATTCTGTATCGGCGTACCGTTCGGAAACCGGTACAGATATCCTATACCTAAACACTTCCCTAAAGTGTGTGGAGGGAGGGAGATCAAATGGCAGAAATCAAGGTCGGCAAAGGCGAGTCCCTGGAAAGCGCTCTGCGTCGTTTTAAGAGAGCTACCCAGAAGGCTGGCATTCTTTCCGAAGTAAGAAAACGCGAACACTACGAAAAACCGAGTGTTGCACGTAAAAAGAAATCCGAAGCAGCCAGAAAGCGTAAGTCCAGATAATGGAGGCGGGCTGTTATGACCACAAAAGAAAAGCTCATGGCTGATATGAAGCAGGCGATGAAGGACCGCGAAGCGGGGAAGCTCCGTTTGGAAGTCATCCGCATGATCCGTTCCGACATCCGCAATGCCGAAATCAACAACAAGGGTAAGGAAGAGCTGACGGAGAACGAAGTACTGGCCGTCATCATGAAAGGCGTCAAAATGCGCGAGGATTCCCTGGCGGAATTCACGAAGGGCGGACGCCAGGACCTGATTGACCAGACCAAAGAGGAAATCGCAATCCTGAAGTCCTACCTGCCGGCGGCACTGAGCGACGAAGAGCTGACGGAGATCATCCAGAAAGCCATCGCCGAAACAGGCGCCCAGGGACCCAAGGGCATCGGACTTGTCATGAAGACCGTGCTGCCCCAGGTACAGGGCCGTGCCGACGGTTCGCGGATCAGCAAGCTGGCCCGCGCCTTACTGATGAAATGAGAACACGGACAAGGCCGTAACGAAAGTTACGGCCTTGTTTTTTTTGTGAAATCAACCGCGAAAAGGGGCAGGAAGGCCCTGCCGGACATCGGTTTCTGTCGCAATCGTCGTGCAATTATAGTATAATGGGATTGTACAGGTATCTATAAGGATACAGAAGGAACAAAAGGAAGGAGACGCACCATGGAAACCATCGGACTGGCAGTGGCAGGCTTCATTTTGCTGGGCATCGAAGCCATGATTCCCGGTTTCGGGGTGTTCGGCGTGGCCGGCATCCTGTGCCTGACGGCGAGCGCTTTCTTCCTGCTGGGCGCCGGCGTGACCGCGGCTGCCGTGATTGCGGCGGTGTACGTGGTCGTGCTGCTGGTCATCGCGTTCCTGGCCTGGTACCTGCCCCGGGACAGCAAGTACAATCCCTTCGTCCTGTGGGACCGCCAGAAGAGCAGCGGCAGCAACACCCTGTCGCGGGAAGTGAAGGAATACACCGGCCGGACAGGGAAGGCCCTGACGCCCCTGCGGCCCGCCGGTATTGCCGAGATCGACGGCAAGCGCATCGACGTGCAGACCCAGGGCGAATTCATCGAACCGGGGACGGTTGTGGTGGTGCTGCGCACCGAGGGCAGCAAGGTCCTCGTGGAAGCCGCGGCTGATAAAGCGAAATAAAGATTGTTTTCAGGTTGGAATGGAGGAACGTTATGTTGACAGCGATTTTAGGCAGTGGTTTCAGCATCATCGTGTTGTTGGTGCTGATCTGGCTGTTTTTCCAGTTTGTGCCCGTCGGATTGTGGATTTCGGCCATTTCCGCCGGCGTGAACGTGGGCATCATCAACCTTATCGGCATGCGGCTGCGCCGCGTGGTGCCGAGTAAGATCGTGCTGCCCCTGATCAAGGCGAACAAGGCCGGCCTCAACGTGAACGTCAACCAGCTGGAAGCCCATTACCTGGCCGGCGGCAATGTGGACCGCGTCATCGATGCCCTCATTGCGGCGCACCGGGCCGACATCGACCTGAGTTTCGAACGGGCCTGTGCCATCGACCTGGCCGGCCGCGATGTCCTCGAAGCCGTGCAGATGAGCGTCAACCCGAAAGTCATTGAAACCCCCGTGGTCAGTGCCGTGGCCAAGAACGGCATTGAACTGCGTGTCAAGGCCCGTGTCACCGTGCGGGCCAATATCGACCGCCTGGTCGGCGGCGCCGGCGAGGCGACGGTCATCGCCCGTGTCGGCGAAGGCATCGTCACGACCGTCGGTTCGTCCGATGCCCATACGGATGTCCTGGAATCGCCGGACCATATCTCCAAGACCGTATTGGAGAAGGGCCTCGACGCCGGGACGGCTTT
Organism: uncultured Selenomonadales bacterium; assembly: GCA_900315805.1. Taxonomy (GTDB): domain Bacteria; phylum Bacillota; class Negativicutes; order Acidaminococcales; family Acidaminococcaceae; genus Succiniclasticum. The sequence goes on from ONAN01000021.1 coordinate 8,673, forward strand.
TGAAATCCTTTCCATCGACATTGCCGATGTGGATGTGGGACGCAACATCGGGGCGGCCCTGCTGACGGACCAGGCCGAGGCGGACAAGCGCATCGCCCAGGCCAAGGCGGAACAGCGCCGTGCCATGGCTGTCGCCAAGGAACAGGAAATGAAGGCCTACACGCAGGAAATGAAGGCCAAGGTCGTCGAGGCCGAAGCCCAGGTGCCCGCCGCCATGGCGGAAGCCCTGCGCAGCGGCAACCTCGGCGTCATGGACTACTACCGCATGAACAACATCAACGCCGACACGAAGATGCGTAAATCCATTTCCGGCGAAGACGATCCGGAACAGAAGAACTGACGACAGGCAGGTACGCGATGGATAGGGATTACAAAGGACAGCCGCCCCTGGACGACGAGGCGTGGCTGGAAGAGGAACTGAAACGGGAAGCGGGCATTTTCCACCCGGAAAAGCAGCCTGACCGTATAGTGCCTGCTGCGGCGCCAACCGAAACGCCAACCGAGGCGCCGGAGGAGGCGGAACAAGAGCCGCCGTCCCTGGAACAGGTACCCCTTCCGCCGGATACATCGGCGGAAGACTTACCGCTGCCCCAGGAGGAGCCGCAGCCGGCCGTGCCTGCTGCTGCAGCGGTTCCCGTGGTCCCCGCGGCGGGGACGGGGCCGCAGCGCCCTTTCAGCCGGGAGGAGCTGCGCCGCGGCATCAAGATGGCCATCGTATTAGGCAGACCGAAAGCCTTACAAAAAGAAGGAGACGAGTTCTAATGCTGAGAAGTGTCAATCTGGACGAACGTTTGAAGAAGGACAAGTTGAAGAAGATCCTCGATGAGAGCCTGGGCAACGAACTGGGCCAGGTGCAGCGCGACGCCCGCAATGCGGGCCTGCCGGTCATCATCCTCTTCGAGGGATGGCGCCATTCCCGCCGCAGCGAGATTCTGGGGCGCATGATGCAGTACATGGATGCCCGCGGGTTCCGCGTGTTCTCTTCGGCGAAGTTCGACAAAATGAGCCGCCGCATGCCTTTCTTCACCCGGTACTGGCAGCTTCTTCCCGAACCGGGGAACATGACCGTCTACCGGCACAGCTGGTACTACCAGAAGAACGAGAGCGAAGTGGAAGAGGGCTACGTTGGCACGAAGACGACCTTCGACCATATCAACAAGTTCGAAAAAATGCTGACCGACGGCCATTACTGCCTCATCAAGTTCTTCATCCATGTTTCGGAAAAGCAGCAGGAGGAGAACCACAAGAAGGCCGCCAAGGAACTGGGCAAGGCCTGGGAACCCTTTACGGATATCTATACCGAAGAAGGCCGTTACAAGGAATTCAAGGAACGGTACAACGTCATGCTGCAGGAGACGGACACGCTCAACGCACCGTGGCACGTGATCAGCGGCGACGATGTGGACGTGGCGGAGTACCAGGTCTTCACGACCATCGTGGACGTCCTGAAGAAGGCCGTGGCCGATTACACGGAAGCCAAGAAGCATCCGCTGCCTTCGACGAACATCAGCGACAGCAACAAGAAGTTCGATATCCTGAGCAAGGTCGACCTGACGAAGACCGTGACGAAGGACGAGTACAAGAAGAAACTGAAGGAATACCAGGACCGCCTGCGGGTGCTCCAGATCGAAGCCTTCCACAAGCAGGTCTCGACCATCCTGGCCTTCGAGGGCTGGGATGCCGCCGGCAAGGGCGGTGCCATCCGCCGCGTCACGGCCGCCCTGGATCCCCTGGGCTTCGCCGTGCACCCCTATTCGGCGCCGAATGCGGTGGAACGCATGTTCCATTATATGTGGCGTTTCTGGGTGAATATTCCGGCGCCGGGGCAGATCGCCCTGTTCGACCGCACGTGGTACGGCCGCGTCATGGTGGAACGCATCGAGAAACTGACGCCCGATGTGGACTGGCGCCGCGCCTATGACGAAATCAACGAGACGGAGAAACAGTGGTCCGAGGCGGACATGGTCATCGTCAAGTTCTGGCTGCAGATCGACCAGGACGAGCAGGCCCGCCGCTTCAAGGAGCGCGAGGAGAATCCGGAGAAGGTCTGGAAGATTACCGACGAAGACTGGCGCAACCGGGCCAAGTGGCCCCAGTACGAGGATGCGGTCAACGAGATGCTGGGCCGCACCAACACGCCCTGGGCGCCGTGGGTCGTCGTCGAGGCGGAAAGCAAGTACTACGCCCGCCTGAAGGTGCTGAAGACGGTCATCGACCAGTTGGAAGCCAAACTGAAAGAGAAATGAGGGAACGTTTTTGAGCTGGAATCTGCGCAAGGAAATCAAGGATATATTGGCAAAAGAGACCGGCACACGGATTTATGCCCCGGGGTCCCGTACCCCGGTGGCTTTTTTATACCCGAACACCTATCATCTGGGTATGTCCAACCTGGGCCTCCATATCCTGTACCAGGTCCTCGACGACAAAGGCTGGGCCGTGGAACGGTTCTTTCTGCCGGGCCGCCGGGAACTGCCGGAGTACATTAAATCGAAGACGCCCCTCCTGTCCATGGAGAACCAGCGTCCCCTGGCCGATTTTCCCTACCTTTGCGCCACCATTCCCTTTGAACTGGACTACATCCATTTCCTGGAGGAGCTGCGCCTGGGCCATATCGTGCTGACGGCGCAGGACCGGGGCGAACGGGATCCCTTCGTCATTGTGGGCGGTCCCTGCGCGACCTTCAACCCGGAACCGCTGGCCGATTTCGTCGACTGCTTCGTTATCGGCGAAGGGGAGGAGACCCTGCCGCGGCTCTTGGCCCTTTTGGAAAAGCTGCGCCTCGATGGCAAGGGCCGGGAGGAGAAGCTCCGGGCCGCCGCGCAGCTGCCGGGTATCTACGTGCCGCGCTTCTACACGCCGCGCTACGGGGACGACGGGTCCTTCGCGGGCCTGACGGCGGACCCCGGCGTGCCGTCAACGGTACGGCGCCAGTGGGTACGCAATCTGGATGACTATCCCCACACATCGGCTATCGTGTCCCCGTTGACGGAATTTGCGGACATGTACATCGTCGAAGTGGCGCGGGGCTGCGGCCGCCACTGCCGCTTCTGCATGGCGGGCTACTGTTTCCGCAGACCGCGCAGCCGGAATCTGGAGACCCTTTGGCGCGATATTGCGGAACGGCCGGCGCAGACGGCCCGGGTGGGGCTCATGGGCGCCGCCGTTTCGGATTACCCCGCCATGCGCGAGCTGACGGAACGGCTGGTGCAGGAGCATGTGCCTTTTTCCTGCGCCTCCCTGCGGGCGGACACGCTCACGCCGGAACTGGTGCAGGCCCTGGCGGCCTGCGGCCAGCGTACCATGACCGTGGCGCCCGAGGCGGGCAGCGCGAAGATGCGCGCCGCCATCAATAAAGGCATTACGGAAGAACATATTTACGAAGCCATGGAATATGCCGCCGAAGCGGGCATGCCGAACATCAAGCTCTACTTTATGATCGGCCTGCCCGGCGAGACGGACGACGATATAGAGGAAATGATCCGCCTGGTGCACCGCGTGCGGGCGCGCATGGATGAACTGGGGCACAAGGGCGATTTGGTGCTGTCCGTGAACCCCTTCATCCCGAAGCCTTTCACGCCGTTCCAGTGGAGCCCCATGGCGCCGCTGCCCGTGCTGAAAAAACGCATCCGCGCCCTGCAGGCCGGGTTCCGCAAGGACCGGCGCATCCGCCTGCTGACGGAGTCGCTCAAGGAGTCGGTCCAGCAGGCCGTCCTGTCCCGCGGTACGCGGCGCCTGGGCGCCGTGCTGCAAAAGGCCCTGGACGAAGGGACGGGCTTCAAGGAGGCCCTGGCGGCCTGCGGCCTGTCGGAGCAGGATTACGCCGGCCGGGCGTTCCCGACGGACGCGCCCCTGCCCTGGGGCCACCTGGACATGGGCGTGCGCGGCGAGTACCTGCAGACGGAACGGAAGAAGGCGGAACAGGGGACCTTTACGCCGTCCTGTTTCGACGGCTGCCGGCGCTGCGGCGTATGCCGTGCGGAAGACGGACAAGGAGAAGCATGACATGGAAGACGATTTTGTATTGCAGACGCAGGACGGCCTCTGGTGGGGAACCTTTCCCCGCTTTGCCGCGGCGGGCTTTCTGACAGCCTGCTCCTGCCGCCTGCACGGAACGAGCGCCCTCGTGCCGGGGACGCTGAACCTGGCCCTGCATGTGGGCGATGAGCCGGACCGCGTGCTGGCGGACCGGCGGCGGTTCGCCCGCGCCATCGGCGTGGACGCGGAACGCTTCACGACGTGCGCCCAGGTCCACGGCTCCCATGTGGAAGTCGTGACGGCGGACAAAGTTGGAAGCGGCGCTTTGGCGCTGCAGGACGGCGTGCTGCCGGACGGGCGCCTGGTGCGGGGCACCGTGGCGGAAACGGATGCCCTCATCACGGATCTGCCCGATGTGCCCCTGCTGCTGTTTTACGCGGACTGCACGCCCGTTTTATTGGCGGACCCCGTGACCGGTACCATCGGGCTGGCCCACGCCGGCTGGCGCGGTACGGCGGCGCAGATCGCGAAAAAGACCGTGGCCGCCCTGAAAGAACATTTCGGAGTGCGGCCGGAGAACCTGCTGGCCGCCATCGGGCCGTCCATCGGGCCGTGCTGCTACGAGGTCGACGACGGCGTGCGGGACAAGATGCCCGGGTACAGGGAGTTCTTCCAGGACCGGGGGAACGGCCATTACCTGCTCGACCTGTGGGGCGTCAACCGCCGCCAGCTCGAGGAAGCCGGCGTTCCGGCGGGACAGATCGTCGTTTCCGGCGTGTGCACGGAGGACAATCACGAGCTGTTCTGTTCGTATCGTTACGAAAAAGGGAAGACGGGCCGCATGGGCGTCTGCCTCTGCCGTCCCGGTTTTGCAAAAAGCGGTAAAATAGAGTAAAATAGTGCCGACATCAAGTTTTGCGTCAGCAACAAGTGGAGGAGAGACGACCATGGGAAAAAAGAAGGTCATGGACCGCATCACCGATTTTCTGGGCCTTTATGACAGCGATAAGTACGATCCGGAGGATCTGGAGGAACTGGAAGAAGACGAGCAGGAAGAGGAAGAAGAAGAACGCAAGCCTGTTCCGGTGGCCAAGGCGGACGAGCCGGCTCCGGAAAAGCCGAAGAAGTCTTTCTTCTCCCGCAGCAAAAAGAGCGACAAGGAGAACAAGAATCTCATTCAGATGAAGGCGACGACGGATATCCGCGTCTCCATTCTGGAACCGAAGGAGTTCGATGACTGCAAGGAAATCGCCGACTGCCTGTCCCAGGACCAGCCGGTCGTCGTGAATTTCGAGGGAACGGATCCGGCCACGAAACGCCGCATCACGGATTTCGTGACGGGCACGGTTTACGCCCTGCACGGCTCCATGCGCGCCATCGGGCCGAACATCATCGTGTGCGCTCCCCACAACGTGAATGTTGACGCCGAAGCGGAATTGTACGGCGACAACAACAGGGGGGAATGACCATGACCGCGGCACTGCATGCACAAAAAGTGGCCTTTATTGGCGGCGGCGCCATGGGCGAAGCCATCATCAAAGGCATTACGGCAGCGGGCCTGCTGCCGGCGGAGAGCGTCTTTGTGGGCGCCCACCGCGCGGAGCGGGCGGAGTATCTGCATAACACGTACGGGGTCACGGGCCTCGTCGATAACTGCGAAGCCGTCCGGGACGCGGATCTGGTCATTCTGGCCATCAAGCCCCAGATGGTGGACTCGGCGCTGACGCCGGACGTGGCGCAAGCGTTGAAGAAGGACGCCACGGTGCTGTCTATTATGGGCTCCGTGACGATTGCCCGTGTGGCGGGGCTGTTCCCGGGCCATGCGGTCATCCGCACCATGCCGAACACGCCGCTGGCGGTCGGGGCCGGTATGACGGCCATCGCTCCCGGCGAGGGCGTGCGGGAAGAGGCACTGGAGGACGCGAAGACGATTTTCGGGTCCTGCGGCGAGATCGTCGTCATCCAGGAAAAGGATATCGAGGCGGTCACGGCTGTTTCGGGCTGCGGACCGGGATATGTGTACATTCTGATTGACGCCCTGGCGGACGCCGGCGTCATGGCGGGCCTGCCGAGGGCTGTGGCCATCAAGCTGGCGGCGCAGACCTTCGCCGGCTCGGGCCGCATGGTGCTGGAAACGGGACTCCATCCCGATGTGCTGCGCGACCAGGTGACGTCGCCGGGCGGCACGACCATTGCCGGCATCCACGCCCTGGAGAACCACGGCGTGCGCGGCGCCATGTACGATGCCGTGCAGGCGGTGCTGGACCGCAGCGATGAGTTAAAAGGAAACAAGTAATGGCGGAAAGAGATAAAATCTTAAAGTATTTCAAAGGCAGCGGAGACGAGGAACTGGCGGCCAGGCTCATTGACCTGGCCGAACGGGCGAACCGCTCGAACACGTTCCGTGTCACGGAATTTCTGGACCCGCACGAGCAGAACACGGCGAAGATCGTCGCCGCGAACTTTGCGGACATCGAATTCGTGACGGACGGCGGTTTTCCCAATGCGGAACGCGTCAAGGCTGCTTTTGTGTCGGACGGGTTCCACGGCGTGCCGGATTTCGGTATGGCAGCCTATCTGGTGGCGTGGGACAAACGGTATTACACGCTGGGGCACCGCGATGTCCTGGGCGCGTTCATGGGCATGGGCTGCCGCCGGGAAATCCTGGGGGATATCGTGCTGGTGCCCGAAGGGGCGCAGCTCGTCGTGGACAAGACCTTCAGCAACTATCTGGAGAGCAACCTGACGACCATCGGCGCGGCCAATGTGACCGTGACGCCGATTGACCGGTCGGAGCTGAAGGCCCGCGAGGAAAAGGTGAAGACCATCAGCGCCACCGTGGCGGCCCTGCGGCTCGATGCCGTGGCAGCGGCGGGGTACGGGACGAGCCGTTCCCGCATGGCCGACGAGATCAAGAGCCAGAATGTGAAGATCAACTGGAAAGAAGCAAAGAATGCCGCCCAGTCCGTGGAAGAAGGGGATGTGATCTCCTTCCGCGGCCGGGGCAGGGTGGAATTGGCGGAAGTCCGCGGAACCACCAAAAAGGGACGCTTCAGCATCACGTTGAAGCGCTACATCTAAGGAGGAAGCACTATGTTGACACCGATGGAATTGAAGGGAAAGGTGTTTTCGAAGGGTTTCCGCGGGTATGACACGGACGAAGTGAACCAGTTCATGGCGCAGATCGCCAAGGACTACGAACGGCTGTATCAGGACAACGCGGAGTTGAAGGATACGGTGGAACGTGTCAGCAGCAAGCTGGAGTATTACCAGCGCATGGAGGGCACGATGCAGAATACCCTCGCCGTGGCCCAGGAAACGGCCGACGAGGTGAAGAAGAGCAGCAAGGAGAAGGCGTCCGTCATGGCCCAGGCCGTGGAGGTGGAGTGCCGCAAGCAGCGCGAGGCGACGCAGGCTTACTGCGCGAAGCTGCAGCAGGACGCGGAGCACAAGGTCAAGGAGATCAAGGACGCCGCCGACAAGTATGCCAGCGACGTGCGCGCCGGGGCCGACGATTATTCGTCCCGCGTGCGTTCCGCCGCCGACCAGTATGACAAGTCGAAGCGCGGCGAGGCGGACCTGTACGCGACCAATCTGGTCAAGAACACGGACAATGCCACGAACCGCCTGAAGGAGGACGCGAAGGCTTTCGTCACGAAGATGAAGAGCGCCGCGGAAATCGAGGCGGCCCGCGTGAAGGTGGCCAGCGACGAGAAGAGCCGCGCCCTGCTGTCGGAGGCACGGGAGCAGGCTGCGTCGCTGCAGTCGGAGGCTACGTCGCGGTCCAACCAGCTGATTACGGACGCGAACAAGAAGGCCCAGATGATGATCAACGAGGCTAATGCCCAGAGCCAGGGCATGGTGGCCACGGCGCAGAAACAGAGCCAGGATATGGTGGCGTCGGCGACGAAGGAGGCGCGGGGTATCGTGTCTTCGGCCCAGAAGGAGGCCCAGGATATCCTGGACAACGCGGGCAAAAAGTCGCAGACCATCCTGAACAAGGCGACGGAACAGAGCCACACCATCCTGTACAACGCGCAGGAGCAGAGCCATACGATGATCTTCGAGGCGCAGACGAAGGCCAGCGCGGCCATGGATGTGTACAAGTCCATGCTGGACAACGCGAACAGCCACAGCAAGCAGATGAAGAACATCCTGAGCACGCAGCTGTCGCTCTATGACACGCTGAACGTGGACAAGGCGGTCAACGATATCATTGCGGCGAAACTGAACGGGCTCGGCCTGCCCGAGGCGAAGAAAAAGGCCGACGGAACGGGCGTGAAGCCGCTCCAGCACGGGGCGGAGGCAGCGGCTGCTGCCGACGGCAAGGCCGGTGCGGCCGGCGCGGCTGCGGATACGGCGGCCGGCGCGGCTGCCAAAACGGCCGGCGGGCCGGAACAGGGCGCCGGACAGGCGCCGGCGGGGGACGATAAAGCATGATCATACTTGTGCGGCACGGGGAAGCGACACACCATACGCAGCACCTGACGGGCGGCTGGACCGATTCGGACCTGACCGCCAGGGGCCGGCAGCAGATTACGGCGGCGGCAGCCAAGCTGGCGAAGGATTTCGCCGGCCGGAAGGTGCCGCTGCGCATCCTTTGCAGCGACCTGAAGCGGGCCCGGGAATCGGCGCGGATTTTCGCGGCGGCCCTGGGCATCGACCGGGTGGAGCCGTACGCCTTCCTGCGGGAAAAGAACAACGGCGCGGCGGCGGGCCTCAAGGAGAGCGAGGCCCGGGCCCTGTACAAGCCGCCGGCGTCCCTGCGTGAACTGGACCACCGCAATTATCCCGGCGGGGAGACGCGGCGGGGCTTTTTCCAGCGGACCATTGCCGGCTTTGCGGAACAGGACATCGCGCTGGAAAAGGAGAACCTGCTCATTGTGGCCCACAAGGGGACGATCCAGAACATCGTCTTCGCCTGGATGGGCCTCGATATCGCCGATGTGAACCGCCTCTGCTTTTCCGTCGATGTGCTGCCGTCGAGCGTGACGGTGCTGGGCATCAACAAGTGGGAAGAGCACGCCGTGTTCCTGTTGAACGATGTGTCCCACCTGCACGGCGGGGAAGGGTACGGATTGTTCAATTTCAAGTTCGGAAATGTTGACGCGGTGAAACAAAAGTAGTAAAATAATGGACGTTAACAAGTTCCAGACCCATATCGGAAATGCGATGACGAAGACAGTAGTCCGTGGAAGCGGGAAAGCGAGCCGGGGAGGGTGCGAGCCCGGACAAGTGCGGAAGCGGAACGAAGATCCCTTCGGAGCATCCGGCTGAAAGGCGCGGCAGCGCGGTGAGTAGGCCCGGACGGAGCGGCGCGCGTTACAGCGCTGAATGAGCGGCGGCCTTCGGACCGTCATCAGGGTGGTACCACGGGTAAACTAAGTCTCGTCCCTTTGCGGGTCGGGGCTTTATTTTTTTGCAAGGATCACAGGAGGAAGAGAAATGGATTACAGCAAGACGTTGAACCTGCCGCAGACGGATTTCCCCATGCGCGCGGGCCTGCCGAAGGCGGAACCGAACTATCTGGATTTCTGGTACACCAACAAGATTTACGAAAAGAAGCAGAAACTGCATGAAGGGCACACGAAATGGGTGCTCCACGACGGCCCTCCGTACGCCAACGGCGGTATCCACATGGGTACGGCCCTGAACAAGGTGTTGAAGGACATCATCATCAAATACAAGTACAGCCTGGGCTATGACACGCCGTATGTGCCCGGCTGGGATACGCACGGCATGCCGATTGAGCACGCCTGCCTGAACGCCATGGGCGTGGACCGTCACAGCATGACGCCGCTGGAACTGCGCGCGAAGTGCAATGAGTACGCCCACAAATACATCGACATCCAGCGCGACGAGTTCAAGCGCCTGGGCGTGCTGGGCGACTGGGACAACCCGTACCTGACCCTGCGCCATTCCTTTGAAGCGGAACAGATCCGCGTCTTCGGCGCCATGGCCAACAAGGGTTACATTTACAAGGGCCTGAAACCCGTGTACTGGTGCCCCCACTGCGAAACGGCCCTGGCCGAAGCGGAAATCGAATATGCCGACCAGAAGACGCCGACCATCTTCGTGAAATTCCCGCTCGTCAAGGATAACGGCAAGACGCCGGCCGGCGTGAACGGCCGCCCGGTCTATGTGGTCATCTGGACGACGACGCCCTGGACCATTCCGGCCAACATGGCGGTCACCCTGAACCCTGATTTTGAATATTCCTTCGTGGAAAACGGCGACGAAGTCCTGTTCATGGCTTCGGACCTGGTGGACCACGTGGCTTCCGAATGCGGCCTGACCCTCGGCAAGGTGCTGGGCACCGTGAAGGGCCGCGAAATGGAATACGGCGAATGCGAGCATCCGTTCCCCGAATACAACCATCGCAAATCCCTCATCTGCCTGGCGGACTACGTTGACCTGGAAACCGGTACGGGCTGCGTCCATACGGCCGGCGGCCACGGCGACGTCGACTATCTGACCTGCCTCAAATACAACGTGCCCATCGTGTGCCCCGTCGATGCACAGGGCAAGATGACGGCCGAAGCGGGCGAGCGCTTCAAAGGCATGTTCGTCTTCGACGCCAACGTGCCCATCCTCAAGTATCTGGCCGAAATGGGCATGCTGCTCGGCAAAAAGAACATTCACCATCAGTACGCCCATTGCTGGCGCTGCAAGAACCCCATCATCTACCGTGCCACGGAACAGTGGTTCGCGTCCGTCGACGGCTTCCGCGATGCCGCGCTGAAGGCCATCCACAACGAAGTGAAGTGGATTCCGGCCTGGGGCGAACCGCGCATCCACAACATGGTCGCCGACCGCCACGACTGGTGCATCAGCCGTCAGCGCGTCTGGGGCGTGCCCATCCCCATTTTCTACTGCGAAGAGTGCGGTGAACCGCTGGTCAACGAAGCGACCATCGACAAGGTCGCCAATATCTTTGAAAAGGAAGGCAGCGATGCCTGGTGGAGCCATACGGCGGAAGAACTGCTGCCGGAAGGCACCAAGTGCCCCAAGTGCGGCGGCACCCATTTCCGCAAGGAAAAAGATATCATGGACGTGTGGTTCGATTCCGGTTCCAGCCACATGGGCGTCCTGCGCAAGCGTCCGGAACTGAAATGGCCGGCCGACATGTACCTGGAAGGCAGCGACCAGCACCGCGGCTGGTTCCAGTCCTCCCTGCTGACCTCTGTGGCCGTCACGGGCCACGCGCCGTATAAATCCGTCCTGACCCACGGCTACGTGGTCGACGGCGAAGGCCGCAAGATGTCCAAGTCCCTGGGCAACGGCATCGACCCGAAGGACGTCATCAAGAAGTACGGCGCCGACATCATCCGTCTGTGGGCCGCTTCGTCGGACTACAAGCAGGATATCCGCATTTCCGACGTCATCCTGAAGCAGCTGGCGGAACAGTACCGCAAGATCCGCAACACCATCCGCTATATCCTGGGCAACACCTACGACTTCGATTACGAAAAGGACAAGGTGGACTTTAAGGATATGCTGGAGCTGGACCAGTGGGCCCTGATGCGCCTCCAGTCCCTGAAGCAGGAAGTCAAGGGCGGCTACGAAGCCTACGATTTCCATGTGGCCTGCCACGCCATCCACAATTTCTGCGCCGTCGACATGTCCAGCTTCTATCTGGATATCATCAAGGACCGCCTCTACACGAGCCGTCCCGACAGCAAGGAACGCCGCAGCGCCCAGACCGCCATGTACGAAATCCTCAACGACCTGGTCGTCATGCTGATGCCGGTCCTGAGCTTCACCATGGAAGAAACGTGGCAGTACATGCGCAAACCGGCCAATGCCCCCGAATCCGTCCAGATGGTTCCCTGGCCGGAAGCAAAGGAAGAATACATTGACGCCGCCATGGAAGAGAAATGGGCGAAGTTCATTGCCCTGCGCGGCGAAGTGACGAAAGTCCTCGAAGTACACCGCCGTGCCAAGGATATCGGCAACTCCCTGGACGCCCAGGTGGAACTGCATGCCACGGGCGAAGCTCTGGAAATCCTGCATTCCGTCGAAAAAGACCTGGCCAGCCTGTTGATCGTGTCCCAGGCCAAGGTGGTCGAAGATACGGCCGCCGGCGAAGACACGGGCCGCGAAGACCTGAAGGTCGTCGTAAAACCGGCCGAAGGCAAAAAGTGCGAACGCTGCTGGACCTATTCCGACTCCGTCGGCTCCGATCCGAAGCATCCGACCCTGTGCGCCCGCTGCGCTTCCTGCGTGGACGACTGATTCATTCAACATAACGAAACGCCTGACTGCTCTGCAGCCAGGCGTTCTTTTTATGACCGGATGAAGGTTTTTCGGACGAAATCGATGAGTTTCTTTTCGTCCTCGTATATATGGTGGCCCCGCTTCATGACGAGGCCCGATGTAATGCGCACGGGCTCCCGGAAAGGGATGACGGCCATGCCGTCCCGAGGCAGGACGGCCTGCCGGGTGAGCACCGTGGAGGCGATGCGCTCGTAGACCAGGTTCTTGACGGTGTGGAGCTGCGTCGTGTGCAGCAGGATGCGGGGGTGGAGGCCTTTGGCCGCGAAGGATTTGTCGATGCGGTCGTTGACGAAGAAGCCGCCGCTTAAGAGCACGAGCGGCTCGGCGGCAATCTCTTCCCACGTGACGGAAGACCGCCCGGCCAGGGGATGCCCGGGGTACGTGCAGAAGCAGACTTCCACTTTGTAGACGGGGTAATAGACGAGGTTGTCGCTGTACGACGTATCGTAATTCGTGATGGCCAGGTCCAGTTCGTCGTTGAGGAGCATGCGCAGGGCGTCGATGCCGCCGGCTTCGGAAATTTCCAGGGAGATTTCCGGGTGGTCCTGCTGGAAGCGGCTCATGAGGATGGGCAGCATGTGGGCGCCGATCTGCAGGGGCACGGCGATGCGGATGTGGTTCTTGGTCTGGGACAGGTCGCGGATGGTGTTGTCCAGGTCCTCCATGCTCTTTAAAATCGGGATGATGCGCCGGTAGAGCGTCATGCCGTCGTCCGTGATGACGATGTGCCGCCCGTCGCGGTGGAACAGGTTGAGGCCCGTCTTGGTCTCCAGGTCCTGCATGGACAGGGAGACCGTCGGCTGGGACACGTGCAGGTGTTCGGCCGCCTTGGTGATGTTCTGCCAGCGGCAGACTTCGTAAAAGTAACGCAGCTGCGTCAGGTTCATGGTCCGTTCCTCCTTCCGGTCTGGTTCCTGGTTTTTATTATAACCTATATTCATAGGTTTTTTCTATAGTCATATTAAATAGTTGTATTTTACAGACGATTTTAAATCGGCGATAATGAAGGCAGGAAAAAAGTGTACGGAGGGAGGTCCGTTTTATGGAACGCAACAAAATGGATGCGAAGTATTTTCCCAGTTTCCGGCAGGAGCTCGTCGACGTGGGGGACGGCGTGCAGATCAACGCCCTGGCCGGCGGTTCGGGCCGCGAAGCCGTGCTGCTGGTGCACGGGCATCCGGAAACGCACCTGATCTGGCGTTTTATGGCGGAAAAGCTGGCGCAGCGCTATTTCACCGTCCTGGTCGATATGCGCGGCTACGGTGACAGCAGCAAGCCCCAGGGACTGCCGGACCATTCGAACTACAGCAAGCGCACCATGGCGCAGGACATGATCCGCGTCATGGCCCATTACGGATTCGACCGGTTCCATGCCGTCGGACACGACCGGGGAGCCCGTGTCCTGCACCGGCTGGTCCTGGATCACCCGGAGACGACGCTGTCGTGCACGCTCATGGATATCCTGCCGACGTACGACATGTACGCCGGGACGAACGAGGAATTCGCCACCAAGTACTGGCACTGGTTCTTCTATATCCAGGGCAACGGCTTCCCGGAGAAATTGCTGGCCGCCGATCCGGATTACTTCATCCACTATAATCTGAACCTGAAGGTCGGGCCCGCCGCCCGGGCCAATTTCCCCGAAGAGGTGCTGCAGGAATACACGCGCTGCTTCGCCCTGCCGGGGACGATCCACGGCATCGCCGAGGATTACCGCGCCAGTGCCGGCATCGACCGGGAATACGACAAGGCCGACGTGGTGCCCCATAAGAAGATCACCGTGCCGCTGTGTGCCATGTGGGGCAACAACGGCGTGGTCGGCAAGCTGTGGGACGTGAAGGCGGGCTGGCAGGTCTATTCGGACCGGCTGCGCGCCGTCGGCGTCGACAAGTGCGGCCACTTTGTGCCGGAAGAGCAGCCCGGTGTGGTCTACGACGAACTGGTCCGCTTCCTGGACGATGTGGACCGCGGTGCCATTTGAGGCGGACAGGGATAGCGAGGAAAGGTAGGAAAAGCCATGCATGCCATTGAGAAACTGTTGGCGGCGAAAGCCCATCAGGCAAGTGTCACGACCGGGGAAATCGTCAATTGCGACGTGGACCTGGCCGGTATCAACGACCTGTATCTGCAGACCGTGAAGTCCTTTTACGAGATGAAGGGCGACAAGGTGTACGATCCGGACAAGGTCGTCCTCTTCTTTGACCATTACGCGCCCTGCGCGACCATCAAGCAGGCGCAGAACCATAAGGAGTTCCGCCAGTTCTGCCGCGAGCAGGGCATTGAGAAACTCTTCGATATCGACCAGGGCGTGTGCCATCAGCTGCTGGCCGACAAGGGCCTGGTCTGCCCGGGCAAGATCGTCGTGGTGACCGATTCGCACACGACGACCCACGGGGCCTTCGGGGCCTTCGGCACGGGCGTCGGCGCGACGGACCTGGCGACCATCCTGATTACGGGCAAGCTTTGGTTCAAGGTGCCGGAAATCGTGAAGATCAACATTACGGGCACGCTGCAGCCGGGCGTTTACGCGAAGGACGTCATTCTGCACATCATCGGCGACCTGGGGGCGGACTACAACGTGTACCGCGCCGTGGAGTTCGCCGGCCCCGTCGTGGCACAGCTGAGCGTTTCCGAGCGTATGTGCATGTGCAACCTGTCGACGGAGATGGGCTGTAAGACAAGCTACATCCAGCCCGATGCGGTGACGATGGCGTACCTGAAGGAAAAGGGCATTACGGACTACACGATCTATACGACGGATCCCGATTTCGAGTACGCCGAAGAGCTGACGTACGACGTGAGTGATTTGAAGCCCCAGGTTTCGGCGCCGTCGAGCGTGGACAACGTCTACGACCTGGCCCGGTACGCCGGAACGAAGATCGACGAGGCGTACCTGGGTTCCTGCACGGGCGGCCGCGTGCCGGATATCGCCGTGGCGGCGAAAATCCTCAAAGGGAAGCACATTCCGCGCGACACGCGCATGATCGTCGTGCCGGCGTCGAAGAAGGTCATGGAAGAAGCCATGGACAAGGGCTATATCAAGACGCTGATGGAGGCCGGGGCCTGCATCACGGCGCCGGGCTGCGCGGCCTGCCTGGGTGTCCACCAGGGCATGCTGACGGGCGGGGAGACCTGCATCAGCTCGACGAACCGTAATTTCCCGGGCCGCATGGGTTCCACCGATGCCAAGATCTTTCTGGCCTCGCCGGCGGCCGTGGCCGCTTCGGCCCTGAACGGCTGCATCACGGACCCCGTGCCGTACCTGAAGGACTGACGGCGGGAACGTTTGGAAAGGAAGGTAGCCATGAACAACGTAGTGGAAGGCAAAGTCTTTGCGTTCGGTAAAAATATCGATACGGACCAGATCTACCCGGGCCGTTTCGTGGAGCTCACGGAGCCCGAGGATATCAAGCAGTACGCCATGTACGGGGCGGACCCGGAGTTCACGAAGAAATTCCGGCCCGGCGACATCATTGTGGCGTCGACCAATTTCGGCTGCGGCTCGTCCCGCGAGCATGCGGCCATCACCCTGAAGAGCGTCGGCGTGGCGGCCATCGTGGCGGAATCCTTCGGCCGCATCTTTTTCCGCAATGCCATCAACCTGGGCATTCCGGTCCTCACGTGCAAGGATATTTCGAAGGTGGCTGCGAACGGGGACAAGCTGCGCGTGGATATCCGCAGCGGCCGCATCGAGAACCTGACGACGGGTGCCGCGGCGCAGGCCACGCCCCTGTCGGATTATATCATGCATATTTTGGAGAGCGGCGGCATCAAGCCCATGATCCGGGCCATGCAGGAAGCAAAACAGCGTTGAGCGGGAACGGGTAATGCTATGAACATCGACGAAAAACGGATTCTGGCGCGCTTCCGGGACTATGTGGACACCTTTTCCGGAACAGGGGAGGGCGTGCGCCTCAAATACCTTCATTCCCTGAAGGTGAGCGGCCTGTGCCGGCAGATTGCAGAGGGTTTGTCCCTTTCCGCAGGGGAGGCGGAACTGGCCTGGGTCATCGGCCTGCTGCACGATATCGGCCGGTTCGAGCAGCTGCGGCGCTACCATACCTTCATCGACCGCCAGTCCATGGACCATGCCCGGTACGGCGTCCATTACCTGTTCGACGAAGGCCATATCCGAGATTTCGTCCCCTCGCCGGACGAGGACGACGTGATCCGCGCCGCCATCGGGGAGCACAACGTGTACCGCGTGCGCCCGGATCTGACGGAGCGGCAGGACCTGTTCACGCGCATCGTACGCGACGCCGACAAAATCGACATTTTCCGCGTCTATGTCCTGTACCGGGACACGCACCTGGATGTGTGGCACACGGACTGGTCCGACCTGCCGTACCAGGCCATTACGGACACGGTCATGGCCCAGGCGCGGGCGCGGCAGTCGGTGCGGACGGAGGACAAGCGCACGTTCATCGATTTTTACGTCGGCGTCCTGTGTCTTTATTTCGACCTGTCTTTTGCGAAGAGCCGGGAACTCGCGTGGCAGCAGGGGAACTATGAGAAGCTGCTGGCGTTCCATTCGCAAAATCCGGACACGGAACGGAAACTGGAGGAAATCCGGCAGATGGTGCTGCCGGACCGCAAGAGGGTGTAGGGAGTAAAAAGAGCAGGTGGCCTGCCGTGTGGCAGGTCACCTGCTTCGTGTTTCCGTCAGTTTTTCGTCAGTCCCAGCGGTTGAGGATGTCGTCGATGATCTCTTTTTTGGTTTTGCGTTTCTTTTTCTGCTGCGTGCGGAAGTTGTCGTCTTCCCGGTCCGTGGAGTAGTCGGCGTAGTCGAAGCCGTCGTAGCCTCGGTCGTAGCTCTGGTTGTAGTCGCCGTGGCCGTCGTCGGCCTGTAAGGGCGGCAGCGCCGGCAGGAACGGCAGCGCCGGGACGGACTGCAGGTTTGCGTAGGAAAGCATGGGTTACATCTCCTTATGGATGAATGAACGTATCGAGTTTTTCGAAGAGTTTCAGGGGCAGTTTCGGTTCCAGCCAGGCGATGACCTTGTCGGACAGGGGCGTGAGCAGGACCCAGCTGAGGACGACGAGGACGATGGAGATGGAGCCGACGGCGACGTCGGTGAACCAGTGGGCGCCGGACATGATGCGCGGCAGGGAGAACACGAGGAACACGACGATGCCGGACCAGAAGGCTTTTTTGCCGAGGTAGCGGCCCATGAAGGACGTGAAGATCAACAGGCACATGCCGTGGTCGCCGGGGAAGCTCGTGGCGGAGCGGTCTTTGACGTGCCAGCCTGTCATTTTGCTGACGAAGTTGACGTGTTCGTGCAGGCTGTCGAAGTAGGCCGAGGCGCTGGGCCGGTCGATGCCGAGGCGGTTGTCGACGAGTTTGACGAGGATGATGCTGAGCAGCATGGCGATGCCCATGGCGAACATCCAGCGTTTTCCCCTGGCGTCCTTTTTCCGGAAATAGAGGAAGAAGAGGACCGCCATGATGAGGAAGGCGACGGCGTCGAAGGCGCGGAAGTTGGTGAAGGCCACCAGGTAGAGGAAGGGTCTGCTTTCAGCGACGAGGTTGTTGAAGAAGTAGAAAACCGATTTGTCGATGGCAAACCAGAAACCGTGGTCAGCCGGCAGGTACCAGCTCAGGAACAGGGCGGCGCCCAGGATGTTCAGCCCGATGATGCTCAGGAACTTTTTCGCTGACATTGGGTGAATCTCCTTTATTGTTTAACTTTTGTTTAGAAACTGTTTAAGGATTTTACATGGTTTTTACACGTTATATTACCATCTTGGTTGTCAAGACATGTGTTACACTCTTGAATTTGAGAAATACTCTGTTACAACCTGGTTTGGGCTTCTGAATGCTAGGGATGTCTTGGCTGT
>ONAN01000037.1 GCA_900315805.1 uncultured Selenomonadales bacterium
CGTCGAAAGTACTTGGGTGGAAGCGCCCTGGGAGGATAGATTGTTGCCGGTTTGAAAAGAACCCCTTCACGAGAAATCGTGAAGAGGTTTTTTTGTTGCATAAATTATGGGAAAAGATGATTGCAATTTTCTGAATATATACGCTGTAAAAATACAAATGTCTTTGAAAATAATATTTTTGTTACGGTTAATACAAAAATTTTGCACAAACAAAAAGATTTCACGAAATCTACAAAATTTCGTTGACAAATTGAGGGCAAAGTGTTAGTTTTTAAGAATGCAGACCACGGATGCAGCTTCGAGAGGTCCGAAACAGAGAATGGCCTGCAAAAGGGAAAGTAGAGGAGATAGTATTATGAATGGTTTGACTTTGGTCGTACTGGCAATCGTCGTGTTTGTCTGTGCGTACAGTTTTTACGGCCGCTGGCTCGTAAAGACTTGGGGCATCGACCCGAACGCAGAGACGCCGGCAAAGCGGTTTGAAAACGGCAAGGACTTCGTTCCGGCCTCCAAGTTCACCGTATTTGCCCATCAGTTTTCCGCTATTTGCGGCGCAGGCCCTGTCACGGGTCCTATCATTGCAGCCATGTTCGGCTGGCTGCCGGCGCTGCTGTGGCTGCTCATCGGCGGCATCTTCTTCGGCGCCGTCCAGGATTTCACCGCCCTGTATGCTTCCGTCAAGAACGACGGCAAGTCCATGGGCATGATCATTGAGAAGTACGTAGGCCGTACGGGCGGCAAGCTGTTCCTGGCTTTCTGCTGGCTGTTCTGCCTGCTCGTCATCGCCGCCTTCTCCGACATCATGGCGACGACCTTCAACGGCTTCAACAAAGCCGGTGCCCCCATGGCTCCGAACGCCGCGGCGGCTTCCATTTCCATGCTGTACATTTTCGTGGCCATGATTTTCGGTGTCATCGTCAAGAAGACGAAGATTTCCGGTGTCCGCGAACTGATTCTCGCCATCATCTTCATCGTGGCCATGATTGCCGGCGGTATCGCATATCCGATTTACGCCGACCGCGTGACCTGGCTGTACGTGACCTACGCATACTGCTTCATCGCGTCCGTACTGCCCATGTGGCTGCTCATTCAGCCGCGTGACTACCTGTCCGTATTCCTGCTGCTCGGCATGATCCTGAGCGGTGTCATCGGCGTCATCGTCGGCAACCCGACCCTGAACATGCCTGCCGTTGTCGGCTTCACGGTCAACAACAAGCCCATGTTCCCGATCCTGTTCATCACCATCGCCTGCGGCGCTGTTTCCGGATTCCATTCCCTGGTATCTTCCGGTACTTCTTCCAAATCCATTTCCAACGAAAAGGATATGCTGACCGTCGGCTATGGTTCCATGCTGATTGAATCCACGCTGGGCGTTGTCTGCCTGGTTATCGCCTGCTCCGCAGCCACGAACGGCGTGCTGCCGAAAGCTTCTCCGTTCGCCATCTTCGGCGGTGCCATCGGCGGTTACTTCAAGATGTTTGGCATTCCGCCCATGGTCAGCTCCGCCATCGTGACCATGTGCGTTTCCGCGCTGGCCATGACCACCATCGATGCCGTTACGCGTATCGGCCGCATGACCATCCAGGAATTCTTCGCACCGGAACCGGGCAAGGAACGTTCGGGTTTTGCGAAATTCATCAGCAACCCCATCGTCGCCACCATCGTGACGCTGATTCCGAGCTACCTGCTGTGCCTGGGCGGCTACCTCAATATCTGGCCGCTGTTCGGCTCCGCCAACCAGCTGATCGCTTCCGTCGTACTGTGCGGCCTGGCCGTGTTCCTGCGTGTGACCGGCCGTAAGGGCTGGATGCTGTACGTACCCATGGCCTTCATGTTCGTCGCTACCATGACGGCTCTGGCCATGCATGTATACGGCATTTACGTGAAGGTCGGCCTGGGCAAGTTCAACCCGCTGGTGGAAGGCCTGCAGCTCATCGTAGCCATCCTGCTGATGGTGCTGGCGGTGCTCATCGTCAAGACCTGCCTGAAGGAACTGATGGCTCCCAAACCTGCCAAACCGGGTGCCACTCCGGCAGACTGATTTAAATCGTATATTCAAGGAGGTTGTACTTTACAACCTCCTTTTTTTACGTTATAATGAACGAGCAATTTCAAAACAGACAGTTCGTAACCATCCTGTCTCTAAACAAAACTACGGGCTCGCCCCTGTTTTACCGGTGTTGGTAACGGAGCGTAAACGGAATTGGATCCGCCTGTAGTTTTACAGGCGGTTTTTTTATTCCTGCGCCGGGAACCTGTAAAACGGAGGGAACATTATGAAGAAGGAATTCACGAAAACACAAAAACTGACGATATCGGCGGTGAGCATCGCCTTGTACCTGGTGGTCATGATTGCGACCCAGAACTTCGCCTTCGGCCAGTACCAGGTCCGCATCGCGACGGGACTGTACGGCCTGGCGGCCATTTTCCCGTTCCTCGTCGTGCCGCTGGCCCTCGCCAACATCCTGAGCAACACCCTCATGGGCGGCCTGGGGCCCATCGACATGATCGGCGGCTTCTGCGTCGGCCTGCTGACGACGGGCCTCATCGTCTTCGGCAAACGCCGCGGCTGGGGGAACTGGATCGTCGCCGTCGCCGTGACCCTGATTCCGGGCCTGGGCGTGCCGGTCTGGCTGTCTATGCTCCTGCACATCCCCTATGTGGTGCTGGCGTCGTCCCTGCTCGTGGGCCAGCTGATTTCCGGTATTGCCGGCATGCTGCTCGTCAACGCCCTGGAGCGTACCTATGTGCGGCATGCGGATCCGTCGTCTGAAAAATAAGGGAAAGAGGTGCCTGACCATGACAAGCGGCAGAACAAAAGAGGAACTGCAGGGCGTCACCCTGCTGGGCGGCAAGACGAAATATGCCTTTGATTACACGCCGGAAGTGCTGGAAGCCTTTCCGAACAAACATCCCGAACGGGATTACTTCGTCAAGTTCAACTGCCCGGAATTCACGAGCCTGTGCCCCAAGACGGGCCAGCCGGATTTCGCCACCATCTACATTTCCTATGTGCCGGACCAGAAGCTGGTGGAGAGCAAGTCCCTGAAACTGTACCTGTTCAGCTTCCGCAACCACGGGGATTTCCACGAGGACTGCGTCAACATCATCCTGAACGACCTCGTCAAGCTGCTGGAGCCGAAATACATGGAAGTCTGGGGCAAATTCCTGCCCCGCGGCGGCCTGTCCATCGATCCCTATGCCAACTACGGCAAAAAGGGCACGGACTGGGAAAAGACGGCTCACGACCGCCTGCATTACCACGATATGCATCCCGAACGGATCGACAACCGGTAAAATTCACCGGAACTTTACACATTCTGTTCATTTATCCCTTTTTTCTTATGCCATCCTGTGCTACAATGATGGTAGGGAAAAAGGGATTTTCCTTTATATTATGCCCTGAGTGGGACTTAAAACGTACCACGTGGGACAAAAGCGAGGAGGCAAACTGTGGACAATCTTGTCAACTTGCAAAAAAAGATTGTCCCCGAAATGACGGACCTCCTGATTGAACGGTACCGGATCCTGCGGCAGGTGAGCAATGAACAGCCCATCGGACGCCGTGCCCTGGCGGGGAGACTGAACCTGAGCGAACGGGTGCTCCGTTCCCAGGTCGATTTCCTGAAGGGGTGCGGCCTGCTGAGCTATTCCACGGCTGGCATGTCCGTCACGGAAGAAGGGAACGAGATCCTGCAGGAGCTGGCGGAATATGTCCGCAAGCTGCAGGGACTTTCTTCGTTGGAACAGTTCCTGCTGGAACGCCTGTCAATCAAGAAGGTCATCATCATTCCGGGTGACAGCGACCGGGAACAGGTCGTGAAACGGGAAATCGGACGTGCGGCGGCGCACACCCTGGTTTCGCTGCTGGAAGAAGACAAGGGGCATGTGGTCGCGGTCAGCGGCGGCACCACCCTGGCGGCGGCGGCCCAGAACATCCGGGGCAACTTCCCCGATGTGGTGATCGTACCCGCCCGCGGCGGCCTCGGCGATACGCTGGAGCTGCAGGCGAACACCATCGCCACCGTCATGGCGCGCAACCTGAAGGCGTCGTACCGGCAGCTCTATGTGCCTGATTCCGTCAGCCAGGAGATCCTGAACAGCATCCTGGCGGAAGATGCAGGCATCCGGGCGGTCGTCAACACCATCAAGCACGCCGACATCCTGGTCCACGGCATCGGCCGGGCCGACGTCATGGCGCGGCACCGTCACCTGCCGCAGCCCCTCATCGACCGCCTGCTGAAGGAAGGCGCCGTGGGTGAGGCCGTCGGGCAGTACAGTGACATCAAGGGCCGCCAGGTCTACATGACCAACAACGCGGGCCTCATGATGCACGACCTGCCGCACATCGGCACCATCATCGGCGTGGCCGGCGGCAAGTCCAAGGCCAAAGCCATTCTGGCCGTTTCCCGCGCGACGCGGCAGGACATCCTGATCACGGACGAGGCGGCGGCCATGGAGGTCGCTTCCGTGCTGGAAAGGGAAGAAGGCCTCGATCACATTCCCGGACTGTAAGACAGGGACATCGTGCCCCGGCAGTCCGGCAGCAGTACAGTCAGTTCTCGAAGTTCAACATATTTTAATTTTTAAAAGGATTAAGGAGGAATTTCATCATGGCAGTAAAAATCGGTATCAATGGTTTCGGTCGTATCGGTCGTCTGGTTCTCCGGGCTTCCATGAGCAATCCGGACGTGGAAGTCGTCGCCGTCAATGACCTGTCGGACGCCAAGACCATGGCGCACCTGCTGAAGTACGACTCCGTGCATGGCACGCTGCCGAACGAAGTCACCTACGGGGACGACTATATCGCCATCGACGGCAAGAAGATCGTCGTCAATGCCAAGGCAGATCCCGCCCAGATCCCCTGGGCCAAGGAAGGCGCTGAAATCGTCGTGGAATCGACGGGCCGCTTCACGGACGCCGACAAGGCGAAGGCTCATCTGACGGGCGGTGCCAAGAAGGTCATCATTTCCGCTCCGGCCAAGCACGAAGATATCACCATCGTCATGGGCGTCAACGAAGACAAGTACGACCCGGCGAAACACACCATCATTTCCAACGCTTCCTGCACGACGAACTGCCTGGCTCCGTTCACGAAGGTCCTGCTGGACAACTTCGGCATTGAGAGCGGCCTCATGACGACGGTTCATTCCTACACGAACGACCAGCGCATCCTCGATGTGGGCCATAAGGACCTGCGCCGTGCCCGCGCTGCTTCCATGTCCATCATCCCGACCACGACGGGTGCTGCCAAGGCCGTGGCCCTGGTCATTCCCGAAGTCAAAGGCAAACTGAACGGCTTTGCAATGCGCGTTCCGACGCCCGATGTCTCCATCACGGACCTGACGGTCAACCTGGGCCGCGACACGACGGTCGAAGAAATCAACGCCGTCCTGAAGAAGGCTTCCGAAACGACGCTGAAGGGCATCCTGGGCTACACGGATGAACCGCTGGTATCCCGCGATTTCCAGGACGACAGCCGTTCCTCCATCATCGACGGCCTGTCCACCATGATGATCGGCAAACGCCTGGCCAAGGTCGTATCCTGGTACGACAACGAATGGGGTTATTCCAACCGCGTCGTCGACCTGGCTGCCTATATCGGCAAAAAGGGCCTGTAAGAACAAACCGGGATTGAGTAGGAGTCTGATGTCTTATGGATAAGAAAATCCTGACGGATCTCGACGTGAAGGGCAAGCGCGTGCTTGTCCGCGTCGATTTCAACGTACCGCAGGACGACGCGGGCAACATTACGGACGATAACCGTATGCGCGCGGCGCTCCCGACCATTCAGTATTTACTGAGGCATCATGCCGCAGTCATCTTGATGTCACATTTGGGCCGGCCGAAGGGAAAGGTCAATCCCAAGTTCAGCCTGGCACCGGTGGCAAAGCATTTGGAAGAACTGCTGGGGCAGCCCGTGGCCTTTGCGAAGGACTGCATCGGCCCCGACGCGGAAAACGCGGCGGCCAAGCTGGAAGCAGGCCAGGTCCTGCTGCTGGAAAACCTGCGGTTCCATCCGGAAGAGGAAAAGGACGACCTGGGCTTTGCGGAAAAGCTGGCCTCCCTGGCGGATCTGTATGTGAATGACGGCTTCGGCGTATCCCACCGCGCCCACGCGTCGGTGGAAGGCGTGACCCATTTCCTGCCGAGCGCGGCGGGCTTCCTCCTGGAAAAGGAAATCCGCTTCATCGGCGGTGCCGTGTCCAACCCGAAGCATCCCTTCGCGGCCATCATCGGCGGCGCGAAGGTCAGCGACAAGATCGGCGTCATCACGAACCTGCTGACGAAAGTCGACAAGCTGCTCATCGGCGGCGGCATGGCCAACACCTTCCTGGCGGCCAAGGGCATCGCCATGGGCAAGTCCCTGGTGGAAGAAGATAAACTGGACGAAGCCCGCAAAATCATGGCGGACGCGGCGGCCAAGAAGGTCGAGCTGCTCCTGCCGACGGACCTCGTCATGGCGGCGGAATTCAAGGCCGACGCCAAACACGAAGTGGAAACCCTGGACCACCTGAACCAGGACTACATGGCCCTCGACATCGGCCCGGCCACGTGCCAGGCTTATGCGGACGCCCTGAAGGACTGCAAAATGGTCGTCTGGAACGGCCCCATGGGCGTCTTTGAGATGGACGCCTTCTGCAAGGGCACGGAAAAGGTGGCCGAAGCGGTTGCGGCCAGCGATGCCATCAGCATCGTCGGCGGCGGCGACAGCGTGGCGGCCATCAAGAAGATCAAACTGGAAGACAAGATCAGCCACATTTCCACGGGCGGCGGCGCCTCCCTGGAATACCTGGAAGGCAAGGTCCTGCCCGGCGTGGCGGCTCTGGACAACGTCCGGCGCTATATGATCGCCGGCAACTGGAAGATGCACAAGACCGTCGACGAATCGCTGGAACTGGCCAAGGGCATCGTGGAAGAAACGAACGGCACGGTCAACGAAGTCGTCATCTTCCCGTGCTTCACGGCCCTGGAATCCGTTGCGGACGCCATCGACGGCCGCGCCGTGGGCTACGGCGCCCAGGACCTGTGC
Source organism: uncultured Selenomonadales bacterium (assembly GCA_900315805.1). GTDB lineage: Bacteria > Bacillota > Negativicutes > Acidaminococcales > Acidaminococcaceae > Succiniclasticum. The sequence goes on from ONAN01000037.1 coordinate 7,034, forward strand.
TGGGAAGATGCCGGTGCCTTCACGGGTGCCATTTCCGGTGCCCAGATCGCCGACATCGGCTGTGAATACGTCATCGTCGGCCACAGCGAACGCCGCACCATTTTCGGCGAAAGCGACGCAATCGTGGCCAAGAAGATAGCCGCGGCGTACCGCAACAACCTGAAACCGCTGCTCTGCGTCGGCGAGACGCAGGAAGAGCGGGCGGCAGGGAAGACGGAAGCCAAGATCGCCGGCCAGCTGGAAAGCGGCCTGAAGGGCCTCACGAAGGCCCAGGCGGCCCTGCTGACCGTGGCCTACGAACCCCTGTGGGCCATCGGCACGGGCAACACGGCCACGCCGGCTGACGCCCAGGCTGTCTGCAAGCTGATCCGCGCCAAACTGGAAGACATGTTCGGCGAAGAGGCGGCGCGGCACATCCGCGTCCTCTACGGCGGCAGCGTGAAGGATACCAACGCGGCGTCCTTCCGCATCGACGGTATCGACGGCGTCCTCGTCGGCGGTGCCAGCCTGCAGGCCGACAGCTTCGCCCGCATTGCCAGAAGCTTCTGAGCGCGGGGCTGCGGTAGGATAGGAAGCGTTTCGCGACGCTTTAAGGAGTAACAGATCAGTATGGCAAAGAAGCCTTTAGTCTTAATGATCCTGGACGGGTGGGGCATTGCCCCGCCCGGTCCGGGCAATGCGGCCACCCTGGCCGCCACGCCGAACCTGGACGGCTATATCGCGCGCTATCCCCATACGGAACTGGAAGCGAGCGGCGAGTTCGTGGGACTGCCGGCCGGGCAGATCGGCAATTCCGAAGTGGGGCACCTGAACATCGGCGCCGGACGCGTCGTCTATCAGGACCTGTCCCGCATTTCCAACTCCATCGACGACGGCAGCTTCTTCCAGAACAAGGTGCTGCGCGAGGCCATGGAACGCCTGCAGGGTACCCGCTCGAGCCTGCACCTGATGGGCCTGTTGAGCGACGGCGGCGTCCACAGCCACATCAAGCACCTGGAAGCGCTGCTCGACATGGCGAAGGAAGCCGGCCTGAAGAAAGTCTATGTCCACGCCTTCCTCGACGGCCGCGACGTGCCGCCCCAGAGCGCGCTGGAGTACATCCAGTCCCTGGAGATGTACATGAAGTGGAAGGGCATCGGCAAAATCGCCACGGTCAGCGGCCGCTACTACGCCATGGACCGCGACAAACGCTGGGATCGCGTGGAAAAGGCCTACAACTGCCTCGTCAAGGCGGAAGGGGCCGTGTACGAATCGGCGGAAGAAGGCGTGAAAGCCTCGTATGCCGCCGGCGTGAACGATGAATTCGTCGTGCCGTTCCGCGTGGCCAAAATCGCCAAATCCGGCGCCTCGGCCGGAGAACCGCGCATCGAAGCGGCATCGCGCATCCGCAAAGGGGACAGCGTGATCTTCTTCAACTTCCGGCCCGACCGGGCGCGGGAGCTCACGCGGGCCCTGCACGACGAGGAATTCCCCTATTTTGAGCGCCCTGCCAATGTCCGGCCCGTCTTTCTGGCCGGCATGACGGAATATGACGCGACCATCGACATCCCCGCCGCGTTTCCGCCGGAACATTACCAGGACATCCTGGCCGATGTCCTGGCCAAGGCGGGCCTGCACCAGCTGCGCATCGCCGAAACGGAAAAGTACGCCCACGTGACGTTCTTCTTCAACGGCGGCGTGGAAAAGCCCGTGCCCAACGAAGACCGCATCCTCATTCCGTCGCCCAAGGTCGCCACGTACGACCTGCAGCCGGAAATGAGCGCGCCGAAAGTGACGGAGGCCTTGTTGAAGGCCCTGTCCGAAGACAAGTATGATGTCGTGATCCTCAACTTCGCCAACCCCGACATGGTGGGGCACACCGGTGTCATTTCCGCGGCCGTCAAGGCCATGGAGACCATCGACACCTGCGCCGGCAAGGTCGTGGAAAAGGTCCGTTCCCTGGGCGGCGTCGTCTGCATCACGGCGGACCACGGCAACCTGGAAAAGATGATCAACGACGACGGCACGCCCTGCACGGCCCATACGACGGACCGCGTGCCTTTCATCGTCGTGGACGACGGGGCAGCGCATCACCTGCATCCCGGCCGGCTGGCCGACATCGCGCCGACCATGCTCGCACTGCTGCACCTTGAGCAGCCCAAAGCCATGACGGGCAAGAGCCTGCTGGACGACTGAACCGGAAAAATCAAAATAAAAACGACTCAGATAGTTGGATTAACCCGCACTGAAGATTAATGTAAAGAGAAAGGGTGTTTGCTATGGCAATGATTACGGATGTTCATGCAATGGAAATTCTCGATTCCCGCGGCAATCCCACGGTAGAAGTCACGGTCCTTCTCGACGACGGGGCTGTCGGCCGTGCCGCTGTGCCGTCCGGCGCTTCGACGGGCGTGCACGAGGCAGTGGAACTGCGGGACGGTGACAAGCGCCGTTACGGCGGCAAGGGCGTCATCCACGCCGTGGAAAACGTCAACGACGTCATCGCCGATGCCATCATCGGCATGGACGCCTCGAACCAGATCGCCATCGACGAGCTGATGATCAGCCTCGATGGCACGCCGAACAAGGGCAAATTAGGCGCTAACGCCATCCTGGGCGTTTCCATGGCCGTGGCCAAGGCCGCTGCCAATTCCGCCGGCCTGCCCCTGTACCAGTACCTGGGTGGCACCAACGCCTGCGAACTGCCGGTGCCCATGATGAACATCCTCAACGGCGGCCAGCATGCCGACAACAACGTCGACATCCAGGAATTCATGATTATGCCGGTAGGCGCCCCCAACTTCAGCGAAGGCCTGCGCATGAACTGCGAAATCTACCATAAACTGAAGGAAATCCTGAAAGGCAAGGGCCTGGGCACGGGCCTCGGCGACGAAGGCGGCTTCGCCCCGAACCTGAAGACCAACGCCGAAGCACTCGACGTCATCATGGAAGCCATCAAGGCTGCCGGCTACAAACCGGGCAAGGACATCGTGCTGGCCATGGACGTGGCTGCCAGCGAATTCTACGGCGAAGACGGCAAGTACCATATGCTGGCCGAAGGCGCACCCAAGACTTCGACCCAGATGATCAACTACCTGGCCGGCCTGGTGGAAAAATACCCCATCATCTCCATTGAAGACGGCGTGGCCGAAGACGACTGGAAGGGCTGGAAGGCCCTGACCAAGAAACTGGGTGACAAGGTCCAGCTCGTCGGCGACGACCTGTTCGTGACCAACGTGGAACGCCTGGCCATGGGCATTGAAAAGGGCGTGGCCAACGCCATCCTCATCAAGGTCAACCAGATCGGCACCCTGACCGAAACCTTCCGGGCTGTGGAAATGGCGAAACGCGCCGGCTACACGGCCATCATTTCCCACCGCAGCGGCGAAACGGAAGACACGACCATGGCGGACATCGCCGTGGCACTGAACGCCGGCCAGATCAAATCGGGCGCGCCGGCCCGCACGGACCGCGTCGCCAAATACAACCAGCTGCTCCGCATCGAGGAGAGCCTGGGTTCGACGGCCCGGTACGGCGGCATGAAGGTGTTCTACAACCTGAAGAAGTAACGCCCGGAAGACCGCAAACAAACACAAGAAAAGCAAAAAGGAGAGGTCGCGAGACCTCTCCTTTTCGTTGTCCGGAGTTATTTTAACTTGTTGTATGCGGCGTCCGTCACGGGTTCGCACCATTCATTGGAAGCGCCTGCGGCAGGCACTTCGATAGCGATGTGGGCGAACCAGCTGTCCGGCGCGGCACCGTGCCAGTGCTTCACTTCCGGCGGGATGTTCACGACATCGCCCGGGTGCAGTTCGCGGGCCGGCTTGCCCCATTCCTGGTAGTAGCCGCGGCCGGCCGTGACGAGCAGGATCTGGCCGCCTTTGTGGTGGATGTGCCAGTTGTTGCGGCAGCCCGGCTCGAAGGTCACGTTGGCCGTCGCCAGGCGTTCCGTCGTCAGCATCTGCAGGTAGCTCTGGCCGATGAAGTACTGCGCATAGGCCTCATTCTTGTTTCCCAACGGGAACACGCTGAAGTGTTCCGGAAGTTTGCGGTCCTTGTTTTCCATGATACATCCTCCTGTTTTATCTGCCGGCGCCGCGTCGGGGGAGTCCCTTGACGAAACGGGGCAGGTCTGTTAATATCTCTGTACGACTTCATGTTACGCCCGGAGGGGAAAAGAATCCAATACCTGGCCTGTATTTCCTTTTTTGCCTGCAGGGCATGGACAAGTGATAAATATTTAACAAAAAGTTAACAATTATATTGCCACCATTTTCAGAGTGTGATAAAATACTGTGGTACTAACCTAAGAATACTGCGGTCACGGACCGCAGGCAGATAAATGAGAAGGAGGTAAGCGGATGCTGGTAACTGTCCTGAGCGTCGTGGACCTGATTGTGTGTATCGCCCTGATTGCGGCGGTGCTGGCGCAGTCCGGCAGAGGCGGCGGTTTGTCCGGTTCCTTTGGCGGCAGCGACACGGCCTTCTTTGGGAAGGGCAACGACGTCGATACGGTCATGTCCAAAGCCACGGTCGTCCTGGGTGCCATTTTCGGCATTGTGACCCTGGTGCTCGCCAAAATCAGTATTTAAGCGCTTTCGCGCGCCGGTCGCGGACCGGCATTTCCCATCGTCTTAAAGGGTAGACGGCCCTTTAAAAAATTTTTATATCTTAATCCAAATCAATGAAAGGGGATTACATCTTGAGTAGCTTTATCATGTTTGCCATCATCGCCGGTATCCTGGCCCTGTTGGTAGCGGCTTTCTTAAGCAGCTCCATCATGAAGGCCGATGCCGGTAACTCGCTGATGCAGGAAATCTCCGGCCATATTCACGAAGGCGCCATGGCGTTCCTTTCCCGTGAATACAAGGCCCTGGCGGTCTTCATCATCGTCGTCGCCATCATCATCAGCATCTTCCTGACCCCGATGACCGCCATCTGCTTCGTTGCAGGCGCCATCTTCTCCATCCTGGCCGGCTATTGCGGCATGAACGTCGCAACCCGCGCCAACGTCCGCACGACCCGCGCTGCCGAAGACGGCATGCCGCAGGCTCTGCAGATCGCCTTCTCCGGCGGCTCCGTCATGGGCCTGTCCGTAGTTGGCCTGGGCATCACCGGTGTTGCACTGGCATTCGCCATCTTCGGTGAAGGCGGTGCCAACATGGACATCGTCACGGGCTTCGGCCTGGGCGCCAGCTCCATCGCCTTGTTCGCCCGTGTCGGCGGCGGCATCTACACCAAGGCCGCTGACGTCGGCGCTGACCTCGTAGGCAAAGTCGAAGCCGGCATCCCGGAAGACGATCCGCGTAACCCTGCCACCATCGCCGATAACGTCGGTGATAACGTCGGCGACGTCGCCGGCATGGGCGCTGACCTGTTCGAATCCTATGTAGGCGCCATCATTTCCGCCCTGACCCTGGGCGCTGTAGCCGTCAAAGGCGGTGCAGGCGTGGCGTATCCGTTCCTGCTGGCCCTGAGCGGCATCATCGCTTCCATCATCGGCATCCTGTACGTTCGTCACAGCAAATCCACGAACCCGCAGGGCGCCCTGAACACCGGCACCTATGTAGCCGGCATCCTGACCATCATCGCTGCCGCCTTCCTGTCCAACAAGATGTTCGGCAACCTGAATGCATTCTGGGCTATCGCAGCCGGCCAGATCGTCGGCCTGCTGATCGGTAAATTCACCGAAATCTACACGTCCGCTGATTACTCTTCCGTCAAGAAGATCGCCGACCAGTCCGAAACCGGTCATGCGACGGTCATCATCGCTGGTCTGGCAGTAGGCATGTATTCCACCTTCCTGCCGATCCTCTTCATCTGCGTTGCCGTATTCATCGCCTTCTTCGTCATGGGCGGTGTGGCCAATCCGGAAATGGGCATCTATGGTATCGCCCTGTCCGCTGTCGGCATGCTGGCAACCACGGGCATCACCGTTGCTGTCGACGCGTACGGCCCGATTTCCGATAACGCCGGTGGTATCGCCGAAATGGCCGAACTGCCTGAAAACGTTCGTGAAATCACGGATACGCTGGACTCCGTAGGCAACACCACTGCCGCTATCGGCAAAGGCTTCGCCATCGGTTCCGCAGCCCTGACCGCCCTGGCCCTGTTCTCCGCTTATTCCCAGGTTGTCGGCCTGAAAGCCATCGACCTGCTGGATCCGCTGGTACTGATCGGCCTGTTCATCGGTGCCACCCTGCCGTTCGTCTTCGGCGCTATGACCATGAACGCTGTTGGTGAAGCTGCCAACGAAATGGTCGTCGAAGTACGCCGTCAGTTCCGTGAAATCCCCGGCCTTCTGGAAGGCAAAGCACGTGGCGATTACCGCCGCTGCGTTGACATTTCCACGCAGGCTGCCCTGCATAAGATGGTAATGCCCGGTATCCTGGCCATTGCCTTCCCGATCATCGTCGGCCTGCTCCTCGGCACGGCTGCCCTGGGCGGCATGATCGGCGGTGCACTGGCTGCCGGCGTCCTCATGGCTATCATGATGGCCAATGCGGGCGGTGCCTGGGATAACGCCAAGAAATACATCGAATCCGGTGTACACGGCGGCAAAGGTTCCGACTGCCACAAGGCTGCCGTAACCGGCGATACCGTTGGCGATCCGTTCAAAGATACGTCCGGACCTTCCATGAACATCCTGATCAAACTGATGACCATCGTGTCCCTGGTATTCGCTCCGGTACTGGCTGCCCATGGCGGCATCCTGCTGAACCTGTTCAAATAATCCGTCTACAGGTGAAGCTGACCGCTTGAGGTGAACCCTTCCTGGTATACAGACGGAAGGGGAGGCTCTTCCGTTTCGGACCGGCCGAAGATTACATTCCGTAATCTTCGGCCGGTTTTCGTTTTCCCGTGTAATGTGATAAAACATATGTTACAGAAATAAAAAGAAAAAAGAGAGAGCATTTGTTACAATAGGTTTAACCCAAAACCAAAAAATAACAAGGA
>ONAN01000022.1 GCA_900315805.1 uncultured Selenomonadales bacterium
GCACAGCCAAGACATCCCTAGCATTCAGAAGCCCAAACCAGGTTGTAACAGAGTATTTCTCAAATTCAAGAGTGTAACACATGTCTTGACAACCAAGAAGGAACGTGCCGGGACGGATGCTGGAAAATTGACTTACACCGGGCCTCATTGTATAATGTAAGAGTTATGGCGGCTTGTCCGGAAGGCCGCTTTTTCCGCCTGTCCGGCGGAAGGGAAAGGATCCCGCAAATGATCATTTGACCTGGGAGGGTTTATTTATGGAAGAAAAATATGCACCCCATGCCATAGAAGCAAAATGGCAGAAATATTGGGAAGAGCATAAAGCATTCAAGCGTGAAAAAGACGAATCGAAACCGAAATCCTATGTACTGGAAATGTTCCCGTATCCGTCGGGCAACCTGCACATGGGCCACGTGCGCAACTATTCCATCGGCGATGTCGTGGCGCGGTTCCGCACCATGCGGGGCTTCAATGTCCTCCATCCCATGGGCTTTGACTCGTTCGGCATGCCTGCCGAAAATGCCGCCATCCAGCATGGCATCCCGCCGAAGAAATGGACCATGGACAACATTGCCAACATGACCCGGCAGCTGAAAGCCATGGGCCTTTCCTACGATTGGGACCGCGAAGTCATTACGTGCAAACCGGAATACTATAAATGGACCCAGTGGTTCTTCGAACTGTTCTATAAACGCGGCCTGGCCGTGAAAAAGGAGTCGTCCGTCAACTGGTGCGACCACTGCAACACCGTGCTGGCCAACGAACAGGTCGAAGATGGCAAGTGCTGGCGCTGCCACAACGAAGTACACAAGAAACGCCTGAGCCAGTGGTTCTTCAAGATCACCGATTACGCCGATGAGCTGCTGAAGGACATGGACGAGATTCCCGGCTGGCCCGAGCGCGTCAAGACCATGCAGAAGAACTGGATCGGCCGTTCCGAAGGCCTGGAATTCAGCTTCGACATTCCCGACCTGGGCGAAAAGCTGCCCGTCTACACGACCCGTCCCGACACGATTTACGGCGTCACCTTCGTCGTCATCCCGCCGGAACATCCGCTGGTGGAGAAGATCCTCAAGGACAATCCCCGCCGGGCCGAACTGGAAGCCTTCTGCAACAAGATCAAGAACACGTCGGATATCGAGCGTACGTCGAGCGAATCGGAAAAGCTCGGCATGTACACCGGCTACGACTGCATCCATCCGCTGACGGGCCACAAGGTCCACATCTGGATCACGAACTACGTACTGTACGATTACGGCACGGGCGCCGTCATGGGCGTGCCTTCGGGCGACCAGCGTGACTGGATGTTCGCGGAAAAATACGGCATTGAAAAGATCCTCACCCTGCAGCCGAAAGACCAGGAACTGAAGCTGGAAGACATGACCCACGCCTACGAGGAAAAGGACGGCGTGCTGGTCAACTCCGCCCAGTTCACGGGCATGGAAATGCACAAAGCCATGAAGGCCATTATGGACTACATGGAGGAAAAGGGCCTAGGCAAGCGCGTCGTCAACTACCGCCTGCGCGACTGGCTGATCAGCCGCCAGCGTTACTGGGGCGCTCCCATTCCCATCATCTACTGCCCGCATTGCGGCGAAGTGCTGGTTCCGGAAGACCAGCTGCCCGTCCTGCTGCCGGAAGATGTCAAATTCGATGCGGGCGCAAAATCCCCGCTGGCCACGTCGGAAAGCTTCCTGCACTGCAAGTGCCCGAAGTGCGGTGCCGACGCCACCCGTGAAACGGACACGATGGACACGTTCCTGTGCTCCTCGTGGTATTACCTGCGTTACACGGATCCCCATAACGACAAAGCGCCGTTTGCCAAAGACGCCAATGGCTATTGGGGACCGGTCGACCAGTACATCGGCGGCATTGAGCATGCCATCCTGCATCTGCTCTATTCGCGCTTCTTCCTGAAGGTGCTGCGCGATGCCGGCATGGTCGATTACGACGAACCGTTCACCAACCTGCTGACGCAGGGCATGGTCATCAAGGACGGCGCCAAGATGTCCAAGTCCCTGGGCAACGTGGTGTCGCCGGAAGAGATCCTTTCGAAATACGGCGCCGACACGGCCCGCCTGTTCATCCTCTTCGCCGCTCCGCCGGAACGCGAACTGGAATGGAGCGACCGCGGCGTGGACGGCAGCTTCCGCTTCCTGAACCGCGTATGGCGCATCGTGTACCACTTCCGCGACCTGCTGGCCAAAAAGGCCGCATACGACGTCAAGGATCTGGACGAAAAGGACAAGGATCTGCGCCGCGCCCTGAACGCTTCCATCAAGAAAGTGACGGAAGATATCGACGAACGCTTCAACTTCAACACGGCCATCAGCTCCCTCATGGAACTGGTGAACGCCCTGTATGCCTATAAGGATGCCAAGAAGGAATACTGCGAAGGCCTGGTTTATGAAACCGTCAAGGACCTGCTGCTCCTGCTGGCTCCCTTCGTTCCGCACATTACGGAAGAACTGTGGCACAATGTGATTGACGACACGACGAGCGTGCACGACCAGTCCTGGCCGGTGTACGACGAGGAGGCCCTGAAGGTCGCCACCGTCGAAATCGTGTTGCAGATCAACGGCAAGGTCCGCGACCGTCTGGTCGTTCCGTCCGACGCCGACAAGGCCGCGCTGGAAAAACTGGCCCTGGCCGACAAACGTATCCAGGAACTCATCGGAGATGGCACTGTCCGCAAAGTCATCGCCGTACCGGGCCGCCTGGTCAACCTCGTCGTGAAATAACGACACATCATTCAAGCACAATTGCAAAGGGGGATTTCCGTTTCCGTGTACGCTGGTACCGGGAACGGGAGTCCCCCTTTTTGTATGCCTGCAGCAGCTTCCCGGCACGCGGGAGGGCAGGCAGGGGCGGTCCGGCAGGGACCGCCGCGGGTCTGGGGGGAGAAAGAAGGTCGATATGTTAGAAAACCAAAAAGCGAAACTGGCATTGATCTGCGGCAGCGTGCTCCTTTGCGGAGCCATGGCCTGGTTCGGGGGCGCGGGCAGCCTGCCCGGCTCGGAGGACCGGGCGGAACCGGACATTGCGCGGACGGGCTCCGTTGTAACGGAAACGCGGCGCGACGGGACGCGGAACCCCGACGCCCGGGCGGTGCAGGTGACGGTCTGCGTCAGCGGCGCCGTGCAGCAGCCCGGCCTCTACACGGTGGCGAAAGGGACGCGGGCGCGGGAGGTCATTCTGCGGGCCGGCGGCTATACGGCCGATGCCGACCCGGACCGCGTCAATCTGGCGAAACCCTGCAAGGACGGAACCCATATCCGCGTGCCGCGCCTGTCCCAGCGCCGCCTGAAGGAACTCCGGCAGATGAAAAAGGCGGCCCCGGAGGGCCGCCTGCGTGGATAAGCGGAACATTTGCGGTTGTGGTCGGAAGGGACATCGTGCACCTTGTTCAGCGGTGCGACAGGTCGACGTCGGCCCGGGACAGGGTGCGCAGGACCCGTTCCATGACGCGGACGGCCCGGGTGATGTCCTGGATGTCGGCGTATTCTTCGGGCGCGTGGCTGACGCCGTTGCGGCAGGGGATGAAGAGCATGCCTGTCGGCGTGCAGGAGGCCCAGTTCATGGCGTCGTGGCCGGCGCCGCTGGGCATCTGCTTGAAGGATGCCTTTTCCGCTTCGCAGCACTCGGAGAGGAAGCGGATCATGGCGGGGTGCAGGGGCACGGGTGCGTCGTTGTAGAGCGGTTCCACCGTGACGGGGATGTGCCGCCGTTCCGCGATGGCGTGGGCCTTGCTGACGACCTGGTGCAGGACGTCGTCCTTGGCCTGCTGTGAAATGCTGCGGATGTCGATGCCGATGCCCGTTTCCCCGGGCACGACGTTCATGGCGTTGGGGTCGACGTCGACGACGCCGACGGTCCCGACGACGGGCGGATCGGTCTGCTGTCTGGCGGCCTGCTCGACGGCGAGGATGACTTCGGAGGCGGCACAGAGACCGTCCTGACGCATCGCCATGGGCGTGGCGCCGCTGTGGTCGGCGCTGCCGTGGAAGTGGATCTTGAGGCGCGTGGGGGCGGCGATGCCTGTCACGACGCCCATCTGCAGGTGTTCCTGCTCCAGGACCTTGCCCTGTTCGATGTGCATTTCCAGATAGGCTGCCAGGGGTTTCGTGTAACGGCACGTTTCAATGTCGTCCGGCCGCAGGCCGCGGCTCTGGAGCACTTCGTACATGCTGTTGCCCCATTTGTCGTGGTATTTCTGCAGGTCTTCCTTTTTCAGGAACCCGCGCATGAATTTGCTGCCTGCCGTGGAACAGCCGAAACGGCTGGATTCTTCGCACATGAAGAGGACGATTTCCAGAGGCCGTTCGTTGCGGAAATGGTCTTCCTCCATGCTGCGGGCCACTTCGATGGCGCCGAGGATGCCGCAGACCCCGTCGTAGTTGCCGCCTTCGGGCACGCTGTCCGAGTGGGAGCCGCACATGACGGCCGGCAGGTCCTCGCGCAGGCCCCGGCGGTGGCCGATGACGTTGCCGAAAGCGTCGGTCCGGATTTCCAGGCCGGCTTCCTCCATGAGGGACATGAGGTAGTAACGGCCTTCCCAGTCGGTCGTCGTGAAGGCGACGCGGTTGATGCCTTTGGCACCGTGGGCGTGGGTCGTGATGGTATCCATATGGGCGATTTGCTCTTGCAGTCGTTCTTGCGAAATCATGATGCGTTCCTTCTTTAAAATACTTGTAAAAGATACTATTAATTGTATAAATTTTTAACGGGATTGTAAATATCTATGTTCAAAACTTTTTTGATCTGGGCGTTCCTCTTTTTTTGCACCGGCGATGTCCTGGGCATTTTCCGGGCAAACTTCCCGTCCCTGGTGCCGGCCGCCGCAGGCTGCCTCGCGGCGGCGCTGGCGGTCTCTTTCCGGCTGCGGGAGCGGCTGCTGCCCCTGTTCCTGCTCCTGGCCCTGGCCGGCGGGTTTCTGCTCGGTACCAGCGACGAACCGGTCCGCACGGCCTGGCAGGACCTGTACGGCCGGACCGTGACCCTGGAAGGCGAGTGGGAGCCGGCGTCCCTGCAGGTGCGGGAGGGCGGCGTATCCGGCGTGCTCGATGTCCGGAGCCCCCTGTCTGGCAAAATCCGTATTTTTATACAGAATGGCCGCCTGGAGGAGCGGCCGCTCCGCGTGCGGGGCCGGCTGCAGGAGCAGACATTCCATTATAATCCGGGCGGCATCAACGGTCCCCTGATGGCGCGGATCCGGGGCATCTACGGCCGCATGACCGTGCCGGCCGGCGGTGCGGAGTACCGGGCAGGACCGCTGTCCCTGCGCAAGCGGGTGGACGGGGCCGTCCTGCGCTGGAAGCGGCAGCTGATGGAACGGCTGCACCGGCCGGAGAGCGCCCTTCTGCCCGGCATGGTGCTGGGCGGCTACGACGGCGTGCGGACGGAAGATGCGGACGTGATGCGGGACAACGGCCTGGCCCATCTGATGGCCGTGTCCGGTACGCACGTGGCGCTTTTGACGGCGTTCCTGCTGCTGCTGACCCGGCGCTGGCAAGGTCCGTCGAAGCATATCTGCCTGGCCGCCGTGCTGGTCCTGTACGCTGCGGCCTGCGGCCTGCGCCCGGCCGTCCTGCGGGCGGTCCTTTTGTGTCTGGTGCTGCTGTGGGGCCGCCAGCGGGGCCTGACGGCGGACCCGCTGCGTCTGCTGCTCCTTGTGGCCTGGGCCTTGCTGCTCGTCTGCCCGCTCTGGCTCGTGGACCTCAGTTTCCAGCTTTCCTTTGTGACCGTGGCCGGCCTGATCCTGCTCGGCCCCGTCGTGCAGGAACGGCTGCCCGGCCTGCTGTCGGCCTGGCTGCGCGCGGTCCTGGCGGTCACCCTGACGGCCCAATTGGTCACGGTGCCGTTCCTGGTGTTCTATTTCCACCGCCTCGTGCCCTTGTCCCTGGTGAGCAACCTGCTGCTCGTGCCCGCCCTGGAAGCGGCGGTACTGCTCTTCCTGCCGTCCCTGTTCCTGGCCCCGCTGCTGCCGTCCCTGGCCGCTGCCGCCGCGTGGCCGGCGGAGTTCCTGCTGGCCGGCGTTTTGCAGACCGGCGCCCTGCTGGCGCGCCTGCCCGGCGCGGCCGTGACGGTCGGGGACTGGGGCCTGTGGCGTTCCTTGCTTTATTACGGCCTGCTGGCCCTGTGGTCCGACCGGGGCCCCATGCTGCAGTGGAGCAGCCGGCGGCGCCGCTGCTGCCTGACCGTCCTGCTGGTCCTGTTTCTGCTGCCGGCCTGCCGGGGAATCTGGCAGTCCCGTCCGCTGGAAGTCCATTTCATGGACGTGGGCCAGGGGGATGCGGCCCTGGTGCGTGCGCCGGACGGCAAGACGGTGCTCATCGACACGGGCGGCACGCGGGGCGGCTACGATACGGGCCGCCAGATTGTGGTGCCCTATCTGCGCTATCTGGGCATCGACAAATTGGACGCCCTGATCCTGAGCCACGGCGACTTCGACCATATCGGCGGGGCCCGGACGGTTTTAGCCAGCCTGCCCGTGGGGCACCTGTTCCTGGGGCAGGGGGAGGACACGCCGGAACTGGCGTCCCTGTTGCGGCAGGCGCCGGCGGCTCTGCCGGTGACCCGCCTGCGCCGGGGCGAACAGTGGCGCATCGGCCGGACTGCCTTCACGGTGGCCGCCGCCGGCGGCGGGGAGGACATCGTGCACACGGTGGACGCGACCCAGACGAACCGGGATTCCTTGATTTTACAGCTGCGGGCGGGAAAGCATTCCCTCGTGTTTCCCGGCGACGCGGACCTGGACACGGAAGAGGCGTCCCTGCCCTGGCTCGGGCCGTGTGACCTGCTGAAGGTGGGGCACCACGGTTCGAAGACGTCGTCGTCGGACCATTTCCTGCACCGCCTGGCGCCCCGGGCGGCCGTCATTTCGTCGGGCCGGGGCAACAAATACGGCCACCCCGCGCCGGAACTGCTGGAACGGCTGTGGGAGCACGGCATCCGGCCCCTGCGGACGGACCAGCTGGGGGCCATCCGCGTCGTTTTTGACGATTCGGGCCTGCAATGGTATAGTTATAAATATCAAAAAGACCGTTTCATCCCCTGAGGGACGGCGGTGGAAAGGGGTATGTCATGGCAGGGAATGGCAGGGCAGGCGGCAGCGCGCTCCAGGGCGTCGTCGCGCCGGAAATCTTTGTGCGGAACCTGACGCCGGACAACGTGCCGCCGGTCATCTGCATCGTCGGGGAAGAGGCCTACTACCGCGACCTGGCGCACCGCAGGCTGTGGGAGGTGCTGTTCGGCGATACGCCCGAAGAGGACCGCAGCCTGGACGTGTTCGCCGAAAAGACGGACCTGCAGCAGCTGGAGACGCAGCTGAACAGCTACCCGTTCTTTGGCGGCCGCGCCGTGGTCTACATCACGGACCCTGTGCTGCTGAACCCGCCCCAGCGCGAGGGCGCGAAGAAGGCGAAACCGAAGCGGGGCAAAAAGGCCGCGCCGCCGCGGCGGGAGGACCTGCCGCCCCAGGAACGGCTGCAGCAGATCCTGTCCGATGTGCCCGATTTCGGCACGGCCGTCATCCAGACGGATAAAATGGACGGCCGGCGCCCGCTGACGAAGTTCCTGAAACAGAATGCGTGCTATGTGGCCTGCGAGCCCATTACGGCGAAATACCTGCCGGCGTGGCTCCAGAAGGAGGCGGCCCAGTACGGAGGCCGGTTCACGCCGGAAGCCGTGGGAGCCATCCTGGAGTACGTGGAGACGGCGGACAAGGAACCGCCGCTCCTGATTTTAAAGGGCGAAGTGGAAAAGATCAGTCTCTTCGCCGGCGGCCGCAAGGAGTGGACCGAGGCCGATGTGACGGCCCTGTTCTCGGGCCTGCCGGAGGCCGGCAACTTCGCCATGAGCAAGGCCATCGGCGCGAAAAGCGGACGCGACCTGCTGCTCCTGCTGGGAGACCAGCGGAAACGCAAAGTGTCGCCCGTCCTGATTCTCGCGAAACTGACGGCCAGTCTGCGCAACCTGGTCCGCGTCAAGGAGGCGGCGCCGCACTTTCCGGGGCCGGCCCTGGCCAAAAAGATCGGCAAATCGCCGTTCGTCGTCAACATGTGGAAGCGCGACGGCGCGCACTACACGGCGCAGCAGCTTACGCGGGCCCTGTGGGAACTCGACCGCCTGACCGAGGACATCACTCTGGGCCGCGCCGGCGACGTGGAACAGCAGTACCGGCGCCTGGAAGAAATCCTCATCGTACTGTGCGCCTGAACCGACATCCTATGTACGGACGACGCAAGGTGTGTTACAATAGTCGATATGATGTATCTTTTATAAACAGTAGCAAAGGTTACGCGTCAGTGACTTCAGAGTAAGAAAAGGGGGTAAGGCGGCCCGGCCGCCGGCATCATGGAAAAATCCGCTTTGTTGTACATCATCAAACCGTCCCAGCAGAACAAGGAATCGCTGCTGCAGATCCTGTCGGATCACAAGGAGATCCGCTACGTGTCCCTTATGGGCGTCGATCTGGCCGGCAACGACACGGACGAAAAGATCCCCATCAACATCTTCCTGCATGATTTGGACAAGTTCCTCTTCGGCAGCGCCGCCCAGACGGACGGTTCTTCCGTCGTGCTGCCCGGCATCGCCACGCTGAACGATGCCCGCGTCGATATGCAGGTCGACCGCGATGTGAACTGGTACGTCGATTACAACTTCGAGCATGTCGACGAAAGCACGGGGCGCATTGTCGGCACCCTGCGCCTGCCCTGCTTTTTGATCCATAACGGCACCTACGTCGATTCCCGCTCCATCCTGAAGCAGACCCTTTCCTATATGGAAAAGGAAATCATGGCCCTGCTGCGGAAATATCCCCATATGCCCGGCCTGGAACATGTGAATGTTGCCGCCATCGACCACCTGGTCTTCACGACGGCGACGGAACTGGAATTCTGGGTCAAGTCGCCGCGGGAAAAGTCCCCGATTGAAGCCCTGTCCTCGTCCCAGGTGATGCAGGAACAGTACTGGCAGCGCACGCGCGGCAATGTCCGCACGGCCTTGGAACAGACCATCGAGACGCTGGAACACTACGGCCTGGAACCGGAAATGGGCCACAAGGAATGCGGCGGCGTCAAGGGCCAGATCGATGAAACGGGCCATATGACCCACATCAACGAACAGCTCGAAGTGGACTGGAAATACAACACGGGCCTGCAGACGGCCGATAACGAAATTTTGGCGCGCATCGTCATCAAGGAACTGTTCCGCCTGAACGGCATGGAGGTCTCCTTCCAGGCCAAACCCATCCAGGGCGTGGCCGGCAGCGGCGAACACACCCATGTGGGCCTGGCCGCGAAGATGAAGGACGGCCGCGTCATCAACCTTTTTGCGCCGGGAGACATGCACAAGGACTTTTTGTCCACCCTGGGCTACGGCGCCATCATGGGCATCCTGAAGAACTACGAGGCCGTGAACCCCTTCATTTCCGCCACGTCGGACGCCTTCAACCGCCTGAAACCGGGCTTTGAGGCACCGGTCTGCGTCGTTACGTCGCTGGGCCATTCGCCCGAAGTGCCGTCCCGCAACCGCACCATCCTGGCCGGCCTGATCCGCGATATCGACAATCCGCTGGCAACGCGCATCGAAATGCGTTCGCCCAACCCCTATACGAATACCTACATCGCCATCTCCGCCTTCTACCTGGCCGCTCTCGACGGCATGAAGGCCTGCGCCGCCAGCGGCAAGACGCTGAAGGCCATGGAGAAGGAGATTTCCAAGAAGTGCGGCACGAAGGGCTTCTATCTGGAGAAGGACCGCGAATACCGCACGGAACAGGACGTGTTCGAACACTTTACGGCCGAAGAACGGCGGAAGCTGTTCGGCGAACCGCCTGCGACGGTCTGGGAGAATATGCAGGGCTGGGAAAAGTTCCCGGCCAAGAAGAAGGTCCTCATGGCCGGCGGCATCCTGACGGACAAGGTCATGCAGTCCTTCGAGGAAGGCGCCCTCATCCGCTGGAAGACGGAAATCCTGAACCGCATCATCCCGGAAGTCCGGGGCCAGGTCATGGCGGCGAAGAAGCTGCATGACGACACGGCCACGGCGTACGACAAGGCGGCGTGGAAGAAGGTCCAGGCCGTACGGGAGAAACTGGCGAAAGATTCGGCCCGTACATCGTGCGTGTTCACGCAGATCCGCAAGGCTTTCGAGGCCGGCGATTTCAACACGGCGTCGGACAAGTTCCTGGAAATGCAGCGCCTGCGCGACGAACTGGTGCAGTGCTATCACGACTACAGCCAGAACATTCTGGACTGACGGGCGCCGCGGGGGCCGTCCCCGGACGCGCGGAGAGCGCGCCGCAGGCCGGAAAACGGAAAATTTATACCTATAGATATTTTTAAGTTGTCTAAATTCCTGACTTGTGGTAAAATACAAAAAGCATTTGACCCGGAGAACTGACCGGATGGTCTGTTTTCCGGGTACTGTTGCAAAATACAAGGAAACAGACGTTCTTAGGAGGATAACAATGGATTTTGCGTTAAACGAGGACCAGCTGGATTTTCAGCAGATGGTGCGCGAGTTTGTAGAGAAGGAAATCACGCCGATTGCCGGCCAGCTGGATGAGGAAAACGCCACGCGGCCGGAACTGTTCAAGATAGCGGAACAAATGGGCCTGCTGAACGTTATCGTTCCTGAGGAGTACGGCGGCCCGGGACTGGACAGCGTCACTGTCGCCGCCATTTATGAAGAACTGGGCAAGGGCTGTGCCGGCGTGGCTACGTCCATGGCTGCCAACTCCCTCGCCACGGCGCCGGTCCTGCTGGCCGGGAACGACGCGCAGAAGAAGATGTGGTGCGACGTGCTGAACAACGGCGGCCTGGCTGCCTTCGCCCTCACCGAACCGGGCGCTGGTTCCGATGCCGGCAGCGTTTCCACCCGCGCCGTCCATGACAAGGAAAAGAAGACCTATACCCTGAACGGGACCAAGGCCTTCATCACCAACGGCGGTATCGCCGACATCTACCTGATTTTCGCGAACACCCGCAAAGACGGCGGCATCCGCGGCCTGACGGCGTTCATTGTACCGCGCGACACGCCGGGCTTCAAGGTAGGTAAAAAAGAGAACAAGATGGGCATCCGTCCTTCGAATACGTGCGAACTGATCCTGGAAGACGTGGTCGTTCCGGAAGAGAACCGCGTCGGCCGGGAAGGCCAGGGCTTCCGTATCGCCATGAACACCCTGGATTCCGCACGCCCCTTCGTGGGTGCCGTTGCCGTAGGCCTGGCCCAGGCAGCCCTGGACGAAGCAGTCGCTTACGCCAAGGAACGTCATCAGTTCGGCCAGCCGATCGCCTCGTTTGAAATGATTCAGGCCATGATTGCCGACATGGCCATGAAGGTTGATGCAGCGCGCCTTTTGGTCTACCGGGCCTGCTGGATGCGCGACCAGGGCATGACCTTCACGAAGGAAGCCGCCATGGCCAAGTGCTACGCCGCCGACACGGCGATGGAAGTCACGACCAACGCCATCCAGATTATGGGCGGTTACGGCTATTCCAAAGAATATCCGGCGGAAAAACGCATGCGCGATGCCAAGATCATGCAGATCTACGAAGGCACGAACCAGATCCAGCGTCTGGTCATTGCCAACAAGGTCATTTACTGATCCATCCGACAGACAAAGTAAAAAAAGCCGTTGTTGAATGACAAACAACGGCTTTTTTTGTTATAATTCCGGTATACGAGAGATTCTTTTTGCAGACAAGGCGGCCCGGTGCCGCAGGAGATTCCGAAACCATGATCCTTATCTGGCTGGGAGCCCTGGTCTTTGTGGCGGACCGGCTCACCAAACTGCTTATCACCACACACATGACGGAAGGGGAGAGCATTCCTGTAATTCCGGACATTTTCCATATCACCTTTGTCCTGAATCCCGGCGCGGCGTTCGGGATGCTGGCCCACAGCCGGGTCCTGTTCCTGGTGGTGGGACTGGCCGCACTGGCGGCCGTCTGGTATTTCCGCAGGGAGATCCTGGCGGAAGACCTGGCCGTGCGGGCCGGGGCGGCGCTCTTCGTGGGCGGGGCCCTGGGCAACCTGTGGGACCGGTTCCGGACGGGACTCGTCATCGATTTCCTGGATTTCCGCGTCTGGCCGGTCTTCAATGTGGCCGACATCGCCATCTGCGTCGGCGTGGCCCTCATCGTCCTTTCCCTGTTCCGCAGGGAAGAGGCGCAGCAGGGCAGGGAGAAGAACCATGACAGAAAATGAGATGCTGCAGCACAACCCGGCTGCCGTCCCCGACGGGGCGGACGACCAGGATTTTGAAGAGGAGCGGACCGTCCGCGTGGCGCCGGAAGACACCGGTACCCGCGTTGATGTCTGGCTGGCGGGGCAGCTCGGCTGCACCCGGTCCCATGTGCAGATCCTGCTGGGCGAAGGCCGGGCCCGCAAGGGCGGCAAGGTGCTGAAGGCCAATTACAAGGTGAAGGCCGGCGACGTGATCCAGGTGGAGATGCCCCGGCCGATTCCGCTGGAAGCCCAGCCGGAGGACATTCCCCTCGATATCCTTTATGAGGACGACGACGTCATCGTCGTCAACAAGCCGCGCGGTATGGTGGTCCACCCGGCCGCGGGCCATTATTCGGGCACCCTCGTCAATGCGCTCCTGTTCCACTGCAGGAACCTGTCGGGCATCAACGGCGTCATCCGGCCGGGCATCGTGCACCGCCTCGACAAGGATACGAGCGGCGTCATGATTGCCGCCAAGAACGACGAGGCCCACCTGTCCCTGTCCAAGCAGATTGCGGACAAGACGGCGCGGCGTACTTATCTCGCCGTGGTCCGGGGCAATCTGAAGACCGATTCCGGCGAAATCCGGACGCAGATCGCCCGGGACAAGGACGACCGGAAGAAGATGGCCGTCGTGCAGGAAGGCGGCCGCGAGGCCATTACGGGCTACAAGGTGCTGGAACGGTACGGCAAGTACACGGTCGTGCAGTGCAGCCTGAAGACGGGCCGGACCCATCAGATCCGCGTCCACATGGAGTATCTGGGCCATCCCCTGGTGGGCGACCCCAAATATTCCCCCATGAAGGTGCCTTTCGCCATCAAAGGCCAGGCCCTCCATTCACAGACCCTGGATTTCATTCACCCCCGCACGGGGCGGCCCATGCATTTCGAGGCGCCGCTGCCCGAAGACATGCGGAAGATCCTCACCCGCCTGCGGAACGGCCAGTTCTGAGCGGCCCGCTTTTGCGGTCCGGGCGGATGGATACATCGTATTGGAAAGAAATGAGGCGTTAGTATGGAAAACATGATCAAGAAAACCACCATTATGGACGCGGACGGTATCCGCCGGGCCCTGGTCCGCATCGCCCATGAAATCATCGAGCGGAACAAGGGCGTGGACGATGTCGCCCTCGTCGGCATCCACACCCGCGGCGTGCCGCTGGCAGAGCGCATCGCGGCGGAAATCAAGAAGATTGAGGATGTCACCGTGCCGGTGGGCTCCCTGGATATCACGATGTACCGCGACGACCTGACGACGCTGGGCTATAATCCCGTCGTGCGGGGAACGGAAATCGATTTTGACCTGACGGGGAAGAATGTCGTCCTCGTCGACGACGTGCTCTATACGGGCCGCACCATCCGGGCGGCCCTGGATGCCCTTATGGATATGGGCCGGCCCCGCTCGATCCAGCTGGCCGTGCTGGTGGACCGCGGGCACCGCGAACTGCCTATTCGCGCGGATTTTGCCGGCAAGAACGTGCCGACGGCGCGCCGGGAACTGGTCGAAGTGACCCTGGCGGAAGAGGGCAAGACGGACGAAGTCATTTTAGGGGAACCGGCCCGCTGAGACCGGCAGCAGAAGAGAGGGATCATTATGTCTACGGTAGATGAATTGGTGGCAAAGTGCAAAAAGGAACGGAATGAGCAGCTGGGCGCCACGCTGGTGCAGCGCCTGAAGAACCGCGGGTTCGACGCCTGGTACTGCGCGACGAAGGACGAGGCCCTGCAGCAGGCCCTGGCTCTGATTCCCAAGGACCATACCGTGTCCTGGGGCGGCTCCGTGACGATTGGCGAAATCGGGCTGCAGCAGTACTGCCGGGAGCATTACAAGGTCATTGACCGCGACACGGCGAAAACGCCGGAAGAGCGGGTGGAACTCATGCGGCAGGCCCTGCTGTGCGACACCTTCCTGACCAGTGCCAATGCCATGACGGCGGACGGCGAACTGGTCTATATCGACGGCAACGGCAACCGCACGGCGGCCATCCTCTACGGGCCGCGCCAGGTCATTGCGGTCATCGGCCTGAACAAGGTCTGCAAGACCCTGCCGGCCGCCCTGGACCGGGCCCATATGACGGCGGCGGTCATCAACGGGAAACGCTTCCCCGGCGGCGCCACGCCCTGTCAGAAGACGGGCGTCTGCTTCGACTGCAATATGGCCGACACCATGTGCAACTATATCCTGACCATCCGCCGCAGCAAACCTATCGGCAAGATCAAGGTCATCCTGGTCGGCGAGGAAGTGGGTTTTTGAGGCCTTGGACGGAAAATCCGGGACGGGGTGGTACCGGACCGGAAAAATATGGTATAATAAAATATACGCTTGCAACAAACGTATGAAAGGAAATTCAGCATACACCGGAGGGAATCACCATGAAGAAACTGAGAGTACTGCTGATCGCCGCCCTGACGGTGATCATGACCTGCCTGTCCGTGGCAGCGTTTGCCGCCGACAGAAGCGCCGAAAACCCCTATAAGGACAACTACACGAAGGAAGCGGCCATGCTGCGCCATCCCGGCTCGGCCAAACTGGTCTATTTCTTTATGACGCCGGACCGTCAGCCGATTCCGGGCGTCACCATGATCTACAACACGACGAAGGGCCATGACCTGAAGGCCACGGCTGATGCCAACGGCAAAGTGATCTTCGACGTCAAAGGTTCCGAACTGTTCTACATCCGCCAGGTCGTCTACAAGGGACAGACCCTGCCGGTCAGCGGCAGCGACGTCATCAATAACGTCGAAAAGCAGGATGTCCGCAAGGGCCTCGTCATCTGGAACTGCATCGTCAAATACGGCGATGCCGCCTTCATGAGCTACAAGGGCAACTGAGGACGCGTTACAGGCAAACAGAAAGGGAGTACCGTTTGAAACGGTACTCCCTGTTTTTTATGGCTGTTGTGCAGTGCCCGGTTACATGGAACGGGGACGCAGCATGAACTGCATGAATTTCTCGTTGACCTTGCGCATGCGGTTGATGGTCTTGGAACGCGTGCGGTGCCGCGGTTTCATGTCCTTCTGGCGGCCGTAGTCCTGGCGTTCGACGTAGGTGATCTTCAGACGGTCCGGATCCAGGAATTTGGTGATGGCCCGGGCGAACCGGTCCGGTTCGGCCGTTTCGTCAATCGTGAAGACGTCGGCGCCTACATAGCCGCGGTCCGGATAGACATGGAACGTGATGTGCCCGCCGTAGCACGCGATGAACACGGCGTAATCCAGGGCGTTCTTTTCCGGATAGATCTGCGTGTCGTGCGGGGCCATGCCGTGCTTTTCCGCCAGCCCGGCGATGGATTCGGACAACACCTTGCTGTCTTCCAGGTGTTCCTCTTTGCAGTTGTACATGTCGATGGCGATCAGCATTCCTGTCGATTTCACGGTTGTTTCTCCTTTATATTCACGATAAAGTCATTATAACAAAGAGTGCTTTTTGTGTCAAAAAAACAGGCCCCTGTGTTATAATGAAACCATTAAGAAATGTCAGTGAGGTGGCCCTATGGAACGTTTGGAAGGCACTCTGGAAAATGTCGTCTTCCAGAGTGACGACAACCGGTTTTGCGTATTCCGACTGAAGAACGCGGCCCTGGGTACGGTGACGGCCGTGTACCGCGGCCCGGCTCCGTATTCCGGCGAAATGATCCGCGCCGAAGGGACCTGGGTGCAGCACGCCCGCTTCGGCCGGCAGTTCTCCATCCAGAGCTACCAGAGCGTGGAACCGTCAACGGAGCAGGGCGTGGAGCGCTTCCTGGCTTCCGGGGCCGTCAAGGGAATCGGCAAGACCATGGCGGCGCGCATTGTGGAACATTTCGGGAAAGATGCCCTGACCGTCCTGGCGGAAACGCCGGAGCGCCTGACGGAAGTGGCGGGCATCGGCAAAGCCAAGGCCAGGACCATTGGCGAATCCTATGCGGAACTTTCGGAAATGCGCGGCCTCATGCTGTTCCTGGAAACGCACGAGCTGAGCGGCAATTTTGCGGCCCGCATCGCGGCGGCTTACGGGTCCCGCGCCATCGACCAGATCAAGGAAAACCCCTATGCCCTCATGAACGACATCGAAGGCATCGGTTTCAAGACGGCGGACCGCCTCGCCCTGTCCCTGGGCAGTGCCCGCGATTCGGCGCAGCGCATCGGCGCCGGCCTCGACTATGCCCTGACCCAGGCGTCCACGCGGGGGCACACGTGCCTGCCCGAAGAGGAGCTGATCATGGTGACGGCCCGCCTGCTCCAGGTCGACCCGGGCCCCGTGGAAGCGGTCTTCCAGCGCCTGCTGGAGGCGGATGTGCTCAACACGGCGGAACTGGGCGGCACCTGCTATGTCTATGACAGTTTCCTCTACCGCTGCGAAACGGAGACGGCCCGGCAGCTGCTCTACCTGCGGGACCATGCGGACAGCCTGGGCCGAGTGGATACGGAAAAGATCATGGAGGACTGGGAGACGGAAGCCGGCATCGAGCTGGCCCAGGCCCAGAAAGAGGCCATCCGCGCGTCCCTGAAGTTCGGCGTCCTCGCCCTGACGGGCGGCCCCGGCACGGGCAAGACGACGATCATCAAGGGCATCCTGTCCGTCCTGAAACGGGCCGGCTGCACGGTGCTGCTGGCCGCGCCGACGGGCCGGGCGGCCCGCCGCCTTTCCGAAGCGTCGGGCGAAGCGGCTTCCACCGTGCACCGCCTGCTGGAATACAACGCGGCCGGTTTCTTCGGCAAGAACAGCGACGAACGGCTGGAGGCACAGGCCATTATCGTGGACGAAGCTTCCATGCTGGATATTTCCCTCATGTACCATCTGCTCGAGGCGACGCCGCCCGGCTGCCGCCTGATCCTGGTGGGCGACGTGGACCAGCTGCCGTCCGTAGGCCCCGGGTCCGTGCTGAAGGACATCATCGCCTCGCGGCGCATGCCCGTCGTGCGCCTGACGGAAGTGTTCCGCCAGGCCGACCTCAGCCCCATCGTGCGCAGCGCCCATAAGATCAACCACGGCGAGATGCCCGAATGCATTCCCGGGAGTGACTTTTCCCTCGTGGAGTTTGCGGACGAAGGGGAGGCGGCATCGTATATTACCCAGCAGTACCTGGCGGCTGCCGGCAGCGGACGCTGGCAGGACGTGCAGGTGCTGGCGCCCATGCACCGCGGCCTGTGCGGCGTGCAGAACCTGAACCGCCTGCTGCAGCAGCGGGTCAATCCGCCGGCTCCCGGCCGGGAAGAACTGGCCCGGCCCGACGGCGTGCTGCGCGAAGGCGACAAGGTCATGCAGATCCGCAACAATTATGAAAAAGATGTCTATAACGGCGACGTGGGGCAGATCGTCCATGTGTACGGCAAGACCGTGCAGGTCTGGTATCCCTACCGGCCGGACCAGGAGTATGTGACCTACACCGAGGGAGAGACGGAGGAACTGCAGCTGGCGTACGCCATGAGCGTGCACAAGTCCCAGGGCAGCGAATATCCCGCCGTCATCCTTGCCCTGGTGCCGAGCCACTACATCATGCTGCAGCGGAACCTGCTGTACACGGCGGTGACGCGGGCGAAGCGCAAAGTGCTCCTCGTCGGGTCCAAAGCGGCCCTGCAGCGCGCCGTCCTCAACGACCGCACGCAGCGGCGGTATTCCCTGCTGGCGGAACGGTTGCAGGAAAATGGCGAAATCCGTTGAATTCTATAAAGGAGGCAGATTGAATCTCATCCGGAATTTACTGTTTCAGGCAGAAGACCTGTTGTTCCCGCGGCATTGCTACACCTGCGGTGCGGAAATCGAAGAGGGGCTGTTCTGCTCCGTGTGCCGCCGTTACCTGCTCGAGCTGAAGGAGTGGGGCGGACGCGGCGGTATCCGGCAGGGCTGGTTCCTGTTCACCTATGACGAGGGTGTCAAGGACGCCATGCGCAAGATCAAGTTCGAAGGAAACCGGCGTCTCATCCGCTGTCTGGCGGACGAGGTGCAGATCCTGTGCCGGGAGGGGCGGCTGCATCCCCTGCTGGGCGCGGGACGGGACAAGGGTATGGCCGGCCTGACCTGGTGCGGCGTGCCGACGGACGCGAAACGGCGGGAGGAGCGCGGCTTCGACCTGCCGACGGCCCTGTTCCGCACGGCGGCGGAACAGTCGGGCGGACGCTGGCTGCCTTTGCTCTGCCGGACGCGCCACACGGAGCCCATGTTCGGCCTGGGCCCGGAGGAGCGGCGGCGCAACCTGGAGGACAGCATGGCGTTATTGGCAGACGTCGGCGGTAAAGACATCGTGCTGACGGACGATATCTTTACGACCGGCGCGACCCTGGAGGAGGCCGCTTCCGTCCTGACGGAAGGCGGCGCCGCCACGGTCCGGTGCCTGACTTTCGCGGGTTCCGTCGAGAACCTGCGCTGAGGCAGGCTGCCGTTTGGTACCGCACACCCTGGAAAAAATATATATTAGGAGGGAGTAGTTATGGCATTTGACGGTTCTGTTGGTTTGAAGGACGGTCTTACGTTTATCTATCGGAACATGATGGGGAAGGACGGCGTCACGGAAAGGATGCTGGACGATTTCCTGCCGGTCATGGCCGACGCTTCGGCGGCGTTGCAGAAGATCTTCGAAACGGGCTTTGCCAAGGCCCATCTGTCGAAGGACGGCACGCCGGAACACGTCTTCTTCCCGCGGCAGGCTTATCTGAAGGAAGGCAACCCGAACGACGAAGCCTCCATCCGGCGCCTGGAAGAGATGGGCAAAGCCTGGCGCAATAATGTGGACGCCGCGGTGTTCATCGGCATCGGCGGTTCCTATCTGGGCGACAAGGTCCTGTTCGACCTGGCCGCCAAACCGTACTGGAACCAGCTGCCGAAGGCGGTCCGCGACGGCCGTCCGCAGGTCTATTTCGCCGGCAACAACGTGGACGGCGTGGCGACGGCGGGCCTCATGGCCCAGCTGACCTGCCAGGCCCGGCATGCGAAACGGCCGCTGCATATCATGCTGGTGCCCATTTCCAAGTCGGGTACGACCATGGAGCCCTTGAGCGGTTTTTCGGCCCTTTTGGTCTACATGCAGCAGCATCCGGAACTGTTCCGCGTCGATGTGACGGCTGTGACGGGCCTGGATCCGGAAACGTCCCTGCTGTACCGCCTGGCCCAGGAAAACGGCTGGCCGGCCCTGTCCATTCCCGAAGGCATCGGCGGGCGTTACTGCGTCCTCAGCAATCCGGGCCTTCTCATGGGCGCCGTGCTGGGATACGATATCCGGGCCCTGCTCGACGGCGCGCGGGAAATGGCGGAATGCTGCCTCCACGCGGCACCGGAAGAGAATCCGGCCCTGGTGAACGCGGCCCTCAAGTATCTGGCTTCGGAAAAGAAGGGGGCCCATATCGAGGTCTTCATGGGCTACGGCGACCAGCTCCAGTCCCTCGGCGCCTGGTACGTGCAGCTGCTGGCCGAGTCGCTGGGCAAGCGGAACGACCGCGAAGGAAAACCGGCCTATTACGGCCGTACGCCGGTCGTGGCGACGGGTACGACGGACATGCATTCCATGACGCAGCAGCACCAGGACGGCCGCCGCGACAAGGTGATCCAGTTCCTCGAAGTGAAGGAACCGGCCGCCCATCTGTCGGTACGGAACCCCTTCCCGAAAGAGAAGGCCCTGGACCTGTATGCCGGCAAAGAGATGGATACGCTGCTGAAAGCGGCCCTGACGGCCAATGAGACGGCCCTGACCGGAGACGGGCGCCTCAACGCGCGGTACGTGCTGCCGGCCCTGGAGCCGCGGTACGTGGGACAGCTGTTCATGTTCCTCATGTTCAGCGTGGCCTACGAAGGCGAAATGGCGGACGTGGACGCCTTCGACCAGCCCGGCGTGGAAGCCTACAAGCGCATCATGAAGGCCAACCTGGCCAAATAAGGAATCTGGAAAACGGAAATACGCCGGCTGCGGCGTTTTGGGGGAAAGTGTAGCGAACCATACACTTTCCTCCTTTTTTTGCGGTTCATTTGCGGTTTTGCAATTTCGTTACATCTTGCCCCTTGCATAAAGTCAAAAAGTCAAATATAATAAGGAAAAGAGCTTTCCCTTTTACGCTTTGCCGGAAAGCTTTTCGGTCCCTACGGGGAGCCGGGCCCGGTCCGTCCGCCGGGTAAGTGGAAAGAAAGCAGGTATCATTATGAAGAATATGGCAGATGCGATAGAGAGTTTCATTATCGGCCAGATGCTGGCAGCGAGCCAGAATGCCGTCATGGTGCAGCGCAACGAGCTGGCGGACCGCCTTTCGTGCGCGCCTTCGCAGATCAGCTACGTGCTGTCCACGCGGTTTACGCCCGACAAGGGCTACCTGGTGGAGTCACGGCGCGGCAGCGGCGGATTCATCCGTATCGTCCGGATCCTGCCGGACGAAAAGGAACCCGAGGCGGAGCCGACGGTCGACGAAGTGCTGGATTACTGGCTGAAGAACCGGATGGTGACGGCGCGGGAGCACGCGCTGCTGAAGTACCTTATGGGTATCCTGGATGTTTCCGAGGATGATAAGCGGCAGGTGCTGCGTCAGGCCGTCAAGAAGATGGTTCAGGCGAAGTGAGCCCCTCTGTCCGGAAGGAGGTCCCATTATGTTATGTGAACGTTGTCATCAGCGGGAGGCGACGGTCAACGTCGTCACCGTCATCAATAAAGAGAAAGTAAGCAAGTGGCTCTGCAGCGAATGTGCCAAGGAAGTGGCGGCACAGGGCATGCAGGCCGGGCATCAGGATGCGGAGACAGCCCGGAATTTCCTGGAGGAACTTTTCGGGTCCATGATTCCCTTCCAGGGAGCCACGGACGAAGAAGTACCGGGCCGGGAGGACGGCAAGTATACGACGTCCCTGAACCGGATCCTGCTGGATGCGTCGCGGCTGGCGCACCGGCGCGGCAGCGACGAGCTGGGCACGGAGCACGTGCTCTGGTCCATGCTCCAGGTGGGCGACAGCGAAGCGTCCCACCTGCTGGTCCATTGCGGCGTGGACAAGTATACCCTCATGGGCGAGCTGGAAACGTGGATGCCGCATAAGGACAAGGACGGCAAGGTGCCGCCGGCGTACTCGAAAGAGGTGCGGACGGCGCTGGAATACGCGCAATCCTTTACGAAAGCCGACGGCCTGTACAAGGTCAGCTCCGGGCATATGCTGCTCGGCATCCTGGCCGTGCCGGAAAGCGTGGGAGGCCGCGTCCTGGGCCGTTTCCATATTACGCTGGAACGCGTCCAGGGCATGATGCACGAAGAGTTCATCCGCACGCGTTCCCTGCCGGAGAACAACAAGTTCGAGTCGCAGGCCCTGAAGGAACAGCAGGCTTCGCAGGAGCGCAAGGCCCTGAAGCTGCTGGACGGCTTCGGCCGTAACCTGAACGAGCTGGCCAGACAGGACAAGCTGGATCCCGTCCTGGGACGGGACCGCGAACTGGAAACGGTGATGCGCATCCTGTGCCGCCGGACCAAGAACAACCCGGTCATCATCGGCGAGGCGGGCGTCGGCAAGACGGCCCTGGCCGAAGGCCTGGCACAGCGGATTGTGCATAAGGATGTCCCGGAATTTCTGCGGGAAAAGGTCATCTTTTCCCTGGAGCTCGGCTACGTGGTGGCCGGGGCCAAATACCGCGGCGAACTGGAGGAACGCCTGCGCAACATCATTGAGGCCGTGAAACACAGCCCCAACATCATCCTCTTCATCGACGAAATCCAGATGCTGATGAATGGCGGCACGGACGGCAACATGAGCATCGGCAACATCATCAAGCCGGCCCTGGCACGGGGCGAACTCCATGTCATCGGGGCCACGACCATCGAAGATTACCGCAAGAGCATCGAGAAGGATGCCGCCCTGGAACGCCGCTTCCAGCCGGTGCGCGTCGACGCGCCCGACGTGAAGGCGTCCCTGGCGATTTTGAAGCACCTGGCGCCGCGTTACGAGGCGTACCACCATGTCCAGATCCGCGAAGGGGCCATGGAGGCGGCCGTCAAACTGTCGGACCGCTACCTGCCCGACCGCAATCTGCCGGACAAGGCCATCGATATCATGGACGAGGCCTGCGCTTCCGTGCGGATGCACAGCGTGAAGGACTTTTCCGGTGAAATGGGCGATCCCGTCGTCGACGAAGATGTCGTGCGCACGGTCATCTCCCAGTGGACCAACATTCCGCTGACCCGGCTGACGGCGGCAGACTCGAAGAACCTCGTCAAGCTGGAAGAACAGCTCCACGACCGCATTGTCGGCCAGAACGAGGCCGTCCACGCCGTGGCGCAGGCCGTGCGCCGCGCCCGTGCCGGTATGAAGGATCCGCACCGCCCGGTCGGCACTTTCCTGTTCCTCGGCCCGACGGGCGTCGGCAAGACGGAACTGGCGAAGACCCTGGCGGAGAACCTGTTCGGCGACGAACGGGCCCTGATCCGCATTGACATGAGCGAATATATGGATAAATACACCTCGAGCCGCCTCATCGGCGCGCCTCCTGGTTATGTGGGCTACGAAGAAGGCGGCGTGCTGACGAGTGCCGTCAAGCACCGCCCGTACTCCGTCATCCTGCTCGATGAAATCGAGAAGGCTGACCCGGATATCTTCAACCTGCTGCTGCAGATCATGGAAGACGGGCGCCTGACCGACGGGCAGGGCGTGACGGTCGATTTCCGCAACACGGTGCTCATCATGACGAGCAATGCCTGCGCGGAACTGATGAGCGAAAAGCAGACCCTGGGCTTCGGCACCCATGCCGAGGCCGATGTGGCGAACAAGAAGGACAAGGTCCTGGAGGGCATCCGCGGCATCTTCCGCCCGGAATTCCTGAACCGCCTGGACGAAATCCTGGTCTTCGACCCGCTCACCAAGAAGGACCTGGCCCGCATTGTGGACAAGATGCTGGAAGAGCTGCAGGGACGCCTGGACGAGACGGGACTGCGGCTGTCCGTGACGCCGCTGGCGAAGGACAAACTGCTGCAGGTCGGCATGGACGTGCGTTACGGCGCGCGCCCGCTGCGCCGCGCCCTGCAGCGTGAGATCGAGGACAAGCTGGCGGACCTGTACCTGGAAGGAACGTTTGAAGCGGGAGACAAAGTGCTCGTCGACGTCATCGGCGGGGAATTCGTCTTTACGAAAATGAAGGAGACCGGCACGCTGGTGCCGGTGGCCGAGGAGCCTGCCCATGTCTAAGACCAAGGTGAAGACCAATTATGTTTGCCAGAACTGCGGCTATGTGACATCGACCTGGCTGGGGAAGTGCCCCGAATGCGGCACGTGGAATTCCCTGGTGGAAGAGGTCGAGACGAAGACGAAGGACAAAGGCTTCGTCAGTTTCATCGAAAGCAGTAAACCCAAGACCATACGCAGCGTGTCCGCCCAGCCCGTTTCCCGGCTGGTGACGGGTATCGGGGAGTTCGACCGCGTCCTGGGCGGCGGCATCGTGCCCGGCAGCCTGGTGCTGCTGAGCGGCGATCCGGGCATCGGCAAGTCGACGATTTTGCTCGACACGGCCATGCGTTTCAGCCAGAAGGGGGTCAAGGTGCTCTACGTGTCCGGCGAAGAGTCGGAAGCGCAGACGGCCATGCGGGCCAACCGCCTGGGTCATTGCACGGACTCCCTGCTGATCATGACGGCATCGGAAATCGGCGGTATCCTGGCCCAGGCGGACCATGAGAAGCCGGACCTGCTCGTCATCGATTCCATCCAGACCATGTACTGCAGCGAAATCGAGACGGCGGCAGGCAGCGTGGGCCAGGTGCGCGAGTGCGCGGCCCGCCTGCTGAAATACGCCAAGACGAGCGGCACGGCGGTGCTCATCATCGGCCATGTCACGAAGGACGGCAACATCGCCGGCCCCCGTATCCTGGAACACATGGTGGATACGGTGCTCCAGTTCGAAGGGGACAAGAGCTATACGTTCCGGGTGCTGCGCGCCCTGAAGAACCGGTTCGGTTCGACGGACGAGTGCGGCATCTTCACGATGGAGCAGGGCGGCCTGCAGGAAGTACCGAACCCGGCCGGCCTGTTCCTGGAGGACCGGGAGGACCCTGTGAGCGGCGCCGTGATCGGCGGCTGCCTGGAAGGGAACCGGCCCATCATGGTGGAGTTCCAGGCCCTGGCGGCCCGGACGCCCTACGGCCTGCCGCGGCGTACGGCCGTGGGCTTCGACTACAACCGGGTCAACATGCTCATCGCCATCCTGGAACGGCGCCTGGGCATGGATTTCGGAACGTACGACGCCT
This sequence comes from uncultured Selenomonadales bacterium, assembly GCA_900315805.1. Taxonomy (GTDB): domain Bacteria; phylum Bacillota; class Negativicutes; order Acidaminococcales; family Acidaminococcaceae; genus Succiniclasticum. The sequence goes on from ONAN01000022.1 coordinate 24,403, forward strand.
ATGTGAACGTCGTCGGCGGCATGCGGGTGTCCGAACCGGCGGCGGACCTGCCCGTGCTGGCGGCCCTGGTTTCCAGTTACCGGAACCTGGCCGTGCCTTTCGGGACGCTCACCTTCGGCGAAGTGGGCCTGACGGGCGAAGTACGCCGCGTACCTGCCATGGAGCGGCGCATCCTCGATGCGGCCAAGCTGGGTTTCCGGCGCTTCGTCGTGCCCCGCGGCAGGTTGCAGCTGCCGGCGAATTTCACCGGCAAGGTGATCCAGGTGCACACGGCGGAAGAAGCCCTGCGGGCGATTTTCAGCCGCTGACTGGGGGCCATGCCGGAAAGAAATGGCTTTCCGGCCGTTCGGTTTCGATTTATGGTTGACAATACAATATAGTTGAGCTAAAATAATAAATTTAAACTGTTGTAGATTGCAGGAATACGTGATATAATGAAGCTGTAAAGGTTTAATCCTTTACAGCTGTTTTTTTTACCGCTGTGGTGACAGGCCTGCCGAAGGACCGGATTCCGGGTTCCCGGGCACAGGCCGCCGCTGCCGGAACGGACCGGCGGCACCGCGCGGTGTCAATCCAGTAGGGCCTGTGACACACCTCTTTCTAGTACCATTCGGAGAGCCGGTGAACGCGGCTCAATACTAGAAACGGGAGGTGTGAGATGTTCGTAGTGGGTGATAAGGTTGTGTATCCGATGCACGGAGCAGGTGTAGTTCAGGCTGTGGAAGAACGTGTCTTTGATTCGTGTCCCACAAAGTATCTTGTCCTCACTATGTACATCGGTCATATGACGGTGCGCATCCCCGTCCAGAACCTGGACAAGGTGGGGCTGCGTCCCATCAGTTCGCTCAAGACCATGCGGGCCGTGCAGAAGGTGCTGCGGACCGACGTCCAGAACAACATGAAGAGCATCACCTGGAACCGCCGCTTCACGCTGTATATCGACAAAATGAAGAGCGGCAACGTGCTGGACCTGGCCGAAGTGATCAGCATCCTGTCCCGCCAGAACGACAAGAAACGTCTTTCCACGGGCGAGCGGAGGCTCCTCGGCAATGCCCGGCAGATTCTGGCGAGCGAAGTCATGGTCATCAAGAAGAGCGATTTGGAGACGGCGGAAAAATGGATCGACAAATCCCTCCATCTCGCGAGCTGAACGACAAATCGAAAATATGCCTGGAACGGTTTTTCCCGAAGCGGGAAAAACCGTTTTTTGGTTTCGCCAAAACTTGCGATTTCCCAACAATTTGTAATGTGATAAAACATATGTTACAGAAATAAAAAGAAAAAAGAGAGAGCATTTGTTACAATAGGTTTAACCCAAAACCAAAAAATAACAAGGA
>ONAN01000023.1 GCA_900315805.1 uncultured Selenomonadales bacterium
CCTCCTTGTTATTTTTTGGTTTTGGGTTAAACCTATTGTAACAAATGCTCTCTCTTTTTTCTTTTTATTTCTGTAACATATGTTTTATCACATTACACATGGTTTTTACACGTTATATTACCATAAATTGACAATTATGTCATGCTAGATTAAAATTTAACCGTATGGCTTTTTGACAGAAACGGCAGTGCCAGGAGGAAGTTCATGTTGGAAAAACAGGTACGGCAGATGACCGCCGTAAAGGAAAAATATCCGAAGGACCCGCCCATTCCGTCCCGTGTCCCACGGGATCCGGAAACGGGGAATTATACGGACTGCGCCGCCCGCATCCGGGAGATTTACGCCCGGAACTGCTTCATGGCGGACTATTTCCATATCGATATCGATAAGATCCGTTGCGGCAGCGCCGTCGTGAGCCTGCAGCTGGATCCGGAACGGCATACGGACGACGGGGTGTTCGTGGGCAGCGATGTCCTGTCCGCCCTGGCGGATGCCGTGCTGGGCGTGACGGGCGCGTCCCTGGGGGAACGGGTCGTCACGGTCATGTCGTCCATGAACTTTGTGCGCCCCGTGCGGGCTGAGGGCCGGCTGTATTGCCGCAGCCGCGTTGCCCATCACGGCCGCACGACCATGGATATCGAGAGCCGTATGTACGATGACGACGGCCGGCTCGTCATGAGCATGCTGTCCGTCATGATGAACGTAGGCAAGTTCGAGGGCATCCCTGCCAAGTGGTGAGCCCTGCATAGAGTAAGGAGGAGTCAAGTTGAAAGAGAATCTCGTCATGATCAACGGCATCATCGTGGAAAAGGACAAGGCGCAGATCAGTCCTTTTGACCGCGGGCTGCAGTTCGGCGACGGCGTGTTCGAAATCACGCCGGTCTACCACGGCAAGCCGCTGGATACGGAAAAACATATGGAGAACCTGTTCAATAACGTGGTGCAGATGCGCATTCCCGTCGTCAACACGGTGGATGAGCTGGTGGAACTGGTGGAGGACATGGCGTCGTTCACGGAAATGGACGACGGCGAAATCTACACGCAGGTTACCCGCGGTGCCGGCCCCTATGAATTGAACTTCCCGGAACGGTGCCGTCCGCTCATGATCATGCAGACCGTGCCCGTCGACCGGGCGGCCCTGGCGGCCCGGCGGGCTGCCGGCGTGAACCTGATGACCGTGCCCGACGAACGGCCGGCCAACCGCAAGTTCAACGTGCTGAACCGCGTGGACGAAGTCATGGCCAAGCATACGGCCGCCGTGGGCCGCTGCTACGACGCCCTCTTCGTCAAGGGCGACCGCATTACGGAAGCCACGGATTCGGCCTTCATGGTGGTCAAGGATGAAATGCTCTGGACCGCGCCGGACAAAGAAGTCCATGAAAACCTGACGCGCAGCCTCATCAAGGAACAGCTGGCCAAGCAGTTCGACACGCAGGTCATTGAGAAGTCCTTCACGAAGGATTTTGCCCTGAAGGCCGACGAAGCCTTCCTGTGCGGCCCGCGCTGCGAAATCATGCCGGTCGTGAAACTGGACCGCCGTCCCATCGGCGACGGCAAGCCCGGGGCGCTGACCCTGAAGCTGCAGCAGGCCCTGGAAGCGTATATCCGCACGGAGACGGCGAAACAGCCGGACGGGGACAAGTAAGCCATGAAGAAGGGAAACGACAGGACGCGGCAGATGGTACGGGCCGCCGTGCTGCTGGCCATCGCGGCCGTCGCGCAGTGGATCCGCCTGGTGCTCCCGCTGCCGGCGGTGGCGTCCATGCTCCTCATCGGCACCATCGTCAACCTGTGCCTGTGCCTGTCTTTGTGGACGAGCAATTTAAAGTTTACGGCCGTGTCGTGCCTGCTGCTGCCCGTGTTCGCGTGGCTGCAGGGGCACCTGTTCTTCTGGCCCCTGATACCGGTCATCTTCATCGGCAACTTTGTGTACTGCTTTTCCTTGAAGATGGCGGCGGGCTGGAAGTTCGCCCTGCCGCCGGTCCTGAAGGCCGTCGTGCTCTGGAGCGGCACGGGCCTGACGGCGAACCTGTTCCACCTGCCTGTCCAGGTGAAGCAGGTGCTGATGGTCTACATGGCCGTGCCCCAGTGGGCGACGGCGGCCATCGGCCTCGCGTTGGCGCTCTTTCTGCGCCGCGCCCTGCAGCAGCGGGGTATTTTGTCCTGACCTGCTCCACAGGGCCGTGAAAGGGCCGCTTTTGTTTGACAAGGGCGGGCCTTCGTGGTAATATGATACCGTTATATGCCGCTGTGGCGGAATTGGCAGACGCAGCAGACTCAAAATCTGCCGTCCCCAAAAGACGTGCCGGTTCGACTCCGGCCAGCGGCACCAATTTTACAGACCTGTACCCGGACCGGAAGCGGCCCGGGTATTTTTTTGTTTCAAATGAAGAATATTTTTCAACAATATATAGGACGAAAGACTGTTTTGTTGTATAATTGTAAGATAAAGTGATTTTATATTGGAGGAGAATGTCTATGCTGCATATCGGTTGCCACCTTTCTTCGGCCGACGGGTTCCTGGCCATGGGGAAGACGGCCCTCGGCATCGGGGCCGACACGTTCCAGTTCTTTACCCGGAATCCCCGGGGGAGCAAGGCGAAAGCCATCGACCCTGCCGACGCGGCAGCCCTGATGAAGCTGATCCGGAAGGAGCATTTTCCTGTCATCCTGGCACACGCGCCGTACACGCTGAACCCCTGCTCGGCCAAGCCGGAAACGCGGGAGTTCGCCCTGGAGACCATGGCCGATGACATGAAGCGCATGGAATACACGCCGGGCATGCTGTACAACTTCCATCCCGGCAGTCATACGAAGCAGGGGACCGAGACGGGCATCGCCCAGATCGCGGACCTGCTGAACAAGATCCTGACGAAGGAGCAGACGACGACGGTCCTTTTGGAAACCATGGCCGGCAAAGGCACGGAAGTGGGGCGGACCTTCGAAGAGATCGCCGCCATCCTGGACAAGGTGGAACTGGGCGATAAGATGGGCGTCTGCCTGGACACGTGCCATATCTGGGACGCCGGTTACGATATCGTGGGCGACCTGGACGGCGTCGTGGCGGAATTCGACCGGGTCATCGGCCTGGACCGCCTCAAGGCCATCCACCTCAACGACAGCCTGAACGGGCGGGGGAGCCACAAGGACCGCCACGCCCGCATCGGCGAAGGCCACATCGGCCTGGAGGCCCTGTCGGCCGTGACGAACCATCCGCGGCTGCGGCACCTGCCGTTCTTTTTGGAGACGCCGAACGACCTGGACGGCTATGCCAAGGAAATCTCCCTGTTACGGAGCCATTACCGCGAAGAGAACTGAACCATGAAGAGATACGAACACTGGCTTCCGCAGCCTTACGACGAGGCGCTGGCGGAAACCCTGGCTGCAAAACTGAATATTTCCCCCGTCGTGACGGGCATCCTGCTGAACCGGGGCCTGCAGACGGAAACGGAGATGCGGGATTTCCTCTACGGCAAGGCGGAACCCTACTACGACCCCTTCCTCATGAAGGACCTGAAGAAGGCGGCGGAGCGGATCTGGCAGGCCGTGGACAAGAAGGAAAAAATCACCGTCTTCGGCGATTACGATGTGGACGGCATTACGGCCAGTTCCACCTTATACCTGTATCTGAAGAGCCGCGGGGCCCGCGTCGGTACCTACATTCCGAAGCGGCAGGGCGAGGGCTACGGCCTCAACTCGGAAGCCCTGCAGACGCTCTTTGACGAAGGCACGACCCTGGTCGTGACCGTGGACTGCGGCATCAGCGGCCTGCGCGAAGTCGCGGAGGCGCCGGCCGGCATGGACATCGTCATTACGGACCATCACCGCGCGCCGGACCAATTGCCCCCGGCCTATGCCGTCGTCAATCCCAACCAGGCCGGCTGCGGCTATCCGTTTAAAGGCCTGTCCGGCGTCGGCGTGGCCTTCAAGCTGTGCCAGGCCCTGGAAAAGCTGCGCCATCCCGAGGCGCCCCTGTGGGAGGACTACACCGAGCTGGCCGCCCTGGGCACCGTGGCCGATATCGTACCCTTGCGGGACGAGAACCGGGCCATCGTGAAGAAGGGCCTCAAGGCCATGGAGACGACGCGCCTCGTGGGGCTGCGCAAGCTGATTGAAGTGAGCGGCTGCCCCGTGCGGAACATTACGTCGGAAAACGTGGGCTTCATCCTGGCGCCGCGCCTGAACGCCGTGGGCCGCCTGGAACACGCCCAGCGCGCCGTGGAACTGCTGACGGCGACGGACGAGGAAACGGCCGCGTCCATTGCGGCGGAACTGAACGAGGAAAACGCGCGCCGGCAGGAGATCAGCCGGACCATTTTCGAGGAAGCCGAAGCCATGCTGGCGGAACAGGAAACCATCGGGCCGGCCATCGTGCTGGCCAAGGAAGGCTGGCACGCCGGCGTCATCGGCATCGTCGCCTCCCGCCTGGTGGACAAGTACTACCGGCCGGCCATTCTGCTGAGCCTCGACGGCGGCCATGCCAAGGGGTCGTGCCGGAGCATACCGCCCCTGGATCTATACAATGCCATCAAGGCCTGCAGCGACGATCTGATCCAGTTCGGCGGGCACAGCCAGGCCGCGGGCCTGACGCTGCAGGCGGACAAGGTGGACCGGTTCCGCGAGGATTTCTGCCGTACCGTGGCGGAACGCCTGGCGCCGCGGGATTTTGAACCGGAAATCAACATCGACGTCATTTTGAAGAAGGACCACGCCATCACGCTGGAACTGCTGGACCAGCTGGAATGCCTGGAGCCTTTCGGGTGCGGGAACGAGGCGCCCGTGTTCGCCATGCGGGACGCGCTCATCCGCAATCCCCGCACGGTGGGACGCGAACAGAACCACCTGCGCCTGTTCGCCGAGTACGGCGGTGTTTCCTATAACAGCATCATGTGGCAGGCAGGGCCGCTGCTGCCGGCTGTCGGCAGCAACACCGAAGCCGACCTGGCCTTTTTGCCGAAGCGGAACTTTTTCCGCGGCGTGGAGAGCGTGAACCTGCAGCTCATGGCCATCCGGCAGCCGCTGACCATTTTCGATTACCGCCAGCAGGCAGGGGAGAAGGCGGACCTGGTCCGCGCCTTCCTGCGTTCCGAGCCGGCCGTGACGCTCTTTGTGAACGAGGGCAGCGCGTCGGCGAAAGCCTTCGCGGACAGCCCCAACCTGACGGTGCGGCACTACGGCGAACGCTGCGGCAGCGGCGAGCGGGTCGTCCTCTTTTACGACCTGCCGCGGCAGGACATCTTTACGCCGGAGGCTTTTCCCCTGGCTGGGGAGCCGGGCGCAATCCTGGGCCTGCTGTACGGCTGGCAGGATTTCCGCGAGGCCATGGACGGGCTGGATACGGAATGTCCGGGCCACGCCCATTTGTCCCTGGCATACCGTTATATATACCGGACCCTGCAGTCCCAGGCGGTCTGCAAAATCGGCCAGCTGAAGGCGTCGGCCGCCTCCAGCCAGGTGCCGCTTACGGATACGGATCTGCAGATTTTCGAGGAACTGCATTTCTTCCGCCGCCAGGAGGACGAATTGACCATGGGCAGCCGGCAGCGCCGCAGCCTTACGGAATCGCCCACGTTCTGCGAACGGCAGAAGCAGGGCGAAGGGCTGCGGGACGTATTCAATAACTGCCTGAAGATTACGCGCCAGCGGATTACCGCGTTGTGGCGCAGATGAGGATGGGGTACGATGCCTTCTACAGAAAACCAGAACATCAGCATTGAAGATTTCATGAAATATATTGCCGACTACCTGTCCCCCAAACAGGTGGCCAAGGTACAGAAAGCCTACGATTTCGCGGCCCGGGTCCATGCGGACCAGAAGCGCCGCTCCGGCGAGCCGTACATCATTCACCCGACCCAGGTGGCCTATATCCTGGCGCAGATGAAGATGGACGACGAGACGCTCTGCGCGGCGTTCCTCCACGACACGGTGGAGGACACGGACACGACGCTGAACGATATCAAGGAGATGTTCGGCGCCAAGGTGGCCATGCTGGTCGACGGCGTCACGAAGTTAGGTAAAATCGAATATATCTCGAAAGAGGAACGGCAGATCGAGAACTACCGCAAAATGTTCCTGGCCATGGCCAAGGATATCCGCGTGGTCATCATCAAGCTGGCGGACCGCCTGCACAACATGCGCACCATGAAGTACATGCCCGTGTACAAGCAGCAGTCCATTTCGAAGGAGACCCTGGAGATTTACGCGCCCCTGGCCAACCGCCTCGGTATCTACACGATCAAGTGGGAACTGGAGGACCTGGCCTTCCGCTACCGCGATCCCGAAGTCTATTACAACCTGGTGGAGCAGGTCAAGGTGAAGCGCCGCGAGCGCGAGGCCATGATCCGCGACGCCATGGCGCAGATGCAGGCCGAGCTCGACAAGGTCAACATCAAGTGCGAGATCCAGGGCCGGCCGAAGAACTTCTACAGCATCTACAAGAAGATGATGCGGGACCACAAGGAACTGAACGAGATTTACGACCTGTTGGCCATCCGCGTGCTCGTCGACACGGTCAAGGACTGCTACGGCACCCTGGGCGTGGTCCACAGCCTGTGGCGGCCCATTCCCGGCCGGTTCAAGGACTACATCGCCGTGCCCAAGTCGAACATGTACCAGTCCCTGCACACGACGGTGGTCTTCACGAACGGCCAGCCCCTGGAAATCCAGATCCGTACGTTCGAGATGCACCGCATCAGCGAGTACGGCATCGCGGCGCACTGGCGCTATAAGGAAAGCGGCGGGTCCAGCCCGGCCACGGGCGCGACGAAGGCCTATGCGGCGAAACTGTCCTGGCTGCGCCAGCTCCTGGAGTGGCACAAGGACATGAGCGATTCCCGCGACTTCGTCAACACGGTGAAGCTCGATGTCTTCGCCGACGAAGTCTTCGTGTTCACGCCCCGCGGCGACGTCATCGACTTGCCCGTGGGCTCCGTGCCCATCGACTTCGCCTACCGCATCCACACGGACGTGGGCAACCGCTGCATCGGCGCCAAGGTCAACGGCCGCATCGTGCCGCTGGACTACAAGCTGTCGAACGGCGACATCGTCGAGGTCATCACGTCGAAACAGGCGTCGGGACCGAGCCGCGACTGGATCAACATCGCCGGTTCGTCGGACACGCGCAACAAGATCAAATCCTGGTTCAAGAAGGAACGCAAGGAAGAGAACATCGAGCGCGGCCGCGACATGCTGGACAAGGAGTGCAAGCGCCTGGGGTACGACACGAAGGAGTTCGCCACGCCGGATAAGCTGAAAACCGTGGCGGACAAGCTGAACCTGCCCGACGTGGACAACATGATGGCCGCCCTCGGTTACGGCGGCATCACGCTGAACACCATCATGGCGAAACTCGTCGAGATGTATAAGCAGGAACAGCAGCAAAAGCTGAAGCAGAGCAAGGACCTGACGCAGCTTTTGAACGAGCTGAAGCCGCGTACGTCGAAGGCGAAATCGAGCCACGGCATTTTGGTCAAGGGCGAGGACGGCATCATGGTCAAGCTGGCCCGCTGCTGCAACCCGGTCCCCGGCGACCCCGTGGTGGGCTATATCACGCGCGGCAACGGCATTTCGGTACACCGTATCGACTGCCCGAACGTGCTGTCCAACAATCCGGAGGAGCAGGCGCGCCTCATCCCCGTCACGTGGGACGTGGCGACGGACAATGTCTACAAGGCCAACATCCTCATCCAGACCGTGGACAAGCCGGGCATGATGGTGGACATCATGATGGCCATCAGCGAGAACAAGATCAACATCAACAATGTGAGCAGCCATTCCAACAAGGACAAGGTGGCGACCATCCACATGGGGCTCGACATCAGCAATACGGGACAGCTCGACGCCATTATGAGCCGCATCAAGCGCATCCAGGGCGTCTACCGCGTGGAGCGCGTGACCGCCGGCATGGCGGAGCCGTCCGAACATAAGAAGAAACAGAAATGAGGAACGCTATGAAGATCAAACAGATGGAAGTCGGCCCGATCATGACCAACTGCTATATTGTGGAGAACGAGGAGACGAAGCACGGCGTCGTCATCGACCCCGGTGACGACGGCGGCCGCATTGTGGACCTGCTCCATGACGACGGCATCACGGTGGACGCCATTCTGCTCACCCACGGCCACGCGGACCATATTTCCGGCCTGAAGGAGGTCCGGGAAGCGACCCATGCGAAGGTCTACATTGCCGCGGGGGACGCGGACCGGCTGACGCATTGCACGTCGGTCTTTTTCCCCGGCCCGGCCAAGGACTTCGGCCCGGCCGATGTGATCTACAAGGACGGCGACAAGGTGCAGGCGGCGGGGTACACCTTCGAAGTGCTTGCCACGCCGGGCCACACGCCCGGCGGTGTCTGCCTCAAGTGCGGCGACGTCGTGTTCTGCGGGGATACGGTCTTTGCCGAGTCCATCGGCCGGACGGACCTGCCCGGCGGCTCCTACGACGACCTGCTGCGTTCCATCCATGACAAGATCCTGCCCCTGGACGACGACGTGACGCTGCTGCCCGGTCACGGCCCGTCCACGACGGTGGGCTGGGAACGGAGGCGCAACCCGTTCCTGCAGTGATCTGCTGCCGCGGCCGGCGCGGAACCGGCCGGCAGGAATCATGTTTATGACAGGTACATGATCATGAAAAACGGTGTAATCAAGTATATACAACAGCATACGTTTTTGAAGGTCCTGGTCACCGTGGCCCTTTCGTTCGTCTTTTACGAACTGAGCTCGGTGCTCCTGTCGGTGATCCTGGCCATCGGCCTGGCCTTCGCCCTGTACCCGCTGACCCGCGCCCTGGGCCGGATCAAGCTGGGCAAGACGGGCATGCACCCGTCCCGGGTGGCGGCCATCATACTGGCCTTCGTGGCCATGGCCATCTTCCTGGGCGTCGTCGTGTCCTTCATCGTGCTGCCCCTGTTCGGGCAGATCAACGAATTGTTGAAACAGCTGCCGCAATACACGAAGCAGCTGCAGGGCGACTCCCTGCGCAGCGTCCTGACCCAGTCCGGCACGGGCATACCCATGCTGCCGTCGAGCATCGAGAGCCTCATCGAGCAGTCCATCACAAGCTTGACGGGTTTCATCGCCGGCGCCGTGGAGAACCTGGTCCATTCGACCGTCGATATCGTGTCCAACCTGGTGGGCCTCATCATTGTGCCGTTCCTGGCCTTCTATTTCATGAAGGACTGGAAGGAACTGTGCCGCATGGTCGTCCATCTGTTCATGCCCCAGGCGCGGCCGAAGGTGGGCCGCATCCTGACGCGCACGGGCCAGGCCATCAGCCATTTTGTGGAAGGCATGTGGAAGCTGTCCCTTTTGGCTTCGTTCTGCGTCACCATCACGCTGCTGATCCTGGGCGTGCCGTATCCGTTGGTCTTCGGTTTCGTGGCCCTGCTGTCGGAAACGATTCCTATTGTTGGCGCCATGATGGCGGCCATTCCGGCGATTTTCGTGGCCTTTACGAGCGTCTCCCCGGAGACGGCGGGCTACGTGGCGTTATTCTACATCATTTACTATACGATTGACAGCCATGTGCTGCAGCCCGAAATCATGGGCCGCAACCTGAACCTGCACCCGGTCATCGTGCTGCTGGCCCTGCTGATCGGCGGCAAGCTCTTCGGCATTTTCGGCATGCTCATTGCGACGCCCGTGGCGGCGGTCTACCGCGTGCTTTACGACGAGCTCTGGTACTACGACGGCGAGGAAGAGGAATTCCGGCACCGCGTCGTCCAGGAGCGGCTGGCGCAGAAGCGGGAACAGGGGATCGACCCCGATTCGCTGACCCTCGAGGAGGAAGTGGCGGCCGAAGAGGACGCTTTTGCCGAGACGAAGGCCGAGAAGGAGGAGCGCATGCGGGAGCTGACCCAGATGATGGAGGAAGAGGCCCGCAAGCGCGCCGAGAGGGTCCACAAGGCCCGCGAAGAGGCGGAACGGGCCGAGGGAATGGGTCCCCAGGGCGGCAATTACAACGATATGCCCTGACGGCCTGCGGGAATGTTTGCCAGCAGGCGGTAAAAGTGATACAATATTTAGGCGTGTTAAGACTTTGACGGACCCGGACGTTTCGGCCGGGGTCCGATAGCATTAAGGGGGAATTACCTTGTTGACGACAGTGCCTCGCGGCACGAAGGACATTCTGCCGTCGGAAGTGGGCGCATGGCGCTACGTGGAGAACGTGCTGCGCGATTTGTGCGCGCGGTTCGGGTTCCAGGAAATCCGGACGCCCATGTTCGAACACACGGAGCTGTTCCAGCGCGGCATCGGCGACACGACGGATGTCGTGGAAAAAGAGATGTACACCTTCACGGACCGCGGCAACCGCAGCATCACGCTGCGCCCGGAAAACACGGCGTCGGCCGTGCGTGCCTTCGTGGAGCATAAGATGTACGCGGAACCGGACCCGGCCAAATTGTTCTATATCGGGCCCATGTTCCGGTACGACCGGCCCCAGGCGGGGCGGCAGCGCCAGTTCCACCAGTTCGGCGTGGAAGTGCTCGGCGCGCCGGGCCCCAACGTGGATGCCGAAATCATCCTGCTGGCTGTGGAGATCCTCAAGACCCTCGGCCTGAAGGACCTGCAGCTGAAGATCAACACCGTGGGCTGCCCGGACTGCCGTCCGGTCTACCGCAAGCTGCTGCAGGACTATTTCCGTCCGCATCTGGACGAATTGTGCGAGGACTGCCGGTCCCGGTTCGACCGCAATCCCATGCGCATTTTGGACTGCAAAGTTGACCACGCCCTGGCGGCCGGCGCCCCGAAGCTGCTGGACTGCCTGGACGACAAGTGCAAGGCCCATTTCGAGAAGGTGCAGGAACTGCTGAAGGCGGCCGGCGTCTCCTTCGAAATCGACCCGACGCTGGTGCGCGGCCTGGATTACTACACCCGCACGGCCTTTGAAATCCAGTACCCGCCCCTGGGCGCCCAGAGCGCCGTCTGCGGCGGCGGCCGTTACGACGGCCTCGTGGAAGAGGTCGGCGGTCCCGCGACGCCGGGCATCGGCTTCGCCATGGGACTGGAACGCCTGATTTTGGCCCTCCAGAGCCAGAACCTGCTGCCGGCTTTCGACGACGCCATCGACGTGTTCGTCGTGGCTCCCAACGGGGCTGCGGAAGTACAGGCCTTCACGGCTGTCAATGCACTGCGCGAAGCCGGACTGAAAGCGGCCTACGATTACAAGATGGGCAGCATGAAGTCCCAGATGAAGGCGGCCAACCGCCGGAACGCGCGCTTCACGGTCATCTTCGGCGAGGACGAACTGAGCCGGGGCTGCGTGACGCTCCGCGACATGAAGACGGAAGACAAAGAGCACAACCAGAAGGAGATTCCTCTTTCTGACATGACAACAATATTAAAGACAGAGGTGCACAAGAATGAGTGAGAAATTTAAGAGGGACCATCACTGCGGTACCCTGAGCAAAGCGGACACGGGCAAGGAAGTCGCCCTGTGCGGCTGGGTATCCAAACGCCGCGACCACGGCGGACTGATCTTCATCGACCTGCGCGACCGTTCCGGTATCTGCCAGATCGTCATCGATCCCGATGCCGGCGAAAGCTTCAAGAACGCGGAACATATCCGCAGCGAGTATGTCATCCAGGTGTTCGGCAAGGTGCGCGAACGCTCGGCCGACACGATCAACCCGAATATCGCGACGGGCGATGTCGAAGTGGTGGCAGACACCCTGAATGTCCTGAACGGTTCGAAGACACCTCCGTTCTATATCCAGGACGGTATCGACACGGACGAGAACCTGCGCCTGAAATACCGTTATCTGGACCTGCGCCGTCCGGAAATGCAGGCCAACCTGATCCTGCGCCACAAAGTCACGAAACTGATGCGTGACTACCTGGACGAACACGGTTTCCTGGAAATCGAAACGCCCATGCTGTGCAAGAGCACGCCTGAAGGCGCCCGCGACTACCTGGTGCCGAGCCGTGTCAACCCCGGCAAATTCTATGCCCTGCCGCAGTCCCCGCAGATCTTCAAACAGCTGCTGATGGTGGCAGGTTATGAAAAATACTTCCAGATCGTGCGCTGCTTCCGCGACGAAGACCTGCGTGCCGACCGCCAGCCGGAATTCACCCAGCTGGATATGGAAATGTCCTTCGTGGAAATGGACGACATCATGGACCTGATGGAAGGCCTCATTTCCTATGTCTTCAAGGGAGCCCTGGGCGTCGACGTACCCCTGCCCATGAAGCGTATCTCCTGGGACGAAGCCATGGACAAGTACGGCAGTGACAAGCCGGACCTGCGCTTCGACATGCAGCTCATCAACATGGTGGATGCCGTTTCCGGCTCCGACTTCAAGGTATTCAACAACATCATCGCCGACGGCGGCATCGTCAAAGCCATCAACGTCAAGGGCGATGCCAAGATTCCCCGCCGCGAACTGGACGGCCTGGTCGATTTCGTCGCCATCTACGGCGCCAAAGGCCTGGCCTGGATGCAGATCCAGGAAGACGGCAGCGTGAAATCGCCGATCGCCAAGTTCTTTGACGAAGCCCACCTGGCCAAGATCAAGGAAACGGCCGGTGCGGAACCGGGCGACCTGCTCCTGTTCGTGGCCGACAAGCCGGCCATCGTGGCCCAGGCCCTGGGTGCCCTGCGTATCGAAATGGCGAAACGCATGAACCTCATCGACAAGGACAAACTCTGCTTTACGTGGGTCACGAAGTTCCCCATGTTCGAGTGGAGCGAAGAAGAACACCGCTGGGTCGCCATGCACCATCCGTTCACGGCTCCCTGCGACGAAGACCTGCCGCTGCTCAAGACGGACCCCGGCAAAGTCTATGCCAAAGCCTATGACATGGTGCTGAACGGCATCGAACTGGGCGGCGGCTCCATCCGTATCCATCGCCGCGATATCCAGAACGCGATTTTCGAAGCGATCGGCCTGACGGACGAAGAAGCACAGGAAAAGTTCGGCTTCATGATGAAAGCCTTCGAATACGGTGCACCGCCCCATGGAGGACTGGCTTTCGGCCTGGACCGCATGATCATGCTCATGGCCAAGCGTCCGTCCATCCGCGACGTCATCGCCTTCCCGAAGACGCAGAACGCCAACGACCTCATGAGCGAGGCGCCCAACACGGTCGACGAAAAGCAGCTGCGTGAGCTGCATATCCGCACGACCCTGGTGGCAAAGAAAGACAACAAGAAATAAGCGGAAAAGGATTCAGGCCCGGGCGTATTGAAAAAATGCCCCGGGTCTGTTATATTATAGGTAATGGAACCGGCGGCAGGTCCGCGGAACGGTTCCCCGGAAACGCCGTCTGGCGCCGTCCGGAATCCCAATTTCAGACATTTACCCTGCGGTGTACGTCACACTCTTCTTTGCGTTGAGCCAACACTTAAACCTAGGGAGCTCGGAAGTCGTGTTTATCAAAAACCAGCCGTCCCAGAACGGACTTTTGCGGTAAACAGCAGAGCACCCACCTGCATTTGCAGGTTCAAACTTCGAAGTCCGAACGGCATTGTGGGGTATTTTTATCGCCTTTCTTCCTTTTTCGTGACGTGGCACGGGAAGGAAGTTTTTATTTTCCCGGAAGGGGAACCGAGGAGTATTGGATATGGACAGTTTATTTGACGTGCCGGCCTACAAGCCGCTGGCGGACCGCATGCGGCCGGCCACTCTGGCCGATTTCGTGGGCCAGGAGCAGGCGGCGGGACCGCACAGCCTGCTGAACCGCATGATTCAGAAGGACGCCCTGCAGTCCCTGTTGTTCTACGGGCCGCCGGGCACGGGCAAGACGACCCTGGCGCGCATCATCGCGCACCGCACGGACAGCCGTTTCGTGGCGGTCAACGCCGTCACGTCGGGCATTCCGGAACTGCGCAAGGTCATCACCCAGGCCAAAGAGGCCCGCATGGCGGGGCAGGGGAGGACCGTCGTGTTCATCGACGAAATCCACCGCTTCAATAAGGCCCAGCAGGATGTCCTGCTTCCGTTCGTCGAAAACGGGACCATCATCCTCATCGGCGCCACGACGGAAAATCCCTTTTTCGAAATCAATTCGCCGCTCCTGTCGCGCATGAAGATCATTCCTCTGGAGAAGCTGACGCCGGCGCAGATCGAAAAGATTCTGCAGCGGGCCCTGACGGACAGGGTGAACGGCCTGGGCGCGGAAGGGTTCACCATCGAACCGGAAGCCCTGCACATTCTGGCCGATTTCGCCCAGGGCGACGCCCGCAGCGCCCTCAACATGCTGGAGCAGGCCGCCCTCATGGTGCCGCCCGGCAAGACGCGGATCACGGCGGCGTCCCTGCAGGAAATCCTGGGCACGGCCTTCCGGCGCTACGACAAGAAGGGCGATTCCCATTACGATATCGTGAGCGCCTTCATCAAGAGCATGCGCGGCAGCGACCCCGACGCGGCCCTGCATTACCTGGCCCGCATGCTCGAAGGCGGGGAGGACCTGCGCTTCATTGCGCGGCGCATCGTCATCTGCGCTGCCGAGGACGTGGGCCTGGCGGACCCGCAGGCCCTGGTGGTGGCCAACGCGGCGGCCCAGGCGGCGGACTTTGTGGGTCTGCCCGAAGCCCAGTTGATTTTGTCCGAGGCGGTGCTCTACATCGCCACGGCCCCGAAGAGCAATTCGGCCACGACGGCCATTTTCGCGGCGCGCCACGATGTCCGGACCCGCGACTGCGGCAGCGTGCCGGCCCATCTGCGGGACGCCCATTACGGCGGGGCGGCGAAACTGGGGCACGGCACGGAGTACAAGTACCCCCACGATTACCCCGGGGCCTGGGTGGCCCAGCAGTACCTGCCGGACGCCCTGGAGGGAACCCGGTACTACGAGCCGAAGGAGAACGGCTTCGAGGCCCGCTTCCGCGGGAAGCTGAAGGGCCGGGACTGACGGACGGGAACGGGCCGTCTGCATTGACTTTATCGGGGTTATTGCATATAATTTAAAGTATGCTTTTATACCCTTTATACAGATAGAAGGAGCGATGTTGTAAATGAAGTACATGAGCGGGAATGAAATCCGCAGCCGTTTCATCAAATTTTTCCAGGAGAGGGGCCATCTGTGGCTTCCGAGCGCATCCCTGATTCCGCAGGACGATCCGACGCTGCTCCTGATCGGTGCCGGCATGGCGCCCTTCAAACCGTTCTTCACGGGCAAGCTGAAACCGCCTTCCCCGCGCATCACGACGTGCCAGAAGTGCGTCCGCACGGGCGATATCGAGAACGTGGGCCATACGGCGCGCCACCATACATTCTTTGAAATGCTGGGCGATTTCTCCTTCGGCGATTATTTCAAGAAGGAGATCATTCCCTGGAGCTGGGAGTTCCTGACGAAGGAACTGGAACTGCCGGCGGACAAACTGTATATCACGATCCACACGAAGGACGACGAGGCCTACCAGATCTGGCATGATGTCGTCGGGGTGCCCGATGACCATATCGTACGCCTGGAGGACAACTTCTGGGAGATCGGCAGCGGCCCCTGCGGCCCGTGCTCCGAAATCCACATCGACCTGGGCGAGGAACGCGGCTGCGGCAAACCGACCTGCGGCCCCGGCTGCGACTGCGGCCGGTACCTGGAACTGTGGAACCTGGTCTTCACGCAGTACAACCAGAACGAAGACGGCACGTACACGCCGCTGGTGCATAAGAACATCGATACCGGCGCGGGCCTGGAACGCCTGGCTTCGGTACTGCAGGGCAAACCGTCCAACTTCGAGACGGACCTCATGTTCCCCATCGTGGAATACGCCGCGGAAGTTTCCGGCGTGAAATACAACAGCGACCCGAAGAAGGATGTCTCCCTGAAGGTCATTGCGGACCATGCGCGCAGCCTGGTCTTCATGATCGGCGACGGCATCCTGCCTTCCAATGAGGGCCGCGGCTATATCCTGCGCCGCATCCTGCGCCGTGCCGTCCGGCACGGACGCCTGCTGGGCATCGACAAGGAATTCCTGGGCGGCGCCGTAGACGTCGTCGTGAAGATGTTCGGCGATGCCTATCCGGAAATCCGCGAGAAGCAGGACTACATCAAGAAAGTCATCCATATGGAGGAAAGCAGCTTCCTGAAGACGCTGAAGAGCGGCAGCGAGCTGCTGGACAGCGAAATCGCCGCCATGAAGGAGGCCGGCCGCACGGTCCTGGACGGGGCCGCCGCGTTCAAACTGTCCGACACGTTCGGGTTCCCGAAGGAACTGACCCAGGAAATCCTGAGCGAACAGGGCCTCACCATGGATGAGGAAGGCTATGCGAAAGAGCTGGAGGCACAGCGCAAACGCGCCCGTGACGCCCGCGACGATAAAACCGGCCGTCCGGTCATCTACAACGACCGCGACCTGAACGCTGCCGCCCTGAAGGTGGACGAAAGCGCCCATGCCGGCAAGATCATGAAGCTGTATCCCATGCAGGACGCCCAGCCTGTCGATTCCATTTCCGACGGCAAGGACGCCGCCGTCATCCTCGATGTGACGGCATTCCACGCCGAAGGCGGCGGCCAGCTGGGGGACATCGGCACCATCAAGGCGCCGGCCGGCGTGCTGCAGGTCGTGAAGACGAAGAAGCTGCCGGACGGCGTGACCTACATGGCCGGCACGGTGGTGGAAGGCACCATCAATGCAGGCGACGAAGTGACGTACGAAGTGGACATGGCCCGCAAGGCGGACATTGCCCGCAACCATACGGCGACGCACCTGCTCCAGGCGGCCCTGCGCAAAGTCCTGGGCGACCATGTCAACCAGGCCGGCAGCTATGTCGGTCCGGACCGCCTGCATTTCGACTTCTCCCATTTCTCCCAGATGACGCCGGAAGAGCTGGCCGAAGTGGAACGGCTGGTCAACGACCAGATCCTGGCAGGCAAGACCGTAACCTTCGAGGAACTGCCGCTGGACGAAGCCAAGAAGCGCGGTGCCCGCGCCCTGTTCGGCGAAAAGTACGGCAAGATCGTCCGCGTCGTGACGGTGCCGGGCTTCTCCATGGAACTGTGCGGCGGCGTACATGTGCATAACACGGCCGAAATCGGCATGTTCAAGATCATCAGCGAATCTTCCAGCGGTGCCGGCGTGCGCCGCATCGAGGCTGTAACGGGCCACGGCGCCCTGGCCTACGTGAACGGGCTGCAGCAGACCCTGGCCTGCGTGGCGGACAAGCTGCACTGCCGTCCGACCGATGTGGAAGAGCGCCTGGGCGTCCTCACGGACGAACTGCGCGACGCCAACCAGAAGGTGAAGGCCCTGGAAGCGAAGATGAACGCGGCCGCCGCGAAAAATGCCGGCGACCAGGCCCGGGACATCAAGGGCGTCAAGGCCCTGGTCCAGAAGGTGTCCGTCGTCGACGTACCGGCCCTGCGCACCCTGGGCGACCAGCTGCGCGACACCACGAAGGGCGTCGTCGTCCTGGCTTCCGTCTTTGAGAACGGCAAGATCGGCATCCTGGCCATGGCGACCAAGGAAGCCGTGGGCAAGGGCATCCACTGCGGCAAGATCGTCAAGGAAGTCGCTTCCCTGTGCGGCGGCGGCGGTGGCGGCCGTCCCGACATGGCACAGGCCGGCGGCAAGGACGCAGCCAAACTGGACGCTGCCCTGGAAGCAGCCTGGAAGGTCATCGAAGGCCAGATCAAGTAATTGGCGGCGCCAAGAGGCGCCGTGCATAGAAGGAAACATAAGGAGAGAATATACATGAGCGAAGAAGTCCGCGTACGTTTTGCGCCGAGCCCCACCGGCAACCTGCATGTGGGCGGTGCCCGTACCTGCCTGTTCAACTGGCTCTATGCCAGAAGCACGGGCGGCAAGTTGATCCTGCGTATCGAAGATACGGATCCGAGCCGTTTCAAACCCGGTTCCGTGGAACAGATCATCCGCAGCATGAAGTGGCTGGGCCTGGACTGGGACGAAGGCCCGGAAGTCGGCGGCCCGAGCGCTCCCTATTTCCAGTCGCAGCGTACGGAAATCTACCAGAAATACCTGAAGCAGCTGTTGGATGAAGGCAAGGCCTATTACTGCTTCTGCACGCCGGAAGAGCTGGAAAAGCAGCGTGAAATCCAGAAGGCCCGCAAGCAGCCCTTCCGCTATCCGCGGACGTGCCGCAACCTGTCCAAGGAAGAGGTGGAACGCCGCCTGGCTGCAGGCGAACCGCATTCCATCCGCTTCAAGATGCCCATGAAAGGGAATATGCGCATCCACGACCTGATTCACGGCCGCATGGATTTCGATATGACGCAGTTCGATGATTTCGTCATCGCCAAAACGAACGGCACGCCGACGTACAACTTCGCCGTCGTCATCGACGACCATCTGATGGGCATGACCCACGTGCTGCGCGCCGAGGAACACATCCCCAACACGCCGAAGCAGATCCTGCTCTACCAGGCCCTGGGCTTCGAAGTGCCCCAGTTCGGCCACATGTCCATGATCCTGGCCCCGGACCGCAGCAAACTGTCCAAGCGGCACGGCGCCCAGTCCGTGGAAGAGTTCCAGGCCATGGGCTACCTGCCGGAAGCCCTGCTGAACTATCTGCTCCTGCTGGGCTGGTCTCCCGACGGCGACCAGGAAATCATCACGAAGGAAGAGGCGGTCAAGCAGTTCCGCATGGAACGCATGTCCCACAAGGGCGCCGTCTACGATATCAAGAAACTGTACTGGATCAACGGCCAGTACCTGAACAGCCTGCCGCTGGAACGCATCGTGAAGGACGCCAAGCCGTTCTTCGTGAAGGCCGGCCTCGTGACGGAAGACTGGTTCGACGATGCGGCCCACGCCAAGTACTTCACCCACCTGGTCGAAGTGCTCCGCGTCCGCGTCAAGACGCTGCAGGAAATCGTCGACGCGTCGACGTATTTCTTCCGCGATTTCGAGGAATACGACGCCAAGGGTGTCCGCAAGTTCTTCACGAAAGAGGGCGCCGCCCAGCTGGCGAAGTGCCGCGAACGCATCGCCGCCGCCCCGGCGGAAGCCTTCAATGAGGCGGAGCTGGAAAAACTGTATAACGCCATCGCCGAAGAAGACGGCGTCACGCTGGGCAAAGTCATCCAGCCGAGCCGCCTGGCCCTGTCCGGCCGCACGGTTACGCCGGGCATGTTCGACCTGATGGTCCTCCTGGGCCGCGACAAGACCCTGGAGCGCATGGATAAGGCCCTGGCCTATATCCGCACCCTGCCGGAAGCCTGAGCGCCCTGACGGCGTTCCTGGCTGTTTGCGGGGAAGTTTTGCAAGGAGTCACACCATGAAACATATCGCATCCCTTCTGCTTTCGGCCCTGCTGCTGGTTCCGGGCCTGGCCCTGGCGGACCAGCCCACGACGGTCCTGACGGAAGTGAGAAACACGAAAGGCGCCACGGTCAATGTGCCTTACATTGACGGCGCCAACGACGAGACTCTGGAAAAGGCGGCCAACCAGCTGCTCAACGATGCAGCGGAAGACCTGGCCGGCAAAGCGGGACGGGGCGGCACCGTGTCGTACGAAGTGACCCTGGACCGGCCCAGCCTGGTGAGCGTCCTTTTGACCGCGAAGAACGGCGGCAGCACCTACCATAGGGCGGTGAACGTCGACCTGACGTCGGGTAAGGAGTTCGGCCTCAACGGGTTCTTCTTCGACAACGACAAGCGCAAGGAACTCGTCGGTTCGAAAGCGGAAAACGTGCTCTTCACGGAGAGCGGGGTCCGCGTGGCGGACCACAAGGGCGGTTCCTACGACCGGTATTACAGCTACGGCCAGCTGGTTCCCTGTGTCCGTATCGGGGACATCGGGCGCCTGCTGCGGGTCTGGAAACTGACGGAAAACGCGGCGGGCAAATCCATCACCGTGCATAAGGGCGATTTGCTGGCCATCAAACTGAGCGCCAATCCGACGACGGGCATGCAGTGGATCCGGACCATCGACGGCCCGGCCAACGGCCTCGTGGCGAACGGCGAATCCTTCGTGATGCCGCGCGATACGCCGACGGACTCGAGCGGCGCTTCCGCGGGCACGCTGATCCAGTTCCTGGGCGCCATGACGCCGGGCACCTATACGGTGCGCATGAGCTACCAGAAACCCTGGGACAAGATGGGCGGCATCCGCCAGTTCACGTACACGGTCATCGTGAAGGAATAAGAAAAAATGGACTTTGTAAAGCAGCATCGCGTTCCGACCGGTGCTGCTTTCGTTGAATTTAAAGAGGTTGCTATGGACAAAGAGATTGAACTGCTGGCTCCGGCCGGCACCTGGGACGCAATGGAAGCCGCCGTCAATGCCGGGGCGGACGCGGTCTATCTGGCCGGCAAGGCCTTCGGGGCCCGCGCCTACGCGGATAATTTCGACCGGGACGAGATGAGCCGGGCCATCCGCTTCTGCCATCTGCACCACGTGCGCATGTACGTGACGGTCAACACCCTGGTCGACGACCGCGAGATGGCCGATCTGGAGGATTACCTGGTCTTCCTGTACAACGCCGGCGTGGACGGCATCATCGTGCAGGACCTGGGCGTCATCCGCGCGGCGCTGCGCGTCGTGCCGGGCCTGCCCCTGCATGCGAGCACGCAGATGACCGTGACGAGTTCCGCCGGCGTGCGTTTCGTCGCCGCCCACGGGATGGTCCGTGCCGTTCCGGCGCGCGAACTGACCCTCAAGGACCTGGAAAAGGCGTCGGCGACGGGCGTCGAAATCGAAGCCTTCATCCACGGCGCCCTGTGCGTGTGCTATTCCGGCCAGTGCCTCATGAGCAGCCTCATCGGCGGCCGCAGCGGCAACCGGGGACGCTGCGCCCAGCCCTGCCGCCTGCCGTACAGGCTGGTCAACGGCAAAGGGGAGGACATGCTGGCCAGCGATTCCACGGCAGGCCAGTACCTGCTCAGCCCGAAAGATCTGAACACGCTGGCCATTCTGCCCCGCATGATTGACGCCGGCGTCCTTTCGTACAAGATCGAAGGCCGCATGAAGCGGCCCGAATACGTGGCCGTCGTGGTCGACGCCTACCGCCGTGCCATGGACAGTTACAAGGCGGGCCATTACGATGTACCGGCCCGTGACCTGGCCAATATCGAGCAGATTTTCAACCGCGATTTCACGACGGCCTATCTGGAAAAACCCCAGGGCCGCCGCATGATGAGCGACCGCCGGCCCAACAACCGGGGCGTCCTCGTGGGCCGCGTGCACAGCCTGAACCGCAATCACACGAAGGCCGTGCTCAAAACGGAAAAGGACATCCATGTGGGCGACGGCCTGGAATTCTGGGTCAAGGTCGGCGGCCGCGTGGGCACGACGGTGACGTCGCTGCTGGTGGACGGACGTTCTGTGGAACTGGCGCCGGCCGGCTCCCTGGCGGAAATCGACGTGCCCAAGGGCGTGCGCCTCAACGACCGTGTGTTCCGCACCCTGGACAGCGAACTCATGGCCTATGCCGGTCAGTTCTACGGGGAAAAGAACAAGAAGCGCATCCCCGTGACGGCCCGCGTGACGGCCCGTCTGGGCGAGCCGCTGGAAATCGTCCTGACGGACGGCGACGGCAACGAAGGCCGCGGCCGGACGAAGTTCCTTGTGGAAAAGGCGCAGAAGCACGCCCTGGACGAAGCCACGCTCCGCAAGCAGGTCGGCCGCCTCGGTACGACGGAATACAGCCTGGCGGACCTGGAACTGGACCTGGGCGAGGGCCTCATGGCGCCGGTCAGCGAACTGAACGAAGCGCGCCGCCAGGCCTGCGAAGCCCTGGATGAAGCGCGCCTGAACGCCTTCCTGCCGGCCCGTAAGCCCGTCCGCAACGAAGGCATCGTGGCCCGGGCCATCGCCGAAAGCGAGGGACAGGGCCTGCGCCGCCGCGGCGATACGGAAATCACGGTCTGGGTGGACACGCTGGACAAGGTGGAAGCCGCGCTGGAAGGCGGGGCCGACTGGATCCTGTTCGGCGGCGACCGCTTCAGCACGAAGGATGTCACCTTCGACGACTACGCGAAAGCGTTGGAAATGACGCGCCGCGCCGGCCGCAAGATCGGCTTCGGCACGTCGCGCATCGTGAAGGAGGCCCAGCTGCCGTACTACGAGGCTTTCCTGGACAAGGTAGAAGCTGCCGGCCCGGATCTGCTCTACATCCACAATGTGGGGCTGTGGCAGACGGCGGTGGAGAAGAAGCTGTCCGTGCCTTTGTGGGCGGACATGAGCCTCAACATCTACAACACGGAGGCGCTGCGCTTCTGGAAGGACGCCGGTGCGGCCGGTGCCGTGCCGTCCATCGAATTGAACATGGGGCAGCTGGAGCATCTGGCCAAGTCCAGCCCGCTGCCGCTGGAGTGCCTGGTGCAGGGACCCATTGAGATGATGGTTTCCGAATACTGCGCCGGCGGCAGTTTCCTGGGGCACCTGGACAAGGGGGCCTGCACGTTCCGCTGCCGGGAACCGCTGTACCTGCACGACCGGAAGGATGCCGAATTCCGCCTGGCCGGCGACCAGTTCTGCCGCATGCACGTGCTCAATTCCCAGGACCTGTCGGTCGTGGGGAGCGCGGCGGTGCTGGCCGGCATGGGCATCGCGCGCCTGCGCATCGACGGGCGCACGTACGACGCGGCCACGGTCCGCAAACTGACGGCCCTGTACAAGGAAGCCGTCGCGGCCGGCCCGGATGCCATGGAGAACCTGCCCGGCACCACGCGGGGGCACTATTTCCGGGGCGTGCTGTAAGGCACGGGATGGAAGAGACAGAAGGAAAGAGCGTATGTCACGTTTTTCGATAAAGACACTGGAATTTGATAAGGTAAAGGCCCTGGCGGCGGCCTGTGCCGCCACGGAGATGGGGCGGGACAAGCTGCTCGCCCTGCCGGTCAGCGCCGACTTCGAGACGGTGCGGCGCATGCTGGCGGAAACGGCGGAAGCCAAGCGCCTGCTGGACGATGCCAAACGGTTCCCCTTCGGCGGGCTGTACAACATCGCGGCTTCCGTGAAGCGGGCCAAAATGGGCAGCGTCCTGGAAGTGGACGAACTGCAGAACATCAAGACGAGCGCCCAGGAATTTGCGGCCCTCAAGGTGTTCCTTCTTACAGGGAGCGACGACCATCCGAACCTGGCCGTGTACGGCCGGGAGCTGCAGGAGTTCCCCAAGCTGGTGCGCCAGATGGAGAAGGCCATCTCCGAAAAGGGGGAAATCCTCGACACGGCGTCGGTCAAGCTGAGCGGCCTGCGCGTGGGTATCGCGTCAGCCAAGAACCGGGTCAAGACGCAGCTGGAACATATCCTGCACGACCCGGACAACCAGAAATATTTTCAGGACGCCCTGGTGACCATGCGCGGGGACCGGTACGTGATCCCCATCAAGCAGGAATACCGCCTGAATTTCCCCGGCGTCATCCATGACCAGTCCGGCACGGGGGCGACGCTCTTCATCGAGCCGCTGGCCGTGGTCAACCTGAATAACGAAATCAAGCGCTACCTGGTCCAGGAAAAGGAAGAAGTGGAGCGCATCCTGCGCCATCTGTCGGCCCTGGTCGGCAGCGAGGCGGACAACCTGATGCGCTGCCTGGAAACGGCGACCGATGTGGATGTCATTGCGACGAAGGCGGAGTTCGCCCTGCAGACGCAGGCCGTGGAACCGGTCCTGGTGCAGGACGGCGGCCTGCGCATCGAAAAGGGGCGCCATCCGCTCCTGCCGAAGGATACGTGCGTGCCCTTGGACATCAGCTTGGGCGGCACGTTCCAGACGCTGCTCGTGACAGGCCCCAATACGGGCGGCAAGACCGTGGCCCTGAAGGCGACGGGCATTTTCGCCCTCATGGCCCAGACGGGCATGTTCATTCCGGCCCTGAGCGCGGAGCTGCCGATCTTCCACGCCATTTACGCCGACATCGGCGACGAGCAGAGCATCGAGCAGAGCCTGAGTACCTTCTCGGGCCATATGACCAACCTCGTCTCGATTTTGCGGGACGTGCGGCCGGGGGACCTCGTCCTGGTGGACGAAATCTGTTCCGGTACGGACCCGAACGAGGGCGCCGCGCTGGCCATGGCGATCCTCGATTATTTGACGGGCCGGGGTGTCTGGTCCATCGTGACGACCCATTACAGCGAACTGAAGACCTTCGCCTTCGGGCGCAAGGGGATGGAGAACGCCAGCGTGGAGTTCAATCCGGACACGCTGATGCCCACGTACCGCCTGCTCATGGGCGTGCCGGGCAGCAGCAACGCCTTCAACATCAGCCGCCGCCTGGGCCTGCCGGACGCCATCATCGACAAGGCTGGCGCCTTCCTGAACGAGGAGCACGCCCACATGGAGGATGTCATCCAGGGGCTGGAAAACCAGCGGCGCCAGTATGAGGAAAGCAACCGCGAGATGGAGCAGCTCCGCTACGAAAGCGAAAAACTGCGCAACGAGCTGGCCTTCAAGAAACGGGAATTCGAGAAACAGCGCAACGAAATGCTGCGCAAGGCGCGTTACCAGGCGGACGAAATCTACCGCAACAGCCGCCGCGAGGCCGAGGCGGTCCTGAAGGAACTGCGCCGCCTGCGGGCGGACGCGGATACGAAACAGCTGCAGGAGACGGCCATGGAGGCGCGCAAACGCCTGAACAAGCAGCTGAGCCTGGAAGAGCCCCTGCCGAAGGGGACGCCCCTGACGCCGAAGACGGCGAAGGAGGGCATGACGGTCTTCGTCACGAACCTGCGCAAGGACGGCGTCATCCGCGAAGTGAAGGGCAAGGAGGCCCTGGTCAGCGTCGGCGTGCTGAAGATCACCCTGCCGCTGAAGGAATGCCTCCTGGTCAAGGACGCGCCGAAGCCGCAGCCCGAACGGTCCAAGTACAGGGCCGGGACGGCGCACGAGCTGTTCGTGTCGAAAGCCGAATCGGCGGAACAGGAAGTGGACGTGCGGGGCATGACGACGGACGAGGCGATCCCCTACGTGGACCGGGCCATCGACGACGCGCTCCTGGCGGGCATGACGCAGGTGCGCGTCATCCACGGCAAAGGGACGGGCGCCCTGCGGGCCGGCCTGCACGCCTACCTGAAGACCCACCGCAACGTGGCGGCCTTCGCCATGGCCAACGAGGCCGCGGGCGGCGCCGGCGTGACCATTGTGACGGTGAAGTGACGGGCGCGGCATAAATTTGCATTTTGTAATGTGATAAAACATATGTTACAGAAATAAAAAGAAAAAAGAGAGAGCATTTGTTACAATAGGTTTAACCCAAAACCAAAAAATAACAAGGAGG
>ONAN01000039.1 GCA_900315805.1 uncultured Selenomonadales bacterium
ACACCGTCAGAACTATTTGATGCATTCCTCGATGAAGTTTATGCTATTGAGTGTGTTTCTTGATTATGAGTGTTCAAATTCAACTTGCAATTTACCAATATAAAATATTTAATAAAATTGTTAATTGTAATTTTCATTTTAATATGATATTATAAGTTAACGCAGATGAAGTTTTCGAAAAATAGCACAATAGTGCAAGCTTTAAAAATTCTGACAGATATAAAACAGTCTGAATTCGATTGATTGGGAGAAAATGATGTCGGAAAGTGATGACAGAAAACAGCAGATGGAGGCTTTCCTCACATACCTGTTCGTGGAAAAGAACGGGTCCGTCCTGACGGGGGAGAACTACCGCCGGGATATCGGGGATTTCGAGCAGTTTCTGCTCCCGAAGCTGGGTGCCGGCTTTGCCTGGCCCCAGGTCCAGGTGATCCACATCCGTTCCTATCTCGCCTTCCTGAATCAGCAGCATTAT
Source organism: uncultured Selenomonadales bacterium (assembly GCA_900315805.1). Lineage (GTDB taxonomy): Bacteria > Bacillota > Negativicutes > Acidaminococcales > Acidaminococcaceae > Succiniclasticum. The sequence continues at coordinate 476 of ONAN01000039.1, forward strand.
GCGCGCCGCACCATCATGAGGCGCATTTCCTCCCTCCGGTCCTTCTATAAATATCTGCTGCGGGAAGGACTGGTCACGGCGAATCCCTTCGCCGGCGTCCGGACGCCGAAACTGGACAAACGGCTGCCGGTCTTTCTGGAGGAGTCGGAAATCGACGCCATCCTGGACCTGCCGGATGAGACCGCGCTGGGCCTGCGGGACCGGGCGGTCCTGGAAATGCTCTACGCCACGGGCTGCCGTGTTTCCGAACTGGCCGGGCTCAAGACGGGCGACGTCGACCTGGGCAGTCTCTTCGTCCTGCTCCACGGCAAAGGGAACAAGGACCGCATCGTGCCGATCGGCCACACGTGCCGGAAGGCGCTGCTGAACTATTTCCAGAAGAGCCGCGTACCGATTATGCAGAAGTACGGGGTGGAGGAGCACCAGTTCGTCTTCATCAACAACCGGGGCGGCCGCCTGACGGACCGCAGCGTCCGCCGCATCCTCGATAAATACGTGCAGCAGCTGGCCATCCGCAAGAAGGTGAGCCCCCATACCATCCGGCACACTTTCGCGACCCATCTGCTGGAACACGGCGCCGATCTGCGTGCCGTCCAGGAACTGCTGGGACATGCCAGCCTTTCCACGACGCAGATTTATACACATATCACGAACGAACGCATCAACAAGGTTTATCAGAAGAATTTCCCAAGGGCCTGATGAGGGGACGTCCGGGAATCATCTTACAATATTGATGACACGGCACTTGTGCCGGAATGGAGGACAAAATGACGACATTGCTGGAAAAAGCAAGAAAGTTGAACAGCCTGATGCAGCGCGGCGGCAAGGTTTCCTTTAATGAGGTGGCGGATCTGCTGCGGGATTTGACGAGCTGCAACACCTACGTGGTGGCCAACGACGGAAATGTTCTGGGCTACGGCCTGCAGGACGGATTCGAATGCGATGTGATGCGCGGCCTGGTGCTGGACAACATGAAGTTCCCCCATCCCTATATGGAATTCGTGAACGGCATGGAGGAGACCCACTCCAACATCAGCCATAAGCAGCATATGTGCTCCTTCGACGAAACGAAGGTCTGCAAATACGGGGAGAAACGGACGACCATCATCCCCATCCGCGGGAACCGCGAACGCATCGGCACGCTGATCCTGGCCCGGTACGACCGCGATTTCAACGACGATGACCTGCTGCTCGGAGAGTACGCGGCCGCCGTCATCGGCATCCAGCTGCTGCACAACAGGGAAGCGGCCATGGAAGAGCGCATCCGCAAGGAAGCGGTCATCAAGATCGCCTTTACGACCTTGTCCTTCTCCGAATGGGAAGCCATCGTCGGCATCCTGACGGAACTGAAGTCCAACGAAGGCATCCTGATTGCCTCCAAAGTGGCGGACCGCCTCAACATCACCCGTTCGGTCATCGTGAACGCCATGCGCAAATTCCAGAGCGCCGGCCTCATCGAGACCAAGTCCCTGGGCATGAAGGGTACGTACATCAAGATCCGCAACGAATACCTGCTGGACGAAATCAAGAAACACGCCAAGGAGGTCAGCCCGGATATCCGGCTGGATTCGGACTTCTCCTCGGATTCTTCGTACGACCGCGACTACTGGAACCACCGCCGCGGCCCCAAATACTGATGTAAAGCAAACGGATCCGGAAATTTTTCCGGGTCCGTTTTTCTGAGGTAACACCATATGAGCAGATTCTATTTCATGACGGCGGCCATCGGCTTCGTCATGACCTTTTTTTATTGGCTGATGTATCGGACCGGCGTACCTTTTTTCCGGCACGGGTATTCGCTGGTGATCCTGGCCCTGCCCCTCGTGTTCGGCTGGGTGCAGTTCCGCGGTCCCGAATCGGGCCTGCCGCTCCCGGTGCTGCGCTTTTTGTCTTATCTGGGAGGGTACTGGCTGGCCTTTTTCCATTATTCCCTGTATTTCTTCGCCCTGTACCTGGTCCTGCGCCTGGGGTTGCTGCTTGCCGGCGCCATACATCCCGGCTTGGCCGGCGGACAGACGCTTGCCGCCTGGTATGCCCGGGCGGCGTTTGTTATCGTGCTCGCCATCGTCGTCGGCGGCGGCTGGAACGCCCTGCATCCCCGCGTCCGCACCCTGACATACGACACGGGCGGCCGCCTGCCATCGCCGCAGAAGGTGGTCTTTGTGACGGATATCCATCTGGGCGGCCTTTTCGGCCGGAGCTACGCGGAAGAACTGGTGCGCAAGGTCAACGCGCAAAAACCGGATCTGGTCCTCCTCGGCGGCGACCTGATCGACAACAAGCTGATCTGGATTCTGCGGGAGAAGAGCTACGAGCCGCTTGCCGGTTTCCGGAGTACGTACGGAACCTATGCCGTGCGCGGCAATCATGACCATTACGACGGGCGCGTGGCGGCGGAACAGCGCCTTTTTGAGTCCACGGGCATCCGTTTCCTGGTCAACGGGGCCGTCGATCTGCCGGACCGCATCCGCCTCGTGGGGCTGGAAGATTACCGGACTATGCCTGTCAATCCTTACCTGGCCTCCCTGGCAGGGAGGGACCCGCAGCAGGTGCGCATCCTCATGGAACACCAGCCGCGCCGGTTCCTGGAAGCCCGCGACGCCGGGTACGACCTGTATCTGTGCGGCCATACCCACGCGGGGCAGCAGGCGCCGCTGAACTTTATCACGGGGCGCATGTACCTGCTGGATTACGGCGCGCGCCGTTTCGGTTCCATGCTGGGCGTCGTGTCCAGCGGCTACGGACTCTGGGGATCCCCCGTCCGCGTCGGGAACCGCCCGGAAATCGTCGTCCTGGATCTGCGCTAGGTCCCGTTATTTGACGTAAGCCGGTGCGAACCCTATAATGGACTATGTATGAAGGACAGGTTTGCGGCCGGTCGGCCGCTGCATCTTACGTAAGGAGTGACGAGACATGATGACCATCCTGTACGAGGTACGCCAGGGCCTGTATGTGAACCTGACGAATAAATGCTGCAATGACTGCACGTTCTGTCTGCGCAATTTCAAGGACCGGGAAGGCCGGTCCGGTTCCCTGTGGCTCGACCACGAACCGGATTTCGACGAGGTCCGGGAGGCGTTCCGGCAGTTTGATGTACCGCGCTACAAGGAAGTCGTGATCTGCGGGTTCGGCGAACCGACGGAAGCGCTGGAACGGGTGCTGCAGACGGCGGATTACGTGAAGGAAAACTGGCCTTCCATGCCCGTGCGCATCAACACGAACGGCCTGGGAAACCTCATCAACGGACGGGATATCGTGCCGCTCTTCAAGAACCGTATCGACACGGTTTCGATTTCGCTCAACACGCCCGATAAGGAACGGTACCTGGAAGTGGTGCGTCCCGCCTTCGGGGAAAAGTCCTTCGATGCCATGCTGGACTTTGCCCGCGAGTGCGTCCGGACTGTGCCCCACACGGTCCTTTCGACGGTGGCGACGACCATCTCCCGCGAAGAGGAGGAACGGTGCGCGGCCATCTGTAAGGAAATCGGGGCCACGTACCGCATCCGCGAGTTTGAAAGCTGAGAATACGACAGGAGCAAAGTATGGATTACGCTGTCATTTTTGATATGGACGGAGTCATTTTCGATTCCGAACGGCTGGTCATCGAGTGCTGGAAAGTCGTGGCCGACAAGTACGGCATTCCCGATATCGAGGAAGTCTGCTACCAGTGCATGGGTCTTACGTACGAGGCGACGGAGCAGGTCTACCGGGCCCGTTACGGCGATGCCTACCCGTACGAACGGTATAGGGACGAGGTTTCGCGCCTCTTCCATGACCGGTACGACGGGGGCCGGCTGCCGGTGAAACCTTATGTGCGGGAAATCCTGGCGTACCTGAAGGGCCTGGGCGTTCCCGTGGCGCTGGCTTCGTCCACGCGCCTTGCGTCCGTCCGGCTGGAACTGGGCGATGCGGGCCTGCTGCCCTGTTTCGACGTCATCAAGGGCGGCGACGACGTGCAGCACGGCAAACCGGCGCCGGACATCTTTTTGCTGACGGCGCGCGAGCTGGGCGTAGAACCCGGCCGCTGCTATGTGGTGGAAGATTCGCCGAACGGCATCCGGGCGGCCCACGCGGCCAACATGCACCCCATCATGGTACCGGATCTGCAAACGCCCGGTGCGGAAATGCGCTCCCTGGCCGAGGTCATTGTGCCCAGCCTGAAGGAAGCGAAAGAGTACCTGGCTGATATCCTGGAGAAAGCAAAATGAAGAAAATCGCTATTTACGGCAAAGGCGGCATCGGAAAGTCCACGACGGCCGCCAACGTGTCTGCCGCGCTGAGTGAAAAAGGACTCAGGGTCTGCCAGATCGGCTGCGACCCGAAGAACGATTCCACGCGCCTCCTGCTGGGCCATATCTGCCGCCGGACGGTGCTCGATGCCGTGCGCGTCAAAGACGAGGTCACTTGGGATGACATTGTCAACAAAGGATACCACGACATCTTATGCGTCGAAGCCGGCGGGCCGGAACCGGGTGTCGGCTGCGCGGGCCGGGGCATCATCGTGGCCCTGGAAAAATTGAAGAGCCTCCACGTCACGGACGACCGCGACGTGATCCTTTACGATGTGCTGGGCGACGTGGTCTGCGGCGGGTTTGCCGTGCCCATCCGCGAAGGGTACGCGACAGACATCTATATCGTGTCGTCCGGCGAATTGATGAGCCTCTATGCGGCCAACAACATCGCCAAAGGCATCAAGCGCTTCGCCCTGCGGGGCGGCGTGCGCCTGGGCGGCATCATCGGCAATAGCCGCAACACGCCTCATGAAAAGGAACTTCTGGAAGCCTTTGCGGCCCGCCTGAACACGAAGCTCGTCGCCTTCATCCCGCGCGACGGGATTGTCAACGAGGCGGAAAACAACCGCCAGACCGTGCTGCAGTACGCGCCGGAGAGCAAGCAGGCCGGCGTCTACCGGGCGGTGGCGGATTATTTTATGACGAATACGGAATTGTCCATACCGACTCCCATGGAGTTCGAGGAATTGGAAGAACTGGCCCAGCAATACGGCGGCCGCGCCTGAGAGCCTGATTGCCGCCGCGGGTCCGGAAGGAACTGTACCCATGTTATCGACGAAACGTTTCCTGAACAATATGAAAAGCTGCAGCTGCAGCATGCCCGGCGTGTGGCGTGCCGTGGCGTATGACAAGGGGGCCGTGGTGATCTTCCACAGCCCCCGTGCCTGCTCCCATGTGGCCCAGAGCATGGATCTGGGGACGTATTACCGTACCTACGCGGATGCCATGCAGGAGACCATGGAGAATGTGCCCGTCCTGACGAGCCAGATGCTGGAAAAACATACCATTTTCGGCGGCACGGACCGGCTGCAGGCCTGCCTGGATTATGCCGTGCAGACCTATCATCCGGAGCTGGTCGTCATCGCCTCGTCCTGCTTGGCAGGCGTCATCGGGGACGATGTAGCCGGCGTGGCGGCCGATGCGGAAAAGAAGTACGGCATCCCCGTCATCGCTTCGGAAAGCTGCGGGTTTCTGGACGGGGAGTATTCCCAGGGCTTTTATGAAATCGCCAACAAGATCGTGGACCGGTATTTCCGGCCTGTGCCCAAACAGCCGGGCACGGTGCTTCTGTTGGGGGACAACGGCGGCCCCTGGGGCGACTACGTGCGCGAGACGGTGCGTCTCCTGAACGCCCTGGGCCTGAAGGTCCTGGGACAGTTCCCCGGCTATATGCCCGTGCGGGATTTCGCCGGGGCGGCAGCGGCCGAAGCGACGGTCCTTCTGGGCAACAAGGTGGCCGCGCACCAGCGCCAGACGGAACTGGCGGAACGGCTGCAGAAGGAATTCGGAATGGCGTACCTGAAGGACGAATATCCTGTCGGCTGGAGCGGCACGTGCCACTGGATCGAGGCCATGGGCCGGCTCCTGCACAGGGAAGAGGCGGCTGCCCGCGTGCTGGCGCGGGAACAGGAACGGTTCGGGCAGAAACTGGCCGCGTTCCGGCGCATTGCCGCCGGCACAAAGACCGTCCTCTGCTTCGGCCGCTGGCTCCAGTTCTTTGACCCGGCTTCCGTGCTGGAGACGGCGCGGAACCTGCAGCTGGACGTGCAGGGCATCGTCCTGCTCGATTCCTATCCGCCGGCCGAACGGGAAAAGATGGCGGCGTTCCTGCGGGCGTGCACGGACCTGCCGGTCCGGAGCCGCGTAGAGGCGGAACCGCTCGTACACGGTGCGGAGCTTGTGCTGACGACGCACGAGCTGCGGGACCGTTCCTTACGGCAGATTTTCCTGCCCATGGTACCCCTGGCCGGAACGGCCGGGGAAATCCGCATCATGGGTACTGTCTGCCGGGTGCTGCAAAGCAAGATCGGACGGGGAGGTGTGGTCTATGCCTGATACGGTGTTCAGCCAGATGTGCGACCGGGGTGATACGTGCGCCCTGGCCGGTGCCGCGGCCTTCTTCTGCGGCATCCCCGGCGCCGAGGTCGTGGCCAACGGCCCCTACTGGTGCTATTTTTATGCCATCCGCCAGGTGGAAGGCTTCCGGTACGACCTGAGCGACCGGTTCCTCGGTTCCCAGCCGGATAACGAAGCCATCGTCTACGGCACGGAGAAGTTCCTGCGCGAAACCATCGGGCGGCTGGTGGACGCCGGTCATCATCCGTCCGTCCTGTTCGTGGAAAACAGCTGCTCCATCAGCCTCATCGGGGACGACCTGGAAGGCATCCTGCGTTCCTTCCGCCTGCCGTTCCCCGTGGTCACCATGGACAGCGGCGGCATCCGCGGCGGCTTTGCCGAAGGCTGGTCCAAAGCCTTCCTGCGCCTCCTGGACAAACTGCCGGACGGGGCAGGGGAGACGCAAGGGAAGACGGAACGGCCGGTGGTCAACCTGATCGGTCTCAGCGAATATTACCAGAACGGGGAAGCGGACCGGAAGGAACTGGTCCGCATCCTGGAAAAAGCAGGCTATACCGTGGGCGCCGTGCCCGGGGCCGGCAGTCCGCTCGAAGCGGTGCGCCGCCTGGGTGATGCCGACCTGAACATCGTCTGCCACGAGGAACTGGGGCTGCCGGCGGCCCGGGCGCTCGAAAAACGCTGCGGCACGCCTTTCGTCAAGGCCGGCCTGCCGTACGGCGTCGAGGGCACGAAACGGTGGCTCCGCGTCATCGAGGACAAGCTGCCGGTGCCGGCCCATCCGGAACTGGACCGGGAGCTGGACGAAATGCAGGCCCTGGTAACCCTCGCGACGAACAACCTGCAGATGGAATGGGCGCAGCTGCGCTTTCCGTCCATCGTCATCGCGGCACCCGGGTCCCAGGCCCTGTGTCTGGCGGCAGCCATCCGGAACGAGATGGCCGACACGGATGTCCTGACCGTGTTGTGCCGCAACCCGGTCGAAGACGAAGCGTGTTACGGCACGGCGGCCGACCGGGTCCTCGTGGCCGGCCGCGACGACGAGGCAATCCACGCCTTCCTGGAAGGGGCGGACCGGCTGCTGCTCTTCGGCAGCAGCGTGGAAAGCCTGTTCCTTCACCGTCTCGGCCGTCATTACCAGGTGATTGATATCGCCAAGCCGGCAAGGGACGAAGTGCTGCTCCACGACGTGCCCTGGATGGGTATCCGCGGCACGGCCCACCTGGTACAGGAATTATGGAACCGGTTTATTGCCGACTTGCGCAATCACGGCGGCGTATACCGCCATTGAAAGAAAGGATTCGCCTTTTCTTTCTGCCTGCACTGTGTTAGAATAAACCGAATGAACCAAAGTGAGGTAGATTGTCATGAAAATTGCCATTGCCGGTACCGGTTACGTCGGGTTGTCCGTGGGCATGCTGCTGGCGCAGCATAACGAAGTAAAGGCCCTGGATATCCTGCCGGAAAAAGTCCGTATGCTGAATGAAAAGAAATCACCCATCGTCGATGCCGACATTTCCCGTTTCCTGAAGCGGGACGACATCCATTTCCAGGCGACCCTGGATCCGCAGGAAGCATTTGCCGACGCGGATTACGTCGTCATTGCTACGCCGACGAATTACGACCCGGACAAACAGTTCTTTGACACATCGTCCGTGGAAGACGTCATCGGCAAAGTCACCAAACTGAACCCGAAGGCCGTCATGGTCATCAAATCGACCGTGCCCGTCGGCTATACGGTGGAAGTCCGGAAACGCTTCCATACGGACAACATCCTCTTCTCACCGGAATTTTTGCGCGAAGGCCGGGCGCTCTACGACAACCTGCATCCGTCCCGCATCATCGTCGGGGAGGATTCCGAGCGGGCCCACGTGTTTGCCCGCCTGCTGGCCGAAGGGGCCGAGGAAAAGGATATTCCCATCCTGTTCACGGGGCCGACGGAAGCGGAGGCCATCAAACTCTTCGCCAACACGTACCTGGCCCTGCGCGTCGCCTATTTCAACGAGCTGGATTCGTACGCCGAAATGCGCCATCTGGATACGAAGAAGCTGATTCAGGGCGTCTGCCTGGATCCCCGCATCGGCAACTTCTATAACAATCCTTCCTTCGGGTACGGCGGTTACTGCCTGCCCAAAGACACGAAACAGCTGCTGGCCAACTACCGCGACGTGCCGCAGAACCTGATTTCCGCCATCGTCCAGGCCAACCGCACGCGCAAAGACCACATCTCGGATATGATCATTGCCATGAACCCGCGCATCGTCGGCGTGTACCGCCTGACCATGAAGAGCAATTCCGACAACTTCCGTTCGTCCGCCATCCAGGGTGTCATGAAACGCATCAAGGCGAAAGGCATCGAAGTCGTCGTGTACGAGCCGACGCTGCAAGCGGATGATTTTTACCGTTCCCGCGTCATCCGGGATCTGGATGAATTCAAGAAGATGTCCGATGTCATCGTCACGAACCGCTGGTCCGAAGAACTGGCGGATGTCAAGGACAAAGTCTACACGAGGGACCTGTTCTTCCGGGATTGATTTCCCGCATTAAAATCCAATAAAAAGCAAAACGGCCTGTTTCCGCGGGTTTGTAACCCGGAGAAACAGGCCGTCGTGTTTGCTATGAACTTTGTTTCCTTTTCATTCAGACATTGCTGATTGCCTGGGCGATTTCCTGAGGCAGGGGAGTCTTGTATTTTTTCTTGATGTACCGGATCAGGCCCTGCCAACGTTTTTTTACGTGATTTTTGGCGTACCAGTGGAGGTGGTATTCCGGAGAAAACAGCGTTTTGGAACCCATGTCGTTGATGATGCGGATTCTGCACTGATCCGGCGCTGTGCGCTGGAAGAGGATGTTGATGGGAAAAAGGCCCATGGTGACAATCTCATTGTCATAAAGGTTGTGGTTGAGATCCAGCAGCAGCCCGATGACAAGGTCACGGTATTTCTCCAAAAAGGCAGCATCATGCAGAATGTCTTCCAGGGTGCGGCACTTGCTGCCGTCGTAATCCGTTATCAATTCAAAAACATGGCCCGTACCGTGGTCCGTTTCCACTGTCCCGTAATACCGGGGAAGCACACTATAATCTTTGTGCTGCCTGTCCAGAAGATGCAGATACCGGATTTCCCGGTTCAGATCTTTAACGCCCCAGTCATTATACGGTATTTTGATGCATTTGTGGGGATCGCCGGGATACAGGTAACATTCTTTATGCGTACCTTTAGAATAGTAAAGGTCCGCCGTCAGCCTGATCATGATGCTTCTTCCCCCTTGTTACCAGTTTCAGATATAATGAAAGTTAAATAATGCATAAAGACTTCGTAAAAATTTTGTAAATGTTTTTTTACTTTTTAATTATATCCGAAAATAATGGTAAAGACAAGATTTGGAATCGCACCAATCAGGCGGTGTCCGTAAAAAAACAAACCGCCTTGGGAAAAAAGGCGGTTTGTCATGCATCTCTGCTTATGTACTTGTCCGATTCAGGAGCTCTCAGGCCTTGCCGGAGCAGTTCAGCACGTCGCGCATCTTGTGGGCGACCATGGCCTTGATGGCGTCACGGGCGGGTCCCAGGTATTTACGCGGATCGAATTCTTCCGGATGTTCGTACATGAACTTGCGGATGGAGGCCGTCATGGCCAGGCGCAGGTCCGTATCGATGTTGATCTTGCAGACACCGAACTTGCCGGCACGCAGGAGCATGTCTTCCGGTACGCCCTGGGCACCGTTGATTTTGCCGCCGTATTTGTTGCATTCCGCCACGAAGGAAGGAATGACGGTGGAAGCACCGTGCAGCACCAGCGGGAAGCCGGGCAGCAGGTTGGTGATCTTTTCCAGGCGGGCGAAATCCAGTTCCGGTTTGCCCTTGAACTTATAGGCGCCGTGGCTCGTGCCGATGGCGATGGCCAGGCTGTCCACGCCGGTCCGTTCCACGAATTCCACGGCCTGGTCCGGATCGGTGTAGGTGGCTTCCTTCGTGTTCACCTTGACGGCGTCTTCCACGCCGGCCAGCTTGCCCAGTTCGGCTTCGACGACGACGCCTTTGTTATGGGCGTAATCGACGACGCGCTTCGTCAGCTCGATGTTTTCTTCGAAAGGATATTTGGAGCCGTCGATCATGACGGACGTGAACCCGCCGTCGACGCAGGCTTTGCAGATTTCAAAATCGGCACCGTGGTCCAGGTGCAGGCAGATGGGAAGGCCCGTGTCTTCCACGGCGGCTTCCACCAGTTTGGTCAGATAGATATGCTTGGCGTATTTGCGGGCGCCGGCGGAAACCTGGAGGATCAGGGGAGCCTTTTCTTCCACAGCGGCTTCGACGATACCCTGGATGATTTCCATGTTGTTGACGTTGAAGGCACCGACGGCATAATGGCCATCGTAGGCTTTCTTAAACATTTCTTTCGTTGTTACGAGCGGCATGTTCAAACCTCCTTAACATAATGGCTTATCTTGAAACAGGTTTTGCTATGGTTTTATTATAGCACATCTTATACAAAACAGTGTATACTGTTTTGAAGAATTCGTGACATTTTAAGGGACGCCGGACGTCCATACAGGGCTGATTTCCGGCTCGTATCCGGTTTGACAAAACGGGACAGAAATGCTAGGATGATATTAACAGGATAAATTCCTAATTAGACTTTTGTTTGATTAAAATTGGGCCGGAAATACGGCCGGCCGCTCGTCACGTTGGCAGGAGGTGTTCGTTATGCCGGGTATTGAACCGTTGAGCATGAACCGTATGAAGGAACGTATCGTGAAGAACAGGGAAGGGCGGATGGAGGAAGTCATCGACGTCCCCGTCAACACGTCCGTCCGGACCACGGCCTTTGAACCGCTGGAAGCCCGCATCGCCCGGGAAAAACCGGAATTGCTGGCCGGCCTGAAGGCGTTGAAGAAGAGCGTCGGGGACGAAGTGTTCGCAAAACGTTTCAGCGTGCTGCAGAATGTGAACAAATCGGGTAAGAAACTGCTCATCGTTTCGGGCAGCGAGCGCCTGCGCACCATGCTGCTGCGGGATAACATGAAGGACATCATGCAGGCTTTCGACGTGGACGACGTCCGCATCGTCGGCGGTGCCAGCTTCGGCGGCGTCGATGCCTTCTAAGGGTACGGCGCGGCACGATTTGTAATGTGATAAAACATATGTTACAGAAATAAAAAGAAAAAAGAGAGAGCATTTGTTACAATAGGTTTAACCCAAAACCAAAAAATAACAAGGA
>ONAN01000025.1 GCA_900315805.1 uncultured Selenomonadales bacterium
ACAGCCAAGACATCCCTAGCATTCAGAAGCCCAAACCAGGTTGTAACAGAGTATTTCTCAAATTCAAGAGTGTAACACATGTCTTGACAACCAAGATTCCGCGGGGCCTTTCTCTGCGCCCGTTACTTGACGCGCCCCGCGGCAGTGCGATACAATAAATAAATGTACAGATAGCCAAATTTCTTAGTTGGTTTGGAGGAATGCATTATGTTAGATATGAAGTTTGTCCGTGACAATCCGGAAAAGGTCATTGAAGCCGTCCACAAACGCAATGGCGAGCTGAATCTGGACGAATTCCTGGCCCTGGACAAGGAACGCCGGGAGCTGACCCAGCAGGTGGAAGCCCTGAAGAACGAGCGGAATACGGCTTCCAAGGAGATCGGCAAATTGAAGAAGGCCGGGGAGGACGCGGAGGCGAAGATGGCCGAAGTGCGCGCCCTGGGTGATAAAATCGCGACGGACGATGCCCGCCTCAAGGACATCGACGCCCGTCTGAAGGATATCCTGCTGAGCATCCCGAATATGCCGGCGGACGATGTGCCCCTGGGCAAGAGCGATGCCGACAATCCGGAAGTGCGCAAGTGGGGCGAACCGCGCAAGTTCGATTTCAAGCCGCTGCCCCATTGGGAAATCGGCGAAAAGCTGGGCATCCTCGATTTCGACCGGGCCCACAAGATTTCCGGCGCCCGCTTCACGGTCTACAAGGGCCTGGGTTCCCGCCTGGAACGCAGCGTCATCAACTTCTATCTGGACCTGCATACGAGCAAGCACGGCTACACGGAATTCTTCCCGCCGTTCATCGTCAACCGCGCCAGCATGATCGGCACGGGCCAGCTGCCGAAGTTCGCGGAAGACATGTTCAAGGTCGAAGGCCAGGACATGTACCTGATTCCGACGGCCGAAGTGCCTATCACGAACCTGCACCGCGATGAAATCCTGAACGGCGACGACCTGCCCATCAAGTACTGCGCCTACAGCGCCTGCTTCCGTGCCGAAGCCGGCAGCGCGGGCAAGGATACGCGCGGCCTGATCCGCCAGCATCAGTTCAACAAGGTCGAACTGGTCAAGTTCACGAAACCGGAACAGTCCTGGGACGAGCTGGACAAGCTGACCCACGATGCGGAAGAAGCCTTGCAGATCCTGGGCCTGCCGTACCACGTGGTACGCCTGTGCACCGGCGATATCGGCTTCTCCAGCGCCACCACGTACGATCTGGAAGTCTGGCTGCCGGCCGCGGACCGTTACCGTGAAATTTCTTCGTGCTCCAACTTCCTGGACTTCCAGGCACGGCGCGCCAACATCCGCTTCCGCCGCGACGCCAAGAGCAAACCGGAATTCGTCCACACCCTGAACGGCTCCGGCCTGGCAGTCGGCCGCACGGTGGCCGCCATCCTGGAAAACTACCAGCAGGAAGACGGCAGCGTCGTAGTGCCGGAAGCACTGCGTCCGTACATGGGCGTCGACGTGATCCCCGTACCGAAAAAATAAAATTATTCCTGAATGAAATGACCCTCCTTACTCCGTGTAAGGAGGGTTTTTTGATAACGTCATACGATGTCCCGGTCCGCTCTCACGGCACTATATACTTGGCGTACCGGCCTTTGCCGACCAGCTGCAGCCGTCCCTGGGCGGCGAGCTTCTTCAGCAGGCGGTAGGCCTGGTTTTCATTGACGGGCAGGGCCGATGTGACATCGGCCCGGGTCAGGGACCCGCGCTGCCGGGCGAGGGCGAGGACCGTGTCCAGGTATTCCCGGCTGTCCGTGCCGCTTTCCCGCACGTAATGGACGGTGGTGCGGTGCGGGCCGTACTGCGTGGGCGCGTAGGCGTAGCGCTGTTCGGGGCCGTTGCCGCGGCCGAGGGCGAGGCCGCGCTGCACCAGTTCCTGCAGGCGCAGCTGTGCTTCGGCCGGCGCCAGGCCTGTCGCGGCCGCGGCCTCCGGGACGGACAGGGGCGAACGGTCCCGCAGGCAGTGCAATACGAGGAGCAGGTGCAGGGAGAGGGGCGCGCCGCCGCGGCGGGCGGCTTCGGCGACGATCCGCGTGAACTGGGGGTCCGGCGCGGTGTGGGCCAGGAACAGGGAGACCGTGGCGCTCGAGGAGCGGGAGTAGTCGGGCAGGGGCCGGCCGTACTGCAGGCAGCCTTCGTAGATGCGGTCGATGCCGCGCCCCGTGCGCTCGGCCAGGCCGATGCGCTTCAGGACATCGGACAGGAGCAGGTTGCGGCTGTCCGGTTCGGCGTCGTAGAGCCAGGCGAGGTTCGTGCCGCTGCGGAACCCGCCCGGGTTGGCGATGGTCAGGCCCTCTTCGGTGAGGCAGAGCCGCACGCGCTGCATGCGGGCGTAGTCGCGGTGGCAGTAGGCGTTGACGATGGCCTCGCGCACGGCCTGCCGGTCAAAGTCGGGCACGGACAGGCGGAACGGCCCCAGGGCCAGTTCCGTGCTGCCGTTGCGCACATCCAGATAGGCAAACTGCTTTTCCAGGGCCGCCAGGACCGGCAGCAGAAAGTCCTCGTTGACACGGACCCGCGTGCCCTCCAGTTCCTGGAAAGACGACGCCGCCGTTGGCAGCAGGCGGGCCAGGACATCGGGCCGGCCCAGGAGCAGAAGGCCGGCGACCGTGGGGCACTCGCGCCCGTCGTGCCGGCGGACCAGGCCGAGGGCCCTGTACAGCGCATCGTCGGACAGCTGGAGCAGCCCCTTTTCCGCCGTGTTCTGCACCAGGATGCGCCGCAGCCGCTCCCGTTCCAGGGGGTCGAAATCCGCCGCCGACGCCTCCGGGACGGGCAGGGCCGTGTAATCCAGCCGGCGCAGGTCCGCCAGGCGGCTCGCGAATTCGTACGGATAGAGCGGCACCGTTTCCGGCGACCCGTCGGCCTTCAGGCGGCGGTGGAGCGTCTTGCCCGTCGTCGTCGAGGCGATGCCCGCCTCCATTTTCGGCACGGAAATGCGCAGGACCGGCGGCTCCGTGGGCACCAGCTCCGTCCGCACGGACAGGGGCGGTACCGTGTTCGACGCAATGTACGTACTCAGGGCGACGGGGTTGCGGTGGTCCCGGTGCAGCCCCGACACCGCGCCGGAATCCTCCACGCCCAGGTACAAATCCCCACCTTCCGTATTCGCCAGACCGACCACGGTCTCGAAAATCTCCCCGTCGGGCAGCCTTGCCTTGTCACTTTTGAACTCCACCGTCAGCGACTCCCGCTGCGGCAGCAGCCTGCTTTCCGTCATCTTGTCCCCCTCCTTTGCGCCCGCCCGTGTTCCCCCCGCGGCGGGACCAATCCGGATAGTCTCAGTATAACACACGCGTGCGTTACAATCAAGGCACGCGCGCATTGAATTTGCACGTTAATTTTTATGCAACATCTCTTGATTTTATTCGCCGACAGGCATATAATGGTGTCATTCTGAAATTGCAGGGAGGTCATTACTATGAAGAAATTGTTAGCAGTCCTGCTGGCGCTGTGCGCGCTGTTCCTGGTCAGCGCCTGCGGGTCTGACAAAAAAGATGCCAAGCCGGAGGCCGGCGCCAAAAAGGTGCTCCACATCGCCACGAACGCCACCTACGTGCCCTTCGAATTCAAGGATAAGGACAACAAGGGCAGCGACAGCGACTACAAAGGCATGGAAATCGACATGATCCGCGAAGTCGCCAAGCGCCTCGGCATGGATACCAAAATGGAAAACATCCCCTTCAACGGCATCATTCCGGCCGTCCAGTCCAAACAGGTCGATGTCGCCGCCACGGGCATGACCATGACCAAGGAACGGGCCAAACGCGTCGCCTTCGCCGCGCCCTTCTATGAATCGAAGCTCGCCATCGTCGTGCCCAAGGACAGCACCGTCCAGAGCGCCGCGGACCTGAAAGGCAAAAACGTGGCCGTCATGGTCGGCACCACGGGCGCCAAATACGCCGAAGCCCACGGCATGACCATCAAGCAGTTCGACAGCAGCTCCGTCGCCCTGCTCGAAGTCCAGGTCGGCAACGCCCCCGCCGCCATCGTCGACAAACCCGTCGCTGAATATTATTCCACCCTCGAAGGCAAAGGCAAAGACAAAGTCCGCGTCATCCCCATTCCCGATTCCAAGTCCGAACTGCTCGGCTTCGTCCTCAACAAAGACGACAAGGAACTGAAGGACAAAATCAACAAAGCCATCGCCGACATGAAGAAGGACGGCACCTACGCCAAGATTTACAAAAAGTGGTTCAACGCCGACGCACCGGACCTGCCCGACACGGCCGAAAAAGCCCTGGGCCTCTGATCCGTGCCCGATGTAACGTCCCGCAACATCCGCAAAGGACATGCCAAATCCCTCCGGACAGACACTCGTCTGTCCGGAGGGATTTTTGGGTTGGGGATTGCCAGTATCTATATCATACGATATAGAATTGATATCAAATCGATTCAAATGATATAGATATGTACCCATAGCAAAGCTCCCAAGTCACGCTTCGTGGCTTGGGAGCTTTTGGCTGTTTGGCTAAGCATATATGGAATTTTGATGTAGACGAAATAACAACAGGTCCGCCGCCTCAGTCCCCCGTGGAACCGGCGACAGGCGTGTGCCGGTCCGTGCGGATCCAGATGCCCGCCGATTCCAGCCGCGCCGCCAGCATCGCCGACAGGATGCACAGCACGAAATCGGGCCCGATCTGCAAAATACCGCAGTACAGGATGACCCACCACACGGAAACGGGCGCGTTGATGACGTAATTCGAGGAAATGTAGAACCACACCAGCCCGAACAGGTAGACAATCGCCATGCCCCCGATATTCACGAGGAGCAGCTGCTTCACACCGTGGGCATTCCAGCGCCGTGCCGCCGCACCGCAGAACCAGGCCTGCACAATGAAGCCGACCAGGTAGCCGAATGTGGGCTGCGCGATGTAGCCGGGACCACCGCCGGAAGCAAACACGGGGACCCCGATGAGGCCGAGCAGCACGTACGTGGCCACCGCCACGGCGCCGAGCTTCGCACCCAGCACCAGCCCCGCCAGCAGCGTGAACAGGAACTGCAGCGTGTAGAAATCATTGCCGATGGGGATCCGGATGAACGTCCCCAGCGTAATCAGCGCGATAAACAAAGCACAAAAGACAAGCTCGCGGACCGATATGTTCTTCATGAAAAAATTCGCTCCTATCTGTAAGTATTGCGTTCCCCTTTAGCATAGAACTTCTAATCCCTATTGTCAACCGTAAATTCGTTAACGGTTAACAAAAATAAGGTAAACGTCGAAGCCTCCGCCTTCGCCCGCCTTTCCCCCCGCCTTCTCCTGCCTCGCCCCCATCCTTCCCCCCTCCATAGAATGCAGGCATCGTACCAGGAAAACAATCGTAAAAACGCCGCACCAGGTGGCCCGGGGCAATTTTTTCAGACATCGAGCGGCAGCGAGCCAGTCTGAAAAAATTCGTCCCGGGCCACGTCGGCCATTTTTACACGCATTTTACCCCCTTTTTTCCAAAACCTGCCCCCGCATTCTATATACTGTACATACATTCCGAAACAGCAGTACATAAAATTTGAGGAGGGTTTTCCATGAAACACAATCATCGTCTCCAGCAACTGATCCATCTTTCTCTGGCGGGTGCCCTGGTCTTCGGCTTCGGCGCACTGGCCCAGGCTGCTCCGGCTGCTCCTGCCGCCAATCCGGCAGCGCTGGCCCAGCGGGCGGAATACCACAATGGTTCCACGACGGCCCAGGCCGGGCAGGCCATCACGATCCTGCCGATCAACCGCGCCAAACTGTGGGCCGGCCAGCGGTTCGACTTCGAAGTCGAATTCCCTGCGGGCAGCACCGGTACGAAGGTCACCATCAACGGCACGGACGCGGAGAAAGTGTTCCATAAAGCGGCGGTTGTCCACAACTACGGTACGCACCTCTCCTACCGCATCAACAACGTGTCCTTCCCGGCCGCGGGAGCACAGGAAATTGTGGCAGCCGCCAATGGCACGGGCGGGGAACTGACGCGCCGGGCAACGTAC
Source organism: uncultured Selenomonadales bacterium (assembly GCA_900315805.1). Lineage (GTDB taxonomy): Bacteria > Bacillota > Negativicutes > Acidaminococcales > Acidaminococcaceae > Succiniclasticum. Next base: position 5,981 of record ONAN01000025.1, read on the forward strand.
ACGGTCGTCAAAGAAACCGCGAAAAAGAAAGCCAAAAACGTGATGCTCTTCATCGGCGACGGTATGAGCATGCAGGCCAAGGAGCTGGGCCGCATCCTGTCGAAGGGCTTGTCGGAAGGCAAGTTCAACGATGTGCTGGCCATGGAGAAGCTGCCGAACATGGCCCTCATCACGACGTCGGGCTACGATTCCATCGTCACGGACTCGGCGAACAGCATGAGTGCCTACATGACGGGCAATAAATCCGTGGTCAACGCCATGGGCGTCTACGAAAACAAGACGAAGGACCCCCTGGATGACCCGAAAGTGGAAACGGTGGCCGAAATCCTGTCCCGCAGCAAGAAGATGTCCTACGGCATGGTGTCCACGGCAGCCGTAACGGACGCTACGCCGGCCGCGGTGGTTTCCCATACGCGCCGCCGCGCCGAACAGCCGTATATCGCCGCGGAATTCCTGCACCGCAACAATCCGCCGCAGGTCGTCCTGGGCGGCGGGGCGCAGTTCTTCCTGCCCCTGGGCACGCCGGGTTCCAAGCGCAAGGATAACCGCAACCTGATCCAGGAATTCAAGGATGCGGGCTACCAGTTCGCCGGCACCAAGACCGAGCTGAACAACCTGAACGGCAAGGACCCCATCCTGGGCCTGTTTACCATGAGCCACATGAACGTCTACATGGACCGCGAGTTCCTGCCGAAGAACCAGAAGGTGCTGAAGGGCTTCATGGACCAGCCGGGCCTTCTGGACATGACGAAAAAGGCCGTATCCGTCCTGGAAAAGAACCCCAACGGCTTCTTCCTCATGAGCGAAGGCGGCTCCATCGACAAGCAGCTGCACACCATGGACTGGCAGCGCGCCACCTACGATACCATCGAATTCGACAAGACCATCGAATGGGCCGAACAGTACGCCAGGGAACACAACGATGACACGCTGATCATCGTCGTGGCCGACCACGCCCACGGCGTGAGCATTTCCGGTACGTATAAGGAAGAAAACGGCAAGACCGGCCGCGAAGCGGTCCGCGTCTACGCCGATGCCAAGTGGCCCACGTTCCAGGACGCCGACAAGGACGGCTTCCCCGACAACCCCGATCCGGATACGACCCTGGCCGTCCAGTACGCCAATGCGCCGGACCATTACGAAAACTACCGCTTCCAGCCGACGCCGACCGTACCGGCTACGGTCGATGCCAAGGGCAAGGTCACGGCCAACCCGAAACGCGCGCCGCAGGGCGCCCGCCTGGTCCCCGGCGATATTCCGACCACGACCGGTGAAACGCAGGAATGCCATTCCGCGGACGATGTCGTCCTCATGGCCGGCGGCCCCGGTTCGGAATACTTCCACGGCGTCATGGACAACACGGAAGTCTTCTTCGCCATCCTCCGCGCGCTGGGTGTCGACGCCACGAAGGGCACGCCCGAAATCCCCTTCACGGCGGAAGACGCCGCCAAGTAAGGGAGTGTGGACCCATGTTCCGTTCCCTGCTGGCGCGCAGCGGGCTGCTGCATCGCGGCCGGCTGCTTGTTACCGCGCTTTGTACAACTGTAGTATTGGGTATTGCAACGCTGGGCCTCCCTGTGGGGGCCCACGCTGCGTCTTTGGAGTTCGGCGACATGTACGCCGGCGCCACGGCGGAAGGCCTGATCTTTTCCGACACCCTGACCAGCCTCGCCGGGTCCAGCGTCACCATGCACGGCTATATGGCGCCGCCCCTGAAACCCAGCATCGACTTTTTCGTCCTCACGGAAACGCCCATGTCCATCTGCCCCTTCTGCTCGTCCGACGCCGACTGGCCCTATAACATCGTCGTCGTCTACGTGGACGGCTCCGTCACGGCCCTGCCGTACGACCAGGAAGTCTCCGTCACGGGCACGCTCGACGTGGGCAGCTACGTGGACGGCAACACGGGCTTCGTCAGCCAGGTGCGCCTCCTCGGCGCATCCGTACAGTGAGGCCCGCCATGCTTGAAATCAAAGACCTGGTCCATGTCTACGGAGATGGACATACGGCTGTCACGGCCCTCGAAGTGCCGTACTTTGCCGCCTCGGACGGCGAAATGTGGTGCATCACGGGCCCCAGCGGCAGCGGCAAGTCGACGCTGCTCCACTGCATTTCCGGCCTGTTGCGCCCCACGCGGGGCACCCTCACCTGGGACGGCCGGCCCATCGGCGGCCCGGGGCAGGGGACCCTGGCGGAACTGGACGCCTGGCGCGCCCGCTCCGTCGGCTACGTGTTCCAGAAATTCAACCTGCTCCCGTTCCTCACCGCCCGGGACAACATCCTGACGGGCGCTCATTTCGGCGGCGTCGGCCCCGCGGAAGCCCGCCGCCGTACGGAAGAATTGGCGGACCGCATGGGCCTGGGACATCTTTTGGACCAATACCCGCAGGCAATGAGCCAGGGCGAACAGCAGCGCGTCGCCATCGCCCGCGCCCTCGTCAAGAACCCGCCCGTCCTGCTCGCCGACGAGCCCACGGCCAACCTGGACGCCGCCAACAGCCGCGCCGTCATCGACCTGCTGCAGGCCTACGGCGCCCGGCACGCCGCCCTCATCCTGATTGCCAGCCACGACCCCATGGTCATCGACGCCTTCCCGCACCGCCTGCCCCTGTCCAAGGCGCACGGCGGGGAAAGGAGGCCCGCATGATCCGCCGCCTCGCTTTCCAGCAGCTCCGCCGCCGCCCCGTGACGACGGCCCTGCTGCTCCTCGTCGTCGCCCTCGCCATCGGCGTCAGCGCCTTTCTCACCACGCTCCACCAGAGCCTGCAGCGCGGCCTCACCCTGGCCACGGAACCCTTCACGCTCCTCGTCGCCTCGCCCGGCAGCCAGCACCAGCTCGTCCTCAGCACCGTCTTTCTGCAGGACCGGCCCCTGGCCAACCTGCCCTACGCCGAGGTCACGCGCCTTTCGGACGACCGCCGGCTCGTGCGCAACGCCATTCCCCTGGCCTTCGGCGACACCTTCCAGGGGTACCGCGTCGTCGGCGCCGTGCCGGCCATTTTCCAGGTCAAAGCCGCGCCCAAAGCGCCCGCCTGGCTCTCCCTGCGCGCCGGCCGCCCCTTCGCGGCCCCCTTTGAAGCCGTGATCGGGCACGATGTCGCGTCCAGGCTCCATCTGCAAATCGGCAGCACGTTCCAGTCCTCGCACGGCCTGCTGCCCGGCAAAAAACGCGCCCATGCCGCCCATCCCTTCACGGTCGTCGGCATACTGGACGATGTGCACGGGCCCTATAACCAGGCCATTCTGACGGATATTGCCTCCGTGTGGGCCCTCCACAACGCGACCGCCCGCGAGGTGAGCGCCATCATGGTGGAACCGGCCGGCTACAGCCAGGCCTATGTCCTCGCCAGCCGGTACCAGCACCGCAAGGACGCCCAGCTCGTGTTCCCCGCCCAGACCATCGTGCAGTTCTTCAACCTTATGGGCCGGGGCGAAGCGATGTGGCGGCCCGTGGGAGCTTTGCTGCTCCTGCTGTCCATCCTCCTCGTCGTCATCACGTCGTACCTGTCGACCTTGACGCGCCTGCGGGAATACGCCATCCTGCGCGCCCTCGGCGCCACGGAAAAGGATATCGTCGTCCTGTGGCTCTGGCAGAACGGCTTTCTGCTCGTCGGCGGCACCGTCCTCGGCGCCCTTTTCGGCATCGGCGGCTGCGCCTTCCTGGCGCACGTTTTGACCGCCTCGACGGCCGTCACCCTGCCCCTGACCGTGACACCGGCCCTGGTCCTGCTGCTGGGCGCGGCCATCGTCATCGGCCTCGCCGCCAGCCTGGCCCCCGCCGCCCTGCTGCGGCGAAAACTGGCGGCAGCGCAGGCAGAAGAACTGTAATATAGACTTTTTGACTTTTGCCCCGAAATGGTGTAATATAGTATCCGGAATTGGCACTCGCCATAAACGAGTGCCAATTTATATTGCCAACGATTTGCCGGGAACGGGGCGGCGCCGCCAGATGGTGAAACACAGACACGGCGGCGGGATACATCGCGCCGGGAAGGCATGGATGGAAGGAGTAATACAGTATGGCCGAAGAAGAAAAAAAGCAGGAGACTTTCAGTTTCCAGGCGGAAACGAAGCAGCTCCTCGATTTGATGATCCATTCGATTTACACGAACCACGAGATTTTCCTGCGCGAGCTGATTTCCAACGCGAGCGATGCCATTGACAAGCTGCGCTTCGCGTCGCTGACGAACGCGGAGCTGCTGGAGGGCGACAAGGATTTCACGATCCGCCTGACGCCGGACGCGGCGGCGCACACGCTGACCATTGCGGATAACGGCATCGGCATGAACCACGACGAATTGGTGAAGAACATCGGCACCATCGCGCAGTCGGGCACCAAGGAGTTCCTCCGCAAGCTGGAAGAAGCCAACAAGCTGGCGAAGGAAGCCGGGGACGAGGCTCACAAGGAAGGCGGCAAGGACACGACGGACCGCGACCTGATCGGCCAGTTCGGCGTCGGCTTCTATTCGGCCTTCATGGTGGCCGACAAGGTGGTCATCCGGACGCGCAAGGCCGGCGAACAGCAGGGCTGGAAATGGGAGTCCGCCGCCGACGGTACGTATACCATTGAACCGGCCGATGTAGCGCACCACGGCACGCAAATTACGCTGTACCTGGGCGAAGCATACGCCGGCGAGGGCGCGGAGCAGGACATGACGAGCTACTGGACCCTGGAGGGGCTGGTCAAGAAATATTCCGACTTCATCCGCTACCCCATCAAGATGGAGGAGACCCTGGAGGAGCCGGGCAAGAACGAAAAAGGCGAAATCGACGAAAAGGCGCCGACCGTGAAAAAGGTCGAAGACCGCACGCTGAACTCCATGACGCCCCTGTGGAAGCGCAACAAGAGCAGCATCAAGCCCGAAGAATACAACGAGTTCTTCAAGCACCAGTTCCACGAATGGGAAGACCCCCTGTGCTACTACCACACGCACGCCGAAGGCACCATCGAGTACACGGCCCTGCTGTACATTCCGGGCAAAGCGCCGGCCAACCTTTATTTCCAGGAATACGAACCGGGCCTGCAGCTCTACTCCCGCTCGGTCTTCATCATGGATAAATGCAAGGACCTGCTGCCGGACTACCTGCGCTTCGTCAAAGGCCTTGTCGACTCGCCCGACCTGTCCCTGAACATTTCCCGCGAGCTGCTCCAGCAGAACCGGACCCTCCGCGTCATCGGCAAGAACCTGGAAAAGAACATCCTGAAGCAGTTGAAGGAGATGCTCGACAAGGACCGCCCGAAATACGAAAAATTCTGGAACGAGTACGGCCGCTCCCTCAAGGCCGGCGTCTATAACAGCATCTACGATCCGGAAACGAAGAAGGAACAGCTGGCGGACCTGCTGCTCTTTATGACTTCGAAGGACGGCAAGCTCTGCACCCTGAAGGAATACACGGACCGCATGCCGGCCGGCCAGAAGGCCATCTACTTTGCCACCGGCAAGGACAAAGAGGCCATCGGGCACCTGCCGCAGATGGAAACGGTCAGAGAGAAGGGCTTCGAAGTCCTCTTCCTGCTCGACCCCGTCGACGAATTCTGCCTCGAAGCCCTGCAGCAGTACGCCGGCAAAAAGTTCCAGTCCCTGAGCCGCGGCGACCTCGACTTCGGCGACGCCGAATCCGACACCTCGAAAAAGGAAACGGAAGACCTGGCCAAGGATAACGAGTCCCTCCTGAAGGATGTCAAGGCCGTCCTGGGCGCCAAGGTCAACGAGGTGAAGCTGACGAACCGCCTGAAGGACAGCGCCGTGTGCCTGGTGGCCGGCGAGGCCGGTCCGTCGTTCGCCATGGAACAGGCCTTCGCGGCAGCGAACGCCCCCATGTTCAAGGCCCAGCGGATCCTGGAACTGAATCCGAAGCATGTCCTCTTCGGCAGACTCAAGGACGCCTATGCCGCAGGCAAGGAAAGCCAGGAATTCAAGGACTTCTGCAACCTGCTCTTCGACCAGGCCCTGTTGCTGGACGGCATGATCCCCGATGATCCGGCGGCGCTGGCACAGCAGATTGCGCGGATGATGGCGAAGTAAACAACTGCATAAAGACAATACGGGTTTCGCGGAACCCCCTTTCAACCACTCGTCGCACTGCTCCCAATGCGGTTGAAAGGGGTCTGCGAACCCCTTTTTTGTATGTTTCCCGGTTTTTCAGTGCGGTGAGGGGTTCCGGTTTCATTTCCAAGCCGTCCCGGAAGCACGCAGAGACGACCTGATTTCGAAATCTGTATGGCCCGCTGGCAGCCGGGGTGGGCTTGAATATCACTGGGGCTGCCCATGTCATTCATTTGACAGCAAAAATGCGAGTGGCTTTACGAAGGAAGCCGGCATTTTGGCTAAAGCGAATGGCGTTGACCTGGTCGCAAGAAAAGAACTGGCTTCGATGTTGGGGAAATATCATGTACCACAACTTGTTTCGTTGGCTTAAGATGTTGCAATCGTGATTTCCAGGCATACCTTGTTGACAATGAAAACGCCCGGTTTGCGGGTTTTCACTCAGTCTTGCTTTGCCTTTGTTTTGAATCCCTGCAAGCACAGAAAAAAGAGCCTCACGGTGCCGGGTTCCGTCGCATTGGGAACGAAGTGACGAGCGACGGAAACGGAGCCGTGAGGCTTTATTTGCTTACAGGATTACAACGCCATCTTGTAGATTTCTGCTGCTTCTGCGGCGCCGATCTTGACGGCGGACCCTGCGTTTCCCCCGACGGCGGCGGCGTATTTTTGCGCCAGGGTCCGGATTTCTGCTTCCGTGGGGTGGATCTTCAGGTCCGCGAAGGAAGTGGGCATGCCGATTTCCTTGAAGAAGGCCTCCGTAGCTTCGATGCCGGCGCGGGCGACCGCTTCTTGGGCGGACGGATCAGGGGGAACATCCATCACGTTGGTGGCGAACTGATAAAAACGGGGCAGGTTGTGCTGATACGTATAGCGGGCCCAGCTGCCCCAGATGGCGCAGAGGCCGGCACCGTGGGCGATGTCCCAGAGGCCGCCCATTTCGTGTTCCATGCGGTGGCAGACCCAGTCGCCGCCGTCGCTGCCGCAGCCGGTGAGGCCGTTGTGGGAGAGACTGCCGGCCCACATGATTTCGGCGCGGGCACCGTAGTTTCCCGGGTCGCGGAGCAGGAGGCGGGCGTTGTGCATGACCGTGCGCAGCAGGCCTTCGGCGAGGCGGTCGGTCAGTTCCATGGCACCGTCTTTGGCGAAGTAACGTTCCATGGTGTGCATCATGATGTCGGCGCAGCCGCAGGCCGTCTGCCAGGGCGGCAGCGTTTCGGTGTACTGCGGGTCCATGATGGCGAACCGGGGCCGGCAGACGTTGTTGTTGTAGCCGCGCTTGAGCCAGCCTTCCTCTTTCGTGATGACCGAGGAATCGCTCATTTCACTGCCCGTGGCGGACAGGGTCAGGATGACGCCGACGGGCAGGCAGGCCGCGGCCTGACGGGTGTGGGCGTAAAAGTCCCAGACATCGCCGTCGTTGGCGCAGCCGTAGCCGATGGCTTTGGCCGAGTCGATGACGCTGCCGCCGCCGACGGCCAACAGAAAGTCGGCGCCTTCCTTCCGGACGAGGCCGATGCCTTCACGGACCAGGGAGAGGCGGGGGTTGGGGACCACGCCGCCGAGTTCGCAGAAGGGGATGCCCGCTTCTTGCAACAGGGCTTTGACGCGGTCGAGAAGGCCGCTGCGGACGACGCTGCCCTGGCCGTAGTGGATCAGGACTTTTTTGGCGTCCTGCTCGCGGAGCAGGGCGGCAAGCTGGGAAACCGTATCTTTGCCGAACACGACTTTCGTCGGGGTGTAGTACACGAAATTGCGCATAAGGAAGCTCCTTTCCGGATTTATTGCTGGATTTGGGGTTGGACATAAAAGTGCTGCATCTCCATTGTACCACATCGGCCGCCGGAAACCTACGAAAGCGGTTGCATTCCGCCGTTTTTCTGGGTAAACTGGAAGCGAAAAAGATACTGTGCGAAAGGAGAAACGCCATGGACAAGCAGATTGCCGCCCTGCGGGCCGCCGCGCCGTGCCGTACCGCGCCGTGCGCCGCCCCGCCGGCCCCGGCTGCCGCCCCGGTCCGGGTGCCCCGCTACGGATTCGTGGATACCCTGCGCGGCCTGACGCTCGTCAGCATGGTGCTGTACCACCTGGCCTGGGACTGGGTCTTCCTGTTCGGGCACCGGGCCGCCTGGTACACGGGGACGGCGGGGTACGTGTGGCAGCAGTCCATCTGCTGGGCCTTCATCGTCATCAGCGGCTTCTGCGCCGCCCTGCCCTCCGGCACCCGCCCGGCCGGCCGCGCGCGCCGCGCCCTGGCACTGATCGGCTGGGGCCTCGTCGTCACGGCGGTCTCCTTCTTCGTGATTCCCACGCAGCCCATCCTGTTCGGCATCCTGACGTTCCTCGGCGCGGCGTCCCTCGGAACGCTCGCCCTCGACGGGCCGCTCCGCCGGATCGCGCCCGGTCCGGGGCTGGCGCTGTGCCTGGCCGCCTTCGCCGTGCTGCGGGACTTCAATTACGAACGTCTCGGCTTCGAAGGCCGGACGCTGCTGCAGCTGCCCCACGGCTGGTTCGAGCTCGGCCCCGTGGGCACCTTTTTCGGCCTCCAGGAAGCGCGCCCCCTCATGGCGGACTACTTTTCCCTGGTGCCCTGGATCTTTTTGTTCTGGGCCGGCTTCTTCGCCGGCCGCTGCCTGCTGCGCCGGTCCGGCGCCGCGGGGGACGATGTCCTGCCCACCCTGTTCCGCCAATCCGTTCCGTGGCTCGCCCGGGCCGGGCGGCACACCCTCGCCGTGTACCTGCTCCACCAGCCGGTCCTCTACGGCCTGCTGTCCCTGGGGGCCTGGCTGGCGGGTTCCTGAAACGAAAAACCGGATCTTCCCACTGGGAAAATCCGGTTCTTTTTACGTTCTTAATCCAGGGCGTCAGCGTAGCGCTTGACTTCGTAGACCTGGTTGCGGCCGAAGCGCCGTCCCCATTCTTCCTTGCCTGCGATGTCCCGGTAATTTCCTCTTGCAAATTTCCTGCCGAAAGCGTACAATAAGACAAGTGGTAACCGGGCTTGCGGGTGCCGCACTTTCGTGGGGATGTAGCTCAGCTGGGAGAGCGTACGGTTCGCATCCGTAAGGTCGAGAGTTCGATCCTCTTCATCTCCACCACGACAATGTAAGGACTTCTGCGGAAGTCCTTTTTTTGTTGCCCGAACCGGGGCCGCAGCGGTCGAAAATCGTGGCCGGAATGGCACGTTTAATAAAAATAATTTTCTTTGACTATCTATTCTGAATATTGTAAAATCTAGAGTGACAACGTATGGAATTACCCGGACAATATGCAAAAAAGGAGAGTGGGGAGATGAAACACGCGAAACAGAACCGGCAACGGAACCTGAAACGGACCGGCATGCTGCTGACCCTGGCCCTGTCGACCCTGGCGGTCATGGGCACGGCCTCGGCGGAAATCATTGAAAACGGCGACACGGTCACGCTGCACAATGTCGGGATTGTCAAAGGCACAGGGCATGCAAATGGCTGGCTGACGGATTTTGACCGCCCTGATAAGAATCTGAAGATTATTTGGGATAGCTGGACGGCCAGCGGCTCTCCGATCCGGAGTTCGTATGGTACCGTGACGGTCAATGCCAAAAGCCTGACGCTGGAATCTTCTTATGATATAGAAACAGGGGATGGCAAGCAATGGACGAACAAGGGCATCTTTGCGGCGCAATCCCCCAATGCTTCTTCGCCAGCTGTCATCAACGTTCACGTTACGGAAGGCATCAATCTTACGACCGGCCATTTCCCCATCTTTACGGATCCCGGCAGCATTTCCATCACGGGCTTTAAAACGCTGAACGCCACTGCGACCGGCCTGATCAAAGACAGCGGCTATGTGGTGCGGAATGTCCAGACGAAAGACGGAGAAAGTACCATTCAGATTGTGGGGCAGGACGACAGTGTCATCAACCTGATTTCCCAAAAGAGCGGTACGCCGACGAAACATGTTTCCGTCGTGGAAGATTCTTCGACGAAGGGAATGCTGATCAAAGGCGGAAGGGTTACCGTCAACAAGATTGAGCATGAAGAAGTACCGCTCATCCACACCGCAAGAAACTATACGGAAGGCCATATCGACATCGAAGGCAATCAGGCCGTGACCATCGGCAGTTCCCAGGAGGACTATGCCATCCAGGGGTATTCCCAGAACGGCGGGGCCTCAACCATCGACATCAATAAAAATGCCCGCGGCGTTGTGACCATCAACGGGAAAGTGACGGCGGACAGCGGCACGGTGAACATTCACTATGCCGGCGCCGGATCCCGGCAAAACGGGGATGCGGCTTCCAGTACGGTGGCCAATAACGCGAATCACGGTTCGTTGAACCTGCACTTTACGGGAGAGCAGTCCGGTATGACGGGGAATCTGAGCGCAGCGGGAAGCAGTTCCGCCAAAGTGTCCCTTGCCGGGCAAAACACGTTCCTGACCGGCAATATGGCAACAAGCGACCAGAGCACGCTCACGGTGGAGACGGGCGGCAGCAATGCCGCCATTCAGGGCGACCTGGACAACCAGGGCGGCACGGCCAATATCACGCTGCAGGACACGAGCATCTGGACCGGCAAAGCAGAGAAAGCGGACGCGGTCACCACGGCGGCGAGCGCCGTAACGAACGTCGCACTGAACGGGACCGCCCTGTGGAACATGACGGCCTCCAGCCGGATTACCAACCTCACCGGCAGCGGCGGCACGGTCTGGTTCCAAAACGGCGGCGACGCCCTGGAAACGGATTCCGTTTCCGGTTCCCATACCTGGGCCGTCGACCTTGATTATGATACCCCCGCGAACAGCGACATGATCTACATCGCCAACGGGACCAGCGACGAACAGACGCTAAATGTCAAGAACATCGGGACCGTGAACGCCCAGATGCCGGACGGCGCCAAGGTGCGCTTCGCCACGGTGAAAAACGCCGGCGGCGGCTTCATCGAAGGCAAATCCTACTACGCGCCGAACGGCATCTACAACGACGCCCTGACCGTCCATTATGTGGACCGCGCGACGGATACGGAAACGAAGAATTACGACGGCGACGGCACGGATGAATCCCGCAAACCGTCCCAGGAAACCGTTGAGGAAATGTACGGCGGCCAGAACGTGTACCTGGTCAAAAAGGAAAAAGCCGAGCTCAACGAAGGCGCCCTGACCCCGCTCCGTTCCGAAGAGCTCGTCTGGCGCTACATGACCGACCTCGACACCTTCACCAACCGCACGGGCGAATCCCAGTATTTCACCCCCGGCGCCGGCCAGGGCGGCTGGATCCGTTACAAGTACCGCAACCTGGGCGTCGACGGCGTCGGCGAAGTAGACGGCAGTACGTACGAATTGGGCTACACCGCCGTCACCCGCCAGGACGCCGAACGCAAACACCGCCTCGGCGCCTCCGTGGCCTACGGCAAAGACACGGGCCGGTGGGAAGGCTACAGCGGCGATTTGAAACTCCGCGACCTGGCCGTCAGCCTTTACGATACGCACGAATATTTCCCGGGCAAAGAAAAAATGGCGGGCAAGCCTGCCTGGAAAGATGGCACGCACACCTACTGGGACAATTACCTGAAGTACCACCATGTCCGCACGGACTACGATGCCTATGATCCCGGCTCGGGCGCGGATTACGACGGCGAATACAGCCAGGACGTCGTCAAGTTCTCGACGGAATACGGCCGGGAGAACAAACTGAGCGCAAAGTGGTCCTGGGTGCCCCAGGCCCAGCTGCAGCTCGCCTACCTGAGCAGCTACGACTATACCGACTCGCGCGGCCTCGCCATCTCGGCCGAACACGACTGGAGCCTCATCAGCCGCGCCGGCTTCGACCTGGTGAACTACCTCGATGCCAAAAAGGAAAGCAAGCTGTATTTAAAGGCCTCCGTCCTCCACGAATTCTTTGACGGAAACGATGTCACGACCTCGTCCGACAACGGCCGCTACACCAGCAAAGGCGACCAGAGCGGCACCTGGGGCGTCTTCGGCCTCGGCTACAGCGTCCGGAGCGGCAAAAATCAGTACCTGTACTTCGACGCCGAACGCTACGTAGGCAACGACTTCAAACGCACCTACAACCTCCGCGCCGGCCTGAACTGGAAGTTCTGACCTTCTTCCCCTTGGCGCAGCGGTAAAACAGAACATCGTACACCTTAACGACACGGACCCGGGAAATTTCCCGAGCCCGTGTCCTTTTTATTTCCCACGGGATGGTATAGGTCGTTTTTTGAATTAGTCGGAACAGGACTGTTCCTCCCTGAAATGTTCCGGAATGGAATATTTCAAAAAATTGCACCGGCCCCGCCGGCCAATATTCAAATAATAAATATTTACTTATATCTAATTTTATGGGATAATAAAGCTGTAAATATGACTTAGCAAGCGCTTTGTCAATACAATCAATATAAGGAGACCGCTATGAGGAAACGTTTTGCTACACCATCCGGCTTCCGGCGTACTGCCCGGCTGGCCGCAGCCATTCTGGCCATCGTCCTTGCGGCGCCGTTGGGGGCGGCTGCTGACGACGTGGTCATCAACAAGACGCTGACACAGGACGATTTCGGGAGTCCCTATGTATACGGCTATAACGCCACGTATGAGGAAGCGAATGTATCGGGGGATTCAGTAACATTCCATATCACGGCGCCCGCCTATTCACAAGACGGGTCGCTCGATTCCAGTATGGCGGCCTTTTCCGCTGTGACCAGCTATAATGGCAGCAGTACGGCCTCTATTTCCGGTACGAACGGTGTCACCATCACCTTTCCAACTAATGTGAATTATGATTACTTTGGGTATCAGCAATACCAGCGCGGATTTGGCCTGGCCGGCGACCAGGGCAGCTGGAGTGTCACCTCGTCAGACGGGGATAACGTGATTGTCGGATACGATACGCGCCCGCCTTCCGGCCGGACTGGATCGGGCCATTATTATAACCATTTGAACTATGTCTACGCCAATGGGCACACGGTGACGCTGACCGGTCGCAACAACCGGATTTATTTCGACCCGTCCTTTGACGGCGGCACGCCGTTTTACGACAGCTACATCCGCGCGTCCGAAGTGCGCGGCCTGTCGGCGGAGAGCCAGGGTTTCGTTAACCTGAACGCGACGGACGGGGACAATGTGATTTCCCTGACGAGCGGCGGGTATTACCTGACTGGCGGCGTCATCGGGCTGACACGGGGGAGCCATCTTACCCTTTCCGCACCGCAAGGCGCGAACCGGATCACCTTGGCACCGTACTACGGGGCGCAGCAGGTCTGGGGTGTCGGCAACTATGCGTACCGGAACCAGAATCTCGATAATCCCGTTCCTTCCGAGGCGCAGGCTGCCGTCATCAATCTGACGGGCCGGGATAACGTGATCGATGTTACGGGCAATGGCGCGACGAGCCGCCTGGTGGCCGTTGGCACGCGGACTTTGGGTGTCATCAACGTGACGGCTTCCGGCGGGGACAACGTGTTCCGGCTCTACGGCCGCGGCAGTAGCACGGCAGCAGCCGGCATTTACGCGGAAACCCAGGGCCGGACCACGGTGACGGCGGAATCGGGCAATAACGCGGTGACCATGGATGCAGGCACCATTGCGCCCCAGGTGAGCGGCATCCGGGCGGTCCGCGAGGGCGTGGTCCAGGTGTCCGCCCCGCAGGGAGACAATGTAGTGACCCTTGTGGCTGATGCCGACGCGACGGCCCGGCCCCTGTCCGACAGGAACCTGACGAACCCCGGCATCGACGCGTCCGGCGTGCGGGCCGACAGCAGCGGCACGGTCACTGTATCCGGCCGCAACAACCGCATCACGGCTGATGTTAAGAACAGCAGCGGCACGGAAACGAAAAACGGCTACGGCGTGTCGGCACGGACCCAGGGCACGGTGCAGGTCACGGCGTCCGGCACCAACCAGATCTACGGCTCCACGACGGGCGTGCAGGCCAGCAACGGTACGGCGCGCGTCACATCCACGGGCGGCGCGAACATCGTGACCGGCGGGGTCCAGGCCCTCTCGGCCGAAGCCTCCAGCGGCGGCACGGCCCGGGCCATCGTGACGGGTACCTCGCGGCTCGCGACGGAAGGAACGGATGCCATTGTCAGCTACGCCCATAATGACGAAACCAGCGATGCCCTGGCGCAAGTCCAGTATGGCAGCGGCAGCACCATCACGGGCGATGTACTGGCGTACGGGAAGGGCAACGTGGATGTCCGGCCCGCCGCGAGCGGTACGGTCGCCATTACGGGCAATCTGAAGGCCTTCGGCGAGGAACCGGCGACGGATACGGAGCCGGCCGTCCGGTCCGGCGGCAGCATCGCGGTCGACCTGACGGGCGGCAGCACGCTCACAGGCACGGCGGATACGGGCCTCGTCGCGGACCGCAGCGCCTACGGCACCGTGGACCTGCAGATGCAGCCCGGCAGCACATGGTTCATGACGGGCCATTCCGCCGTCACCAATTTAACCGGCAGCGACGGCACCGTCTGGTTCCAGAACGGCGGCGACGCCGTGGAAGCGGATTCCGTTTCCGGCTCCCATACCTGGGCCGTCGACCTTGATTATGATACTCCCGCGAACAGCGACATGATCTACATCGCCAACGGGACCAGCGACGAACAGACGCTCCACGTCAAGAACATCGAAGCCGTGGACGCCCAGATGCCGAACGGCGCCATGGTGCGCTTCGCTTCGGTGAAAAATTCCGGCGGCGGCTTCATCGAAGGCAAATCCTACTACGCGCCGAACGGCATCTACAACGACGCCCTGACCGTCCATTATGTGGACCGCGCGACGGATCCCGAAACCAAGGATTACGACGGCGACGGCACCCGCAAACCGTCCCAGGAAACCGTTGAGGAAATGTACGGCGGCCAGAACGTGTACCTGGTCAAAAAGGAAAAGGCCGAGCTCAACGAAGGCGCCCTCACCCCGCTCCGCTCCGAAGAGCTCGTCTGGCGCTACATGACCGACCTCGACACCTTCACCAACCGCACGGGCGAATCCCAATACTTCACGCCCGGCGCCGGCCAGGGCGGCTGGATCCGTTACAAATACCGCAACCTGGGCGTCGACGGCGTCGGCGAAGTAGACGGCAGTACGTACGAATTGGGCTACACCGCCGTCACCCGCCAGGACGACGAGCGCAAACACCGCCTCGGCGCCTCCGTGGCCTACGGCAAAGACACAGGCCGCTGGGAAGGCTACGGCGGCGATTTGAAACTCCGCGACCTGGCCCTCAGCTTCTACGATACGCATGAGTATTTCCCCAGCCAGGAAAAAATGGCCGGCAAGCCTGCCTGGAAAGAGGGCACGCACACCTACTGGGACAATTATTTGAAATACCACCATGTCCGCACCGACTACGATGCCTGTGATCCCGACTCGGGCGCCGTCTATACCGGCGAATACAGCCAGGACGTCGTCAAACTCTCGACGGAATACGGCCGCGAGAACAAGCTGAGCGAGAAATGGTCCTGGGTCCCCCAGGCCCAGCTGCAGCTCGCCTACCTGAGCAGCTACGACTACACCGACTCGCGCGGCCTAGCCGTTTCCGCCGAACACGACTGGAGCCTCATCAGCCGCGCCGGTTTCGACCTGGTGAAGAACCTCGACGCCAAAAAAGAAAGCAAGCTGTATTTGAAGGCCTCCGTCCTCCACGAATTCTTTGACGGCAACGATGTCACGACCTCGTCCGGCAACGACCGCTACACCAGCAAAGGCGACCAGAGCGGCACCTGGGGCGTCTTCGGCCTCGGCTACAGCGTGAAGAGCGGCAAAAACCAGTACATGTACTTCGACGCCGAACGCTACGTAGGCAACGACTTCAAACGCACCTACAACCTCCGCGCCGGCCTGAACTGGAAACTGTAAAAAACGCAAAAACGACACGGACCCGGGAACGAACAATTCCCAAAATCCGTGTCGTTTTTATTTCCTAACCCCCGATTGACAAATGAGCCAAGCGGCTAATAACCGGCATAGCGGCCATTTCCTCTTATGTCGGACTTTATGAGCATTACAACGAATTCACAAGCGCAATTGAATAACCCGCGCGGAAAGGCACGGAAATGAAGCTGAAAGACAAGAAAATTGAAATTCTGAAAAAGACCTTTGTTCATGATAAGTACGGGAACAGTTCTGTTTCCTATGAACCGATCTGTGCGCCCGTATGGGCGTATTTCCGGCAGCTATCCATGAAAGAGCTATACGGCGTTCTTACGCAGATTGATGAAACCGCCCTTTTTCAAATCGGCTACCGCAGCGACGTGACAACAAATAACGTCATTCGCTACGGCGGGACCGACTATGAAATCACAAGGATAGACACCTTTGAAGGATACAAAACGGACCTGACGATTTACTGCAAGCGGAAATGAAATAAAGCAGCTACCCACTTAAGGAATAGCGGCAGAAAGTTATTTGAAAAGGTGAAATTCTTGCTTTGTTAGTCCGGTGTCTAACGTCCTTATTTAGTTCGTGGCTTTTTAGCTGAAATCCAGAACTCATACAACGCCTTATTACAATTACGTTTTCTTACAATTTCATATTTTGCGTCAGTAAAGCCAACCGATTGCAGAATATCAACGTATAATTTTTCTGATGGCACTGTATTCCCATAAAAATTAGAATTCCCAACAATATAATGTACAGTCCCGCCGGGCAAAATAGAATCATATGCGGATTGAATATGCTCTGCAATATCATCAAAATATTTTAAAACATAATTTGCCATCAAAGATGCAGATTTATTGTCTGCCTCTGATATATTCTTTGCTATATCAAACAAATAATTCGGAATCAAATCGGTTCTTTTAACCCATGTTGCTAGCTTACTTGTCGCA
Organism: uncultured Selenomonadales bacterium; assembly: GCA_900315805.1. Classification (GTDB taxonomy): domain Bacteria; phylum Bacillota; class Negativicutes; order Acidaminococcales; family Acidaminococcaceae; genus Succiniclasticum. The sequence continues at coordinate 22,833 of ONAN01000025.1, forward strand.
GAACCCCATGTCCCACCAATAGTGTTCCAATCTAAGTCGCTTGCATCTTCTGAGGTAGTTAAATAGCCAAGCCAATACATATAGGGACGTAATTCTCTAATATATGAAATCCTATTCGGGTATGGCGGTGATGTAATAAGTGTATCAAATGTCTGTCTGTCGTTGTTTCGGATGCTCATCGAATTATTTAAATATATTTTAGCATCCGCAACTGGTTGTTCTTGTAAACTCATTAGCAACACATTACAGGCGGATTGAAAACATTCTATTCCTGTTTCGTCAGTGAATGAATTATCATCTTCGGAATCCTTAAAAGAGGTAGAGACATGATTAAAGGCAGCATTTGATAAAGCAATAAGTGTTTTGCATAAGGCAATTTTTAATAAATCTCTTGTTTCATCATCTTCAATGCTCCATATACAAGTTTTTAGCCTTGCCAAAAAGCTCAGTTGATTATGATGCCACCATCTTTCAATATTATATATATTAGGATATGTATATTCTTTAGCATCAACGACTTTTTCGGCTATTTCATAACGAGCATTATTAAAATTAGATATCTGATCATCTGTATATTTTTTTGTTTTTACCGATGCTAGCCAAACAAGAAATGGATTGATGTCATATGCAAAAGATGTAATCCCTTTATTTGCGCACACCAACTCTGTTGTTCCGGTTCCTGAAAAAGGTTCAAAAACACAAGCCGGACTATAATCAAGATTATCTAGTATTTGTTCGACCATTTTTACTGAATATGCAGGTGTTAATCTTAACCATCCATGCCGTCCTAATTTCTTATTATATTTGAAAGTAAATTGTGAATTCTGTTTAATTGACATTATTCCGCCTTCATTAAATCCTGAAGAATCTTATGCGTTTCTTTTTTAAAGTAGTCCTGATTATTTGACATAAACTCTGAAAAATTAAAGCCTACAATATTTTCAAAGAAATTGAAAGTTGACGTATACTCTGAAGCATTTAAATAGCCTTCAAGGATTAGCCATTTTGCCTGATTGTATCTTGTGACAATATCATCATCAATTTGTGATGACATAACCATCAAACAGGGAATATAGCCGTTAGCATAAGCGTTTGAAGCATTAGCAATGTCAGCGTTCTGACGTTTTGAATCCTTGCTCTTATATCCCTGCCTTACTTCAAAGACAACGCCAGACATTGCTTTCTTTACGGAGCTAGGCAATTCAAGTCTGCTACAAACGTTTTCTTTCCATGTTATAAGGCGTTCTTTTGCGGCGGCATTTGTTATATCATCAAAAATAATTCTACCATCAAGAGAGTGTGTTCTCATTTTTCCATTAGTTGCACGGACTTGATAAGACCACTTTACCCCTTCTTCATTCAGACCTAAATTGTCTTTTAATATTTCTCTAACTAATCGCTCACTTCCGATACCAATTTGACGATAAATGCTTGTTATACCACCCGCGGCCTTGTGTGCTGAATACATTAAAGGGTTGTCAAGTCCAAGCCATTTATAAAAGGTGTCCGCGCCATATAACTTTTGAAAGTCAGCAAGCGAATATCCTTCACTGCGTCCGTGGCCAAATTTAGGAGTGTACGCAGCACATTCTCTGATAGGGGAAATCAGAATTTCGCGATATTTATTATTTAATGTTTCATTCATATTATGACCTCATCGACTATTTATTTGCATAATAAACCATTTAATATTATACCAGAAAAGGAATAACGAAGCAATCTGCTATGCCACTTATCATGAAATATCGGTCTTGGTTGTCAAGACATGTGTTACACTCTTGAATTTGAGAAATACTCTGTTACAACCTGGTTTGGGCTTCTGAATGCTAGGGATGTCTTGGCTGTG
>ONAN01000026.1 GCA_900315805.1 uncultured Selenomonadales bacterium
ATACGCCGTCAGAGCTATTTGATGCATTCCTCGATGAAGTTTATGCTATTGAGTGTGTTTCTTGATTATAGTTGTTCAAATTCAACTTGCAATTTACCTTTAGAAAACAATCTTCAAAAATCTCAAAGATCTTATATTGAAAAGTTTCAATATATTGTTTTTCTCCTCAATACTACAGGGTGCACTCTTATGTTTCCTTTAGTGCGCGAAAAATTGGGCTTAAGTGATTTAGAAACTTTAAGCATTACGACATTCGACAATCATATTTACTGGTTTATTTGGGGCATAATAATGGTCATTGTCTCAATGATAATAGAGTACATTAGCATAGAGCGTGAAAAAGTGTATGCTAACCATATTAGAAGCTATAAAGAGTTACAGTTAAGAAATCTAAATATGTTTCAAGATTTTATCCAAGGGACAAATTATTGTAGCCATTTTTCTCCGTATACTAAAGAGTCATATGCAGATAACTTAAAGAAATTACAAACAAGGTTAGCTTATTATGAAATTTTAAGAGAAGCGAATTATCGTAATCTGGAACTTGCTCAACATTTAAACTATATTGCTTTATGGTTATGCATACTTTCATATAGTTTCTTTTATTTAGGGCTTCAGGGCTTTTCTTTTACGTCGGCATATTATCAACACTGGTATTATTTAACATCAGTCATTGTTCCTTTTCTGATTGGGTTGTATATTATCAAAAAAATCATTGAATGCGCTAAGATTGTAGATATGAGAGAAACGGAATATAGAACAATCAAAGAGACATATGAGCAAAATACGGGCGTCAATTAAAATGGTGCTAGGGTCCAACTGAAATAGCCAATTGGTAGTGCCGACGAAAAGTTGATCCCTACCAGTTTCAAACAACCCCCAACACAACAATGGCCGGTGCGCTTGCACTGGCCGTTTTCGCCTATCCGTCTATTCTTCTATTTCTCTATTCTTCTCCTCCTCCTCTTCCGTCCATTTCCGGAAAATATCGAAGGCCAGTCGGAACTTGTCTTTGGCTTCGCCGGACCGGGTGGGAAAAAAGCCGGTCAGGTTCGCGGACGAAGTGATCTGGTACATCCGCCGCGCCGCAGTCGCAGACCTAAAAACTATGGTATCCCTCAGTACGCTTTTTCCCGTTTTCTGTCATAATGAAGACAGGACAAGTCCGTAAAACCACAGCGTAATGGTTTCAATCAAACAGGGGGTGATTCCCATGCAGCGTACAAGTAGTTTATGGAAACGCATCGTCGTGCCGCTCTGCACAATGTCCCTGCTGCTGGGCCTGGCGGCTGGCGGCAGCGCGGCCTCGTCCGACTGCCTCAAGGACAGCCGGGGCCAGTGCCTCAGCGGCTTGCACGACACCTTCGCGGAGCCGGACACGCCTGCCGAAAAGCTGGCCGGTCTCGCCGGCGCCTGGCGGGTGCAGCATTACACGCTCTCGGACGGAGACGCCCTGTACTTTCCAAAACAGCTCGGCGCTTCCCGCCTGCTGGTGCAGGCCGGGGACGATGGAACCGTGACGGCGTCCTTCCGCGATGCCGGCGATGGCACTGTCCAGCCGGCCGACTATGAGTTCACCCTGCGGTACGACGAAGAGGCGGATTACCCCTTCCTGCACCTGTCTTCCTGGCGGGCGGTGCTGGAAAGCCCGCAGCTGCAGGCCGGCGAACGGTTCACCATCACCCGCCTCGGCGAGGACCTGCTGCTGATGCAGCACATCTTCCCCTTTGACGGGACGCAGGCCGCCGTCCATTACCGCCTCGAACGGGGCCAGGGCGACGCCTTCACCGGCGGGAGCGACCGCTATTACCAGCTCGTCGGCACGTACCGGAACAATGTCCCCTGCGGCGCCGAAGGGGAGCAGGAGCTCATCCTGGCCGCCGACGGCACCGGCACGCTCCGTGTCAATGACGCCGAATATCCCTTCACGGTGGAGGAAAAGGCCGGCACCATGCGCCCCGGGCCCTACGCCGCCATGGGCTGGCATCTGCAGCTGAACCTGGAACCGTCCGGGTACTGCGACCTGATTCTGGAACGCCCTGGCTTCCTCAAGCTCGTCGAGCACGGACTGCCCGGCAGCGACCCGGCCACCGTGACTTTGCGTCCGCGCATCTGACGGACCCGGCCCGATGTATCCCCCGCGGGGAAGGCAAAAGAAAATAGGAACATACGAAAAAGCGGCTTCCGGTTTTACGGAAACCGCTTCTTTTCGTTGTTGCAGGGGGCGCTTCCCTGGCCGCTTCTTTTCGTTGTTTCACTCCGTTATCCGCGCGAACGCGCCGTCCCACACGATCTTCCGGTAGTTTTCCCGGTCCGTGGCGCCTTCCGTGGAGATGCACAGCACCTGGGCGCTGCCGTCGAGGCCCAGTTCGTCCCGCAGGCCGCGCAGGGCTGGGTTGCGCAGCAGCTCCGCGACAAATCCTGTCGTGGCAGCGCCGCTTTCGCCGGAAATGATCCGTCCGTCGCCGGGCAGGGGCGCGCCCAGAATACGCATGCCGTCGGCCGCCACCCAGTCGGGAATGGAAACGAAGTAATCGGCCGTATCCTTCAGCAAATCCCAGGCGAGGGAGCACGGTTCGCCGCAGCACAGGCCCGCCATGATGGAGTGCAGCTCCCGGACGGCGTGCAGTTTCCCGTCATCGGCCGCGGCCGTGCGGAAGAGGCAGTCCGCCCCGTTCGGTTCGACGACCGTGATGACGGGCTTCGCCGCGCCGGGGCAGCGGTCGGAGAAATAGGCCGCCACCGCTCCCGCCATGGAGCCCACGCCGGCCTGGAGGAAGATGTGCGTCGGCGCCGTCGGCAGCTGTTCCGCCGCCTCATCGGCCAGGGTCAGATATCCCTGCATGATCCACCGCGGGATTTCCGTGTACCCTTCCCACGCCGTGTCCTGCACCAGGATCCAGCCATGCCGCTCCGCCTGGGAAGCCGCAAACCGCACCGTGTCATCGTAATTGCCATCGCGGATGGACGCCTCCGCCCCGAGCCGCCGGATGTTCTCCAGCCGCTCTGCCGCGCTCCCCGCCGGCATGTAGACGACCGCCTTCTGCCCCAGCTGCCGTGCCGTCCACGCCACGCCCCGGCCATGATTTCCGTCCGTCGCCGTGACAAAGGACATCGTACCCAGTTGGGCACGGGCCCCGGGACCCGCCAGATCCGCAAAGCCCAGCTCCGCCAGCGGCCGCCCCAGCCTGCGCGCCAGCACATTCGCCATGCTGTAGGTGCCGCCGAGGGCCTTGAACGCATTCAGTCCGAAGCGGTAACTTTCGTCCTTCACATAGAGGCCGCCCAGGCCCAGCTCCCGCGCCAGGCTGCGCAGCGGCACCAGCGGCGTTTCGCCGTATTCCGGAACCGTCCGGTGGAACGCCCGCACCTGCCGCGCCTGCGCCACGCCGAACGCCGGCGGGACGCTCACGGAACGGGAATGTTTGTGATGTACAACGTTGAGGGAATCCTGAATAAAGTTGGTCATGGCAGCCGCCTCCTTTTGGTTCCATTATACCGTGCGGAGGGGCGGAACGCTATGCCTTCTGAAATGAGAAATTGGCGTGGTATCCGGCAGGGAGGATGTCACGTTCTTTCCAAATGGTGTATAATGTCAGTGTGGGATGTACAAAGTAATACAGAAAGGAAGGATTTTCGATGGCGAAGAAACTGGCTCCCATGGAAACATTGCGCGCCTATCTCGTAGGCGATGAACAGGAACGCATCCAGCGTTTCATCGAATTGTGGAATGCCTGGCAGCCCGAAGGGGGCTCCAAGCTGGTACGCCGGGGCGACAAGGAAGCGATGAAGGCCCTGCTGCAGAAGTACCCCGCCGCGTGGGCCATGCAGGCACTGCTGAACTTGTGGAAAGATGACGGCCTGCATGAACAGGACATCTTTTTCCGCGTGACGCCGGCCGACGGGGAACTGCTGTGCGACGCCTGGGAGACGCCCGATGACCTGATCGCGGACCAGATGCAGCGCGGTGAGGACGGGACGCCGGGCCTGGCGGCCTTTGCAGTGAATCAGTTCCATGCGAGAGGGGTGTGGCAAGGTGAAGTCTGATACGGTAGATGAGCTCATCAAGGGCATTGACGCGTTTATGGACCGGTACGAGGAAGAGCACGAAGACTATTCCGATGACCAGCTGCGGGACGGCATCGCGGCGGAATGGCACGCCTTCCTGAAGGAATACAATGCGGCTTCCGGCAACAAACCGGAATGCTATCTGCTCGCTTCGAAGAGCACGACGGGGGCGGAGCTCGTGGCGGCAGCGGAAGGGGAAGGTTTCCCGCTGACGACGGACGCCATTGCGACGCTTTTTGCGGATGCGAAGCTGGAGAACTCGGACGATTTGCTGGTGATTACCTGCGAAAACGGGGTGTTCAAGGCGCAGACCCTGGGCAACCTGCATCAGTTCTTCCGGCGCAAGGAGATCCTGTTCGGCCTGTTCGACGAGTGGTATCGCCGCGTTCACGGCAGCCGGGATCCGCTGGCGGCGGAGCATATCAGTGATAGTCACAGTGGAAGGCTGTGAGGGGCAGGGGGCCCTTTTCCTTTGCGGTGCACGGCTCGCAATATTGAGGCAGGTGGCCCTTTTCTCAATACGGTGCAGTTGCTCCTATTTTGAGAAAAGGGCCACCATGCCTTCCAATACGAGGGGACGGCGTGTTATCCGATAGGGAGGGAAGGGCCGCCATGCCTTCTAAAACGAAGGTTCGGCGTGTTATCCGTTAGGGAGGTGTGGGCCCCCTGGCGCTCCGGAAGATGGAAAATAGTTGGGTGCGATTATTTCCTCCAGTAGTTATCGTTCGGCGATAATTACTGGAGGGATTTTTATGCTGCGAACCACATGGGATTTGGTGTTTGAACTGCAACAGCAAGGATACCGGAATCCCAATACCAAGATACAGCGCCTGGTGCGGGAGGGAAAGTTGTTTCCCATCCGGCGGGGGCTCTACGAAACGGATCCGAATGTCGACCGGTATCTGTTGGCGGGCGTTACAGCTATCAGATTGCCACGCCGGAAAAGGCGCTCTGCGATATGCTCTACCTCCAGCCTGTCGTGCATACCGTTGCGGACTTGCAGGAGCTGATGTTTGCGGACTTGCGGATTGACGAGGAAGACTTTGCTAAATTGAATCGCGAAGATTTGTTGTTCCTTGCCCCGCGTTACCGGCGGGACACGCTGCGGTGCCTGGCTCAATTGTTGAAGGAGAAGAAATCATGATGGCGAGCAATATCGGAACGCCGAACCGTAAGAACCCCGTCCCCGTCATACGGATACCCCCCATTTTCTCACACTGTACGTACCCTGGCGGGATGCCGCCATTTCCCGTTTCACACGAGGGAGAGGGGCCCCGTTTCCCAAAATAGGAGCAACTGCACCGTATTGGGAAACGGGGTCCCTCTCCGTTGTATAGTTACACGCAAGAAAAGGCGGCACCCCCAAAAATTTAACCATCTTTTTACAACTTAATAGGTACGCCCCCCAAGAGAACGCTGCTACATGTGGTATAATAAAATCAGCACAATATCGGAATTTTACAAGCAGGGGGCGACGATTGTGAGTAAGGTAGAATGTTTGGCCATGATTCTGGCCGGCGGCAAGGGCAGCCGGCTCGGCGTGTTGACGAAGAATGTGGCGAAGCCGGCGGTGCTGTTTGGCGCCAAGTACCGCATCATTGACTTCACCCTGAGTAACTGCCGCAATTCGGGCATCGGTACGGTGGGCATCCTGACGCAGTACCAGCCGCTGGAGCTGAACTGGTATATCGGCAATGGCAGCAGCTGGGACCTGGATTCGGAGGGCGGCGGTACGTTCGTCCTGCCGCCGTACATGAATGACAAGGATTCGTCGAACTGGTACCAGGGCACGGCGGACGCGATTTACCAGAACCTGAATTTCCTGGACATGATCGATCCGCAGTACGTGGTGGTGTTGTCGGGCGACCATATCTATTCGATGGATTACGGCACGATGCTGGCGTTCCACAAAAAGCACCATGCGAAGGCGACGGTGAGTACGCTGCGGGTGCCGCTGTCGGAGGCGTCGCGGTTCGGCATCATGAATGCGGACAACAATTTCCGCATCGTGGAGTTCGAAGAGAAACCGGCCCATCCCAAGAGTGATTTGGCGTCCATGGGCATCTACATCTTTGATAAAGAGACGCTCAAGAAATACCTGGTGGAGGATGCGGCGCGGCAGGATTCGGACCACGATTTCGGCAAGAACATCATCCCGAAGATGCTGGCGGACAAGGTGCCGGTCTTCGCGTATCCTTTCGACGGGTACTGGAAGGATGTGGGCACGTTCGAGAGCCTGTGGCAGGCGAACATGGACCTGTTGAGCGACAATCCGCCCATCAGCCTCAATGATCCGGCGTGGCGCATCTATTCGGGCAATCAGTCTCTGCCGCCGCACTACGTGGGGCCCCGGGGCAGCATGGTGAGCTCCCTGGCGGGCGAAGGCGCGGTCATTCTGGGGCGCGTCATGCATTCGGTCATCTTCTACGGCGTGAAGGTCGAGGAGGGGGCCGAGGTAACGGATTCGGTAATCATGCCGGGTGCGGTCATTGAAAAAGGCGCTGTCGTGGACCACGCGATCCTGGGCGAGCGGTGCCGCGTGAAGGCCGGTGCGGTCGTGCGCGGCAAGGTCGGCAGCATCCGGGTGTACGGCAACGATTCGGTGTTGGCGCCGGCGGGGGACGATGTCCCTGCCGCGGCGTCCGGAAAGGGGGCGAAGTAAATGATGGATAATCCCATCATCGGGCTGATCAATCTGCAAGGCCCCAACTGCATGGAGGAGCTGAGCCCGACGCGGCCGATTGCGTCGGAGCCTTTTGCGGGCAAGTTCCGGCTTATGGATTTCGCCCTGTCGACGATGGTCAATGCCGATGTGGACACGGTGGGCCTGCTGCTGCCGTTCCACAGCCGGTCGGTCCTGGACCATGTGCGGTCCGGCAAGGAGTGGAACCTGGCGCGCAAGCAGCACGGCCTGTTCTACCTGCCCGTCGACGTGGAGTCGGAAGTTTCCGACCCCAAACCGGGGGACATCCGCACCTATTACAAGAACCTGCGCTATGTCGAGGTGGAGCGCAACCATTATCTGCTGCTGTCGGGCTGCGATGTGGTCCACAACACGGACTACAACCGCGTGTTCCACCAGCACCGCAGCCATAACGCGGACATCACGCTGGTCTACAAGACCCTGGACGAGGACGACCCGGGCAAGGCCTATGTGCTGAAGACGAGCGCGAGCGGGCGCATCCAGGCGATGGAGCAGCGGCCCGGCGCGAAAAAGGGCGACAAGCTGTTCCTGGGCGCGATCCTGCTGAACGGGGACCTGTTCGTCTCCATGGTGCGGCAGGCCTACGCGCAGAACCCGGACCAGTACCTGAACGATGTCCTGGCCCGCAACGTGAAGCATCTCCGCATCTACGGGTACGAGTACACGGGGTACGCAAAGCGCATCAATTCGCTGGCGAACTTCTTCCAGGCCAACATGGACATGCTGGACCAGGAGAACTGGAACGGCATCTTCCGCCAGGACCGCAAGATCTACACGAAGATCAAGGACGAGGCGCCGGCGAAGTACATGGCGGACGCGAAGGTGACCAATTCCCTCGTGGCGAACGGCTGCATCATCGAGGGGACGGTGGAGAACTCCATCCTCTTCCGCAAGGTGCGGGTCGGCCGCAACGCCGTGGTGCGCAACTCCATCATCATGCAGAATTCCGTCATCGGCGAAGAGTCGCAGCTGAATTACGTGATCTGCGACAAAGACCGTTCCATCCAGCCCGAGGCGAACCTGTCGGGCACGAAGGACGAGCCCCTGACGATCATCAAACACGAAGTTATCTGACGCGCGGGGCGGCCCGGAACCTTGCGGGGAACCGGACCGCTCCGGCTGTCAGGTCGGAAAGCAGGCATCAAAACGAAAACTTGGAAAAGCAAGAGAGAATTCAAGACCCTGTTCGCCAAGAAAGCGGACATCCTCTTCGATAAAACGCCGAAGGGTCTGACGAAGGAAGAGGTCTACCAGGTCCTGGCCAACATGGTGAAGGACCTGATCTCCACGGACTGGATTGCCACGGAGAACCGCTATGACGCGGAAAAGCCGAAGCAGGTCTATTATTTCAGCATCGAGTTCCTGCTGGGACGGCTGCTGGACGCGAACCTGCTGAACTGCCATATGGAGGAGCTGGCGCGCGGCGCCCTGTCCGATCTGGGCTTCAACCTGGACGACATCATCCCCATGGAGACGGACCCGGGCCTGGGCAACGGCGGCCTGGGGCGCCTGGCGGCGTGCTTCATCGATTCCATGGCGGCCCTGCAGCTGCCGGGGCACGGGTGCAGCATCCGCTACCAGTACGGCCTCTTCGACCAGCGCATCATCGACGGCCAGCAGGTCGAACTGCCCGACGCGTGGCTGCGCGACGGCTTCCCCTGGGAGGTCAAGCGCGCCGACAAGGCGGTCTACGTGCGCTTCGGCGGCAACGCCTATATGCGGCCGGGCAAGAACGGCAACCTGGAATGCGTCTATGAAAAATTCGAGTCGGTCCGGGCGGTCCCGTACGATGTCCCGGTCCCGGGCTACCGCAACCATACCGTGAATACGCTGCGGCTCTGGAAGGCGGAGTACACCCGCGAGGGCATGTACGACCAGCTGCGCTACGGCGATTACCGCCGGGCCCTGCGCTACAAGGACATGACGCAGCAGATTTCGCGATTTCTGTACCCCGATGACACGACCTACGAAGGACGGAAACTGCGCCTGATGCAGGAGTACTTCTTCGTGTCGGCGGGCCTGCAGAGCATTATGCGCCATTACAAGAACCATTACGGCGATGTGCGGAATTTCGACAAGTACGTGGCGCTCCATATCAACGACACGCATCCGGCGCTGGTGGTGCCGGAATTGATGCGCATCCTCATGGACGAGGAGAACATGGCCTGGGACGATGCCTGGCGCATCACGGTGAACAGCGTGGCCTACACGAACCACACGATCATGCCGGAGGCCCTGGAGCGCTGGAGCATCCCCATGTTCAAGGAGCTCCTGCCGCGCATCTTCCTCATTGTGGACGAAATCAACCGGCGCTGGCTGGAGCAGTACCGCAAGCTCTATCCGGGCCGCGAGGACAAGGCGAAGTCCGTGGCCATTTTGTGGGACAACCAGATCCACATGGCGAACCTGGCTTCCGTGGGCAGCCACAGCATCAACGGCGTGGCGCGGCTCCACACGAAGATCCTCAAGACCGCGACGCTGGCGCAGTTCTACGAAGTGTTCCCGGAAAAGTTCAACAACAAGACGAACGGCGTGACGCACCGGCGCTGGCTGCTGGAGTCGAATCCGCCTTTGGCGAAGCTCATCAGCGCAACCATCGGCACGAGCTGGATCCGGCACCCGGAGCGGCTGCAGGAGCTGGCGGATTTCCGCGACGACCCGGCCTTCCTGGAAGGGCTGGCGAAGGTCAAGCAGGACCGCAAGGACGCGCTGGCCAAGTGGCTCCACGATACGAAGGGCATCACGGTCGACCCCCGTTCCATTTTCGATATCCAGATCAAGCGCTTCCACATGTACAAGCGGCAGCTGCTGAATATCCTGCACGTGTACTGGCTCTACCGCCACCTGCAGGAGGATCCGGGCTTCATCCTGATTCCCCAGACCTACATTTTCGGCGGCAAGGCGGCCGCTTCGTACGGCGAAGCGAAGATCGTCATCAAGCTGATCCACACGGTGGCCCGGCTCATCGAGCAGGACCCCAAAGTGCGGGAGAAGCTGAAGGTCCTGTTCCTGGAAAACTACAACGTGTCCCTGGGGCAGCGCCTGTTCCCGGCGGCCGATGTGAGCGAGCAGATTTCGACGGCCAGCAAGGAGGCGTCGGGCACGGGCAACATGAAGTTCATGATGAACGGCGCCATCACGCTGGGCACCATGGACGGCGCGAATGTGGAAATCCACCACCTGGTGGGCGACGGGAACTGCGTCATTTTTGGCCTGCGGGCGGAAGAGGTCCAGCGCTATTACACGCTGGGCGGCTATTCGTCGTGGGATCTGTACCGCAAGGACGCGGAAATCCGGAAGATCCTCGAGGTCTTCGACGAGAACCCCATGTTCGGGCAGCTCTATGAAGCGCTGCTGTCGCGGAACGACGAGTTCTTCGTCCTGAAGGATTTCCAGAGCTATTGCGACGCCCATAAGGAAATCGAACGGCGTTACGCCGACCAGGAGCAGTGGCTCCGGTCCGCCGCCGTGAATATTGCCGCGTCGGGCTATTTCTCCAGCGACCGCACGGTCGGGGAGTACGCCCGCGAAATCTGGCATGTCCGGCCGCTGCGCGTGTGAGCGCGCCACGGCCCGCGGGGAATGGAGCGCGCCGGAAGGCGGCGCGGAAAGGGTGATTCTATGCGCTTGAATGCCATCGATACCTACAGTACCTACCTGTTCCATCAGGGGACGAATTACAACAGTTACCGCCTCTTCGGGGCCCATCGGACCGTCCGGGGCCGCAAGGCCTGCGTGCGCTTCGCCGTGTGGGCGCCCCATGCTCAAAAGGTGAGCGTCGTGGGCGACTTCAACCACTGGGATCCCGGGGCCAACCCCATGGAACGGGCCGACGAAAACGGCATCTGGGCCGCCTACATTCCCGGCCTGGCGGAAGGGGACATCTATAAGTATTGTATTACGACCGCCTGCGGCGAGCAGATCCTCAAGGCCGACCCCTACGGGTTCCAGGCGGAGCTGCGCCCCCACACGGCGTCCGTCGTGAACGCCCTTTCCTACAAGTGGCGCGACGCCAAATGGCAGAAGAGCCGCGCCCAATACAATTCGTACGACAGCCCCATGCTGATTTACGAAGTCCACGCCGGCTCGTGGAAACAGCATGAGGACGGCAGCTTCTACACGTACCGCGAACTGGCGGACGAGCTGGTTCCCTACCTGCAGGAGATGCATTACACCCACGTGGAGTTCATGCCCCTGTGCGAGTACCCCTTCGACGGGTCCTGGGGCTACCAGGCCACGGGGTATTTTGCGGCCACGAGCCGCTACGGCACGCCGCAGGACCTTATGTACCTGATCGACCAGTGCCACCGCGCGGGCATCGGCGTGCTCCTCGACTGGGTGCCCGGGCACTACTGCAAGGACGCCCACGGCCTGCGCTTCTTCGACGGCGAGCCCCTCTACGAGTCGGGCAACCCGCGCCTGTCGGAGAACAAGGACTGGGACACCCTCAACTTTGATTACGGCCGGCCCGAAGTGCGCAGTTTCCTGATTTCCAGCGCCCTTTTCTGGCTGGAGGAATTCCACCTCGACGGCCTGCGCATCGACGCCGTGGCCAACATGCTGTACCTGGACTACGGCAAAAAGGACGGCGAGTGGCAGCAGAACAAGTACGGCGGCCGCGAGAACCTCGAAGCCATCGAATTTCTGCGCCAGCTCAACACGGCCATTTTCGCCGCCAAGCCGCAGGCCCTCATGGTCGCCGAGGAATCGACGACGTGGCCCCTGGTGTCGCACTCCGTCGACGAAGGCGGCCTGGGCTTCAACTACAAGTGGAACATGGGCTGGATGAACGACATGCTCAAGTACATGTCCATGGATCCCCTGTTCCGCAAAGGCAGCCAGGACCTGATCACCTTTTCCCTGTACTACGCCTTCGCGGAAAACTTCATTCTGCCCCTGTCGCACGACGAAGTGGTGCACGGCAAGCGCTCCCTGCTGAACCGCATGCCCGGCGATTACTGGAAAAAGTTCGCCGGCCTGCGCGCCTTTTACGCCTACTGGATGAGCCATCCCGGCAAAAAGCTGCTCTTCATGGGCGGCGAATTCGGCCAGTTCATCGAGTGGCGCTACGACGCCGGCCTCGACTGGCTCCTGCTCAACTTCCCCATGCACCAGAAGATGCAGCAGTACGTGAAGGACCTGAACGCCTTCTACCGCGCCCACCCGTCCTTCTGGCAGATCGATTACGACTGGCAGGGCTTCCACTGGATCAGCTGCGACGACAAAGACAACAGCGTCATCGCCTTTTACCGTGTCGCCAAGCCGGACGATGTACCGTCCGCCCGGACCGCAAAGGGACCGCAGGCGGCGGCAGCAGCACCGCCGGCGCCGCGGGAAACGGTCATCGTGGTGTGCAACTTTACGCCCGTCGTGCGGCATGAATACCGCATCGGCGTCGACGAGCCCGGCGCTTACGAAGAAGTGTGGAACAGCGACGCCGAAAGCTACGGCGGCAGCGGCGTCCACGCCATTCCCGAAGGCACGGCCCTGACGGCGGAACCGGTGCCCATGCACGGCCGGGAACAGTCCCTGGTCCTGACCCTGCCGCCGCTGGCCGTGGTCTACCTGCAGAAGCGGAAGGACCGCAAGGCGGCGCCGAAGCCGGCCGCGAAGAAGACGGCGAAAAAAGCCGCCCCGGCCAAAAAGACGGCCAAGGCGAAACACAAAGGAATCCAAAAAACCGTACCGCGGCGCAAAGCGGCGCAGGCGGAACTCCGATAAATTTTGCGTGGAAACGGAGGGGACATCGTCCCTCCAAAACGAATTTGCAACAGAAAGGGGTCGAGTAGTATGAAAGTGTTGTTTGTTGCTTCCGAAGCGGCGCCTTTTATCAAAACGGGCGGTCTCGCCGATGTCATGGGCGCGCTGCCGAAGGAATTGCGGAAACGGGGCGTGGAAACCGCCCTGGTCATCCCCAAGTACGCGGGGATTGGCGATGCGTACCAAAAGCAGATGGAGACGGTCTACACGGGAACGGTGGACCTGTCGTGGCGCAACCAGTACATGGGCGTGGACAAGGTCGTCCTCGACGGCGTGCCCGTGTTCTTCATCGACAATGAGTATTATTTCAAGCGCGACGGCCTGTACGGCTACTACGACGACGCCGAACGGTTCGCCTTCTTCAGCAAGGCCGTCCTCGCCATGCTGCCCCACATCGGGTTCAAGCCCGATATCATCCATACGAACGACTGGCACACGGGCCTGGTGGGCGTCTACCTGAAGGAAGACTTTATGAAGGACCCGTTCTACAAGGACATGAAGAATGTCTTTACCATCCATAACCTCAAGTACCAGGGTATTTACGGCCGCGAGATTGTGGAAGATGTCCTGGGCCTGTCGATGCGGCTGTATTACAACGGGAACATCGAGAATGCGGGCTGCGTCAATTTCCTCAAGGCCGGCATGTGCTATGCGGACTACGTGACGACGGTCAGCCGCACCTACGCCGAGGAAATCCGCTATCCCTATTTCGGCGAGGGCCTGGACGACTACGTGCGCCTGTGCTCCGGCAAAATGAAGGGCATCCTCAACGGCATGGACGAAGAAGCCTACAATCCGGCGACGGATCCCTATATTCCCTATCCCTACGATGACACGAACGTTTTCTCCCGCAAGCCGCTCAACAAAGAGGCCCTGCAGAAGGAGCTGGGCCTGCCCGTGAACCGGCAGATCCCCATGGTCGCGCTCATCAGCCGCCTCGTCGAAGCCAAAGGCCTCGACCTGCTGACCTTCATCATGGACGAAATGATGCAGGAATATGTGCAGTTCGTCGTCGTCGGCACGGGCGACAAGCAGTATGAGCAGGCCCTGCAGGAGCTGGCGGCGCGCTATCCCGACAAAGTGTCCGTCCAGATCCTCTTCAGCGAGGAGCTGGCCCACAAGGTCTATGCCGGCGCCGATTTGTTCCTCATGCCCTCGCGCTACGAAGCCTGCGGCCTGAGCCAGATGATCGCCATGAAATACGGCACCGTGCCCGTCGTCCGCGAAGTCGGCGGCCTGAAGGACACCGTGGCCAACTTTGAGAAATATGTAGGCACGGGCAACGGCCTGACCTTCCCGAACTACAACGCCCACGAGCTGCTGTTCACGGTCAAACGCGGCCTGAGCTATTTCGAGGAAGAATCGGTCTGGGAAAAACTCGTGCTGAACGCCATGCATTCGGACAACAGCTGGGACAAACCGGCTGAAGCCTACCGCGATTTGTACGAGCACCTGCTGGAGACGGCCGATGCCGGGGCAGAGGCGGAAGGCGGCGCCGGTGTTGCTGGCGGTGCCGGTGCCGGTGCAGGTGCCGGGGCGGGCGAAGCGGCCGGCAATGCCGTGCTGGACGACGGTGCGGCCGGCGCAGCCACGGTCCGGGAAGCCGAACCGGCGCTGGATCCGGGCAAGCCGGGCCACTCCCTCGACACGGTGACCGAAGCCGTGCAGCAGGTCATTGAAAAGACGGCCTTTGAAGAGACGGTCCGCGCGGAAGCCGCGAAAGAGGCGGAGAAAGCGGGAACGGCGAAGGCGGAGGCCGGGGCCGAACCGGCCGAAACCAAGGCTGCGGAACCGGCGGCGGAAGCCAAGCCGGCGAAGAAGCGCACCCGCCGGACGGCGGCAAAGAAGGCCGCTGCCACCAAGAAAGACACGGCGAAGAAGGAAACGGCGGCGAAGAAACCCGCCAAAAAGAGCACGGCCGGCAAAGGCACGGCGAAAAAGACGAAAGCCGCGTCCATGACGGCATCCGGCAAGGCGGTCAAAACCACGAAGACCACGCGGAAACCGCGTGCCAAAAAGACGGACAAATAACGATACAGAGACGGAAGGAGAGCGCGGGCCCGGCCCGCGCTCCTTTTCAAAGGACGGAAAAATGGACTGCACATTGTTTCATGATTCGCGCAACACGGCATACCGGTACCCCTTCGGCGCGGTTCCTGCAGGAACCGTCGTCACCCTGCGCCTCGACGTGCGGGGCACGGGGACGGAGGCCGTTTTTTTGCGCCTCTGGGTGCACGACCACGAAGAAAAAGTCCCCATGCAGGTCGTGTGGGAAGAGCCGGTAAAGGATGAGGCGGCGAAGGACGACGTGGCAGCGGGAGAAACGGCGAAGGAAGCGCTGCCGGCGGACGAAGCGGCAGACGGGAATTTTGCCGCGACACATAGTGTCACCGGGGGAGCGGAAGCCGCCACGGAAGCGGCGAAAGCCGCCCCCGCCCGGCCTCGCCTGCGCCGCTACGAAGCCGCCGTCCCCATGCCGGCCGACGGCTGCCTGGTCTGGTACTATTTCCTCGTCCAGGCCGGCGGCCGCACCGTCTACTACGGGAACAACCGCGCCGAACGGGGCGGAATCGGTTTGCAGGCCGGAAAGGAATTGCCATCTTATCAAATTACGGTTTATGAAAAAGATTCGGTGACCCCGGACTGGCTCAAGCATGCCGTGTTTTACCAGATTTTCCCGGACCGCTTCTGCCGCGGCCCCGTGCCGGCGGACCGCTTCCAGGGCAAGCGCGGCGCCGTGCTGCACAGCGCCTGGGACGACGCCCCCTTCTACATGAAGGACGCCAACGGCGACATCCGCTACTACGACTTCTTCGGCGGCACCCTCGAAGGCATCGCCGCAAAACTCGACTACCTGGCGGACCTGGGCGTCACCTGCCTCTACCTGAACCCCGTCTTCGAAGCCCGCAGCAACCACCGCTACGACACCGGCTGCTACCGCCGCGTCGACCCCTTCCTGGGCGGCGAACAGGCCCTGCGCGGCCTGTGCGCGGCCGCCAAAGCCCGCGGCATGCGCATCCTTCTGGACGGCGTCTTCAGCCATACCGGCGCCGACAGCGAATACTTCAACCGCTTCGCTTCCTACCCCGATGCAGGGGCATACCAGTCGCAAACTTCGCCCTACGCCCGGTGGTACACGTTCCACCCCTTCCCCGACGAGTACGACTGCTGGTGGGGCGACAAGAGCCTGCCCGAAGTCAAAGAAACCGAGCCCTCCTATCTGGATTACATCATCTACGACGACGACAGCGTCCTGAAACACTGGCTGCGGGCGGGCATCAGCGGGTGGCGCCTCGATGTAGCCGACGAGCTGCCCGACGGGTTCCTGGAGCCCTTTTACCGCGAACTCAAGCGCACCGACCCGGACGCCGCCCTCATCGGCGAAGTCTGGGAAGATGCCTCCCACAAGGTGAGTTACGGCGTGCAGCGACAGTATTTGTCCGGGGGCAAACTGGACAGCGTCATGAACTACGTGCTGCGGCAGATCATGCTCGATTTCGCCCTGGGGAAAGCCGACGCCCGGGAAACGGACGCCGCCTGGGCGCAGCAGCGCGAAAACTACCCCCGCGAAAACCTCTACGCCATGATGAACCTCCTCGGCAGCCACGACGTCGAGCGCCTGCGCACGGTCCTGGAAGATGTCCTGCCCGCTCCGGCGGCAAAGCGCATGGAAGGCCTCCTGCGGGCCTGGCAGATGACCCTGCCCGGCGCGCCCGCCATCTACTACGGCGACGAAGCCGGCCTGACCGGCCACAAAGATCCGGAAAACCGGGGCACCTTCCCCTGGGGCCGCGAAGACAAAGAACGCCAGGCCTGCTGCCGGTCCCTGATCCACCTGCGCCGCGCCCACGCCGCCCTGGAAACAGGCCGGTACGACACGGTTTACGCCGCCGGCGACGTCTATATCTACGCCCGCTTTATCGAAGGCGGCCGCGATGTCTTCGGCAGCCCGGCGGAAGACGGCGTGTTCTTCACCGCCCTCAACCGCAGCGCCAAGGCGCAGACCGTCACCGTCGACACGCGGGGCCTCGCCTACGGGCAGCTCGTGCCGCTGTGGGACAGTGAGCGTGCCTTTGGGGCTGTGGAGGAGGACGCTGCGCCGGCCGATTCCGCTGCGCAGGGCGAGGCCGTCGCGGTGGAACCTGTCCCCGTCGCGGCCGGCCGCTTCACCGTGACCCTGCCGCCCCGCGCGGCAGTGGTGTATCAGTGCCGCGAAACCGGGGACGAGGACGCACCCCGCCGCGCCGGCGTCCTGCTGCACCCCACCTCCCTGCCGGGCAAAACGGGCCGGGAGCGCCTGCAGGCAGCCAAGCAATGGATTGATTTCCTGGCGGCCGCCGGCCAGTCCGTGTGGCAGATCCTGCCCCTGAACCCGCCGGGCCTCGGCGATTCGCCGTACCTGTCCGTGTCGGCCTTCGCCGGCAGCGAGGACCTGTTCGACGACGGCCGGCCCGTGGACGACGCCGCCTTCGCCGCCTTCTGCGACAAAGAGCGCTACTGGCTCGACGACTACGCGTTGTACTGCGCCCTGAAAGACGAATACGGCGGCAAACCCTGGCAGGAGTGGCCCGCCCCCCTGCGCCGGCGCGACAAAGCCGCCCTGCAGCGCTGTGAACACACCCTGGCCGGTGCCATCCGCGCCTGCAAAGTGCGCCAATACCGTTTCCGCAGGGCATGGCAGGACATCCGCGCCTATGCCGCCGCACGCGGCGTCCGCATTTTCGGCGACATGCCGATCTTCGTCGCCACGGACAGCGCCGACTGCTGGGCCCACCAGGAGTACTTTTACCTGGACGGCGACGGCTATCCGACGGAAATCGCCGGCGTGCCGCCGGATTATTTCAGCGAACTGGGCCAGGTCTGGGGCAATCCCCAGTACCGTTGGGATGTCATGGCCCGGGACGGCTGGCAATGGTGGGTGGAGCGCTTCCGCGCTCTGGCAGAGCTGGCCGACCTGGTGCGCGTGGACCATTTCCGCGGGTTCGCCGCGACCTGGGCCATCGACGCCGTATCGCGCGATGCGCGGCAAGGGCACTGGACGCCGGGACCCGGCAAAGCCCTGTTTGAGACTGTGCACCGCGCCGTGCCGCAGCTGCACCTTGTCGCCGAAGACCTGGGCGTGATCACGGACGATGTCATCGCCCTCCGGGATGCGTTCCACCTGCCGGGCATGCGCGTGCTGCAGTTCCACCTGGTCACGCGCAGCGACGGGCAGACCGCCTTCGACACGGAACCGAACTGCGTCGCCTACACCGGCACCCACGACAACAACACCCTGTGCGGCTGGTGGACGGAAGAACTCGACGCCGCCGCGCGGCAGCGCGTCGCCGCCCTGGCCGGACTGCCGCCAGACGCCCCCGCCGCGGAACGGAACCGCCGCCTCATTGCCCATCTCTACAGCCGCCAGGCGCGCCTCGTCATGGTGCCCCTGCAGGATCTGCTCGCCCTGCCCGCAGCCTGCCGCATGAACCTGCCCGGTACCGCCACCGGCAACTGGCACTGGCAGATGGACGCCGCCGCGCTGACCCCGGAGCTGGCTGCCTGGCTGCGCAGCCTGGCCAACGCAACCGGCCGGATTCCCAACGGGGACTAGGCCGGGTTCCGAGTGGATTCCCGCCGCGTCCCAGGCCGGGTTCCGGCAGGGGTCTGTGCTCCCCGGACAGCGGACCGGATTCCGGACCCCCGATTGTAAAATCTGCTTGCATTTTGCCAACGGAAAATTTAAATTCTGACAATTCCGCCAAACGTAAACCGCATGGGGCCGCCCCCTCTGACTTATCCACAGAAAGTCAAGCATCTTTTTCAAAATATTTACCGGTCCTTTACAGTTTTTACACTTGACAACCAGAGTCAAAACACCTTATATGGTGGTTTGACTCTTTTTTTGCGGCCTAAATCCCATATCTAGTGTTGTGCATAATCCGAAAGATATACACATGACTTATCCACAAGTTGTGGATAAAAAAGTGGACAAGGGAGGAAAATGGCGTAAAACTCCCGATATTTTGCAAAAACGGTGGAAAACCCCTGTGGATAAAACGGAAATCTGTGGATAACCCTGTGCATAATGTGCATAAATCGGGAAATCCGGAACACGGTGTAAACCGCAAATGTTGTATCGTGCCCTGCGTGGACATTTGGCAAAGGGTTGATTGGCAACCAAAACGGGGAGAGGACAAAAAAGACGAGACAGGCAGATCAAGAACAGGGATTTGGTTTATAGACGGCGAGATACGGGGATAGAAAATCTGGAGAACTTTACAGGAATCAAGAAGTTTCACTTACGATGACGGTGCTGCTTTGTTGTTAAAAATGTCTTGCATGGGGGGGCGTTTGTGTTATCCTAATAACAATATGGATGCTTCAAGGCGTTGCAGAATCCGTGTCCCCAATAAGCTTGCCGTTTCAAGGGGCACATCTCTATGGCTTAGTGGAAGGCAGTATTTTAATTTTTGTATAAACAATTCCATGTGGACATCTGCAATTGCATAAAATCACGATGCCGGAAACGAAAAGGAACCTGCCGGCCCGGCGCTGCAAAGAAAGCGCGGGGCGAGGCCTACAAAATGTCCGGTGCCGGATAACCGGTTGTCATCCTAATACGCCAAGGGGGTGATGGCGGAGTCGCTTTTAAAACGGGGAAACAAGTGGATTTTATTGCTTCATATGTTTTATAAATGTCTGAAAATTCATATGAAACGATATTGCTGACATAAAATCAAGCCAATAATATCTTTTAGTGTATCGACTAAAAAGCTGAAACAAAGTGTAATTTCCCAGAAAGACAAAAATGATGTGACAAAACAGTTAAAGAAATGGCAGGGAAGATAAAGAAATGGTAGGGAAGATGATGAACAAGAGGTTTCAAGTCATTTGGAGTGAGGCAAGAAACTGCTATGTAGTGGTTTCAGAAATAGCTGGACGGAACAGCAACGCTGCCAAGGCGGGCGTAAAGCGGACGGCAGCCGTGCTGGGCGCACTGTGCCTGGTGTCCCTCGGAGGGGCAAATGCGGTGCTGGCGGCGGCGGATACGACGCCTGGCGCCGGGAGCGGCGTGGCGATCGGTACCGGCAGTAACGCGCCGAAAGCAGAGAATGTGGCCATCGGGAAAGGGGCCGGCATTGCCTATTCCAACGGAGCAAGCAATGCTACCGGTGATATCGTGGTCGGAAATGGCGCCAATATCAACAACTATGCCAGCCAGGGCGGCAGCATCGCCATCGGGAAGAACGCAAAAGTGTGGAATATGGCTGGCGGCGGAGAAGCCAGCTTTGCCTTCGGGCAGACGACCTACAGTGGAAACTTGTTTTCTCCGGCAAGGATCCCTGAGGACCCGACGAAAGTCGTAGGCAGCATTGCCATCGGCGATAACACCTTTGCCCGTACCGGCAGTACGATGATCGGCTCCCACAACTATCGAGGCGAGTTGGGGGATACGACGGTGGACAGTGCCACGACAAAGACGAGTGCGCTGAATGTCTACGCCACCACGATTGGTGCCAACAGCTTCAGCAATGGCGCGTTTACCACGAGTACCGGTGTGTACAACATCATCTCCAGTAACTACAATGGCGGACGACTGGCAAATCCCGTGAAGAATCTGGGGGCCACCATCAACGGGTCCTTGAACAGCATTGAGTCCATGAATAGTGACTATTATTCGGGGATTGCCAATACGGTGAGCGGTGTGGCAAACCGCACGTTCAATGCCAACGGGGCTCTGGTGTACGGGGCTGGCAATGAAATAACAAATTCCGTCGTCAGGATCTCCTCCGAGATTAAGGATAGCGGTGCCTCTGCAAAAGAGTTCGCTGACAAACTGAGAAAGGCAATTAGTGATAGTGAAGGCGGCGGAGCCACCCTGGCAATCGGCGGCGGCAATAAAGCGGATTATACGCAGAAAACATCCATCATCGGCGTCAATAATACGGTGAAGGGGACTCGTGACGATGTAAGCACCTATAATTCCATTACGGGTTTTAAAAACACCGCAACGAATGTGAAGCATGTCACCGTGTTCGGCTCTGAAAACACGGTGACGGACACCAAGGGAGTCTTGGTCCTGGGCGACAAGCGGACTGCCAATGGTGCCGATGGCAGCATCATCCTGGGCTCCTCGGCCGACGGGACGACCACCAGCGTTAAGAAGGCGGTGGTCCTTGGCGCAGAAGCCAATGCGGCCTATGAAGGCGGCGTAGCGTTGGGCGCTGATTCCAAAGCTTCCATTGATAAAGGGGTCGCGGGGTATGATCCCGACACCAAAACGGCCTCGACAGATACGGGCAAAACATGGACGGCAACCGCCGCTGCGGTATCCGTCGGTGATGAATCCAACAATATAACCCGTCAGATTACCAATGTGGCGGCCGGGTACAATGACACCGATGCCGTCAACGTGGCGCAGCTGAAGAAAGCCATGGCTTCTGCCGGCACGGGGGGAGTTGCGCGGGATACCCGGAATACGGTTCGGGCAGGAACCCATGTCCAGGTGGATGAAACTCCGAATGCGGACGGCAGTTCCACCTACACGGTATCCGTCAAAGCGGACGGCAAAGTGGAAAATGGTAACACGGGGATTGTGACCGGCGGCACCGTCTATAACGAAACCCGTACGACCGCGGACGGTACCTATACCAAGGTATCGAATACGGCCGGTGAAAACATTATGGCCCTGGATACCCAGGTAAAACAGAACACCGACGCAATTACGAACGTAGACAACCGGGTAACCAATCTGGACAACAGGATGGACCGGATGGATGGCCGCATCGACCGGGTCGGTGCCGGAGCGGCTGCGCTGGCAGCGCTCCATCCGCAGGATTTTGATGTCGAGGATAAATGGGACTTTGCGACAGGGTACGGCCATTATCGCAGTGCCAATGCCATGGCCGTCGGTGCGTTTTATCGTCCTGACGCCAAAACCATGGTCTCTGTCGGAGGCAGCATGGGCGGTGGGGAGAACCTGCTGAATGTGGGCGTGTCCCTGAAGTTTGGCAAAAGCAGCCCCTACGCCGGCTCTTCCAAGGCGGCCCTGGCTTCGGTGATCGAGGACCAGAAGAAGCAGTTGGACGCCCAGGATGGCACCATTTCTGATTTGAAATCCCGCAATGCGGCATTAAGCGAAAAAGTGGAAAAGCAACAGGCCCAGATTGAAGAGATTCTGCGCCAATTGGCGGAACTGAAGAAATAAAGGTTCTATAATAAATGTTGGGGTGAGGAAAGGTAACCTTTCCTCACCCCGGTTTTTTTGTAAAAAAAGTGGACATAGATAACATCCACACCTTACAATCTCCCCCAAGTGCCCGCCATGGACGAGTTTCGCAGACCGCCTGGCTGCGGAACCTGGGTGCAGCAACTGGGCGGATTCCGGCGCAGGTCCGCACTCCCTGGACACCGGAAAAAGGATTGTAAAATCCCCCTCTGCATTTCCGAAGGGGAAAATTTAAATTCTGACAATTCCGCCAAACGTAAACCGCATGGGGCCGCCCTCCCTGACTTATCCATAGAAAGTCAAGCATCTTTTTCAAATAATTTACAGGGCCTTTACAGATTTTACGCTTGACAAGAAGAGCAAAAACACCTTATATGGTGCTTTTGCTCTTTTTTTATGGGATAAACCCTATATGTAGTGTTGTGCATAATCCTCAAGATATACACATGACTTATCCACAAGTTGTGGATAAAAAAAGTGGACAAGGGAGGAAAATGGCGTAAAACTCCCGATATTTTGCAAAAACGGTGGAAAACGCCTGTGGATAAAACGGAAATCTGTGGATAACCCTGTGCATACATCGGGAAATCCGGAACACGGTGTAAACCGCAAATGTTGTATCGTGCCCTGCGTGGACATTCCGGGCCGGGATCAACTGGAAGTTCTAACGGAGGTTCTAACGTTCTTTTCCTTGGCGCGCCCGAAAAACAGGACATCTTATCCCTTAACGACACGGACTTGGGAAATTCCCTGGCCCGCGTCGTTTTTAGTTTCCAAATGAACGGGCAGGGAGCCCTCATTATCCCGCATTCCTGACATGAAGGCATGGGGGGAACTTTTCCATAATAGGAGCAACTGCACCGTAATGGAAAAGTTCCCCCCTGCCGCACGCAACTGCACCGTATTGAGAAAAGGGCCACCTGCCTTATTTTATCCCATGTATACTTTTTTGACCGTTTTTTACCAACAAACATGCAGTTTCCTGTAATAAAACGTAGAATTTCGTATACTTTCGTATAATAGAATTTATATTTGCGGGTGTTAAAATTATAAACAAGAAAGAACAATGTATAAACTTATTACTTGTAGGGTGGAATTCTATAGCCAGAACGTATTCAATTTGTCGACGGAAAACGGCCGGGATTAACTGGAAGTTCTGATTCCCGGATGTAGATTCAGGCAACGATTGCAGAAATGTAAAAACATATAAGGGTGTATTAAAAAGGAGAGATGAGGGATGGCACGCTTTACAAATGAAAAACAGAAACGGCTTGGCCGGTTGGTAACACTGGCGTTGATTGGAGCTACGGTCTCTTTCGGTATGACCGGAACAGCTTCTGCCTTTGAAGAACATTATGTAATTACCGATGCCCAGGTTCATGACGGCGGCCCGCTTTTGACCTGGCGGAGCCAGACTGGGGCAGGCACGCAGACGATTTCCGACGACAAGGTTGTCATTTCTATGACGGCGCCGGTGATCAGCGCC
Organism: uncultured Selenomonadales bacterium; assembly: GCA_900315805.1. Taxonomy (GTDB): domain Bacteria; phylum Bacillota; class Negativicutes; order Acidaminococcales; family Acidaminococcaceae; genus Succiniclasticum. The sequence goes on from ONAN01000026.1 coordinate 23,230, forward strand.
TCGGGCTGCGTGAACGGGCACAATACCTATGGGTACAGCGTAATTAAGACGGATGGCAGTGCTGCCGCCAAATTCGACATTGACGGCACCAAGGGCGTGTCCATTACATCCATCGGGAACCCGGTCCTTACGGATGACAACTTCATGCGCGGTACAGAGGACAAAAACTACAAAAAGTCGAATGTGCTGACGGCACGGGACAAGAGCAGCATCACGATAAATTCGGCGGACGGCGATGTCCATTTGAACCTGGCCGACGAAGTGGCACCGGCGAACCGCGACGGATCCTATAATTTAATCATTCCGTTCTACAAAGGGTATAGTTCCCAGTCGAATGTTGTTAGGGTACAGACAGGATCCAAGGTTTCTTTGAAAGGGAAAAATGTCACTGTATCCATGGTGGGAAAGGAACAGGCCGATGGCACCCATTACTACGATCCTGACGTTCAGTACGGATATAATTACGGTTTCAACCTTACAGAGAAAGGTTCTTCCGCAGAGATGATTGCCACGAATGGGAACAACTGCATCACTATGGAGAATGCCGGCACGGAATTCTCCTATGGCGCCGCTGTCTGGAACGATTGCCAGTTTACGGCCCAGGCGTTGAAGGGCGACAACATTTTTATGGTGAAACCGGATCCGACGCGGGAAATGCACGGTTATTATGTGGTCAGGGGCGGTACCGGATCCAATATTAAAATCGAAGGCATCAACAATACCCTGCAGGGGGAAGGAACCTCGACATCTTCGGAGTGCTTTATTGTAGAAACCTATGGCGATGCAACGATTACGGCGGAAAAGGACAACAATTTCCTAATCAAGTCGAATTCCACAGGTTTCCATACTGCATTAGTAGCGGGCAGGGGATACCATTCTCCCCTGACTTCGCACATCTACGTTACGGCTAAAAACGGCAATAATACGATCTATGTGGATCCTTCTTCTCCTGTTACAATGTTTGTCGGCGTTTATTCGGGCGGCGATGATTCCGTCATTTCCCTTTCGGCGCCGAATGGAGAGAACCGGATTGTGGCTGATATCAACACGGAATCGGCGAAACAGACGCTGGAAAAGTATGGAAAGAATACGAACGGGATTTCATCGAATTTTGAAGGTATCCAGGCTTTGGATGACAGAAGCCAGATCCTGCTGGACAGTCAGCGGAATATTGTGGAAATCTTTCCAGCCAAATTCGGCACTTCGGAATCATCGGAAAAAGGAACCGGTATCCTGCTGGGGTATTCTGCTCCGGACTGTCTCATCAGTCTGAAGGCGCAGCATGATAACATTGTCCGGGCCAGTTCCTACGGCATGGATTTGGAAGAAAATGGTTCCCACGTCAATCTGGAAGCTGTCCATGGTGACAATATCGTGTACGGCGGCATGTACGGCATTAACGGGACGGCCCAGGAGTTCGTCAGCATGCATACGCAGGAAGGCAATAACAGCGTAACAAGCGAGGGAACGGCCATTGCGGCCCAAAACAAGTGCGAAGTGTCCATGAAGGCCGACACCGGGGATAACGAGGTCCGCGGCAAGGAATATGCCGCACGGGCAGAACAGAACGGGCAGATTACGATAGAGTCTCCCAAAGGGACCAACTATATCAGTGCCGAAGGTACGGCGGTGGACATTATGGCTGGCGGCACGTCCCGGATTACGGTGACAGGACAGTCCGTGATTGAAGGAAATAAGGCCGCCTTGCGGACGGAAAAGTGGGAATACTCCAGGGACCAGGATCCTGTGGGCGGCACGATTCAGGTCAATTACGACGGCAACAGTTCCATTACGGGCGATGTATACGGCCTCAATGAGGGAACTGTCAACGTAACACCGCAGAACAGCGGCAAAATGGTTTTCACAGGAAATGTCTATGGCGCCGACGAACAGATTTCCCTGGCGGATTTTGACCAGATGCCTGCTTTTGAATTGAAGGGATACTACGGTGTAGTCAACAAGGCATGGGCCGATCTGTCTTCCGGTGGTACGGCCAATGTGGAACTGTCCGCCGGGAGCAGCATGACCGGTATTGCCGATACGGGCCGCCGCTATGCCAAAACCTTGTTGGAAAAGCGCAAAGCCACGTTTGACGAGAAACTGGAAAGCGCCCTGCAGCATTTGCACGATTTGTATTTTTCGTGGTATGAAGAGTACGCAGGGCATACGCTGACCGATGAAGAAAAAAACCAGTTTGAAGAGGACTGGAACCAGTTCTTCCTTCCGAATTATAAAAATACATACAATAAAGACACCATGCTCCAGCAGTTTGAGTCGAATGCGGCTGATGCGGTAGGCGAAGTCAACATCAAGTTGAACGACGGCGCCCTGTGGGATATGACCGGTTCGTCCGCCGTGACGACCCTCGGTGGCACCGGCGGCACGGTGTACTTCGAAAATGGCGGCGATGCACTGGAAATCGGCACGCTTTCCGGCCGCCAGACCTTCGTCATGGACCTCAACGCCGGCGACGGTTCCGACAGTGATATGCTCTACATCAACGAAGGCACGCCGGATGAGCAGACCCTCGTCGTCAAGAACCTGCACGACCTGGACCAGCAGATGGATCCAGGCGACGCCATCCGCTTCGCCGTGGTCAGCGATTCCCAAAACGAGTTCCGCAACGGCAAGGTCGTCGGGTACACGACGAACGGCATCTACCGCGATGCCTTCACGGTCGAGTACCGCGATGTGGCATCGGATCCGCTCAACACGGATGCGTATAACAATGCCTACAACGGGGATACCTCGGACGGCGTGCGCAAACCGACGAGTGCTGAAGTGCAGTCCCTTTACTACGACGGCTACGACAATCCGCAGAACGTCTACCTGGTGAAATCCATCGACGACATCAACGACGGCGCAGTGACGCCGGGCCGGGCAAGGGATATCGTATGGCGCTACGTGACCGACCTGGACACCTTCACGAACCGCACGGGCGAGTCGCAGTACTTTACGCCGGACGCCGACCAGGGCGGCTGGATCCGCTACAAGTACCGTGACCTGGGCGTTGACGGCGTAGGCGAAATCGACGGCAACACGTACGAAGTTGGCTACACGACCGTATCCCGCCAGAACGACGAACGCAAGCACCGTTTCAGTGCCTCCGTGGCCTACGGCCGGGAAAGCGGCAATTGGGAAGGTTACGGCGGCGACCTGAAGGTCCGTGACCTGTCCTTCAACCTGTACGATACGCATGAGTATTTCCCGAGCGCGGAAAAGATGGCCCAAAAACCGGCCTGGAAACAGGGCACGCACAGCTACTGGGATAATTACCTCAAGTACCATCACGTCAAGACCGAATACAGCGCCGTGGACCACATTGCCGGTACCAAATTTGACGGCGACTACAGCCAGAACGTGTTCAACCTGTCGACGGAATACGGCCGGGAAAACAAACTCAGCGAGGCATGGAGCTGGGTGCCCCAGGCGCAGCTGCAGCTGAGCTATGTCGGCGGCTACGACTACACCGACTCCCAGAACCTGTCCGTCTCGGCGGATCACGACTGGAGCCTCATCGGCCGCGTCGGCTTCGACCTGGTGAAGAAACTCGACGCCAAGAACGACAGTAAGCTGTACCTGAAAGCTTCACTGCTCCACGAATTCCTGGACGGCTACGATGTGACGACATCCTACCAGAACGACCGCTATACCGACGACGGCGACCAGAGCGGCACCTGGGGTGTCTTCGGCCTCGGCTACAGCCTGCAGAGCGGCAAAAACCAGTACCTGTACTTCGACGCCGAACGGTATGTAGGCCACGACTTCGAACGCACCTACAACATCCGGGCCGGGATCAACTGGAAATTCTGACGGAAGTTCCAGCGTTCCTTTCCTTGGCGCACCCGAAAAGCAGAACATCTTATACTTTAACGACACGGACTTGGGAAATTCCCAGGCCCGCGTCGTTTTTGTTTCCAAATGAACGGGCAGGGAACTTATTTATCCCGCATTCCTGACAGAAAGGCATGGTGCCCCTTTTTAACCCCGCAATAAGCGGGCAGGAGCCTTATTTATCCCACATTCCTGATATGAAGGCATGGTGGCCCTTTTCCCAAAATAGGAGCAACTGCACCGTATTGGGAAAAGGGCCACCTGCCTTAGGTATTGAAGAAAAGTCCCCCCTGCCCCCCCATTTTATCCCTTGTATACCTTTTGAACGGCCTTATGCAGGAAAACCATTATTTTATGCAAAAAAATAGGCGAATCTATATACTTTCGTATAATAGAATATATCTTTTAGGGTGCTAAAATATAGTATGAGGAAAGTTTTGCACCAACACACCAGTTTTGAAAGAAGCAATCCTGTCAAGACGATTGCCGGGCAAACAAGAGGATGACACAAAATGACAAGGCATTCGGGAAAGCATTCGGACCAAACTTGGACAACGGTAAATTGTAAATTGCGGCCGTTCTGAGCAGTACATCTTGGAGGATGAGACTGCTAGGACGGTTTTTGTGTTTACAGAGGGAGATGGGGTACGATGAAACGAACCACACGAAACAGAACGAGATTAAACCGGTACATCACAATGGCACTGCTTGGCGCGGCAGCATCATTCTGCCTGGGCGGCACGGCGGCGGCGGAATCCATCAACGTGTCGTACCACCCGGTATACCGGGCGAGCCAGGGGTCGTTGGAGTATTCCAGCGAGTCCGGCACGGCCGTCTATGTGCGGAAAGGGAATCTGTCCCTGGAAGCGGGAGACACCTTATCTGCCAAGGGCGGCGTGACCGGCATCCGGCTCGATGGCAAGGGCGTCCTGACGCTGAAAGCCAAGGATATCGATCTGGTCGGCCAGGGGGACTGCGGATTGGAAAATTCCGATTACTGGCCCAGCGGCGGGAAAGCGGATACCAGCACGATTACGGCAGCCAATACCTTGAAGATGGAAGGCAAGGAAAATGGCCTGTTCCTGGGCAACAAGGGAGCCATGACGGTAACCGCGGGGCAGGATGCAACCTTCACCAGCCATGCAGCGGATTATAACGGCTTCGGCGATGCGGCCTATGAGGGCTGCGTCGAGGCGGAAGGGCTTGACCTTACGACAGGACCCATGGACCCGGACAACCATCCGGTCCTGAATATTACGTCCGAAAACGGCAGCATCAATGTAACAGGCGGGCGGCACGGCGTTGTTTCCTTTATCTATTCCGATGTCAACCTGAAGGCCGCCAACGATAACAAGATTACGGCCGGGACGGCCACGCATAAGCGCCCCATCAACTATAGTCGCTATCAGCAGAGTGCGGCCATTTTCGCCGATGAACGGGGCAACGTGTCGCTGGAGGCAGGGCATGACAATGAACTGAACTCGAGCCTGAACGGCATCATATCCTTCTACGGGTCGGACACAACCGTGACGGCCGGCCACAGCAACATCCTCCGGGTTGGGAATTTCGCCGCCGTCGCCTGCGGCGATGATAATTTCCTGAAAAGCAGCAGAGGAAGTCTGAATCCGCAGCCGGAGTGGCTGCCTAAACTGACCGACGGCTCCACGCTTACGATGGATGCCGGCTGGAACAATGAAATCTATTGCGGCGCCATGGGAGCGACCGCCGATTACAACGGCACCCTTATCATGAACGCGCGGCACCAGAACATCGTCACCGACACGACACCCTACTACTACTATTCCGCTGTGTGTGCCAACAACGATGACATGTTCAGTGTTCACGGCGGGACTCCCGATGTGAACGAAGACAAGCTGACAAGCGTCACCATGAATGCCGGCGAAGGCAATATCATCAAGTCCGGCGGTATGGGGATCAAGGCGGCCAATTACGGCAAGGTCCATGTCCATACGGATCACGGCAACAATGAAGTCGAAGGCGGCAACGCCATTTATGCGGCCTATTTCAAATATGGCGACCACATGAAGCATTTGGACGACTGGGTCGTACCGTTCGGATATGCCGAAGTGGTGCTGTCTGCACCGGATGGGTACAACATCCTGACCCAGACCGACGAAGAGGTTGCGCGTCATCTTAAGCAAAACACACACGAAGAACCTGCCCTGATCCTGTCCGAGAGTGTTTCGCGCGTGAAACTCGATGCCTCGAAGGATAATGTGCTGCAAGGCTATATCGGCATCGACGGGCTGTATAACCGCGGCTTTGACACGGAAAAGGGCGTGTACCTGAACGCCGGCGGCAGCAACCTCGTCACGGTCCAGAAAGACGGAATCGCGGCGGAAGAAGGCGAAGTGCGCCTGAAAGCCGGCAAAGATAACATCGTGACCATTACGGGAACCAACGGGGCGGAAACGCTGCCGGATCTGGACGGTACGGGTATCCGGGCGGCGAAGGACGGCCTCGTCATGATGGAAACCACTGCGGAAGACGGCGTGGAGCAGGTGCTGGGCCGCATGGACCGGGACACGGGCGTGCGCACGGAAAGCGGCGGCCGCGTGCTCTTCGGCGGCCGGTTGACCGTGACGGGAAAAGATGCCCTGAACGCTTCGGGGCAAAGTGAAAAGCAGCAGTCGCATATCCTGCTGGACTACGGGCAGCAGAGCACGATCCGCGGCAATGCGGTTGCGTTCGATGCGGGACTCGTCGATGTAGTGCCCCGCAGCGGAGGCAATTTGACCATGAAAGGCGATATCAAGGCCTTCCAGCCCCTGTATACGGAAGCATCCGTCGCCGATGCGGAAACGCTGCCGACCGTCGTGAATACAGGCGGCAAGGTCAACCTTGACTTTGCCCCCGGCAGTTCCCTGGAAGGCAGTGCCAGCCTGGGACGCCCGGAAGTGCGGCAGGCGGAACGGACCATAGAGCACGGGGCCTCTTCCGAAGTCTGGGATGCCGCCTGGCAGGCCAAGAAGGCCGAGGTGCTTTCCTGGTATGAGCCGTACAAGGATGAAATACTTCAGTATTATACGGAAGAGCAGTATGAACAGATGATCCAGCAGGAACTGGAGTATGCAAGAAACGACCTTGACGCGGAATATAATGAATATAAAGCGCTCTCCGAGGCAGCGCTGGACCGCCTCCGCCATTTCCGGAAAGGCGAAATTGACATCAACTTGGGCGAAGGCGTGCCCTGGCTCATGACGAAATCGTCGTCCATTACGAACCTGACAGGCCACGGCCACGTCTATTTCCTGAACGGCGGCGATGCGCTCGAAGTGGAAAACCTGCAGAACGCCGATACGTTCCATATGGACCTGGACTTTGCCGACGGCTCGAACAGCGACATGGTGTATGCAAACCACGGGACGGCCAACGAAATCAACCTGGATGTCAAGAACCTGCCGCGCCTGGACGCGCAGATGGAGCCCGGCGATGCCATCCGCTTCGCCGTGGTCAGCGACTCCCGGAACGAATTCCGCCACGGCAAGGTCATCGGGTACACGACGAACGGCATCTACCGCGATGCCTTCACGGTCGAGTACCGCGATGTGGCGTCGGATCCGCTCAACACGGATGCGTATAACAATGCCTACAACGGCGACCCGACCGACGGCGTGCGCAAACCGACGAGCGCCGAAGTGCAGTCCCTTTACTACGACGGTTACGACGACCCGCAGAACGTCTACTTGGTGAAATCCATCGACGACATCAACGACGGCACCGTGACGCCGGGCCGGGCCAGGGATATCGTGTGGCGCTACGTGACCGACCTGGACACCTTCACCAAGCGGAGCGGCCAGAGCCAGTACTTTTCCGACGAAGGGGACCGCGGCGCCTGGGCGCGCCTGATCTACCGCAACCTGGGCGTCGACGGCGTCGGCGAAGTGGACGGCAACACCTATGAACTGGGTTACGCGACCGTCTCCCGCCAGAACGACGAACGCAAACACCGCTTCAGCGCATCCCTGTCCTATGGCAGGGAAAGCGGCAGCTGGGAAGGCTACGGCGGCGATTTGAAGATCCGCGATTTCGCCCTCAACCTGTACGATACGCACAAGTATTATCCTTCGGCAGAAAAGATGGCCCGTAAGCCCCTCTGGAAAGAGGACAGCCACGCCTACTGGGACAACTACCTGAAGTTCCACCGCGTCAAGACGGACTACACCGCCGTCGACCACCTGGCAGGCACCCGGTATAGCGGCGACTACCACCAGAACGTGGCCAACCTGTCGACGGAATACGGCCATAAACTCAAGCTGGACGAAAAGTGGTTCTGGGTGCCCCAGGCCCAGCTGCAGCTGAGCTACGTCGGCGGCTATGACTACACCGACTCCCAGGACCTGTCCGTCTCGGCAGACCACGACTGGAGCCTCATCGGCCGCGTCGGCTTTGATTTGGTGAAAAAACTCGACGCCAAAGACGACAGCAAACTGTACCTGAAAGCATCGCTGCTCCACGAATTCCTGGACGGTTACGATGTCACGACCTCGTACAAAAAAGACCATTACACCGACGAAGGCAGCCAGAGCGGCACCTGGGGCGTGGTCGGCCTCGGTTACAGCCTGAAGAGCGGCAAAAACAACTACATGTATTTCGACGCCGAACGCTACATTGGCAACGACTTCGAACGCACCTACGACATCCGGGCCGGGATCAACTGGAAGTTCTAACGTTCCTTTCCTTGGCGCACCCGAAAAACAGAACATCTTATACCTTAACGACACGGACTTGGGAAATTCCCCGGCCCGCGTCGTTTTTGTTTCCAATCAAGCACTGGACTTTCAACAAAAAATCATGATATAATTTTCTATTATATTATATTGTAGGATTTCCAGGGACTGGTTCCGGGCCATACGGCCCTTGGGGAATTGGTTTGACGTTCGCGGGAGGCATATAGTGTCAATGGAAAAGAAATGGAAGTATCTGCTGCTGTTTATCAGCAATGTATTCTTTTTCTTTTTGTGCAGTACCAAATGGAATGCAGGATACAGCATCAGCGCAGGTTTGGCGGTACTTGTTATTGTATGGGGACGCTTTCAATTAAATAAAAAAGTATCGTTTTTCCCCACTTGTTGCATTGTGGCGTATTTCCTTTTCATCGGAGGCGTCTCGTTAGCTTCCTATTTATCGGGAGACCCCGCTTCCATGCGCGTGGCATATAAGTTTTTGGCCTATTCCATCCCCATGTGGGTTTTATTCTTTTTGCTGCAGCGGGATATCTCCATTTTACCCGCGATTCAGTGGGGAATTGTTGCGGGAACGAATGTGTTGAATACCGTGGTGATACAGGAAATTTGGAAGGTTCATGCCATCAAGAGGATATACGGTCCCTTTGCTTCCCCCAATCACCTTGCCATGGTGATGGAATCCATTTTACCGTTTTTATTGCTGAACACGGTTTACCTGATAAAAAATGTGCACAGGGAATCCCCTGCGCGGGAAAAAGTGCTTACGGTACTTTCTATCGTAACCAGCGTGTTGGCCGTAGGAGCCATCTTGTTAACGCGGTCCCGCGGGGGCATTGCCGGGTTCCTGTTAGGTGCCGTGTTCGCATTCTGCGCGCTGTTTTTAAATCATACGCATCTCAGCGGCCTGAAAAAGATTTCTGCGCTGGCGCTCGTATTTGTGTTATCGGGTGCCGTCGTCTTCGGGGTAACGGTGAATTATTTGAACCGTAAGTATGATCCCGAACGGGTCCTTTTATTAACGTCCGCGTATCATATGTGGCAGGACCATCCATTATATGGTGTAGGAATCGGAAGATGGAATGAGGTGTATCGGGCGCACTATATGCTGAAGGGAGCCAGGGAACCGAAGCTGTCCCTGCCTCATAACAATATCGCCAATTTCTTCTCCGGGGCCGGTGTCCTTGGCGGCGGCGGCTTCGTGCTCTTTATGCTTTCCGTGCTGTATGTGCTGCTGCGGGCCCTTCGGACGCAGCCGGATAACCATTACATTTATGCCATGCTTTGGGTCTGGATCGCCATTTCCGTGCACGGGATGGTCGATAACAGCTTCTTCGGCCGGTATAACGACCGATTGTTCTTTGCGATGCTGGGCGTCGCCCTGGCTGCGATACGGCAGGGAGAAACCCGTTTGCTGAAACCGTAAAGGGGACGATGTCCCGAAACGGCGTACGGCAAAGCGAATAACAGTGGCAAAAAATCTTTGCTTAAGGTATGATATATATTAAGTCCAAACGGGGAGTAAGAGGAAGATTTCATGACCACCATGTACCATTCCATCATCAGTTCTTCAAAGGCTCCTGCCAGACGGAAGTCGGTCGAGGAGAATTTTGCTGCCTTAGGGCTGCAGCCAAACTTTTTTGAAGCGATTATGGGGGATGAACTTTCCCAGCAAGAACTAAATACAGTTTCTCAGGCAGACGGGCTCCTGACGCTAGGGGAAATCGGCTGTGCGTTGTCGCATCTGGAGATCTACAAACAGCTGCTGCGCAGCAGCGAGCCGTATATCTTCATATTCGAAGATGACGCCCGCCTGACCAGGGAGTTTGTCAGGGCAATTCCTGCCATTCAACGGTTCATGGCAGGGCAGGACAAACCAACCGTTTTGAGCCTGCATCGCATCCGGGGCCATGTGCATCCGGTCTTCCGGCTGGATTCGGAAAAACGGATCCTCCATGCGCTGGCAGGGTCCACCGGGCATGGATATGTGATTAACCGGCAGGCGGCGGCCAATATATTGAAAGCGCAGACGCCGCTGCGATTTGAGATTGACGCCTGGGCCATTTATCAAAAACTCTGCTATATCACGTTCTATACGACGGATTTTGATTTCATCCAGGTGGATAAAGCACTGGCTGCCCGCTCACTGATCGATGAAATTTCTCCCAAACGGCATAAATTGGACTCCAAAATCGTAAAGCGGCTCAAAGACCGGCAGATCCGGGAATTGTATGGGCAAAAAAGCCTGCAGGAGAAACTGCTCTGTCAGCTTTTCCGGTTAGGCCGTCATATTCAAGCGTTGTACTACCAGGAAATTTAAACAGCGTATGTGTGGAAAAGAGTGAAAATCGATGGCTGGACACTATAAAATCTTTTTGGACGGAATCATGCATTTAGGCGATATCTTCATGTCGGCCTCGGTGATTCCTGTCTTACGGCAGCAGTATCCGGAAGCGGAAATCCATTACCTTGTGAAGGATGATCTGGCCGGCGCGGCGGGACTGTTGAGCGGCATCGACCGCATTATCCCGTATACTTATAAAAGCGGCGGCGGCTACATGGATGTGTACCGCATCGGAAAACAGCTGGCCAAAGAACAGTATGACCTGGGGATTTCCCTGGATCCGCGGGAGCGGGTCACGCTCATGAAATGGTTTGCCCGGATCCCCATCCGGTTGAGCATGGAACGGGCACTGGGCTGGGAACTCGGCTGGGAAAAATATTTCTATACGGAAGACCTGCATTTCCGGAAACCCTGGGACTATCGGGAACACAGCATGAGCGAGAGCTTCCAGCGCCTGATCCGGGATTATTTCCGGGACGACTCGGAAGAATTCATTCCGCCTACCGTGCGGCCTTCCACCAAAGCGGAACTGGACAAGGCAGAGGCACTGCTGGTCCCGCTTCAGGGGTATAAAGAGAAAATCGCCTTTAGTGTGGAAACCACGACGAAAACCAAAGACTGGCCGACCCGGAAATTTGCCGAGGTGGCGGACTGGCTCGTGGAAACGTACGGGGCAGGCATCGTCATTACCGGCATTCCTTCCCAGGAACCGCGGATTGCCGAGGTTATCCGGCAGATGAAGCATCCGGAAGCGGCACTCGATGTGGCAGGCAAGACTTCCCTTACCGAACTGATTGCCCTGTTCCGCCGCATGAAACTGCTGCTCACCCTCGATACCGGCTCGGCCCACATTGCGGCAGTGGCCGGGTGCCCGGTCATTACGATCTTTACGCACAATTCCCCCGAAATCTACCGGGCTGCCTGTGCGGTCAGCCGTACGGTGAGCGGGCACGTGCCCTGCTCCGGCAAGCATACCTGCATTGGGCCGTCGCGCTGCACCAAGACGGATTGCGTGGACTGCATCAGCACCGATATGGTGAAAACGGAAATTCAACAGGTAATGAAAGAACTATAACATATACGGGAGGAACACATCGATATGGCAATTAAAAAAGATTTCGCAGAGAAACTGATGGGAGCGAAAGGGGAGGTCGTCGCGCCTTCCTTTTCGGTGATTCCCGACGGTTATCTGGCGTTGGTGAATACAGCGGAAGGCCGTAAAGTGGCCGTGGTCTGCACCGCGAAGGCCGAACATGCGGCCCAGTGGAAGGGGGCGGCGTTCGAAGCCGTCGATGACCCGAAGGCCAAAAAGGTCCAGGTCGGCTTTTTCCCGCTCATCCCGAACAACGCGGCCCTGGTGCGCCGTCTCGTCAGCTGGGCAGCCCCGTCTTCGTGCGGCGTCAGCGGCGTGAGCGTGGCCTTCAGCGACTGGCTGGGCGTCATCAACAGCCAGCTGCCGGTCCTGTTCGAACACAAGCAGATCAAGCCCGTCCTGGTCGACTTCACGCCGGCCGAAAGCACGGCCCTGCACCGCAATTTCCTGGAACCCATGGACGCCGCCACGTGGAGCGTCCTGTCCTCGGGCTATAAAGGCGGCTGGTCCGCCAACGCGGCAGCCCTCAAAGAAGAAGGCGATGTCGTGAAGGCCCTGCTGTACGATTACAGCGGCGTCGGCATCGACTGCAGCGACCGCGTCGACCGCTCCGTCGAGCAGCTGACGGACGACGAAGTCCAGAAAAAGTTCGGCGAACTGGACCGCGACTTCAAGGAAGCCATCGACAAGTCCTACCTGGACGCCGAATTCAAGCTGGGCGACGACAAGCTCACCTTCGAGGAAATCTCCCTGCACCGCATGGTCCTGGAATACGGCCAGGCCATCATGTTCCTGCAGAAAATGTACAAGGACTACCTGTCCGACACGCCGTGGGACCGCGACTTCGAAGTCGACATGTCCAACTGCGACAAGGCCATGACGCCCCAGGAACACTACTTTGTGGCCAACGAGCTGAAACGCGCCGCCGTCAAATTCGACACGCTCTGCGTCGACGCCGTCGTCGTCAAGGACGAACTGGACCGCAACCTGAAACTCCACGCCGCCATCGCCAAAGCCTTCGACTACCGCCTCAGCTTCACCAATACGGCCCTGGCGTTCGATGACCTGGAAGATGTCACGAAGAGTTTCAACCGCAAAATCAATTTCAAGCTCACGAATGTGCTCTGGCTCGCAGCGCTCCAGACCGTCGCGGAAACGGAACCGTCGCTGCTGGCCAGCATTGCCGAACGCATTGACCGGCCCGTACCGGCCAGGGAGGAACTGTTCCCGGCCGACCCGGCGGGCATTGCCTTCGCCACCTCGTACGACCGCATCCTCGCCGGCCCGGGCGAAAAGGACAAGGATCCCCTGGGCATCCGTGCCGCCGTGGAAAAGCATCTCGGTACGTACGAAGGGAAATTGGCGGACCTGGTCAACCATTACATCCGCACAATCTGATTGTAAGAAAGGGTGGTGGCTCATGGACGAAAAAATTGCCAAGCTGAACGACTGGATCCGGGAGTCGCAGAACATTGTGTTCTTCGGCGGCGCCGGCGTGTCGACGGAGAGCGGCATCCCCGATTTCCGCAGCACCGACGGCCTGTACAACCAAACGTACAAGTATCCCCCCGAGGTGATTGTGAGCCACACGTTCTACGAAGAACGGCCCGAAGAATTCTTCGACTTCTATAAATCGCGCATGCTCTACCTGGACGCCAAGCCCAACGCCGCCCATTTGAAGCTGGCCGAGCTCGAGCGGGCCGGCAAGCTGCGCGCCGTGATTACGCAGAACATCGACGGCCTGCATCAGGCGGCCGGCAGCAAAAACGTGCTGGAACTGCACGGCAGCGTGCTCCGCAACTACTGCGAAAACTGCGGCAAAGCCTTCGACGTGCACTACGTGAAGGACGCCCCCGGCGTGCCCGTGTGCGACGCCTGCGGCGGCCGCGTCAAACCCGACGTGGTGCTCTACGAGGAATCCCTCGACTACGACGTGCTCCAGGCGGCCGTGAACTACATTGCCAACGCCGACATGCTCATCATCGGCGGGACTTCGCTCGTCGTGTATCCGGCGGCGGGCCTTGTCCGCTACTACAACGGGCACAAGCTGGTGCTCGTGAACAAGTCCGGAACCAGCGTCGACGACCGGGCGGATTTGGTGATTCATGATGCCATCGGGAAGGTGTTTTCCCAAATCACCCTGTAATGCAGCATAAACAATAAGCGGAAAGCCATGGCGGCTTTCCGCTTATTATTTTGAATCGGTATCCGGCGGGGCCGGGGCCTGTTCCCGGACCGGGGACGACCCGCGTGCCGCTCCGGCCGCCGTTTCAGCGGCCCAGCAGGGCCGCGAGCAGGCCGGTCCGGTTCGTGACACCGTACTTTTGGTAAATCCGGGACATCGTCTTTTTGACGGTCACTTCGGCCAGGCAGTACTTGTCGGCAATTTCCCGGTTGGTCTTGCCGGCAACGATGCATTTCACAAAGGCCTGTTCCCGTTTCGTCAACAGCACGGTTTGGAACGCTTCGGTGCGGAGCTTGTGCATCTTCAGGGACAGGATTGATTCGGCAATCCTGCCCAGGCCGGGGTCGAAAGCAAGCTCCTGCAGATAGGGACCCAGAAATTCCCGGTGTTCCGCAAAGGGAAGGATTACCTTGTCCGCCTTGGCTTCGAGGAGAGTTTTGCGGATGAGGGACATGGCTGCCTTGCTATTGCCGAGCTTATCTTCGGCTGCCGCCAGGATGATGTTGTCGTAGAGGCGGTTCTTCTGGGAGGTATAGTCCGCCGGCAGGGGGGGCGGCGTTTCTTCAGTAAACGTGATGGTGGAATACTTGCCCAGTTGCAGCAGCAGCTGGCGGCGTGTCGTGCGGCGCATTGGTTCGACAGCCGGATAATGGGGCATGGTGACCAGATGGTCCAGCTCCTCCTGTATCCGTTCCAGCGGCGTTTCGGCGGTACTGCAGAGATAGGCGGCGATGATCTGCAGATTGTCTGCCCACAAAGGCGTTTCCGCCTTGCTCGTCAATCGCCGGAAGATGTTGCTGATTCTGCGGCATTCTTCCGTGGACCGTTTGCCTTGGAAGGCGAGGATACGGGGCATCAGGAACATGGCGACACAGCCCCCTTCCTGTTCATCTGGCGTTTCGAAATCCGTCTGGAGGAAACTGCCCATCAGGGAGGCCGCTACATCGAGCTTGCCGGTCAGATAAGCGTACTCTCCGTCCAGAATGGTCTTCCAGAGAGTGACAGCCACATCCTGGATGGCTTTGCCGCATGCTTCGAAAATTTCTTTGAGGGTGGCGCAGTTTTCTTGCAAGCAACCACGGCGGCGGTAATAGAGGGTCAAAAGGCTGCAGACGCCCCGCGTGACGACGGTAAAATATTCCCGGGGCAGCTTCACCAGGTGTTTTTGGGCCACGGCGGCCGCATTCTGGAAGGAGGGCAGCATGGCCTCCAGGTTGGGTACGGCGAGAGCTCCTTCCAGAATCCAGAAGGCGATTTCGTCATAAGGCCGGTACGCGTAGGAGGCAGGCACATCCGCCATAAAGGTTTCCAGTCCCTCTTCGGCTTCGGATGCTTCCAGGTTCAGTACGACATAGAGCAGTATCTGCAGGTATGCGTCCATATGGTTCAGTTTGACCGGCAGGGGAATTTTCCGGGCCGTGTTGAGGACGACATCCGGCGCATAATGGGAAAGAAGCCTTAACCCGCCCCGGTGGGTGGCTTCCAGCAGGATGTCCCCTTCCTTTTCCACCATTTTCCGGGCTTCGACGAAAGCGGCGTCCCAATTCTCTTCCTGCAAATGCCACAGGGCCGCCTTACGGCGCATTAACGAACGGATGGAAGAGGACAGGCGGTGGGAGCGCTGCTGCAGGATCTGCTGCAGCAACGGATGGAACGTATACGTATCGGGACTGGCTGTAAAAAGAAGGGGGACAAGGACCCCGTATTCCTTTTGGAGGGTCGTTTTGTCCGGGAAATCGCTCTGGTAAAAGCGGGCCGTCGCCAAAGAAAACGGCTGGATGTGGGATAAAAAGACCAAGGTTTCCTGGAGTTTTTCCGGAAGCCCCTGAAAAAGGGAAGTCACTGCCTTCAGGAGCTGTTCACGGTCCGTTTTCGAAGCCGTGCCAACCTCGAAATTCCGCAGCTTGCGGTACGTGGAGAGGCCTTTTTCGAACGCCATGAATTCATCCGCTTCCATCCCTTTGTAGGCAATGGACTGGTGCAGATAGATGATTTCCCATTCCCGCGGGGCGTTCCCGGCCGTGCGGCGGAAAATGAAGGTACACCGCTGGTACTCATGGAGCAGGATTTTGTTCTTCGTGTCGGCCGTGCAGTCGCCCATCCCCTGGCTGAGCCAGACGCCGGGGGCCAGTTCCCTGGCTTCGTAACGCTGGCCGGTCATATGGAAGGGAATCATGCTCCCCTTTTTGGCGGCCTGGTAGAAAAGGAGGACGTTCTCTTTCCCCTGTGCCGTCATGTTCTCCGTCCAGCCGAGCCAGAGGATGTCGGGTGCCATCAGCTCCAACAGGAGCCGGACGTCGCACTTTTCAAAAAAATCCACCAAGAGGGTCCTGGTCAGTTCCAGGATCCTTTCTTTATCGTTCCCCATTTTTAAAATCCCCTTTGAAAAGGATGCCCTTAAATTATAAATGTGGTAAATTGCAAGTTGAATTTGAACAACTATAATCAAGAAACACACTCAATAGCATAAACTTCATCGAGGAATGCATCAAATAGCTCTGACGGCGTAT
>ONAN01000033.1 GCA_900315805.1 uncultured Selenomonadales bacterium
GATCGTGATACCACGTTCTCTTTCTTCCGGCGCCTTGTCGATCATGTCGTATGCCATGAATTCAGCGTCGCCCTTTTCAGCCAGCACTTTCGTGATTGCTGCGGTCAGGGTCGTTTTGCCGTGATCGACGTGACCGATGGTACCGATGTTGACATGCGGTTTCGTTCTTTCGTAATGAGCCTTTGCCATTCTTGTTTCCTCCTTAGTGAGTGAATTTGGGATTTATAATTTTTTTGAACAAGGAAGGTCAGGAATCAATCCTTCGTTCCTTTATTCTTTTCAACGATTTCCTCGGCAATCGCCTTCGGAACTTCTTCGTAGTGGTCGACCTGCATGGTGTAGGTGCCACGGCCCTGGGTCTTGGAACGCAGGTCCGTTGCGTAACCGAACATGGTGGCCAGCGGAACGAAGGAGTGGATGACCTGGGCACCGTTGCGTGCTTCCATGCCATCGATGCGGCCGCGGCGGGAGTTGATGTCGCCGATGACGTCGCCCATGTAGGTTTCGGGGACCGTCACATCGACCTTCATGTAAGGTTCGAGCAGGACCGGATCCGCTTTTTCAGCACCGGCCTTGAAGCCCATGGAACCTGCAATCTTGAAGGCCATTTCGGAAGAGTCGACTTCGTGGTAGGAGCCGTCGTAAACGGTGACGCCGATGTCGACCATCGGATAACCGGCTACGATGCCGTTTTCCATTGCTTCCTTGACGCCGGCTTCGATCGGGGCGATATATTCTTTCGGAATTGCACCGCCGATGACCTTGTTTTCAAACTTGAAGCCTTCGCCAGGCTGCAGCGGGGTGAGTTCCAGCCAGCAATGGCCGTACTGACCTTTACCACCGGTCTGACGGATGAATTTACCTTCGGCCTTGACATCCTTGCGGATGGTTTCGCGGTAAGCAACCTGCGGATTGCCGACGTTGCAGCCGACTTTGAATTCGCGGAGCAGACGGTCGACGATGATGTCCAGATGCAGCTCGCCCATACCGGAAATGATGGTCTGTGCCGTTTCCGGATCGGTGCGTACGCGGAAGGTCGGGTCTTCTTCGGCCAGTTTCTGAAGGGCGATGCCCATCTTTTCCTGGTCGGCTTTCGTCTTCGGTTCGACGGCGACGGAAATTACCGGATCGGGGAATACCATGGATTCCAGGATGATCGGGGCTTTTTCGTCGCACAGCGTGTCGCCCGTGGTGGTGTATTTCAGGCCTACAGCGGCGGCAATGTCGCCAGAGTAGGCTTCCGGAATTTCTTCGCGGTGGTTGGCATGCATCAGCAGGATACGGCCCATGCGTTCGCGTTTATCCTTGGTGGAGTTGTAAACGTAGGAACCGGCCGATACGGTGCCGGAATACACGCGGAAGAAGCCGAGCTTGCCGACGAAGGGGTCCGTCGCAATCTTGAAAGCCAGGGCTGCGAACGGTTCGTTGTCATCGGTCGGGCGGGTTTCTTCTTCGCCGGTCTCGGGGTTGGTGCCTTTGACGTGGGCGATGTCCACAGGGGACGGCAGGTAATCGACTACGCAGTCCAGCAGGGGCTGGATGCCTTTGTTCTTATAGGAAGAACCGCAGATTACCGGGTGCAGTTTGCAGGCGCAGGTCTCTTTGCGGATGGCGGCTTTCAGCTCGTCATTCGTGATTTCCTCGCCTTCCAGGTATTTCATCATGAGGTCGTCGTCGCCTTCGGCAACGGTTTCGACCAGTTTATCACGATATTCCTGGGCCTGCTCTTTGTATTCGTCGGGGATATCGGTGAATTCCTCTTCCTTGCCCAGGGCATCATCATAGGTGATGGCCTGCATGCGGATCAGGTCGATCATGCCTTTGAAGTTGTCTTCGGCACCCATCGGGATCTGCAGGGCAACGGGATTGGCGTTCAGGCGGTCCTTCATCATGTCCATGACACGGAAGAAGTCGGCGCCGACGATATCCATCTTATTTACATAAGCCATACGGGGAACATCGTATTCGTCAGCCTGGCGCCATACGGTTTCAGACTGGGGTTCAACGCCGCCCTTTGCGGAGAAGACGGCGATGGTGCCGTCCAGCACGCGCAGGGAACGCTGTACTTCGACCGTGAAGTCAACGTGGCCCGGGGTGTCGATGATGTTGATACGATGGGTTTCATACTGCTTCTGGGAGCCATTCCACAGGCAGGTGGTGGCAGCAGAAGTGATGGTGATACCGCGTTCCTGTTCCTGAACCATCCAGTCCATGGTGGCAGCACCGTCATGAACTTCGCCAATCTTATGGGTCTTGCCGGTGTAGAACAGGATACGTTCCGTCGTGGTGGTCTTACCGGCATCGATGTGTGCCATGATGCCGATGTTTCTCGTTCTCTCAAGCGGAATTAATCTACCCACTCTTTTATCCTCCTCAAAACAAATAAAACAGGATCAGGCCATTACCAGCGGTAATGTGCAAATGCTTTGTTTGCTTCGGCCATCTTATGGGTATCTTCGCGCTTCTTTACAGCAGCGCCGGTTCCGTTTGCAGCGTCCATGATTTCGCCGGCTACGCGGTCGCACATGGTCTTTTCACCACGCAGACGTGCGTAGTTGACCAGCCAGCGGATACCCAGCGTGGTCTTGCGTTCTGCACGGACTTCAACAGGAACCTGGTAGTTGGCGCCGCCTACACGACGTGCCCGTACTTCGAGGACAGGCATTACGTTCTTCATAGCTGCATCAAATACTTCCAAGGGATCCTTACCCGTTTTTGCGCGGATAACGTCAAATGCATCATATACGATGCGTTCAGCAACGCCCTTCTTGCCGTCGAGCATTACCTTGTTAATGAATCTCGTCAATAATTTAGAACCGTACACCGGATCCGGCAGTACGTCTCTTTTCGGAACAGAGCCTTTTCTCGGCATGCTTTTTCACTCCTTTATATCAATCGTAAGTTCTTTGTGATGGTTGGTTTCCGCTAAAGAATTATTTCTTGGCTTTAGCGCGTTTTGCACCGTACTTGGAACGGCCCTGGTTGCGGTTGGCAACGCCGGCAGTATCCAGAGAACCACGAATGATATGGTAACGCACGCCAGGCAGGTCCTTAACACGGCCGCCTCTGATCAGAACAACGGAATGCTCCTGCAGATTGTGACCGATGCCCGGGATATAAGCCGTTACTTCGATACCGTTGGTCAAACGGACACGAGCAACTTTACGCAGTGCAGAGTTAGGTTTTTTCGGGGTCGTGGTGTACACACGGGTGCATACGCCGCGTTTCTGCGGGCAGTTTTTCAATGCCGGTGCAGTGGATTTGGTGGTCAGAACCTCTCTGCCTTTGCGGATCAGCTGATTAATTGTAGGCATATCGGGCACCTCCTTTCTATCAATTAGATTTAGTATTTATAAAAACTCCGGTTGCCCGAAGTCCCTATCAGGCTTTCAGTATCGCCGCCGCGGAAGCTCCTGCATGGATGCCGCAAGCTTTGCCGAGGGCCTGCATCGTTTCACAGGAAACGACTTCGATTCCCTGGTTTTCGCATTCCGTCCGGATCGGACCGGTCAGACGGGCATCGGCATCGTCTGCAAGAAACACGGTGATGGCCTGTTTCCGCTGCAGCGCTTTGCCGGTCTGTTTGACGCCGACAACCTTGCGGGCCGCCGTCGCCAGCGCTTCCAGATTCATGCTGTTCACTCCTTAAATGGGCATACTTTCTGCGTGATACTGGGATATTGTAACATCTCTTACAAACCATGTCAATATATTTTTCATAATTTTTTTCGCCGTCAGCAATGGATTTATGCGATTCCTTTATTCCACGTTCCCACGTGTTTCATTCATCCGGTCCCAACGAAGAAAAAATTCCTTGAAACGGGCCTCCGGACGGCACATCCAACGCTGCCGCGCCCCGAAAAAGACACAACCACAGAATATACTGTTTTTAAGGAAATGGCAAGCGATATGCCATGACATATAAAAATTATATGGATTTTCACTACTGATATGCATAATAAGTATAATTTAAGCATCGTCATAACTAACAACTATAGTGCAATTTAGGTATGCCGGGCTCCCTATGACGCGTCCTCCGCCTTCCTGGACCTGCTGAAGGAAGACCTGGACACAGACTGACCGGATCATCCGTCCCGTCCGGAAAACAAAACAGACAGCAAAAAAAACGGAACCGTTGTAAAAACGGTTCCGTTTTTCGTTTGCTTTACAGGAGATTTTACCGTGCCGTGTCCGTGTTGATGGGCACTTCGTCAGCGCTGCAGTCCTGCAGGTACTTGACGCCGATATCGCGATAACGGCGCATACCCGTGCCGGCAGGAATCAGTTTGCCGATGATGACGTTTTCCTTGAGGCCCAGCAGCGGATCGACCTTGCCCTTGATGGCCGCGTCCGTGAGGACACGGGTCGTTTCCTGGAAGGAAGCGGCAGAGAGGAAGGAATCCGTAGCCAGGGAGGCTTTCGTGATGCCCAGCAGGATCGGTTTGCCTTTGGCCGGTTTCTTGCCGGCATCGATGGCGATGGTGTTGTTCTCGTTGAACTCGGCCACGTCGATATCTTCACCCGGCAGCATGTTCGTGTCGCCGGCGTCCTCGATGCGTACCTTGCGGAGCATCTGGCGCACCATGACTTCGATATGCTTGTCGTTGATACCTACGCCCTGGGACTTGTAGACGCTCAGGACCTGCTGCACAATGTAGCGCTGCGTTGCCTTGAGGCCGCAGATGCGCAGAATATCGTGCGGGTTCAGGGAGCCTTCGGTCAGGCGGTCGCCTTTCTGGATTTCCTGGCCTTCCGTAACGGACAGTTTCGCACCGTAGGGGATCTGGTAGGTCATTTCGACCACTTCGTCCTCCGGTTTGCCCGTGACGATGACCTTACGCAGTTTGGCGCCGTTGTCTTCGACGATATGGACCGTACCGGCGTTCTCGGACAGGATGCCCGGATGTTTCGGTTTGCGTGCCTCGAACAGTTCCTCGACACGCGGCAGGCCCTGGGTGATATCGTCGGCACCGGCTACGCCGCCCGTATGGAACGTACGCATGGTCAGCTGCGTGCCCGGTTCGCCGATGGCCTGTGCCGCGATGGTGCCGACTGCTTCGCCGACATCGACATTGCGGTCCGTAGCCAGGTTGCGGCCGTAGCACTTGCGGCATACGCCGTATTTGGATTTGCAGGTAAGTACGGAACGGATCTTGACCGTATCCCGCAGGGAAGCGATCTGTTTCGCCATGGGTTCCGTAATGTAGTCGTTCAGATGGAAGACGACGTTGCCGTCGGCATCCGTAATGTCTTCTGCCAGCGTGCGGCCCGTGATGCGTTCCTCCAGGGATTCGATTTCCGCGCCGTTTTCGGTGATGGCCGTGACATCGATGCCTTCCACTTCGTTGTTGCGGATGGAGACGGTCGTTACGGTGCCGTCCTTCAGGACTTTGTCCGCATCAGCTTCCGTAAAGGTGTCGCCGGCCTTAACGAAGATTTCGCCCGCTGCGTTCACGACATCTTCCGCTGCTTCGCGGCCGACATAATGATGCATAAGGATTTCGCGGATGGCCGCATTGGCTTCGCTGTCCGGAATGTTGATCGTAATGTCTTCGCGGTCTTCCGTCAGCTGGCCGTCTTCGTCGACGGTGTAGACGCTGATGTCCGTCACTTTGGCTTCCATGAGGCGGTTGTACAGGTCGTTCGTGATCTTCGTATCCGCTTCGGCTACCATTTCACCCGTTTCGCCGTTCACGATACCAGCGGCGAGGACGCGGCCGATGACGGTGGCACGCATCTTCTTGGCGCTGGCGCCGAGGGCCTTCTTGACCAGGCGGGCGCGTTCGCGTACCAGGTCCAGCGTGGAAATGTCGCAGTCCTCTTCGCGGACGATGACATCCTGCGCGACGTCGACCAGGCGGCGGGTCAGGTAACCGGAGTCTGCCGTACGCAGTGCCGTGTCGGCCAGGCCTTTGCGGGCGCCGTGGCTGGAAATGAAGTATTCCAAAATGGTCAGGCCTTCGCGGAAGTTGGCCTTTACAGGGCGGTCGATGATACGGCCCGAAGGATCGGCCATCAGGCCGCGCATGCCGGCCAGCTGTTTGATCTGGTCGATACTGCCGCGGGCGCCGGAGTCAGCCATCATGGCGATGGGGTTGAACTTGTCCTTGGCGTTCATGTCCTTCAGCAGGTCGGCCACATCGTCCGTTGCCTTGTTCCAGATATCGACGACCTTTTTGTACCGTTCGTCGTTGGTCATGAGGCCGCGGCGGTACATGGCTTCGGTCTTGTCGACCAGTTTTTCGGATTTGGCGATGATTTCCTGTTTGCCTTCCGGCACGTGGATATCGGAGACGGCGATGGACAGGCCCGATTTGCAGGCATTGTCATAGCCCATCTTCTTGACGATATCCAGCACGTTGGCCGTGCCCAGGTTGCCGTAGAGCTTGTGTGCCTTGGCGACCAGCTTGCCCAGTTCCTTCTTCGTGATCAGCTGGCCCAGGTGCCAGTATTCATGGCCGTTCTCGTCGGTGCGTTTGCTGTAGTAACGCAGTTCCGTCGGCAGGGCTTCGTTGTAGATGGCGTTGCCGATGGTGGTGTCGACGAGGCTGTAGCCTTCATTGCTCGGTTCCGGATAAATGTCTTTGTTGGGGATGCGGATGGTGATCTTGGCTTCGACGTCGATGAAATGGCGGTCGTAAGCCATGAGGGCTTCGTCCATGCTGCTGAACCGTTTGCCCTCGCCCTTCGCACCGGGTTTCTCGATGGTCAGGTAGTAGGCGCCCAGCACCATGTCCTGCGTCGGAACGGCGACAGGTTTGCCGTCCTTCGGGGCCAGGATGTTGTTTACGGACAGCATGATCATGCGGGCTTCGGCCTGTGCTTCCACGGACAGGGGCAGATGGACTGCCATCTGGTCACCGTCGAAGTCGGCGTTGTAAGCCGTGCAGACCAGCGGATGCAGCGTAATGGCGCGGCCTTCGGTCAGGATCGGCTCGAAAGCCTGAATGCCCAGGCGGTGCAGCGTCGGTGCGCGGTTCAGGAGGACCGGATGTTCCTTGATGACTTCTTCCAGAACGTCCCAGACTTCCGTCGTCGGGCGCTCCACCATGCGTTTTGCCGCACGGATGTTGCGGGACGGGTCATTGTCCTGCAGGCGCTTCATGACGAAGGGTTTGAACAGTTCCAGTGCCATTTCCTTCGGCAGGCCGCACTGGTGCATCTTCATTTCCGGGCCGACGACGATAACGGAACGGCCGGAGTAGTCGACACGTTTGCCCAGCAGGTTCTGGCGGAAACGGCCCTGTTTGCCTTTCAGCATGTCGGACAGGGACTTGAGGGGACGGTTGCCGGGGCCCGTGACAGGGCGGCCGCGGCGGCCGTTATCGATGAGGGCGTCCACGGCTTCCTGCAGCATACGCTTTTCATTGCGGACGATGATGTCCGGCGCATGGAGGTCCAGCAGCCGTTTCAGACGGTTGTTGCGGTTGATGACGCGGCGGTACAGGTCGTTCAGGTCGCTCGTTGCGAAGCGGCCGCCGTCAAGCTGTACCATGGGGCGCAGATCAGGCGGGATGACGGGGATGACATCGAGAATCATCCAGGACGGTTTGTTGCCGGACTTCTGGAAGGCTTCCGCCACTTCCAGGCGGCGTACGATGCGGACCTTCTTCTGGCCGCTGGCGTCCTTCAGTTCTTCCCGCAGTTCCGTGACGAGTTTGTCCACGTCGATTTCTTCGAGCAGTTCCTTGACCGCGGCGGCGCCCATTTCGGCGCGGAAAGCGCCTTTGCCGTACTTATCGACGGCGCTCTTGTATTCCGCTTCCGTGAGGAGCTGTTTCTTGGTCAGGCCCGTTTCGCCCGGATCCAGTACGATGAAGTTGACAAAGTACAGGACGCGTTCCAGGGCGCGGGGAGAAATATCGAGGATCAGGCCCATGCGGCTCGGAATCCCTTTGAAGTACCAGATATGGGAAACCGGGGTGGCCAGTTCGATGTGGCCCATGCGGTCGCGGCGCACTTTGGCGCGCGTCACTTCGACGCCGCACTTGTCGCAGACAATGCCCTTGTAACGGATGCGTTTGTATTTGCCGCAATGGCACTCCCAGTCCTTGACAGGTCCGAAGATGCGTTCGCAGAACAAGCCGTCCGTTTCCGGTTTCAGGGTTCTATAGTTGATGGTTTCAGGCTTCTTTACTTCGCCGTGCGACCAGGATCTGATCAATTCCGGAGAAGCCAGGCCAATTCGCATAGAGTGAAAATTGTTAACGTCTAACAAGTACTTCTCTCTCCCTTCTTAGTCATTCTCGTCGACAGGGTCGTTTTCGCTGACTTCGTGATAGCTGTTCAGGTCGGCGCTGTCTTCGTCTTCACTTTCGGATTCGGTACCGTTGTAGATTTCGTCTTCGTTATAGCGTTCGTCGCCGTTGTCCTGGCCTTCCCCGTCCGCGGCCTGGGTTTCAGGCTGCAGTTCCGTGATGGCCTCGGCCGGACCGTCCGCCATATCGTCATCGTCATCCTGCAGGGAGATATCTTCGCCGTCTTCGTCGAGGACACGGATGTCCAGGCCGATACTCTGCAATTCCTTGACCAATACCTTGAAGGATTCGGGAACACCCGGTTCGGGGATGTTCTCGCCTTTGACGATGGCTTCGTAAGTCTTGACACGGCCTACGACATCGTCGGATTTCACGGTCAGGATTTCCTGCAGCGTATAGGCGGCGCCATACGCTTCCAGCGCCCAGACTTCCATTTCGCCGAAACGCTGGCCGCCGAACTGGGCTTTGCCGCCCAACGGCTGCTGCGTTACCAGGGAGTACGGGCCGGTGGAACGGGCATGGATCTTGTCGTCTACCAGGTGATGCAGTTTCAGCATGTATACGCAGCCGACGGTGACCGGGTTGTCGAAGGGTTCGCCCGTACGTCCGTCGTACAGCACGGTCTTGCCGGACGGGTTGATGCCCGACAGCTTGACCATGTTCTGCATATCTTCTTCGTTCGCGCTGTCGAATACGGGCACGGCCATCTTGACGGCGGTCAGGGTGTCATTGCCGGCGCGGCCGATATCGGTCGTCTTCGGCATGCCGTACTTGTCGAAATCGTAGCCCGTGGCGCGCAGTTCTTCTTCCAGGCCTTCCACCTGTTTCTGGATCTTCATGCCCAGATGCAGGCCGGCCCAGCCCAGATGGGTTTCCAGGATTTGGCCGATGTTCATACGGGAAGGTACGCCCAGGGGGTTCAGCACGATCTGGACCGGTTCGCCGTTCGGCAGGAACGGCATATCCTCGCGCGGCAGGATACGGGACACGACACCTTTGTTGCCGTGGCGGCCGGACATCTTGTCGCCTGCGCGGATCTTGCGTTTCTGCGCAATGTGGATGCGGACCTGTTCGTTGACTCCCGGAGGCAGCTCGTCGCCATGTTCGCGGGTAAATACCTTGACGCTGACGATGATGCCCGTTTCGCCGTGGGGAACGCGCAGGGAGCTGTCGCGCTCTTCCCGGGCCTTTTCATTGAACACGGCGCGGACCAGGCGCTCTTCGGCGGACAGTTCCGTTTCGCCTTTCGGCGTCACTTTGCCGACCAGGATATCACCGGGGCGTACTTCGGCACCGATGCGGATGATGCCGCGTTCGTCCAGGTCCTTGCGTGCTTCTTCGGACACGTTCGGGATATCGCGGGTGATCTGTTCCGGTCCCAGTTTCGTATCGCGGGAATCGCATTCGTATTCTTCAATATGGATGGATGTATAGGTATCGTTCTTGACCAGATCTTCGCTCAGGAGCACGGCATCTTCGTAGTTATAGCCTTCCCAGGGCATATAGGCTACGAGGACGTTGTGGCCCAGGGCCAGTTCGCCGCGGTCCGTGGCAGGGCCGTCGGCCAGCACGTCACCGGCTTTGACCTTGTCGCCTTTGTAGACGATGGGGCGCTGGTTGACGCAGGTGCTCTGGTTGGAACGTTTGAATTTCAGGACTTCGTAACGGTCGATGTCGCCGTTTTCCGTGCGGACCTGGATTTCGCTGCCCGTGGCGCGGATGACTTCGCCGTCGTGTTTGGCCAGGATGCAGTTGCCGGAGTCCGTAGCGACCTTGTATTCCATGCCGGTGCCGACGACAGGAGCCTGCGGGGTCAGCAGAGGAACGGCCTGGCGCTGCATGTTGGCGCCCATCAGGGCGCGGTTCGCGTCATCGTGTTCCAGGAACGGGATCAGGGCCGTGGCGATGGACACAACCTGCTTAGGCGAAACGTCCATGTAGTCCACGCGGCTCGGGCTCAGGCTCAGGACATCGTCCTTGCGGCGGGCCGTGACACGTTCGCCCATAAAGTAGCCGTTTTCATCCAACGGTTCGTTGGCCTGTGCGATGATGTACCGGTCTTCTTCATCGGCCGTCAGATAGTCGATGACGTCGGTTACGCGCTTGTGTTCCTTGTCGACGCGGCGGTACGGGGTCTCGATGAAGCCGAAGCGGTTGATGACGCCGAAAGTTGCCAGGGAGCCGATCAGGCCGATGTTCGGGCCTTCAGGGGTCTCAATGGGGCACATACGGCCGTAATGGGAGTTGTGTACGTCGCGAACTTCGTAACCGGCGCGTTCGCGGGACAGGCCGCCGGGTCCCAGGGCGGACAGACGGCGTTTGTGCGTCAGTTCGGCCAGAGGGTTGTTCTGGTCCATGAACTGGGACAGCTGGCTGCTGCCGAAGAATTCCTTGATGGCGGCTACGACCGGACGGATGTTGATCAGGGCCTGCGGCGTGATGACGTCCACGTCCTGAATGGCCATACGTTCGCGGACGACGCGTTCCATGCGGGACAGGCCGATGCGGAACTGGTTCTGCAGCAGTTCGCCGACGCAGCGTACGCGGCGGTTGCCCAGATGGTCGATGTCGTCTTTTTCGCCGTGGCCGTCCATCACGTTCAGCAGGTAGCTGAACGAGGCCAGGATATCTTCCTTGGTGATGGTGCGCAGCTTTTCATCAATGCCCGACGTGAAGATGATGCGGATCTTCTTGCCGTTCAGTTCCTGGATCATGACGCGGTGGATGCCGGCATTGGCGTAAACGCCGCTCTTTTCCACCTTGTCGAGGACATCCTTCGTCATAAGGGTGCCCGTTTCCACGATCACTTCGCCCGTTTCCGTGTCCACGATAGGCTCGGCCAGGGTGCAGTTTTCCAGGCGGCTGCGCCAGCCCAGTTTCTTGTTCAGTTTATAACGGCCTACATAAGCCAGGTCATAGCGCTTGTTATCGAAGAAGGTCTGGTTGATCAGCTGCCTTGCCGTTTCCAGGGCCGCCGGTTCGCCGGGGCGCATCTTCTTGTACAGCTCGATGACCGCTTCGTCGCCGTTGGTCGTCGTATCCTTTTCCAGGGTTGCCTTGACGGCTTCGATGAGGACGATGTTGGAGCCCGGTTTGCCCTTCTTGTCCCCTTCTTCCGCGGAGTCGTCGTCCACATGGCTTTCAATCTGCGTGTCGCCGAAGAAATTCAGGATATCTTCGTTCGTATCCAGTCCCATGATGCGCAGCAGCACAGTGGCAGGGACTTTGCGGGTGCGGTCGACGCGCGCGTAAATGACGTGGTTCAGGTCCGTTTCAAACTCAATCCAGGCGCCGCGGTTCGGAATGACCTGCGTTCCGTAAAGGTAAATGGCGCTGGGGTCCATCTGCTTGTCATAGTAGGCACCGGGGGAACGTACCAGCTGGCTGACGATGACACGTTCCGCACCGTTGATGACGAACGTGCCCGTCGACGTCATCAGCGGGAAATCGCCCATGAATACGCGCGATTCCTTGATTTCACCGGTATCCTTGTACACCAGGCGTACGTTCACGTTCAGGGGAGCGCAGTAGGACGCGTCGCGTTCCTTGCATTCCTCAATCGTGTATTTCGGTTCGCCCAGTTCGAAACTTTCAAAAGAAAGTTCCAGATTTTCGTTGAAATCCTTAATCGGGGAGATGTCGTGGAAAATCTCGTTCAGTCCTTCGTTGATGAACCACTCGTAAGATTTGCGCTGCAAATCGATCAAATGGGGCATCGGAATGACTTCGTTGATTTTTCCGAAGCTATACCGTGTTCTGTCACCTGTCTGAACCGGTTTAAACATGTAACCCTTCACTCCTTATTCTCATTAAGTCAGGCAATACAAAACCAAGTACGTTGCCAAGGGTCAAAAAAAACAAGGTCCTTACCTCAAGATACCCTGTTTTCCTCCTTGCGACGAACGTACTTCATTCCTCACGATATGGCGGTCGACGTGAACCACTGCACTGTCCGGCCGTTGTAGTTAGCCTGCGTTTTCAGCATAAGATGCCTTGGAACGGCCCGTGCCGCCCCTTCAGCGGGTATGGTTCTGAAAACCATGGTAGAAAAGGCAAAAAAAGCGCAAAAAGGCGCTTTAAATGTCGGTAAATTATATTACCACATTTTAAGCACCGTCGTCAAGCATTTTTTAATTATTGCGTCCGGTCCAATCCGGAATCCCCTTAGTTAAAAAACCCGGTCCTTTGCAGGACCGGGTTGTAAGGTCGTGTCAGCACACGAAGTTGAAATTACTTAACTTCAACGGTAGCGCCAGCAGCTTCCAGTTTGGATTTAGCTTCTTCAGCGTCAGCTTTGGAAACCTTTTCCTTAACAGCCTTCGGAGCGCCGTCAACCAGAGCCTTAGCTTCTTTCAGGCCCAGGCCGGTCAGTTCGCGGACAGCCTTGATGACAGCGATCTTGCCCTGGCCAGCTTCTTTCAGGATAACGTCGAATTCGGTCTTTTCTTCAGCAGCAGCAGCCGGAGCAGCGCCAGCGGCAGCAACAGCTACCGGAGCAGCAGCGGATACGCCGAATTTTTCTTCCAGAGCCTTTACCAGGTCTGCCAGTTCCAGTACGGACATGTTTTCAATAGCTTCGATGATCTGATCTTTGTTCATTATAATTTCCTCCATGAATTTTTAAAGATTTAAGTTTTAGACTGCCTTATGCAGTGTACACTTTGGGGTTCCGCCCATTAAGCGGACTGTTTTTCTTTTTCCGCGCGAACGGCATCCAGGGCATATACCACTTTGGCAATCGTGCCATGGAGCGTGCGAACCAGACCGGAAATAGGAGCATTCAGGCTGCCCAACATCTTGGCAACCAGCACTTCTTTCGGCGGCAGTGCAGCCAGTGCCTTGATTTCTTCTACGGATACTACTTTGCCTTCGACAACGCCGGCCTTGATGACCAGTTTGTCGTGTTTCTTTGCGAATTCGCTGATAACTTTGCAGGCAGCTACGGCATCCTTCGCGGAAGAGCACAGGGCCGTGTTCTGGGACAGGGATGCATCCAGGTCCAGACCGGCTTCCTTGGCCACAATGGCGATCAGCGTGTTCTTGTAAACGGTGTATTCCGTTTCCGCTTCACGTACCTTGCGGCGCAGTTCCGTATCTTCTGCAACGGACAGGCCGTTGAAGTTTACGAGTACGATGCTCTTGGAATCGGCGAAGACTTTGCGGATTTCCTCCAACTGAGCGGCTTTCTCTGCTTTCGTTTTCAATGAATTTGCACCTCCTTCTTTTCAAATTTTGACTTCTGTATAAATCAAAAAGACCTCTCGGCCGGTGCAGCCGGAGGTCGTTAAATTCTATAACGTCTCCGGCCTCGGCAGGCGTACCGTGAAAAGCACTTACGCGATTGGGCACCTGCTGTCTTTGGCCCGATTATCTTCTGATTTAAAAGGTGTTACTGTTTCTGGATTACTTTGCGTTGTCGGCTTTCAGGACATCAATCGCAATGCCAGGGCCCATGGTCGTGGACATGGTGATGGATTTGATGTACTGGCCTTTCGCGCCTGCCGGTTTGACTTTGATCAGAGTCTGTGCCAGGGCGATGTAGTTGTCCAGAAGATCGGCTTCGCTGAAGGAAGCTTTGCCGATCATAGCCTGTACGTTGCCGGCCTTGTCGGCGCGGTATTCAACTTTACCGGCTTTGATTTCGGAAACGGCCTTCGTAACGTCCATGGTTACGGTGCCGACTTTCGGGTTAGGCATCAAGCCTTTAGGACCAAGGATACGGCCCAGACGGCCAACCTTGCCCATCATGTTCGGAGTAGCTACGCAGACTTCGAAGTCCAGCCAGCCGCCCTGAATCTTGTCAACGAATTCCTGACCGCCAACGTAATCAGCACCAGCGGCTTTTGCTTCTTCCGCTTTAGCGCCTTCGGCAAATACCAGGACCTTCTTGGATTTGCCCGTGCCGTGCGTCAGAACCATAGCACCGCGGACCTGCTGGTCAGCGTACTTGGGGTTGATGCCCAGACGGAACGATACATCGACAGAGCTGTCGAATTTCGTGACTGCGGTCTTCTTCACCAGTTCTACAGCCTCTTTCGGGGAATAGAACTTGTCGGCGTCAATCAGCTTGGCAGCGTCGACGTACTTTTTACCATGCTTGTTCATGTAATGATTCCTCCATGTGGTATTGACGGCTTGCGCCTCCCACAAAATTCCGGTTTCCACCGGCGGCCGCCAATGGCGGGATTCGTCCCTTAGTCGGAGATGACGATGCCCATGCTGCGGGCAGTGCCTTCGACCATGCGGGTTGCTGCTTCCAGATCGGCAGCGTTCAGGTCAGCCATCTTCATCTGCGCGATTTCACGTGCTTTGTCGCGGCTGATCGTAGCGACCTTGTTCTTGTTCGGTTCGCCGGATGCCTTTTCCAGGCCGGCGGCTTTCTTCAGCAGTACGGCCGCAGGGGGCGTCTTGCAGATGAAAGTGAAGGAACGGTCTTCGTAAACGGTAATTACAACAGGAATTACCAGACCAACCTGCTTGGCGGTACGGGCGTTGAAATCCTTGACGAATGCCATGATGTTAACGCCAGCCTGGCCCAGTGCAGGACCTACGGGAGGTGCCGGAGTAGCTTTACCACCAGGTACCTGTAACTTAACAACCTTGGATACTTTCTTTGCCATGTCTATTTACACCTCCTTCTCAGTCGATTTCTTCTACTTGGGTATAACTGATATCAACAGGGGTCTCTCGGCCGAACATGTCAACAAGCACCTTGACCGTGCCATGTTCGTCGTCGATGGCGGATACCACGCCCGTGAAGCCCGCGAAGGGGCCGCTCTTCAGGCGAACCGTCTGTTGTAAGCTTAAATCGATGTGAATCTTGACGGGCGCAGCGGCTTCTTCCTCCGCAGCTTCCTCTTCCTCGCCGGCTTCCGCCACACGGCTGGCCTCCGACAGGATACGATTCACTTCCTCGTCCGACAGCGGTACGGGAATCTTTTTATCCGCGCCAATGAAGCCGGTCACGCCGGGCGTATTGCGGACAACATACCACGTACGGTCGTCCACGATCATTTCCAGCAGCACATAGCCGGGAAACACCTTGCGGGCCACGATACGCTTTTTGCCGTCTTCGTCGACGATTTCCTCATTCTCCATCGGGATCATGATATGGAAGATCTTGTCTTCCAGACCTAAAGAATGGACCTTGCGTTCCAGGTTCGCACTGACCTTATTCTCGTAACCGGAATAAGTATGGATAGCATACCAATGCCTTTTTCCTTTGCCCAGAACTTCAGCATCATTGTTGTTTTCCATAAGTCTTCGGGGTTTCCCCCTGCCTCCTTCGTGCTTACCTCAACAAGAGACGGATGACCGTCGAGAAAACGGTATCCGCAACCCAAATGGCGATTGCTACCAGCGCCACGGCAATCAGGACCACAACGGTATCGACAACCAGTTCATGTTTCGTCGGCCAGGTTACTTTGCGCAGCTCGACCTTGGATTCCTTGAAGAAGTTTACAATTTTCTTTGTGGTGCTTTCTTCCCCCGTGGTTTCCGGAAGTGCCATCTGTTTCACATCCTCATTATCCGATACTGACATGTCGTTTTCGCTTACTTCGTTTCTTTATGTAAGGTTTCTTTTCTGCAATGCGGGCAGTATTTCTTCAGTTCCAGGCGATCCGCCTTGGTCTTCTTGTTCTTCGTCGTTTCGTAATTTCTGTTCTTGCACTCCGTGCATGCCAACGTAATCAAAGTACGCGTCGTTGCCATCGTTGCCACCTCTTTCGCTCTGAAAAATACTCTGGGACAGGATTGTCACTAAATGATAATAACACAGTTGGTTATTTCTGTCAATAAATTTACACTTTCCCTTTTTCTGCCCGTTCTTGGTTGTCAAGACATGTGTTACACTCTTGAATTTGAGAAATACTCTGTTACAACCTGGTTTGGGCTTCTGAATGCTAGGGATGTCTTGGCTGTGC
>ONAN01000029.1 GCA_900315805.1 uncultured Selenomonadales bacterium
CACCGTCAGAACTATTTGATGCATTCCTCGATGAAGTTTATGCTATTGAGTGTGTTTCTTGATTATGAGTGTTCAAATTCAACTTGCAATTTACCATCATAACAAAATTTATGTGATAAGTATCTGCGTCCGTGTAATGCCTTAGTAGATTCTACTAGTTTGTCCATAATGCCATCCACAGCAGAACAACTCCTTTGCAAATTTTGTCAAACGCGCAACCTCTACTAAATCACCTAGTTAAATATATGTTTTAATTATATCACGATTATTTCGTTAACGGTACACTCGTGCCCTTTCCGCGGCAGAATTTGAGCTTTAGTTATCACCGAGGATGAGATTAAAACTCAAATGTCAAAACATTCGCTACTCAAATTTATAACTTTACAATAACCCAAACCTTACAATAAACCATTTGAAGCATAATTAAACACACTTTTATTGCCCTTCACCCCGGCAGCCATCGTCAACTTGTTGGAAAACACAGACTCAGCGTGACCCATAACTCTCATAAAATGAACCATATACGGGTTCAAGCGTGCAAACTGCGCAAATTAGCTCGATCACGGTTTAGAATAAGCTCTGTAACAGACGGCACCAAAATTTCTTGGCTCGGATCGCGCTTTGCGCGCGGATATGGCAAACACCATCGGATTTGACGGCCGGGCTCGGACAGGGTATAATAATAGCGTGCTATTATGAGGTGTAACCATGGAATCCAAGGATTGCGGCATTTTACTGAAACAAATCAATGACCATATCGCCCAGCGGGCAAACCACGCCTTGCGGGAAAACGACCTGACGCTCTCCCAGCTGCGCTATCTGGAATACCTGGACGGGAAAGCGGACGTCCCCTTCAAGGAACTCGAACGCCATTTCCAGGTGAGCCAGCCCACCGTGGCGGGCATTCTCGCGCGGCTCGCCGGCAAGGGGCTCATCGACACCGCCCTGGTGCCCGGCAGCAATGCGAAAACGGCGTCCCTGACCGGCAAAGGGGAAACGGAACTCCGCAAGGCCGTTTCCGAGCGGAACAAAACGGAAGAAAGCCTGCTGTCCCCGCTTTCCCCGGACGAGCGGATCACCTTCCGGATGCTGCTGAACAAGATTGCGGCCCGGATGGACCGCCCTTGATCCGGTCCGTTCCCTGCGGCGGGATGCCCATCCCGTTCTTTTTTCCGCACAATAATAGCATGCTATTAAGAAGGAGGCTGCGTTTCATGGAAAAATTCGATCTGACTACGGACATCCTCGTCATCGGAGCCGGCGGCTCCGGCCTGCCCGCCGCCCTGGCGGCCAAAGAGGCCGGCGCGGACGATGTCACCATTGTGGAACGCCGGAAACTCACCGGCGGCACCGGTGCCATCATCGGCCACATGTTTGCCGTCGAAAGCCGCCCCATGAAGGAGCGGGGCATCACCGTGACCAAAGACCAGGTTTTCGCGCGCCACATGGAAAGCGCCCATTGGGCCTGCGATGCCCGCCTGGCCCGCAATCTCATCAACGCTTCGGCCCGGATGATTGACTGGCTCGAAAGCAAAGAAGGCATCCATTTCAACCATATCAGCGCCACATCGGGCACGCGCTACCAGACGAGCCACGCCATCCGGGAAGGCAATAACATTCCCGTCACAGGCCGCGTCATTGCCGATGTCCTGACGCGGGAATGCAAAAAGGCCGGCGTCCATTTCCTCATGGGAACAAGGGCCCAGTCCCTCATCATGGACGGGGAAAAGAAGGTTGCGGGCCTCGTCGCCACGAAAAAGGGCGAAACCCTGCGGATCGGGGCCAAGGCCGTCATCATCGCCACGGGCTCCATCACGGCAAACGAAGCACTGCGCAAAAAGTTCTACCCCGAAAAAGACTTTTCCAAAACAGCCATCACCGCGTGCCACCCCTGGATCAACGGCGACGGTTACCTGATGGCCAAAGCGGTACACTGCCTCGGCGACCCGCTCATGACGACCCTCTACATCGGGCCTTATATTACGGGGCACATGGTAGGGCAGATGCTCCTGAGCCGCCCCTATATCCACCTGCTCAACCTCTACGGCAAACGTTTCGTCAACGAAGACCTGATGGTCACCAACGACGACCATTCCATGATCGGTTCCGCCCTCGACCGCCAGCCCCGGCACCTGTGCTTCGGCCTGATGGACACGGCTTCGCTGCGCGACATGGTGCAGAAACACGAAGTCCTGAGCAATTTCGAGGGCATGTTCGGGCAGGGCGTCGACGACGACATTTACACCAAAGCGGCCAGCACCCGCGTGGACGGCCTGATTTCGGACGAAAAGAACGCCGGCAACGGCGCGGCCTGGCTGGACCACCTGGAAAAGGACCTGGACGAGCTGGCGGAAACCCACCCGGACCTTGTCCTGAAGACCGATTCCCTCGCCGCCATCGCGTCCTTCATCGGCTGCGATGCAGCGGACCTCACGGCGCAGATCGACCGGATCAACGACCATTACGACAAGCAGTACGACGCGGAATTCCTCAAGGAAAAGCGCTTCCTCTACCCCTTCCGGACACCGCCCTACTACGTCGTGAAAAGCGAGGAAATCTTCCTGGATTCCATCTTCGGCGGCATCCGCATCGACGACAAGATGGAAGTCATCCACGAAAGCGGCTGCCCCTTTGAAGGCCTCTACGCGGCCGGCATCGGGGTCAGCGGATTCATCGGCTCCCACGGCCTCGGCGCCCTGGACGGAACCGCCTACGCCTCTTCCGTCTATTCCGGGTACGTCGCCGGCCGGCAGGCAGCCGCCTATTGCAAGACCAACGCTTGAAAGGAGACGATGGACAAATGGTAAAACCCGTACAAATCGATCTGGACCGGTGTGTCGGCTGCGGGACCTGCGTCAAAAAATGCCCCCACGGCGCCCTGTCCCTCCAGGACCATCACGCCGTCGTAAACCCGGCGCGCTGCGTCGGCTGCGGCATCTGCACGGACTACTGCCCCCGGGAAGCCCTGGATATTGACTTCGACTGAAACCTGTGATTCACTGCCCCGGCTTTGTCCGGGGCTTTTTTATGCGGAAAAGATTCCCCGCCCTCTGTGATTTGCTCACAGACAACATTTCCAGCCGTTGTATAATGAAAGATGTATAACCCATCGCATACCGCCGTATCCGGAGGCCATCCCCCGCACACGGCCGCAAAAAGAGGAGTGACCTTGATGAAACACTATACATTCGTACCCCAGGGAGTCTGCGCCCGGCAGATCGACTTCAGCCTGGAAAACGGCAAGCTCCACGACGTGCATTTTACCGGCGGATGCCCCGGCAACACCACGGCCATCGGCAAACTGCTGGAAGGCACCGACGCGGCGCGGGCCGTAGCCCTGCTGAAAGGAAACCAGTGCGGGTTCAAAGGAACGTCCTGCGCGGACCAGCTCGCGCGGGGCGTGGAAAAAGCACTGCAGGAACACCACTGATCACCGGAGACATATGGTTTGAGAAGGGCCGTCCGCCACGCCTGCCTCTTTCGCGATTTCCGGAACGATGTCCTGTTCCGCAAGACAGGAAATTCCGGGTATGGTATAATCGGGGCAAACAGGAAAGAGAGGCAGACAGCATGACTTATACGGATTTAAGCGGCCTCATGGGCTGCCGCAAGATATTGAAGGACCCCGTGGTGAAGGCCCTGCTGGGGCTGCAGCGGCTGGGCGCCCACCTGCCGGTGACGGGCTTTGCGACGCCGCCGGAGGAAACGGACGAGCACCCCGACGTGAACACGGCGGCGGCTGCCGCGGCGCTGCTGACGGACCAGGCGGAAACCCTGGGCCTGGCGGGCAACGTGGTGCGCTCGTACCTGATCAACCTGCTGGCCGAAGGCGATTTCGCCATCGCCGCCGCGGTGGAACGGACGGGCGTCATCGGCGCGTCCATGGAGCAGGTCCTGCGGGCCGACATGATTCTGTTATGGCCCTATCTGACGGAAGCGCCGTCGACGCTCCTGGGTACGGACCTGTTCGACGATTACCGGCCGGCCCGGCCGGACACGTGCGCGGCCACGCAGCGCCTGGACAAGGCCCTGGCGGCCTGCGAGACGCCGGACGAAGCCGCCCGCGCGCTGCTGGAGCACTATGTGCATTACGGCCGCGGCCTGTTCGCGCGCTTCACGGCCTTCCGCATCGACGACCAGGGCCGCCTGACGGGCATCGATCCCTTCCCGGCCTTCGCCTGGGAGGACCTGATCGGCTACAAGGCGCAGAAGGCGAAGCTGCTGGCCAACACGGAAGATTTCCTCGACGGCCGCGCGGCGAACAACGTTCTGCTGACGGGCGCCCGGGGCACGGGCAAATCGACGGCGGTCAAGGCGCTGGCAAGCCGCTTCCACGGAGAAGGGCTGCGCCTCATCCAGGTCGACCGCGACCAGCTGCGCTGGCTGCCGGCCCTGCTCGAAGGCCTGGCGGAAGTGCGGAGCAAAAAGTTCATCTTATTCCTCGACGACCTGTCCTTCGACGAAGGGGAAAAAGACTACAAATACCTGAAATCGGCCATCGACGGCAGCGTCACGCCCCAGCCGGACAACGTGCTGCTCTACGCCACGTCGAACCGGCGCCACCTGCTCAAGGAGACCTGGCAGGACCGCAGCGACGAGCTGGACGAAGTCTACCGCGACGACAGCGCCAATGAATCCATCTCCCTGGCGGACCGCTTCGGCCTCATCCTGCACTACTCCGCCCCGACGCAGGAAGAATACCTGGCCATCATCGCGAACGAGCTGAAAAAGGCCGGCATCACCCTCGACCCGGAAGAGCTGCGCATCGAAGGCATCCGCTGGGAAATGGAACACTCCGGCCGCAACGGCCGCATCGCCCGGCAGTTCGTCACGTGGTACCTGGGCCATGTGAAAAAGCTGTCCCCCAAACAGTAACCCGTTGTACCAATCGTTACACTTTTTGCGATTTTCCGTCGTATTTTCGGCAAAATATAAAAAATTTGCGGACAATCCGTTGACACAATACATCGTATCCTGTAAAATGCACTCAAGTTCACAAAACCAAATCTGACGACGGGAAAGAGTAACCTCCCCAACTTTGGACAGAGAGCCGGCGGTCGGTGCAAGCCGGTGCAAAGCGGACAGGTGAAAATCCTCCCTGAAGAGAAGCGCTGAAGCCCAGGCGGTAAGCGCTGACGGCCGATCCCCGTTACAGGAAACGCGTATGTTGGTACGTTGCAGAGTGTCCGGGTACAGCAATGGCCCGGAAATCAGGGTGGTAACGCGGAATTTCGACTCCGTCCCTACGAAGGGGCGGAGTTTTTTTATGGTCCAGACACGGCAAGAGCCGGAACAACGTACCCAACCCCACCCGGGAAAATCAGGAAAGAGAGAGGTTTTTATTATGGCAAAGGTATTTTACGATCAGGATGTCAACTGGGATGTCATGAAGGGCAAAAAAGTCGCTGTCATCGGTTACGGCAGCCAGGGCCACGCCCATGCGCTGAACCTGAAGGAAAGCGGCGTCGACGTGGTGGTCGGCCTGTACAAGGGCAGCAAATCCGTCGAAACGGCGCGCCAGGCGGGCCTGACGGTCAAGACCGTCGCCGAGGCCGTCAAGGAAGCCGATGTGACCATGGTCCTCATCCCCGATGAAAAACAGGCTGACGTATATAAGACGGAAATCGGCCCGAACCTGAAGCACGGCAGCGCCCTGGCTTTCGCCCACGGCTTCAACGTGCATTTCAAACAGATCGTGCCGCCGGCTGACGTGGATGTCTTCATGGTTGCACCAAAAGGCCCGGGCCACCTGGTCCGCCGTACGTTCGTCGAAGGCGGCGGCGTGCCCGATGTCTTCGCCGTGGAACAGGATGCGACGGGCAAGTGCTTCGACCTGGCCCTGGCCTATGCCCGCGGCATCGGCGGCACCCGCGCCGGCGTCATCCAGACGACCTTCCAGGAAGAAACGGAAACGGACCTGTTCGGCGAGCAGGCGGTCCTGTGCGGCGGCGTCTGCCAGCTCATCCAGGACGGCTTCGAAACCCTGGTGGAAGCCGGGTACCAGCCGGAAATCGCCTACTTTGAAACCTTCCATGAAATGAAGCTCATCGTCGACCTCATGTACGAAGGCGGCATGGCCAAGATGCGCAAGTCCATCAGCGACACGGCCGAATACGGCGACTACACCCGCGGCAAGAAGGTCGTTCCGCCGGAAGCGACGAAAAAGGCCATGAAGCAGGTCCTGTCCGACATTCAGGACGGCACCTTCGCCAAAGACTGGCTGTTGGAAAACAAGGCCGGCGGCCGTGCCCATTTCCTCGCCCTGCGCCGCCGCTATGCGGAGCACCAGCTGGAACAGGTCGGCGCCAAACTGCGCGCCATGATGCCCTGGCTGCATGAAAACGACAAGAACGAATAATCCGGCCGTACAGAGAGAAAGTTAGGAGAGAGAGTTATGCGAATGATCGGTGCGAAGGCACTCATCGAGTGCCTGAAACGGGAACACGTGGAGGTGGTCTTCGGCTACCCCGGCGGATCCGTGCTGACGCTTTACAATGAACTGTATAAATCGAACATTCCCCACGTCCTGACGGGCCACGAGCAGGGCGCCGTGCACGCGGCCGACGGCTACGCCCGCGCCACGGGACGCACCGGGGTCTGCTTCGCTACATCGGGACCCGGCGTGTGCAACATGGTCACCGGCATCGCCACGGCCTACATGGATTCCATCCCCCTGGTCGTGTTCAGCGGCCAGGTCGCCACGAACCTGATCGGCCGCGACTCCTTCCAGGAAGCGGACATTTCGGGCATCACGACGCCCATCACGAAGCACAACTACCTCGTCAAGAACGTCAAAGACCTGCCCCGCGTCGTCCGGGAAGCCTTCTATATCGCCGGCACGGGCCGTCCGGGCCCGGTCCTCGTCGATATCGCCAAAGATGTCTTCGACCGCGAATTGGAATTTGAATACCCCGAAACAGTACATCTGCGGGGCTATAACGGCAACGTCAAGGGCCGCGAGGAAGATGTCGTGGCGGCCGTCGAGGCCCTGCGCCAGGCGAAGAAGCCCCTCTTCCTCACGGGCGGCGGCGTCATCACGAGCGGAACGTCGGCCCTGGTCTGCGACATCGTGAAAAAGACGGGCATTCCCGTCGTCACGACCCTCATGGGCAAAGGCTGCGTGCCGGACACGTGGGACCTGCACCTCGGCATGGCCGGCATGCACGGCTCCTACGCGGCCAACATGGCCATTACGGACTGCGACCTGCTCGTCGCCGTGGGCGCCCGCTTCGATGACCGCGTCACGGGCGACGTGGAGAACTTCGCCCCCAACGCGCGCATCGTCCACTTCGACATCGACAAGGTGGAAATCAACAAGATCGTCCACGCCGACATCAGCGTCAACGGCGATCTGCGCTGGTCCATGCCCCTCTTCGCCGACCGGGTGCTCAGCCTGGCGGACGACTGGGACGGCCGTTTCGCTTCCTGGCGGAACGATGTCCTGGCCCGCAAAGCGGCACATCCTTTCGCCTCCCGGCCTATGGGCAAGGCGGTGACGCCGCAGCTCCTCTTCGAAGCGGTGCAGGCGCGCACGGACGCGGACACCATCGCCGTCACCGACGTGGGGCAGCACCAGATGTGGGCCGCCCAGTTCTACCAGGTCGAAAAGCCGCGCCATTTCGTGACATCCGGCGGCCTCGGCACCATGGGCTACGGCCTGCCTGCCGCCATGGGCGCCAAACTCGGCCGGCCGCAGAACACCGTCGTCCTCTTTACAGGCGACGGCAGCATCCTCATGAACTGTCAGGAATTTTCCACGCTCCACCGGTATAACGTGGAAGTCAAAGTCATCGTGTTCCACAATAAGGTCCTGGGCATGGTCAACCAGTGGCAGCGCCTGTTCTACAACGGCGTGCAGGCAGCCTCGGTCATTCCCGATTTCCCCGATATGGACAAAGTGTCCGCCGCCATGGGCGTGCCGGGCTTTCGCGTGACGAGCCGCGACGACCTCGAAGCCGGCCTGGACAAGCTTTTCCAGACCCCCGGCCCGGCCCTGCTCGACGTGCTCATTCCCGATGAAGAAAAAGTGTATCCGATGGTGCCCGGCGGCAAACGCCTCGACGAAATGATCCTCGGCGAAACGGAAGGAGGGACGGCAAAATGAGACAGCACTTAGCCATCCTGTGCGATAACAAGCCCGGTGTCCTGACCCATGTGGCCGGCCTCATCAGCCGCCGCGCCATCAACATCGAGTGCATCAACGCCGGCTACACGGAAGAGCCCGATGTCACCCGCATCAACATCGTCGTGACCGTGGACAACAAGTGGGAACTCGATCAGGCCGTCAATCAGCTGGCCAAGCTGATCGACGTCATCAAAGTCGTCAACCTGGACGATGCCCCCTTCGTCAGCTACGAACTGGCCATGGTCAAGGTCAAATGCCCTGACGCCCAGATCCGCGCCGAACTGACCAACCTGGCCCAGCTCTTCAACGCCAAGATCGTCGACGTGCAGCCCCGGTCGCTGGTACTGCGCATCACGGGCCGCGAAGACCACGTGCAGGCCACCCTCGATATGCTGCAAAGCTACGAGGTGCTGGAGATTGCGAGGACGGGACAGATTTCTTTGTCGCGCGGGTTGGTGCCTGTTAAAGACATGTGAAAATGGCTCCTGTGACGGGTTGACACCAATACGTAATATAGCTCCTGTGACGGAAATTTCAGGCGCTGGCTCGCGCCAAGCGCTCGATGCGCCTGAAATTTGTCACAGGAGCCTTTTTATGTCGTTTGGCGGCAAGGCGGAGGGATTGCAGTGCACATGTCGTTTGGCGGCAACCCGCGGGGACGGCAGTATACAGAGGGGGGAAGGCGGGGGGACAGGATTGGGAGTTGACATTTTAAGTATTCTTGCTTAAGATAATATTTAAAGACATCGAAGTCGAAGGGCTTCGGTGTCTTTTGTTTTTTTCCGGCAAGAGGGCCGCGGGAGGCGGCCCGGCGGGGCCGGACATCGTATTTGTTTTAAGTTTTGATGAGGGAGGCTGTTACGATGGAACCGATGAGCAATGCGGATTATCTGACGCGTCTGAAATATGCCGATGAGCTGGATTACCTGAAGGAGGCGCGCAAGAAGGCGGGCCTCACGTATACGGCGATGGCGGCGAAGCTGGGGGTTTCGAAGGTGTGGCTGGCGTCGGTGTTCGACGGGCAGCAGTATGTGCCGGAGGCTTACTGCGAAAAGCTGGCGGCGCTGCTGGGCGTGCCGGTGGAGAAGACGCTGTTCTTGACGGAGCATCCGTACAAGGGCTGCACGGACCCGATCCTGTACCGGCTGCACGAGGTCATCGACACGTACGGGCCGGCAATCAAGGCCATCATCCACGAGCAGGGCGGCAATGCCATCATGAGTGCCATCGATTTCGGCATCGACTGCAATGTCATCACGGACGAGGCCGGCAACCACCGGGTCATCATCACGTGGGACGGCAAGCTGCTGCCGTATGCGGAACGCGGGAAATATCCGTGGTGAACCCGGCGCCTGAAAAAAGTGCGTCTTGCCACAAATTCGCCTTGTTTTTTACACAATTCTTCCATAAATTAGCGGTACAGTAAACCGTGAACAAAAAGCGTCGGGCCGCTGCGCCCGGCGCTTTGATTACGTTGCCCTGGCGGCAACGGGGAAAGAAGGTTTTTGTATGAATAAGAAAGTAGTTGTTTCGACGTTGATGGCACTGGTTGCCGGTGCCTCCATTGCCAGCGCTGCGCCGCAGACGACCTGGGACCAGGGCGAATGGCAGCTGGATCTGGGTGCGTGGGCACCGAAGGCGAAGGTGGACGGTGTGTCCAGCGACACCAAGTGGAATTTCAATGGCGGCCTGGGCTATGCTATTTCCAGCAAGTGGGCCCTGCGCTATGATTACCACGGACTGAAGACCAAGGCCGGCGAGTTCAAGACGGACGGCGACGAGCACGAAGTCAACCTGGTTTACAGCCTGGGCAAGAATGTGGCGCTCTTCGGCGGCTGGAACCGCATCAACAACGACCTGGGCAAGCTGGGCAGCGACACGAACAATGTGGCCCAGTTCGGCGTGGCTACGAAGTTCCCGCTGGCGAAGAACCTGGCCCTGTACGCGGACGGCGCCCTGGGCACGGAAAAGACTTCTCTGTGGGAAGCAGGCCTTGCGTACACGATCAACAAGGATTGGGATTTGAACGCCGGCTACCGCTACGTGGATACGAAGCTGACCGACGACAACAACATCAAGTACCGCGGTTTCCTGGTCGGCCTGTCCTACCGCTTCGGCGGTCATAAGGCGGCCCCGGTGGCAGCTCCGGTGGCGGAACCCGAACCGTACACGGCTCCGGCGGAACCGGCCCACGTCTATAACGACTACTATCTGGACAGCATCCACTTCGCTTCCGACGCAGACCAGCCCCTGGCCTCCGAAAAAGCCAAAATGGATCACATCGTAGCCGTCGCCAAGAATCATCCGGATTCGACCTTCAAACTGGTCGGCAACACGGACTCCGACGCTTCCGCGGCCTACAACGAAGACCTGTCCAAGCGCCGCGTCGACAACGTGGCCAAGTACGTGACGGACAACGGCGTTGCTTCCGACCGCGTACAGACGGACTACAAGGGCGAGAACAATCCGGCCTCGACCAATGCCACGGAACAGGGCAAAGCGGACAACCGCCGCGTCGACGTTTGGGAACATAAATAATTTCCGTACAAGCGACAATCCATTCCCGCGAATGGATTGTCCTTTTTTTGTATATTGACAAATGGGCCGCTTGACGATAAGATGTATATAATTCCGATATATCGGAAATAAAACCTGCTACAGCGGAAATCAGGAGGATTGGCATGAGGCGGATAGAAATTCTCACGGAGGCGTCCCAGTTCGAGGACTACGGCGGCTGGGTGCTGGAGTCCCAGTTCGTGGAGGAAATGGGGTCGGCGTACCTGCTGGCGCATGGCATCGGGACGCCGGTCCGTGATGCGGTGACGCATGTCACGGTGCCGGAGGCGGGTTCGTACCGCGTCTGGGTGCGGACGAAGGACTGGGTGCCTGATGCGCATCCGGGCACGTTCCAGGTGCTGGTCAACGGGAAGGCCATTGACAAGACGTTCGGTGCGAGTGGAAAAGGCTGGGGCTGGGAACTGGCGGAGCATGTGCTGCTGCCGCAGGGCACGGTCACGCTGGCGCTTCACGACCTGACGGGCTTCGAAGGGCGCTGCGATGCCATCTACATCACCAATACGACGATTGCCCCGATCGATAAGCCGGATACGGCGGGCCGGAACTGGCGGAAGCGGCTTCTCGGCCTTCCGGAAGAACCGCCGGAAACGGACGAGTACGATGTCGTCGTCGTGGGCGGCGGCATGGCCGGGTGCTGTGCGGCTTACGTGGCGGCCCAATCGGGCAGCCGCGTCGCCCTGCTGCACGAAATGGAATACCTCGGCGGCAACGCCAGC
Source organism: uncultured Selenomonadales bacterium (assembly GCA_900315805.1). GTDB lineage: Bacteria > Bacillota > Negativicutes > Acidaminococcales > Acidaminococcaceae > Succiniclasticum. The sequence continues at coordinate 11,419 of ONAN01000029.1, forward strand.
GCGGAAGTGGGCCTGACGCCGGAGGGCCGGATCGGCGGCCTGTCCGATGTCCTTTCCGAACGGCTGGAAAACGGGGATATTGCCGCGGACAAGATATTGCACGACCTGGATCATTGCGACGTGTTCCTGGGCGAGCATGTGTATGAGACGCACTGCGAGGGGAAGAAGATCGTGTCCGTCGATGCCGTCCATGCGAAGACGAAACGGGAAACGCGGTTCCGCGGGAAGGTGTTCATCGACTGCACGGGGCGCGCCATTCTCGGCGTGCTGAGCGGTGCGGCGACGCTGGAGGGACAGGAAAGCCGGTCCGATTTCGGCGAAAGCCTGGCGCCGGAGCATGCGGATTCCATGCACCACAGCGATACGGTGCTGTTCCGAACGGAACTGCAGGACGGGCCCGTCGACTTCCCCGACGCCCCCTGGGCGGTACAGGTCGCGAAGGATTACGCCGACCTGGGCGGCCAGATCGGGCACATCACGAGCCGCTGCGGCCAGGGGCCGTATGAAAACCAGCCCGGGCCCTACGTGGGGCCGGCGAAGGTGCCGCCCGTGAAACGGAAGGACGGCGGCTGGGACCACGCCATGAACCTCACCAAGTCGCACTTCTGGGAATACGGGCAGTGGCTGGATCCGTACATGTGCATGGAAGAAATCCGGGACCACCTGTTCTGCGCCATCATCGGGACGTACCTCAATGTCCGCCGGAAGGACCCGGAAAAATACCGGAACCTCAAGCTGGTACATCTTGCCAATGTGCTGGCGACCGGCGCGTTCCGCAGCTATCTCGGCGATGTCGTCCTGACGGAAAACGATATCCGGAACCACACGGATTTTCCGGACGCCGTCGTGGTGAATGCCGGCGCGTTCTGCCTGCATTACCCGGGGAATCGGGACTATGATTTCCGCCTCGGCGACTGGAAATGGGTGGAGCGCGATTTCAAACCCTATACGGTCCCCTTCCGGGCGCTCTATGCGGCGGATCTGGATAATCTGCTCTGCGCCGGCAAGCATATCAGCGCGACGCACGTGGCAAGTTCCACGGTCAAGCTCATGGGCAACTGCGCCCATCAGGGCGCGGCCGCGGGCCTGGCGGCCTCCCTTTGCGTCCGCTACGGCGTTTCCCCGCGGACGCTGGGCCAGGAGCACTTCCGGGAACTGAAGGACGGACTGCAGCAATACGGCGAATAAAAAGACAGGCTCTGCGGTGCACCCGCAGGGCCTTTTTTGTCGTGATCTGCATTCTTTAACTTTTCTTTAACAACTTTACGTGCTTTACATCTCTCCTTTACCCGGCCTATATAATGCCCAGTTACACTGGTAGTAATCGAACGTTTGGGAAAAGGAGTGTGAAGACGATGTTCGGTAAAAAATTCACCCGTGTCGCGGCTGCTGTGCTGCTGACCGCGGCTATGGGGTCTGTCGGTTTCGTGCAGCAGGTGTTCGCCAAGGAGTATGACCGCGTGGTCGTCCTGAGCGATGTCCATTACGTGAGCAAGGACCGGGACAAGGCGGCCCGGGCGCAGAAGATCACCATGAAGCAGAATGCCGTCAAGGATATCAACGGCTGGAACGATGTGGACCTGTGCGTGTTCACGGGCGACATAACGGAGCTGGCCGCCAGCAAGGAAGAGTACCGGCTGGCCCATCAGCTGACGGACAAGGTGACCCACCCGAAGATTTTCCTGGCCGGCAACCACGAAGTGGTCTACAGCGAAGTCCCGGCCGTCAAGGGCAAATTGCAGCCGGCCAATCCGGTGGAACGGATTGAGCATATCCAGCGGTACGTAGAAAATTACGGTCCCCTGTATCAGGCGAAGGACCTGGGCAGCTACCTGCTCCTGACCCTGTCCCCCCGATGTGGTGGAAGGCCATATCCCGACCACGAAACCGTACGCCGTGGAACTGTCGAAGGCCCAGCGCACGTGGCTCCAGGCGGAGCTGAAGGCCAACCGCAACCGGCCGACCATCATTTTCTGCCATACGCCGCTGCAGGGCACCATCGTCCCGTCGGACCCGGAAAACAGCGTCCGCAGCTTCACCTATCCGGCCGATGAGATGCAGGCCATCCTGGCCAAGAACCCCCAGGTGCTGATCTGGGCGTCGGGCCACACGCACACCGAGCCGTCGAACCCGAGTTTTGACAACGCCGTCAACAAACTGGCCGGCACGAACACGCTGAACGTGTACAATCCGGCCTGGGAAGGCAGCGAAGTCTGGACGAACTCCTATTACCTGTATCCGGACAAGATCGTCATCCGCACGTACAGCCACAAAGACCATCAATGGATGACCCAGTTTGACCGCACCATCGCCGTGCCGGCCAGCCTGCAGCAGCCTGCCAAAAAAGCGGCTTAACGCATAACCCCTCCTCTCCTGTAACAAAATATCCCCGGCTCCCGTCGTTTCGCTCCCGACGGGCCGGGGATGGTGTTGCAGGAGATTATTTTTTTGCCGGGGACCGCACATCCTTACTTTCGCGGCACGCTGATTTCCACCAGGTTGCCGTCGGGGTCGCGCAGGTAGAGGCTGTCCATGACGCCGCAGGCGCCGTGGCGCTCGACGGGCCCTTCTTCAATGGGCCAGCCCTTGGCTTCCACCTCGGCCTGAAGGGTCCCGATGTCCCCTTCCGCCAAAATGCAAAGGTCCAGGCTGCCATACGCCGGATGCGCTGCCGCCGGCAGGAATTCCGCCTTGCGGCGATGAATGTTGATTTTCTGCGAGCCGAACAGCAGGGCATACCGGCCGTCCTGTTCGCGGACGCGCATGCCCAGGACATCGCGGTAGAAATGCAGGCATTGGTCGAGGTCCTGCGTGGTCAGCACGATATGGTCAAACTGTTTCAGCTCCATGGTTATTCCTCCTGCTCAGTCGTCCTCCCCCGTCATTCCTCTTTCAATTTGTAAATCAGGGCGGCCCGGTTGTGGACGCCGAATTTTTTATAGATATTGCCTTCGCACTTTTTGACGGTCACTTCGGCCAGCACCAGCTTGGCCGCAATGTCCTTGTTGGTCATGCCCTGGCGCATGCAGGCGACGATGGTCTTTTCCCGCGGCGTGAGGGCGGCGCCCCCCTTGGGGCTGAAGTCGGCCTTGCGGTATTCGAACTGCTGGATATCGGCCACGAGGGCCTGCACGCTCTCGTCGTGTTCCAGCCGCCGCAGGCAGTACCGGATATCCTCGGAATGCTCGACGAAGGGCGTGATCACGTGGTCCTGCCGGCACGATTCGAGCAGGAACCGGATGCGGTCCAGGGCCTTTTTGGGGTGGCCCGTGTTGCGCTCGGCGACGGCCAGGTACAGGTTGTCGTTGAAGCAGTTCATGAGCGATGTATAAGTCGGATTGTCCGGCAATGGCTGTTGGAGAACGCCGGCGAAGACGAGGGTCTGGTAGCGTTTCAGGGTCAGCAGCAGGCGGTGGCGGGCGGTGCGGCGCATGGGTTCCTGGGCCGGGAAATGCGGCAGGGCCAGGAGTTCGTCCAGTTTGCGGGACGCCTGTTCCGGGGACTTCTGGGTGAGCCCGTCGACGGTGGAGGCGATCATGGTCAGGCCCGCGAGCCACATGGGCGACGTGATGACCTGTTTCAGTTTCTCGTAGACGGCGAAGCAGGCCAGGTAGGCCTCTTTGTCTTTTTTGAGCAGGTAGATGCGCGGCAGCAGAAAGTAGGCGATGACGGCCCGTTCGCGCTTGTCCGCCGTACCGAGGCAGTCCTGCAGGCACGGCGCCAGCAGCTGTTCGGCGGCGTCGAGCTGGCCCGTCAGGTAGGCGTATTCGCCGTCCGCCAGGTCCTTCCAGGCCTGGGTGTCGACATCGTCGATGGCGGCGCCGCAGCACTCGTAGACGCTCTTGAGCAGGTCGCGGTTGTGCTGTAACTGGCCTATGCCGCGGTAGTACAGGTTGAGCTGCTTGCCGACGGCGCGCGTGACGCCGCTCAGGAATTCATGGGGCAGCCGGCAGCCCGTCTGCCGGGCGATATCTTTCGCCTTTTTGAAGCACGGCAGCATGGTTTCCAGGTCGGGCACTTTGCTGATGCCCTTGAGTACCCAGTAGCCGAGGCGCGCCAGGTCCGGCGCTTCGTACATATCCGGCAGGCCCATGACGAAGGATTCCCACAATTCATCGGCTTCCTGCGGTTCCGCCCGCAGCAGCACGTACAGCATGAGCAGCAGGGTGCCCTTCAGATGGCAGTCGCGGGTCTCGAAGGGCACGCGGGACACGATGCGGGCTGCTTCGTCCGGCTTGTAGCCGCGCAGGACATCGAGTTTCCCCTTCTCCACCACGGCCAGGACCAGGTCCCAGTCCTGCAGGGACAAGGCTAGCTCGAAGGCGCGTTCCCCGTCGCCGGCGTTCAGGTACCAGCGGGCCGCCTGGCGGCGCCACTGGATCTGCGTCTCCATGGGATAATCGGCGAACAGGTTCCGCACATATTGCCGCAAAATCGGATGGAAGCGGAAGGCGTCGCTCTGGAATTCGAACAGCAGGTAGGGCATGTCGCTGCAGGTCTTTTTGAAGGCCTCCAAATCCGGCACGAGGCGGCCGCAGCAGAACCGCACCTGCTCCATGGTGAACTCGTCGAACAGGGAAAGGCACGTGAGGGCCTCCCGGCTCGCTTCCGGCAAGGCTTCGAGGTGCTGCTTCAGCACGCGGTACACATCGGACTTGACCACATCGGGGACTTCGTCCGTTTCGCGGCGGTTCAGGCCGCAGAAATCCCCGAAAGCCGCCCCGTCCCGGCCATTGGACCAGTGCAGGTAGACGATTTCCCAATGCCAGCCGTCGGCCTTGGGCTGCGGCGTCCGGCGGTACACAAAGGTCCCGCGCTGGACGGAACCCGCCGGGGCTATATACTGCGGATCCGCTTCCACGCGGGCGATGGCCTGGCAGAGCCACGTATCGGGCCCCGTCTGGCGGGTGCGGTAATCTTCCCGGAACAGGCGGCACGGGCGCATGCCCACCAGGCCTTGCCGGTAGAACTCCTGCACGGCGTCGCGGCCATCGGCCAGCATGGTGCTGCCGCCGCCCAGCCAGAGGATGTCGTCTGCCGCCAGACGCAGGAACAGGCTGGTATCGTTTTTCGCAAAAAAGTCCTGGACCAGCCGCTTCGTCAAATCCAGGACCTCGTGCCGGTCCTTGCCCGCAGACATACACACACCCTCTTTCACCGGGCCCCGCGCGATGTACCGGATTGCCACGGGGCAAAAAGACAGCCCTGCCGCCGTACCCGCGGAAAGCCTAAAATATTCTTACATATTATAGCACATTTCCGCCCTGCAGGACTTTCTGCGTCCCACATATTTTACCGAATTTTTACGTTTCCGGACCGGTCCTGCGCAATACATCGTGCACGGCCCGCAAACCACTATATATTGTATCCATTGTTACAATTTTTGGCACAGGTCGTGGAATGTTTCCGAATCTTTACGTGGATTTTGCATAATTGACGCAAAATACTGGTATACTGAAAGTAGCCGGAGGGAAGCCCGTCCGGGCGGCCCGCAGGCAGTTTCCGTACCGGAAAGGCAGGGATCGTGATGGCAAAGACCTACGTAATCGACACCAATGTCCTGATCCAGGCGCCCAACGCACTGGAGTGTTTCGAAGAGAACGACCTGGTGCTGCCGCTGGTGGTGCTGGAAGAGCTGGACGGTTTGAAGAAGGCCGACGGCGAGCGGGGGTTCAACGCCCGGCAGGTCATCCGGACGCTGGAAGACTACCGCTGCAGCGGCGACCTGATTGCCGGCGTCCCCCTGGAAAACGGCGGCACGCTGCGGGTCGAGGCGAACTGCGTGCACGAGCCGCTGCCCGAAGGCCTGCCCGAGGACAAAAGCGACAACCGCATCCTCAAGGTCTGCTGCCACCTGGCGCCGGAACATCCGATCCTGGTGACGAAGGACCTGGTGCTGCGCCTGAAGGCCCAGATGCTGGGCATCGAGGCCGAGGATTTCAGCACGGAACAAGTCAGCTCGTCGGAACAGCAGTACATGGGCCGCGTGGAGTGCTTCGCGCCGGAACGGGACTTTGAAAAGTTCATGACCGAAGGCGTCCCGGCGGCCTCCCTCTACCGGTGCGATGAGCTGGGCCGGCCCCTGCCGCTCAGCCTTTGCCAGAACCAGTTCGTGCTGCTGAAAGACGATACATCGCTCCAGAAAACGCATCTCGGCCGGGTCTGGGGCGACCGCGTGATTCCCCTGGAGTACGCGCGGTCCAATCCCTACGGCGTGAAGCCGCGCAACGCCGGCCAGTACTTTATGCAGGAGGCCCTCATGAAACCGGCGTCGGAAGCGCCCCTGGTCATCGTCAAGGGCCAGGCGGGCACGGCAAAGACCTTTTATGCGCTGGCCGTGGGGCTGGAAAAGCTGCTGAACCACCCGACGGGCGAATACCGGCGCATGCTAATCTGCCGCCCCAACGCCCAGTTCGACGCGGACATCGGCTTTCTGCCGGGCGACGAGCAGGAGAAGATTTCGCCCCTCATGCGGCCCATCATGGATAACCTGGAGCAGCTCCTGGACGGCGACGAGGAATCGCGCTACGACAACGAAATGGAGCTGGAAAGCCGCCTCATGGAAGTCTTCGACCGCAACCTGATCCAGACGGAAGCGCTGAATTACATCCGCGGGCGGTCACTGGAAAAGATTTACCTGATCATCGACGAGGCCCAGAACATGACGCCGAACCAGGCGAAGGGCATCATTACGCGCGCCGGCAAGGGCACGAAGATCATTCTGCTGGGCGACCCGAACCAGATTGACAAGCCGTTCCTGGATGAGCGGACGAACGGCCTGAGTTATGCGTCGGAAAAGATGAAGGGCAGTCCGTTGTGCTGCCAGGTGACGATGCTGCCGAGTGAGTGTGAGCGGTCGCCGTTGGCAAATGAGGCGATTCGACGGCTGTGAGCAGGCAGGTGGGGTGTTTCCTCCGTTCGGTACAGGCGGTCTCCTATTTTAAGGCAGGTGGCCCTTTTCTCAATACGGTGCAGTTGCTCCTATTTTGAGAAAAGGGCCACCATGCCTTCTAAGCCGAGGGGTCGCGATGTTATCTGATTGAGAGTATATCAAGAACCGCTGAAAGTCCGTAAAATCAAGGATTATCGGCGGTTCTTTTATTGTTTTGTCTCTTATTTGTCGCTTAAATATACAAAGGTAAATTGCAAGTTGAATTTGAACACTCATAATCAAGAAACACACTCAATAGCATAAACTTCATCGAGGAATGCATCAAATAGTTCTGACGGTGTAT
>ONAN01000031.1 GCA_900315805.1 uncultured Selenomonadales bacterium
CCAGCGTGCGGTCCAGGCCCCACTCGGGCCGCTCTTCGGCCAGCAGGTCGCGGATATCCCGGAAATCGCGCTGTATCGTCCGTTCCGAAACGCCGAAGCGGTCCGCCAGTTCCCGTTTGCTGACCGGTTTGCCCGCCGCCAGCTGGGAATAGATGTATAACGTCCTGTCCATGGAAATGACCCCTTTCTGTCCCACAGTCATTCTGCATACTGTATACTTATTATTTTATTATAAACGGGGTTAAGTTACAATGCTTGTCAGTGCAAGTTCGTCAAAATATGGTAAAATATAAGGACAATACGGAAAATCCATTCTTTACGATAGAAAGGCAGGTTTTACATATGGCCGGTAAGAGCGGTGCTGCCGCTGCCTGGCTGGAACTGATCGGCAAGAGCAGGCTCCAGACGTTCCAGGATAATTTCGCCAGGGCGTTCAACGTCGCCGTCAACATCCACGACCTGAACGGACAGCCCCTGACCGTGTGGGCCCAGCGGCCCATGTTCTGCTTTGCCATCCGCCAGGAACACCGGGAGCAGTGTGACGCGAACTTCCGGGAGGACCTGGCTCGCGTGCGGGAAGGGGAAACCTTCATCCACGTCTGCCCCTTCGGCATTGCGCGCATGTACATTCCCATCCTGTTCCAGAACAAACCCGTGGCTTACGCCGTCGTCAGCGGCGTGTGCTATCCGGAAAGCCTGATTCCCCCGGCCCTGCGGGAAAAGTTCCACGTGACCGTCTGCACCCGCGAAGAGGCGCAGAACCTGCTGCGCTTCCTCGACAGCGCCCTGCGGCTTTTGAACTTCAACCTGTCGGCCCTGCACGGCCTCGACCGCTTCGCCCCGTCCGGCGAAGACTCCCAGGACACGTCGCAGCCGCGCCGGGACAACCGCATCAGCCGCCGCGAAATGGACATCGTGCGCCTCGTCTGCAAAGGCATGAGCAACAAGCAGATCGGCACGGCCCTGGCCATTTCCGAAACGACCGTGAAGACGCACATCAGCAACATCCTCGCCAAACTGAACCTGCACGACCGCACGCAGATCGCCATGCATTTCTATGAGAAGGGCCTGGACGACGCGGCGGCAGAAGATACCAAAGGGTGACCGGCATGGACCTGCACGACGACCGACTCAAACGCATCGACCAGCCGCATAAACTGCGCCGGCTGGTGTCCGCCCTCCTGGACGAGGGCAGCGCGGCCCTCACGTCGCACCTGCTGCTCACCATCGTCCTCTTCATGCTGATTCCGTCGCTGTTGATCACGGCTTTCTCCAACCGCTACCTGACGCTCAAGTTCCAGGAAAACCAGGACCAGTACCTGCAGTCCACGCTGGCCATCGCCCTCAGCGAAATGCAGCAGCGTCAGCTGGATATCCGCAAAGCCGCCGGCGTCCTCGTCGGCGAAACGGACACGCAGCAGGCCCTGGCATCCGGCAACACGCGGAGCCTGAAACAGAAGATCGCCTTGCTCCAGAACCAATTCGACAAGGTGGACTACGCCGTCATCCTGGACCGGGACAACCACATCGTGGCCCAGTCCAGCACGAACCTGCGCTATAAGGAAGACGGGGACCTGGCCGCCATCAGCCGCATGGCCCAGGACGGAAAGAAAGCCTTGTCTTCCAATGAAACGATGCCCCTGACCGACCTGTTCGGCGAGGGCAGCGAGGACTACCGTAAATTCGCCGCCCGGCTGGAACAGAGCATGCGCGGCCGTACGGGTCCCCTGCCCCAGGCCCTGTGCGAAGTCACGGCCGTCCCGATCCTGCGCAACGCGGGCAGCCACGACTGCCTCGGCAGCCTCGTGCTCGTGGGCATCAGCAACAGCGATTATTACTTTCCCGATTACATCGCCTCCCGCGCGACGGACGGGTTCCTCGTCCTGACCGTGGACGGCGTCCACGTTTCCACGAAATCAACCGTCGGCGAAGACCAGAGCGGGATCATCGGCACCACGTCCCAGCGCCTGTCCGCCGAATACCGGGGCCAGGACGGCCGCTACGGCGGGCGCCTCGTCATGGACGGCGTCCCCTATGTGTTCGCCGACCAGCCCCTGAAAAACCGCAACGGCGAAGTCGTCGGCTACATCAGCTTCGGGCTGCCGGAAGCGCGGTTCTCCGACATCGTATCCGACAGCCGCAACCTGAGCCTGATTCTGGCCGCTGTCTGCGTCCTCTGCTTCGCCCCCCTGGTGTGGCTCGTCCACACGCGCCTCCAGCGCGACCGCGCCGCCCTGGAGCTGCAGGTGAAGCTGCGCACGCGGGAGTTGGAAAGCACGGTCCGCGAACTGCAGGACCTGAACCAGACGAAGACCGAGTTCCTGTCCAACATGTCCCACGAACTGCGCACGCCCCTTTCCGTCATCATCAACGCCTGCGACTTCCTTAAAGGAGGCTACGGTGGTCCCTTGACGGAAAAACAGTTACGCTACATCAACGATGCTTCGGAGTGCGGCAGCCACCTGCTCACCCTGATTAACGACCTGCTTGACATGACCCGCCTCAACGCGGGGCGCAAGCAGTTCCATCCCATGCGCATGCCCCTGGCCGAGCTGGTCCGCGGCTGCGTGTACGAAATGCGGTCCTTCCGGCCGGACGGCAACATCAGCCTGGAGTGCTTCTTCGACCCGGCTGATTTCGCGGTCTACGCCGACCCGCAGCTGCTGCGGCAGATCCTCTACAACCTGCTGTCGAACGCCATCAAGTTTTCCCCTGCCGGCGGCCGCGTGCAGGTCTTCTGCAAAGAGAACCGCGAAGCCGGCATGGCCCACATCACGGTCCGCGACGAAGGCATCGGCATCGCGCCGGAAAACCTGGAGCGCATCTTCCGCGAATTCGAACAGATCGACAACCCCCTGACGAAGCAGTATCCGGGCACCGGCCTGGGCCTGCCCATCGTCAAGAAGATGGTGGAACTGCACGGCGGGCGCGTCACCGTAAAGAGCGAACCGGGCAAAGGGTCCGCCTTTACGTTTTCGCTGCCCCTGGAAGCGCCGGAGAAACAGCCGGACGAGCTTCCGCAATCCTGACCCAAGGAGGATTCCAATTGGCAAAAATTTTGGTAGTAGACGACAATTCCCAGTTGAACAGCATGCTGAAAGATGTGCTGGAAAGCTGGGATTACACGGTCCTGTTATCGGAAGACGGCTTTTCCTGCCTCGACCTGGCCCGCAAGGAGAAGCCCGACGTCATCCTGCTGGATATCATGCTCCGCGGCCTGTCGGGCTACGAAGTCTGCAGCGAATTGAAGAAGGACCCCTGCACGCGGGAGACGGCGGTCATCATGATGACGGCCCTGTCCGATGTGCAGAGCCGCATCCACGGCTACAGCGTCGGCGCCGACGTCTTCCTCACGAAGCCCATCAACTACGATGAGATCCACGTCATCATCGCCCAGTGCCTGCAGCGCAGGCAGCGCCACCAGAGCATGGAGTCGCGTTATGCCGTGGCGGAGACCCTGAACTATATCTTCACCATGGTGACGGGCCGCCCGACGCCCATCAACGCCACGAAGCTCGTCTACTGCAACAAGCTGCTCCAGTCCCTCCACTGGACGCCGGAAGAAGAGGAAAAGGCGCGCATCGCTTCCATGCTGGTGCCCATCAAGCCCCTGTTCCACGAGGCGGACTACGGTCTGGAACAGCTGCTGGCGGCCATCGAGCCTTTGAAGATGTCCGCCTGGCTCACGCCGACCATCCGCTTTCTGGCCGCCCCGCCGGACGAACGGGACAAGTTCCTGCCCGGCCTGGAAGCGCAGCAGTGCGAAAAGCCGGCCTTCCTGGCCCTGCTCGTCGCCCATTACATCACCCTGTACAATGAAAACGACGGCGACCGCCGCAAGATTCTCGAAATCCTGCGCCAGGAAACGGCCGCCTACCATTACGATGAGGAAATCTTCCACAAGCTAACGGAACTCATCAACGCCGAAATCGTCCTCGAGACCATCGGCTGATACGGAAAAAACGAAACCCTCATGCCAGATCCGCTGTGGTTGCGCAGCGAACCGGCATGAGGGTTGATTTTTTATAGGGTTTTATATGGTTTTTACTGTTTCAGGATCGTCCAGCCATCTTCCTGCACGACCTTGCCCTGCTTCATCAGGTGGCCCAGGGCGCGCTTGAAGGCGGCTTTGGAAATGCCGAACTTGGACTTGATGATTTCCACGGGCGTGTCGTCGCAATACGGCATGCGGCCGTTGCGGGACGTCAGTTCCGCCAGGATCTTTTCCGCGTCGTCCAGCATGGCGTTCTCCTTCTGCTTGCGCAGGGACACGTCCACGTGACCGTCCGTGCGGATGTAGGTGATGCGGGCTGTCACTTCTTCACCGTAGCTCAGGTACCGTTTCGGGTCGGCTTCGCTGCGGTGCAGGAAGGCAATATGGCGGTCCTTCGTGAAGAGGAAGAACCCGTCCCGCGTGATGTTGTAGATGGTGCCGGTGATGGCGTCGCCGACTTTCTGGTCCGTCACGGGCCGGCAGAGGCGCGCCATGTCCTTGTCGACGCGCATGGTCACGGCCGGGCGGCCGCTCTTGTCCCGGTACAGGCGGACCCAGACGAACTGGCCCGGATGCACCCGGCCCTGCATTTCCGTGTAGGGCAGAAAGACACCCCGTTCCGCGCCGATGTCGACGAAGCCGCCGTCGCGGGTCACGCTCAGGACCTTCACATAGCCGAGCTGGCCTTCGTGCATCTTCGGCAGCTTCATGCTGGCCGTCAGGCGGCGGTGCGGATCCAGATACAGGTAGACCTTGACTTCGTCCCCCACCTGGACCGGTGTGGTCTGCTGCATCCGGTGCAGCAAAATGTCATCCGACGTATTGCCCGTTCCGGCGTCCAGGAAGGCTCCCATTTCGTTGACGCGGACGGCCTTCAGGGTCACCACGTCGCCGGGGCGGTACTGCCGTGCCGTCGTTTCCTTGTTCGTTTCCACTCTGTTCCTCCGGGCGCTCAGTGCGCGCTCTCTTCCGCGGGGCTCTGGAAGGCTTCGCTGGGCGCGTCGGCCCAGAGCTGTTCCAGATTATAGAAATCCCGTTCCTCTTCCAGGAAGATATGGACGACGACATCGCCGTAATCCAGCAGGATCCAGCGGCCCTCGCTATAGCCTTCCTTGTGTTTGCAGAACACGTCCGCCTCGGCCATCTTATCCTCGATTTCGTCGGCAATGGCTTTGACCAGCGTCGTGTTGTTGGCGCTGACGATGACGTAGTAGTCCGTCAGATAGGACAGTCCGTTCATGTTCAGCAGTAAGATGTCTTTGCCTTTTTTCGCATCGGCGAGCGCAGCGATTTTCTGCGCCAGTTCCTTCGCGGTCCATTCCATAAAGCGAAAATTCCTCCTGATTCTTGTTCACTCACTGTGTGGTTCCTGCCGGTCCGCGGTCAGCCGCGGCTGTTCTGCCGGGAACTGCCCTGGCCGGAGGAAGATTTTTTCGGGGCGGCCTGCCGGGTCGTGGTCCGCTTTTTCTGCGTGGCCGCCGTGCTGCCGCTCTTGGTCTGCGTCTTGTTGGCCGAAGCCTTCGTTGTCTTGTTCGGCACGGCTTTCGGCGTCGTTTCGGGGACGAATTCCTCCAGACCGCTGTCATCCTTGGCAGTCATGAAGGGGATATCGACCTCTTTCAGGGATTTTTCGATGTCCGCCCGCTTGGCCAGCCAGTAGCTGGTGCCGGAGGGGGCATCGTAGAAGTTGCCGTAGAGCATGCCCGAGCGGATCTTGTTGTCCGACAGGATGTTGTAGCTGCGCACGGCCTTCAGGGTCGTTACCGTCGTCATATCCGTTTCCACGTACTTCTGGATGGTGGAAATAATGGACGGGATCTTCGTGATGTTTTCCACGGAGAACATCTGCAGGCCCAGGGCCTTCAGGAATTTCTGCTGCCGCTGCACGCGCCCGATGTCCCCCAGCTCGTCGGACCGGAAACGGACATACTGGCCGCTCCGCTTGCCGTCCAGGTGCTGGTACCCGTGTTTGATGTCGATGACCAGGTTGGCGTAAGGATCCTCGTAATGCATGTCCTTGTCGACATACAGGTCCACGCCGCCGATGATGTTCATGACCTCGATGAAGCCCTGCCAGTTGACGAGGGCGTAGTAGTGGATGGGGATGCGCAGCAGGTTCGCCACGGTCTGCTTGGCCATGGCCACCCCGCCATAGGCGTAGGCCGCGTTGATCTTGTCGTATCCCTTGTGCCCGGGCAGACGCACCATGGTGTCGCGCGGGATGGAGATCATGGAGATCTTGTGCTCGTCCGGGTCGAAGCTCAGGACGACGATGGCGTCGGTCCGTTTCGGTTCCGACTTCGCCGCTTCGCTGTCGCCGTCGTCGATGCCGAGCAGCAGGACGTTGATGCGCTTGTTCAGGACCTCGTCCTTGCCGATCTTGTCCGTCGCGGCCGCCGTGTTGGCCTGCGGGGCGTTGATGAGGTGGGTGTAGGCCCACACGGCACCCCAGAACATGGTGGTCATGAGGATGGCCATCACGATCAGCAGGGCGAAGACACGTCCCCAGCGCAGGCGGCGTTTGCGCCGCTGCGGCCGCCGGTGCTGTACCGGCACGCGGGAATCTTCTTTGTTATCCGTCATTTGGCTTGTTCCTTCTTTGCCTTGAATTGGGCGGCCAGCTGGTTGTATCCGGCGACCGCGTCAGGATGAATGAGCAGGTCCTGCGCAAGCAGGTATTCCATCGTGTTCTTATACGCGAGCAGCATGGCCTTGTCCAGGTCCTTGCGGCACAGGCTGCGCAGTTCGTCCACGCCGGGAAAGTCCCGGGCCGGCTCGATCATGTCGGCCAGAAAGACGATCTTGGCGGTCTGCGTCATGTCCGGTCCGCCCGTCGTATGCAGGCGGATGGCGTCCAGGACTTCGGGGTCCGTGACGCCGTACTTGTGCTCCGCGTACCAGGCCCCCAGCATGGGGTGCGCCAGGATCGGCTGGGCACACACGACCCGGTCCGGCTTGAGCCCCAGTTCCGCGGCCTTTTGCGGGCCTTCCGGCGTCGGTACTTCGCGCCCGCAATCGTGCAGCAGGGCCGCCACGGCGACCTTGTCCCGGTCGGCGTCAAAGCGGTCCGCCAGTTTCAGCGCTTCGTCGAAAACCGCGCAGGAATGGCGGAAGCGTTTCGGTTTCAGGGACTGCTGCAGCAGATCCCGCATTGCATCTATCGTCATGAATCGTTACTCTCTTTTCTTTTGGCCTGCGGCACCTGTTTCAGCGCCGTCGTCTTCCGCCGCCTCAGCGGGCCAGCGGTACAGGCCTTTTTCCGCGATATAGCGTTCCACCGCCGCGGGCACCATGCCGCGGATGGGCAGGCCCCGGCGCACACGGTCCCGGATTTCCGTCGACGAGACCGCCGTTTCCGGTACATCGGCATAGACAACGCGGTCCCGCACCCAGCTCCCGAATTGCCGCTCCAGGAGATGTATCCCTTCCCGGGGCCGGTAACCAGGCCGGGCGGCCACGACGAAGCGGACCAGGCGGAGCAGGTCCTCGGCGCGGTACCACGTGCCGAGCTGTTCCAGGGAATCTTCGCCGATGATCAGGGCCAGGTCGGCATCGGGCCGGCGGTCCTGCAGCAGCCGGACGAGGTCGTACGTGTAGGACAAGCCGCCCCGCTCGTATTCGAGGCTGCTCGCCATAAAGTACGGATAAGGTGCCACGGCCAGGCGGACCATGGCCAGCCGGTCCTCCGGCGAGGCGAAACGGTGCCGGTACTGCTTGTGCGGCGGATTCAGTGCAGGCAGGAACAGGACCCGGTCGAATTCCAGCTGCCGCTGCACCGCGTCGGCGATGCGCAGGTGGCCTTCGTGAATCGGGTCATACGTACCGCCCATGATGGCCAGACGTTCCATGCCCCTTCCCCCCTTGAAGCGCCGCGCCGGACGGCCTTGCTGCACCGTCCGTGCGTACGGGCTCACGCTATTTTAGGCGTATATAATATTATACCAACGGGCGGGCTCATTTGCAAACAGGAACGGAGGAAATCGCCAGGCGATTTTTCGGTTTCACCGCGTGGCCCACCAGAGCAGTCCCTCGATGGCCAGGAAAAGGACCAGCAGGGCCAGCAGGAACAGGCCGCGGTCCTTTAAATCAAAAACAGTTTTAGGCCTTCCCAGAAATTCCGAGAAGGCCTGACAGAAATCCTTTATCTTTTGGACGGTGCCGCGGTGCCGCGGCGGACGGGAATCCCTTCCGCCGGAAAGCGGCTGCGTCGTGTCGCGCATTGCTTCATGCGCCTCCCTTATGCAGATACCTTATTCATAGCGCAGGGCGTCGATGGGGTCGAGCAGGGCGGCTTTGCGGGCCGGATAGAGGCCGAAGAACACGCCGATGCCGACGGAGAAGACGACGGAAATGATGACGATGGGGATGGAGACGACGGTCTTCCAACCGGCCACGGCACTGATGACGTAGCTGGCGCCGACGCCGAGGACGACGCCCAAAATGCCGCCGATGACGCCGATGACCGCCGATTCAATCAGGAACTGGAGCAGGATATCGTGATACGTGGCTCCCAGTGCTTTGCGGATGCCGATTTCCCGCGTCCGTTCCGTCACGGATACGAGCATGATGTTCATGATGCCGATGCCGCCGACCAGGAGGCTGATGGCGGCGATGCAGCCGAGCAGCATGGTGATCGTGTTGGCCGTGCTCATCATGGTGTCCATGAGGGCCGACAGGTTGCGCACCGTAAAGTCGTCGTAGTCATTGTTCCGGATACGGTGGCGGATGCGGAGCAGGTTCTCCACCTGGGCCTGCACGTCGTCCACCGTGTTCTCGTTTTCCGCCTGGATGGTGATGCTGCGGATGTAGGTGATGCCCATGATACGGCGCTGGGCCGTCGTCAGGGGCACAATGACGATATCGTCCTGGTCCTGGCCGTTGGCGGACTGGCCCTTTTCCTCCAGCACGCCGACCACCTTGAACGGAGCCGAGTTGATACGGATCATCTTGCCGATGGGGTTGCCTTCGGGGAACAGGTTTTCCACGATGGTCTGGCCGATGACGCAGTTACGCGCGGAACTGCTCATGTCGCGGTCATTGATGTTGCGGCCTTCCGCGATGGTATAATCGCGGATGGCCAGGATGTTGGCCGTCGTGCCCAGCACCATGGAATACCAGTTCTGGTTGCCCACGACCAGCTGGTATGTGGACTGTACCATGGGCGCCACGTACTTGATGCCCGTGACGTTCTTCTCGATGGCCTTGGCGTCGTCGTACGTGAGGCGCGCGCCCGAGCCGGACTGGATGCGGGCGCCCGTCGCCGTGCGTCCGCCGGACATGACGATCAGCAGGTTGCTGCCGAGGCGGGAGATGTTGTCCTTGATTTGTTCTTTTACGCCGAAGCCCAGGCTGACCATGGCGATGACGGCGCCGACACCGATGATGATGCCCAGCAGGGTCAGCAGGGTGCGCAGCTTGTTGCCGATCATGCCGTCGATGGCCATCTTGATCGACTCATTGAACATAATCCTGTACCAGCCTTTCGTCGCTGTTCAAGTGCCCGTCGCGCATGACGAGGATGCGTTTCGTCTGGCGGCCGATATCCGGTTCGTGGGTGACCATGACCAGCGTTCGGCCCTCCGCGTTCAGGGACTTGAAGATATCCATGATTTCATAACTCGATTTCGTATCCAGGTTGCCCGTCGGTTCGTCGGCCATAACGATGGCCGGGTCGTTGATGAGGGCCCGGGCGATGGCCACGCGCTGCCGCTGGCCGCCGGACATTTCCATGGGCTTGTGGTCCAGGCGTTCGCCCAGTCCCACGTTTTCCAGGGCCTTGCGGGCCCGTTCCATGCGTTCCTCTTCGCTCACGCCCGCATAGACCAGAGGCAGGGCCACGTTCTCCTGGGCCGTCAGTTTCGACAGCAGGTTGAAGTTCTGGAACACGAAACCAATCTTCTTATTGCGTGTCTTGGCGAGTTCGTCGTCACTGAGGCTGGCGACTTCGCGCCCGTCCAGGTAATACTCGCCGCTCGTGGGCCGGTCCAGGCAGCCCAGAATATTCATCATCGTCGATTTGCCGCTGCCCGAAGGGCCCATGATGGCGACGAAGTCCCCCTCTTCCACGCTGAAGTTCACGTGGTCCAGGGCGTTGAGGACCGTATCGCCCATGACGAAGGTCTTGACGATGTCTTTCAATACGATTACGTCAGCCACGGTGCTCTCCCCCTTTTTTACATCGGAGGACCGGCAGGACGGCTCGAGTTGGTCTGTTTCGACGTCAGCTGTTTCACGACCAGCTTATCGCCCTCTTTGAGGCCGTCGGCCGTTACTTCGACGTTTTCGTCGCCCGACAGGCCGAGCTGGACGGTGACCTTGGTTTCCTTCTTCGTGGCTTCGTCGTACTTTTTCACGTACGGTTCGCCGCCGTCATAGAAAATGCAGTTCAGCGGGACGTTCAGGACATCTTCCTTCTGGCTGATGATGATGTTCGAACGGGCCGTCATGGTCGGGAACAGTTTGCCCTGCGAGTTGGCCACGTCGATGTAGACCTTGTAGTACACCACGTTGTTCGTCGTCGTGGCACTGCGCGAAATGAGGCGTACCGTGCCCGTGAAGGTTTCGTTGGCGAAGGAGTCGACCGTGAATTCCACTTGCTGGCCGACGCGCACCTGGCCTACGTCGGATTCGTCGACCATGGCCTCGATCTGCATTTTATCCAGGTTGGCGATGGACATGATGACCTGCGGCGTGCTGATACCGGAGCTGATGGTCTGGCCGACCGGCGTCGGTTTGCCGATGACGTAGCCGTCGATGGGCGAATAGATGTTGGTATCGTTCGTGTTGGCCACGGCCGCGTCGTAAGCGGCCTTGGCGACTTTGTAGTTCATGAGGGCCGTGTCATAGGTCTGCTGCGCGATAGCGCCGCGGTCCAGCAGGGCCTGGTCACGGTTGAGCGTCAGGAGGCAGTCCTCCATCTGCGCCTTTTTCTGCAGTTCCGTCTGTTTCAGCGACGTCTCGTCCAGTTTGACGAGGAGCTGGCCCGCCGTGACATGGTCGTTTTCGGCCACATTGACCTGCACGATACGGCCCGTGATTT
The DNA here is from genome assembly GCA_900315805.1 of uncultured Selenomonadales bacterium. Lineage (GTDB taxonomy): Bacteria > Bacillota > Negativicutes > Acidaminococcales > Acidaminococcaceae > Succiniclasticum. Next base: position 11,034 of record ONAN01000031.1, read on the forward strand.
TGGAGCTGATATCGACGTTGTCGATGGCGCTCAGGCTGCCTGTGGCCGAAACGGTCTTGCGCAGCTCGCCGTACTGCACGGCAGCGGTCTTAACCGTCTTCGCCCCGGCCGCCTGTTTCGCCTTGTAGTACCGGTAGCCGCCGAAGCAGCCCGCCGCCACCACCAGTACCAGGATCAGCAGGAGCAGATGGTCTTTGATGAATTTCATGTCTCCGTTACCCCCTGTTTACAACGTTCCGTTCCGGTCACATAAGATGCCGCAGCCCTTTCTGCCCGGAAAGGCTCCGGAAGGGCCGCGGCACGACCGGCAGAACCGGTATACCTTTCGTATATAGCGCATTGTACCAAGGATTTATGACATTTCTATGGCTGTCCTATGGCATTTTGCGTGCAATGCAATCTTCAGGCCTGCTTCAGGTAACGGTCCCGCAGCTCGTCCCGCATGGCATCGCGGAGACCGATGACGTTCTGCAGGTATCCCAGGGGACTGCCGCCGAGGCGGATCATTTCCTCGCGGGCCGCTTCCAGGTAGGACGCGTCGGCCAGGTACAGGGCCCGTACCACGTCGTGGGCCCGGGTGTTCTGGTGCTGCGGCGGCAGGCGGTGCAGGCGCCGTTCCATGTTTTCCTTCACGCGGCGGTTCGTCATCATGTAGTCCAGGGCGACCGTGTTCCACGGCACGCCCAGCGCCGTCAGGATGAGGGCCGTCAAAATGCCCGTGCGGTCCTTGCCGCCGTTGCAGTGGTAGAGGACGGAGCCCACCGTGTGCGTGAGCAAAATGTCGAAGACGCGCCGGATGGTGTTCTGGGCCTGTTCGCTCGTAATGAGTTTGCGGTACACGTCGACCATGTACTTCCCCGCGGAATAGCCGGGCTGCCCCGTCTGTTCGATGAGGGCGTCCAGGATGCCCTGCTTGCCGCTCCCCGTGCCGCTCACGCCGGAAAAGCCGAGCTGGCTTTCGTTCAGCATGGGCAGGCGGTAGTATTCGACGATGCCCCACTGGGGGTCGGGGTTCTGTTCCGATTCCACACTGCTGCGCAGGTCCACGATGGTGCGCACGCGGCACGGTCCCAACAGGACCGTCGCGTCTTCCACCGTCACCTGGGTGAGGCGGCCGCTGCGGATCAGCCGGTGCGGCTTGACGGTACGCTTGTCTTCGGTTTCCGTGCCGCCCAAATCGCGCGTGTTGGCCTGTTTTTCCAGTTCGATGTCGATCATGGCCGCACCTGCCCGTCCCCGCTGATGAGGTACTTGTAGGTCGTCAGTTCGGGCAGCGCCATAGGTCCGCGGGCATGCAGCTTCTGCGTGCTGATGCCGATTTCGGCCCCGAAGCCGAACTGGAAGCCGTCCGTGAAGCGCGTCGAAGCGTTCACGTAGACACAGGCCGCGTCCACCGCCTGCTGGAAGCGGCGGGCATTGGCGTAATCTTCCGTCACGATGCATTCGCTGTGTTTCGTGCTGTACCGGGCGATGTGTTCCAGCGCCTCGTCCAGGCTGTCCACCACTTTGACGGAAAGGCGCAGGTCGTTGTATTCCGTGGCCCAGTCCGCGTCCGTGGCAGGCTGTACCTTGTCGTTGACGGCCTGTACCGTTTCGTCGCCGATGACCGTGACGCCGTGTTCCTGCAGGGTCTTGACGATGCGGGGCAGGAAGGTGTCCGCCGCGGCGCGGTGCACGAGCAGCGTCTCCATGGCGTTGCACGTGGAAGGCCGCTGGGTCTTGGCGTTGACGATGATGCGTTCGGCCATGTCGAAGTCAGCGCTGGCATCCACAAAGGTGTGGCATACGCCGACGCCGGTCTGGATGACGGGTACCGTGGCATTGGCCATGACGGCGTTGATGAGGCGGGCGCTGCCGCGGGGAATCACGACGTCCACCAGGCCGTTGAGCCGGACCAGTTCCGTGACGGCCGCGTGATCCGTGCTCGTGATGAACTGCACGCTGCCCGCGGGAACGCCGGCCTGTTCCGCCGCTTCGCGCAGGACGCGGGCGATTTCCGTGTTGGAGCGGATGGCTTCACTGCCGCCCTTGAGGATAACGGCATTCCCCGATTTCAGGCAGAGGCCGATGGCGTCCGCCGTCACGTTGGGCCGGGCTTCGTAGACGATGCCGATGACGCCCAGGGGGACGCGGATCTTGGTCACGGTCAGGCCGTTCGGCAGGGTGCTGCCGCCCAAAATGGTGCCGACCGGGTCGGGCAGGGCCGCGACCTGGCGCAGTCCTTCGGCCATGCCGGCCAGCCGGTCCTGCGTCAGGAGCAGGCGGTCCAGCATGGACTCCTTCATGTGTTTGGCCTTGCCGGCCTCTATGTCTTTGGCGTTTTCCGCCAGAATCGTTTCTGCATGGTCCAGCAGCGCGTCGGCCATGGCCAGAAGCGCCGCGTTTTTAGCCGCCGTGGACAGGGTGGCGAGCCGCCGTTCGGCCAGCACCGCTGCCTGAGCCTGTTCCTTGATGCTCATAATGATCCTTCTTTCCAATGTGTTTCGTTCTTTATATCGTTCACAGTACGACCAGGTCATCGCGGTGGATGACTTCGTCGCAGATCTTGCTGCCCAGGATCTGTTCAATCAGGGACGAACGGACGCCCTTGATTTTGTCCAGTTCCTCCGACGAATAATGGGTCAGGCCGCGGGCCAGTTCCTTGCCGTCCTGGCTGCGCACGCTGACGGTGTTGCCGGCCTCAAAGGTGCCTTCCACCCGCAGGATGCCTGCCGGCAGGATGCTGCAGCTGCCTTCGCGCTGCAAGGCCCGGACGCATCCGTCGTCCACGATGAGGCTGCCCGCGCAGCCGGCGCCGAAAGCGAGCCAGCGCTTGCGGACCTGCAGGCGGTTTTCCCGGGAAATAAACAGGGTGCCCAGTTCCTCGCCCTGGAGGATGCGCGCGATGGCGTTCGGTTCCGTACCCGAGGCGATGACGAGGCTGATGCCCGAGCTGACGGCCTGTTTGGCCGCCTGGATCTTCGTCATCATGCCGCCCGTGCCGCGGGTGGTACCGGCGTCGCCGGCCGCCGCCTCAATGGCCGGCGTGATTTCCGTGACTTCGTGTACCAATTTGGCGTCGGGATGGGTAGCGGGGTTCGCCGTGTAATAGCCGTCGATGTCGGACAGGATGATGATGAGGTCCGCGTCGGCCAGTCCGCCGACCAGGGCGGACATGTTGTCGTTGTCGCCGATCTTCAGGTCATCCAGGGCCACCGTGTCGTTCTCGTTCACAATGGGGATGACGCCCATGCGGAGCAGTTCCATAAAAGTGTTCCGCGAATTGATGTAGTGATGGCGGTCGCGCATCTCCATGCGGGTCAGCAGGACCTGGGCCACCGTCGTGCCGTATTCGGCGAACATCTTCTCATAGGTGTTCATGAGGATGCCCTGCCCCACGGCCGCCACGGCCTGCTTGCCCGGAATGGTCCGGGGCTTTGCCGGCAGGTGCAGCCGGTCCGTGCCGACGGCGATGGCGCCGCTCGTGACGAGGATGATTTCCCGTCCCTGGTTGTGCAGGTCGCTCAACTCCCGCGCCAGATGGTCGATGCGTGTGAAATTGCGGCTGTAATTCGCATAGGTGATGGTGCTGGTGCCGACCTTCACGACGATGCGTTTCGCCTGTTTGATATCTTCCCGATTGCGGATGATCATGCTCTCTTCACTGCCTTTTCAGGGGACGCGCCTCAGCGGCGGTCGCTCCATTTACTCTTCTTGTAGACGAAGACCATATCGCGGATGCGCACCGTGTCTCCTTCCTGGACACCGGCCTCCACGAGGGCCTCTTCAATCTTCAGCCGTTTCCAGATGAGCTGGAAGCGGTACTGCGCTTCGTCGTTGTCGAAGTTCGTCATGGCGACGAGGCGCTCGATGTTTTTGCCTTTGACTTCGTAGTCGGCGTCTTCGGCGCCCTTGACGATTTCGAAATAATCCGGGTCGCCTTCGTCCACCTTGCCGATTTCCTCTTCCGGCTCCGGCACATAGTGCTGGGCCATTTCGTAGGCCTTCCACATGAGTTCCTTCAGGCCCTCGCCGGTGGCGGCGGAAACCTTCATGATCTCATAGCCTTTCTTCCCGACGTATTCCTTCAGGCGCTCGAAATTTTCCGCCGCGTCGGGCAGGTCCATCTTATTGGCTACGACGAGCTGCTGGCGCTTGGCCAGTTTGGGGCTGTAGGCCGCCAGTTCGTGATTGATCTTGTCAAAGTCTTCCAGGGGGTCGCGTCCTTCGCAGCCCGAAACGTCCACCACGTGGAGCAGCACCTTGGTACGCTCGATGTGGCGCAGAAAATCGTGCCCCAGGCCGACGCCTTCAGAGGCGCCTTCGATGAGGCCCGGGATGTCGGCGAGGACGAAACTGGTCTCGTCCGTCAGGCGCACGACGCCCAGGACCGGCGTCAGGGTCGTGAAATGGTAGGCCGCGATTTCCGGCTTGGCCGCGCTGACCCGCGAAATGATGCTCGATTTGCCGACGCTGGGATAGCCTACCAGGCCGACATCGGCGATGAGTTTCAGTTCCAGGCGGTACCAGCCCTGCGTGCCCGGCTCGCCTTTTTCGGCGAAGGTCGGCGTGCGCTTCGTCGGCGTGGCGTAGCAGGCATTGCCCTTGCCGCCGCGACCGCCTTTGGCTGCCACGAATTCCTGGCCCGCTTCCGTCAGGTCCGCCACGGCGATGCCCGTCGCGTCGTCCCGTACGACCGTGCCCATGGGCACCTTGACGATGACGTCCTGGCCACGGGCGCCGGTCATATTGTTCGTGCCTCCCGGCTGGCCCTTCTGGGCCACGAATTTGCGTTTATAACGGAAATCCACCAGCGTGTTCAGGTTGGTGTCCGCCCGTAAGATGACGCTCCCGCCATGGCCGCCATTGCCGCCGTTCGGGCCGCCCTTGTCGACGAACTTTTCGCGGCGGAAGCTGGACATGCCGTCGCCGCCTTTGCCTGCTTCGCAGTAGATGCGTGCTTTATCGAAAAACATGATGACTCCTTCCCCCGTTCAGGGTGACGCTTGAGATGTTGAACTATCGATGTTGCTAATTAGTTTATTATATCATATTTGTAGGAAAACAAAAACACGCCTTGCCGGAAGTGCTCCGGAAAGGCGTGTCCGTGACTGTATTGTTCAGTGCAGGTACCGGGCCGGGCCGTCTTCGGCGACGGCGGAGGGTTTGCGGGCCTGGTTGTCAGGGACTTCGTGCTTTTTGAGGGGAATGCTGAGCCCGTTGTCGAGCACCATGGTCCCGTCGTCATCCGGCAGGGCGATATGGTCGGGATTGACCAGGTAGCTGCGGCTGCCTTTGCGGTACCGCTGCCACTTGAGCTCGTATTCCAGCTGTTCCAGGCTGCCCCGCGTCACAATGCGTTCTTTCGCTTTGTGGATGACGAGGTAGTTCCGCTCCTTCGTACAGAAATGGATGTCCCGTCGGCGGATGCGGTACTGCCTGTCCTTGTCCTTCACGTAGAGGAATTCCCGGTCCGTGGCCCGGGGCAGGGTGCGCGGCACATGCCGGCGGTTTTGAAAGGTTATATACGGGTGCTCTTCCAGCAGGCGCCGCAGCTTCGGCCCCGCCGATCCCGCTTCCTTGCTGAAGTGGACCATGATCACCCTTATATAGTCCTTCAACTGGGACAACAGTTTCTCGTTATTCACCATGCTGCCCTCCGCGATGCGGAAGACCGACGGTTCCAGGATAGCCAGGTCCAGGGCATCGTCCCGGCTGCCGCTTTTTTCTGCGGTTTGCGCGGTGCGCCGCACGTGCTCCAGCAGTTTCCGCCCGGATCGGAACCGGACAAACCGAATGCGGGATCCGAAAAAGTTCCGCATCTCCCGTATGAACCCCCTGGTCTCTTTCGCTAAATCGCCGTTGGCCGAACAGACAGCAATTCGATACACCTACTCAGTCCTCCTCCGCCGCCTGCCGTGCGGCAAGGGCGCATGTCAAATTTACCTCCGCCGCCTGGAAACGGGTCCCCTCCATTTCCGCTTTCCGTTGGCGCAGGCATGTATACATTATACCATAGTGCATTTAATTTGAAAATACGGAAATAATTGAAATGTCAGATTTTTTATGGGCGAAATAAAAAAACCTTCAAGATTGCTCTTGAAGGTTGATTTTGAAATGGCGGAGTGGCCGAGATTCGAACTCGGGCGAGCCTTGCGACCCCTAACGATTTAGCAAACCGTCCTCTTCAGCCAGCTTGAGTACCACTCCATAAGGAATCACAAATTGTTACTTAGTCATTATAGCCTATTTCTGCCGTTGTTGCAAGTCCTTTTTGCGGGACATCGTGAAACAGGTCTTGGTTGTCAAGACATGTGTTACACTCTTGAATTTGAGAAATACTCTGTTACAACCTGGTTTGGGCTTCTGAATGCTAGGGATGTCTTG
>ONAN01000045.1 GCA_900315805.1 uncultured Selenomonadales bacterium
CCTTTGTTGATGATTTCTCGCAAAACCATTTTAACATGAAGCTTCACTATGGATTTTTGTTTTTTGATTAACTGTTCAAATTCATTTTACAACTAACCATAAAATGATAATAGGAATATTATGTGTATAATTTTCAATCAAAAAACAAAAATACTAGAGAATATATAATAGGTATGTTTCAGGAGTAGGAAAAAGGACGCAGTATGATGACTGGCAAAAATGAAAAAAGAAGAATTGAGGAACTGACACGGCATATCTTCTGTCAGTATTTCGCGCATGCGGATATGCAGCCGCTGCTGGATCACCTGGCGCAAGATGTCTCGTGGCTCGGGGCCGGAAAAGATATGAAGGCGGATGGATACGGGGAAGTGTCCGCGCGCTTCGAGCGCGCCCGGGAGCAGCTTGTCCCGACGAAGATGAGCCGGGACGAATGCAGGGTACGGCCGCTGACGCACGACCTGTGGCTGGCCCAGTTCACGTGTTTCCTGGAAACATACTCCTCGTACCGCATGATCCTGAACGCCCACGAACGGGGCGTCATCATCTACCGCCGCAGCGCGCCCGGGGCCGCGGTGGACTGGTAAATCACGTACCTGCACACGTCCATCGCCTACGACAAACTCAAGGAAGGCGAAATGTTCGCCCTCACGGAGTCGACGCGCAATTACCGCCGTGTCCACGAGGTCCACGACGAGGTCGTGCCCGACCCTTACAAAGAGGAACTGTACCATACGGTACGCCGCAACTTCGAGCAGCAGCCCGAGCCATACCGGCAGCTGCTGCTTTCCCTGACCATGTTCCGCTCCTTCACCGTCCGCCAGGCGGGCTTCCTTTGTGACAACCGGCTGAGCTGCGAAGAGATTACGGCGCTGTTCAACAGCTCGTCCTTCCTCCCGTTCGACTATAAAAAAGGGACCTACTCGTTTCATCCGCTCTTCAAGACCCTGCTGCGCAACGCCTTCAGCGCCCTGCCGCAAGAGGTGCAGGGCGCCCTTTTGGCAAAGGCGGCTGCGTGGAGCCTGGCCAACGGCGAACCGTCCGATGCCCTGGGCTTCGCCTGCCGGGCCCGCAACAACGAACTGATGCTGCAGGCCGTTTCCAAGGGCGGCCTGCGGGCGCTCTTCGACTTCTCGGCAGACCGCGTCACCTCGCTCCTGCACCACCTGGCGCCGGAGGACCGGGCCCGCCATCTGGGGGCCTGCCAGCTGATGATCCTCTACATCGTCCAGAGTACGGGCCTTGCGACGGCGGCCTCCGAACGGGAATCCCTGACGACGTCCCTGCCGCGGGATTACCGCCTGACACCGCAGGAATGGGCGGCCTTCTGGGTGCTCAAAGGCATCAGCGCCGTCCCTGACCTGAAGGCCATGCTGCCGTATTTCCGGCGGGCCCGGTCCATCTGCGAACTGCAGCAGGCCAAAATCCCCCGGGACTTTTTCGAAGGGGTGACGCGGGCCGTCGCGGGGCAGCTCTTCCTGTATTACCGCGGCCCCGGCCAGCTGCAGGACAACGTGCGCGACCTGTGTGAAATCTACGACTGCTGCAGCGCCATCATGGAAGGGGTCGACGCCGCCAGCTGGAAACAGGTCCTGCTGGGCGAGGCGGCCTATATAACCGGCGCCCTCGACCCTTCGTACGACCTCATGGCCCGCCTGTCCCTGATCGGCTATCAAAACGACGACGAACGCGAGCAGGCCGCCATTTCCCTTTCCATTCTGCCGCGCATCCTGCTCTTCAAAGGGCGCGTGCAGGAATTTTCCGCCTGGACCGACTATTACAACGTCCTGAAGCGCGAAATCAACAGTCCGGTCTGGAAAATGGACCTGGATATCGTGGCCGATTTCATTTCGGCCCTCCTGGAACTGCCCACGGACCAGATGGAGCAGACCCTGGAGAAATACCTGAAGCAGTCGACCTATCCCTCCCTCCGGCCGTCGTGGCGGTCGACGCGCCACCGCCTGGTCCTGAAACTGAACCGCGACGCCACGCTGGACCTTACGGGCCCCACGCCCATTCCGTCGGCCACGGCGTTCTCCAGCCAGATGAACCGCATGTACGACAACATCGCCCTGGTCATTGCGTGCGGCCGCCTGGGACAGCAGGAGAAGGGCATGAGCCTGTTCAAGACCATCCTCGACGAAGCAGCCCTGGACGGGGCGATCATGCCCGTCGTCGAACACGCGTCGCTCCTGAAGCCGTTCCTCGACGAACTGGACGGCGACCCGCTCTATCAGTCCGTGGTCACGCAGATCCGCCAGTACCGGCTCATCCAGGTGCGCCACGCGCAGGAAGTCATCCTCACGCCGCGGGAAAAGAACATCGTCGCCGGTGTCCAGGAAGGCCAGACGAACAAGCAGATTGCGGCCGACCTGTACCTGGCCGAAGTGACCGTCAAGAAGATCCTGTCGACCATCTACAAGAAATACGAGGTGACCAACCGGTCCCAGCTCCAGGCGGCGCTGCGCGACAACAACGGCGGCTCCGGCAGCGGGCTGTTCCGATACAAAAAAAAGACCCGAATCACAATGGGGGTTGGATTCGGGCGTTAGGGGCATCCTTTGTAGGGGATAAAGGATGGAAAATGAAGCAGGTTAGAATAAGCATTGTTATTCTATCCAGCATGTTTATTATAGAATGTTTTCCAAAATAATCCTATTATACGAAAGTATAAACTTTATGCCTTTTTATCCACAAAATCAGTAAATTTTGCGGGCAAATCCTATGGAAAGGGATATAAAGTATATTTTTCAGAGGTAATTGTCATGAAAAAATTTGGAAAAATGGTTGCAGGACTCGGTACAGCACTGGTCGTGGCGGCCGGCGCGGGCTGGTCCCATTACGGCCCCCGCACCGGCTATGCCCCGTCGGGGGTGCGGCTGGCGCGCATCCAGCAGTCGCCGCACTACAAAGACGGCCAGTTCCACACGCTGGAGCCGGTGACGGTGGAAACACCCGTGGCGGGGGCAAAGCGGGAGAGCACCCTGAAACTGTGGACGGACTTCCTCTTCGGCGACCACAGCGCCCTCTACCCGAAACAGACCCTGCCCCACGTCAAAACGAACCTCCGCACCCTCGATCCGGCAGCCAACGTACTCGTCTGGATGGGCCACTCGTCCTTCTATTTGCAGCTGGACGGCCGGCACATCCTCGTCGACCCCGTCTTCAGCGGCTACGCCTCGCCCCTGCCGCTGAAAAACTTCAGGGCCTACCCGGGCAGCGACATCTACACGCCGGCCGACATGCCGGACCGCATCGACGTCATGGTCATTTCCCACGACCACTGGGACCACCTGGACTACGACACGCAGCTCGCCCTGAAGGACCGGGTGCAGCACGTGGTCACGCCCCTGGGCATCGGCGAGGATTTCGAGCGCTGGGGCTTCGCGCCGGACCGCATCCTTGAAGGCGACTGGTACGACGCCATCCCCATTGACGGCGGCCTCACCATCACCGTCCTGCCGAGCCAGCACTTTTCCGGACGCCTGCTGCAGCGCAACGGCACGGAATGGGGCGGCTTCGCCTTCGTCACGCCCCGGCACAAAGTCTACTACAGCGGCGACGGCGGCTACGGCAGGCACTTTGCCGATATCGGCCGCCAATTCGGGGGCTTCGACCTGGCCATCCTCGAAGACGGCCAGTACAACGTGCAATGGAGCAAAATCCACATGATGCCCGAAGAAGTCGTGCAGGCGGCCTTCGACGTACGCGCGAAGAAGTTCCTGCCCGTCCACAACAGCAAATTCACCCTGGCCCGCCATCCCTGGCAGGAACCGCTGGAACGCACGGCCGCGGCGCTGTCCCGGCGCCGGGCTGCCGCCGGCCAGGGCGGGGGAGGGCAGACCGCGGAAGGCGCGGCCGTGCCCCGGTTCGTGACGCCCCTCATTGGCGAAGCCCTGCGGATCGACGACGACAGCCAGACCTTCACGGAATGGTGGAAGTGAAAGCAAAATAAAAAGAAGAGGCCGCCGGCCGCTTTTGCTGACGGAAACATCCCTTGCATCATTCGCTTGCGCTAACGTTTTCCCCCTGTTTTTGCCATCTGCTATACTTTTCACAGCCTAAAACAAAAGGAGTGTGAGTATCATGGCAATTACAAATGGCGAAGCTGCAAAAATTTTGAAAACGGCAATCTTCAAAGCATCCGATCGTGGATCCATGCAGATCAATCGATGGTTTAGTCCCTTGGGAGTGACAGTCCGTAACCAGGCCGTCAAGGAATTTTCTTACCTGAAAGGGTTCTTAACCAAAATCATAATGGACAGGGCAAGTACAGAGCCCGGTGATTCCGATCGGCTGATGAGGCTCGTTATGCAGGAATTAGACGAAGCGTGGCGGCGTTGGTCCGATTCAAACTATGGCTGCAACCTGCTTGAATTTGCGGCGAAGTTGTCCTATTACGATGCGGCTGTTTCCGTCTCGCCGAACAACTTTATTCCTGCTGCAACAGCTGCGTTCATCCTCGCGGTGGGCGAAGAAAATGTAAGGGCTGCCGGCCTGGCGCAGTCCGATCTTGAATCTTTCGTCCAGCAGACGTATGATTCGCTGGCAAAGAATTTTGCCAATAAAATCGGGGCAGGGGATGTCGGAAAACAAAAGTTGATAAAATTTATGAAGATCACGCTGCTGCTGCTCATAGGGAATTATTTTTTCCGGGACGCACTGATCAGCAACATCATTGTCTGCATCATTTCCTGCTACGGTTTCAGTGCGCTTATGGCGAACTTTAAAGCAAGAAAATTCCTGTCCGTCTTTTTGATCGTGCTCACGGTCCTGATTTCTATGCTCATAAGCGGCGCCTTCAAACAGATGCATTTAGACAGAGTAAGGCAAAGTACCCGGCATAAAGTAGTCCTGCAACAGCAAAGAGTTAATGAATCATGGACTGTACCTGTTGTTTTATTTCCCCGGAAATAAAGGAATTTGTCTCCCCGGACTCGTATACTAATAGTATTAGAAATAGTCACTACGGGGGGAAACGCCATGTCTGATGACGAACTGAAAGATGGGTTATACGAAACAGTAATTTCCGAGGCCTTCGGGCAACAGCTGTCCGATGCGCTGGCACAACAAAAAATCTGGGCCACTATGACCACCGTCGATCCGCAAGAAGCTGTCCGCTATCTTGCGGATTACGTGCGCCATTTGGTCCAGTGCTGCCTGAAAGATATTGCTGATACGGATTCCGAGGAAACGCTGCAAAACGAGCTGACGCTGACGAACGACCTGATCCGGCTCCTGACGGCGAAAATCCAGGAAATGGGGCAGGGGCATCAGGTCAAACAGAGCGAGTTTCTGCTGACGGAATTGTTTCATCGGCAAAACCGCCCTGTCCGTCCGAAAGTGATCCGCCCCGACACGCCGTTGACGAAATCCTTCCTGTTCACGAACAGCCAGAAAGACATTTCCCTGGTGTCGGAGCTGCGCAAGGAAATCGCGTCGTCCGACCGTATCGATTTCCTTGTTTCGTTCATTAAATTCTCCGGCCTGTCCATGATTTACCCCTATTTGAAGCAATTTACGGACAAGGGCGGAATACTACGTATTATTACTACTACTTATATGGGCGCCACCGATCCGAAGGCAATCTGCGAATTGGCACAGCTTCCCAATACCGAAGTCCATGTTTCGTACAATGTCAAAGAAACGCGCCTGCACGCCAAATCGTATATTTTCCATCGCAACAGCGGCTACTCGACGGCCTATATCGGTTCGTCCAACTTGTCCCATGCCGCCATTGCCGACGGACTGGAATGGAACATCAAAGTAACACAGCAGGATATGCCCGGTATTCTGGATAAAATGACGGCCACCTTCGAGGCCTACTGGCATTCGCCGGAATTCCAGCGCTTTACCCTGGACCAGCGGGCGGAGCTGCAGCAGGCCATCGATTTCGAGCGGGGCCGGGACCTGCAGAATCCGAATCTGCCTTATACGTTTACCATTCGACCCTATCCGTATCAGCAGGTAATCCTCGACGCGCTGCAAGTGGAGCGCAAGGAGCGGAACCGGTGGCACAACCTGATTGTGGCAGCGACCGGTACTGGCAAAACGGCCATAGCTGCTTTCGACTACCGCCAGTTTGCCAGCCGCCGCCCTACGGGGACGAAATTACTGTTCATCGCACACCGCAAAGAAATTCTGGAACAGGCCCTGTCGTGCTTCCGGCAGGTGCTGCGTGATCCTGATTTCGGCGCTCTGAATGTAGGTGGCCAGCGGGCCGTGAACCCGGAGCATGTGTTCTTGTCCATTCAATCCTTCGAAAGTCAGAAGTTGTGGGAAACGATGGATCCGGCCTATTATGATATGATCATCGTCGACGAATTCCACCATGCGGCCGCCAAATCCTATCAGAAGCTGCTGTCCTATTTTCACCCGCAAATTTTGCTGGGCATGACAGCCACTCCGGAACGGATGGACGGCAAAGATATTTTGCGGTACTTCGACTATCACATCGCAGCGGAAATCCGCTTAGCCGATGCCATCGAGCGGCGGCTGCTCTGCCCGTTCCACTATTTTGGCGTGGCTGATACGGTGGATTTGTCTGCCGTGAAATGGACCAACGGTCATTACGATGTGGGTGAGCTGACTAATTTATTCGCTTTGGAAAACATTTCGGCCAAACGAAGGGCCGACGCCGTGCTGCAGGCCATCGACCGGTACACGGCGGACCTGCGGGAAATCAAGGGCCTCGGCTTTTGTGTATCCCAGGAACATGCCCGTTTCATGGCGGATTATTTTAACGCGAAAAATGTTCCTTCGCTGGCGCTGGACGCAAATACTGTTAACGTCGGGTTAATTTAACCAAGTAGAGTCGGATTAAAATCGCCATTCAGAGTCGGGTTAAAATAACCAATTTTGGTCGAATTAAAATGACCAAT
>ONAN01000032.1 GCA_900315805.1 uncultured Selenomonadales bacterium
CACAGCCAAGACATCCCTAGCATTCAGAAGCCCAAACCAGGTTGTAACAGAGTATTTCTCAAATTCAAGAGTGTAACACATGTCTTGACAACCAAGACGTAAAATGCGATCTTCATCTCAATATCCCTTGAATCCTTTCTTGTCCAGCCGGTCAATGCCGTTATCGATCAGTTTGCCTTTGACCCAGTAGAAGTGGTCGTTGATTTCGTCATAGAACTGCTTGCGCCAGTCCGGGTCCGCGAAAATGGTGTCGCTGCTGTATTTGACGTGCTTGTCGCCGTCGTCGAAATCGTCGAATTCGAAGTAGTTTTTCCGGATGCGGTCCATCCAGCCCGCGTAGCGGTCCTCGATGTCCCTGGACTGGATTGTCTTGAAGCAGGTCATGAGCTTGATGCGCTGTTCCTTGGTCAGGCCCGTGACCTCGACGCCGCTCACTTTCTGCAGCACTTCGTAGATTTCCGAAGCCGCCTCCATGAACTCGTCCCAGTTCTTGCGCCCGCTGAAGAAGCGCCGGCTCGTGCGCCACCACAGGTAGGGAATGTCGGGGCAGTGCACGGCCGCCGCGTGTCCCAGGGGCATGACCATGTCCATGACCTTGGCCACGAGCGACGAATCGAAGACTTCGCCGATCATCTTCTTCAGCATCGAGCCCTGGCGCGTGAAGAGCAGCTCCTGCACCTGGTTGATGGCGTCGTTGATGCCGGCGAATTCCTGGTGGGCCCAGGTGTCAGCCAGCACGTGGCTCGCGATGCCCAGGCGGAACACGTAGTTCGGGTTGTCCAGCGTGATGTCGTTCATGCGCTGCTTGAGCTCTTCCGACAGGACGCTGTGCTTTTTGCAGACCAGCCGCTCCGCCTCCGTTTCGCCCTCCAGGCCCGGCAGGAAATGGAAAGGAATCCAGATTTCCTCGTTGCCGTAGCCCGACACGTTGGCCCAGATATTCTGGCACGAATAGCGCACCTGGACGCCGCGGGCGATGTTTTCCTCCTCCGCCTTGTCGGAGAAGGCGTTCGTATCGTAATTATCGTCTACCAGCTGGGACGACGTGGCGATGAGCTGCGCGCTCTGGCTGCCGAACTTCGCCCAGCGGGATAAAACGTACATGGTACCGTAATGAAAGTCGAGATCCATGACAACCCTTCCTTTCTCATGCCATCTATTATACCATAAATAGAAAAAGAGGGGACTTGACAGTTCCGTGTGATATAATAGAATTTATGGGGTTAAGTTAAATTACAATGGGGTGAAAGGAAAATTGGATACAATCCAGCAGGAATCCATGGGAAGTGCCCACCGGAGCGCGCGCAAGGCCATGACGCCGGCGCAGCTGCGGATGGAGCGGCGCAAGCTGCAGACCAAGCTCTGGCGGCGCCGCATACAAAAAGATGTAGATAAACGGGAGGTCCGCATACCCGTCCATTGTCCCCTGGTCGTGTTCGACCTGGAAATGGCAGGCTATGTCGTGGACGATATCACGGAAATCTGCGCTGTCCGGGTCGACGCGGCGGGGAACACGCTGGCGGAATATCAGCAGCTCATCAAGCCGCGGAGCCGCCTGAACAAGCGGGTCGTCAGCATGACGGGCATCACGAAGGAGATGCTCGCCGACAAGCCGGTTCTGGAAGACGTCCTCGATGACTTTTTCCGCTTTGTCGGACGCGACATCGTATTGGGGCACGATATCGGATACAATGACATCATGAACATCAATCTGGCCTGCCGCCGCCTGGGACGGAACCTTTTCAAGCCCCGCTTCCTGGATACATCGCGCCTGGCCAAACGCCTCCTGACGCCGGAGGAAACGGGCGGCAAATACGGGCTGGACGCCTTGTTGAACCATTACGGCGAACATCCCGACACGGAGCACCGCGCCATGGCGGACTGCTATTCCGCGCTGAAACTTTACCGCCATCTGCTGGCGGATTACGACGCGCGTTACGGCAAAATGGTGCTGTCCGCCGCCGGCCGCTCTTTCTCGTAAACGTCGAGGAAGGAGTGTTCCCGGCCGTCCTGCTTGTAGCCGAGGACCGTTTCCAGGTTGATGTTGCCCATGGCGTGGAAAATGTTGGCGCCGACCTGGGGACTTTCCGTTTCCAGGCGCCGGATGAGTTCCTTCATTTCGAGCCGCTTGGAGTCGCTGGCCCCGTTGGCGCGGGGCAGGGCGTTCTCTTCGGTGAAGCGGCAGGCGCACTGCAGGAAACAGAGACCGTTTTCGTCGCGCCAGCGCTTGATGTCGTCCTCTTTGACGTAGTAGAGGGGCCGGATGAGTTCCATGCCGGGACAGCTCGTGCTGTGCAGCTTGGGCATCATGGCGCGGACTTCGCCGGCGTAGAGCATGCTCATCAGGAAGGTCTCGATGGCGTCGTCGAAATGGTGGCCCAGGGCGATCTTGTTACAGCCCAGGGCGCGGGCGCGGCGGTACAGGTAGCCGCGGCGCATGCGGGCGCACAGATAGCACGGCGATTGTTCCACGTGAAACACGGAGTCGAAAATGTTCGTCTCGAAGAGTGTGAGAGGCACGTGCAGCAGGGCGGCGTTGGCCTCGATGGCCCGGCGGTTCGCGGCGGTGTAGCCCGGGTCCATGCAGAGGAAGACGAGTTCGAAGGGAATCTTGTTGCGCCGTTTCAGTTCCTGGAACAACTTCGCCATGAGCATGGAATCCTTGCCGCCGGAAATGCACACGGCGATCTTGTCACCCGGGCGGATCATGTCGTAGTCGCAGATGGCCTGGACGAACTTGTTGAAAATCTTATGCTTGTATTTCGTGCGCAGGGACGCCTCAATATGCTTGAGCCGTCTGGCGTCCGGTACGGGTGCGGAAGCTGCCGCGTTCGATGCGGCTGCGGCCGCTGCTTTTTTTTTGTCTGTCATGATGTCCTCGTTCTGTTACAAAGTTAACTAAGCTGCCGTAAAAGGATGCTTTCATTATATACGTTTTTGCGATTCTTGAAAATTCCTTTTCTTTTCCGGGAATTGTGGATATAATGACATCATATATGAGAAACAGCGTGCCCGGGGGCACAGGGAAGGAGTCAGTCATGGAAAGTCAGATGCAGTTCATCCGCAAGCTGCCGGAACCGCTGGATCTGCAGCAGGAAATCCCGCTGCGGCCGGATCTGGCGGCGTTGAAAAATAAACGGGACGAGGAGATCAAGCAGATCCTCACGGGGCAGGACGACCGTTTCCTGCTCATCATCGGGCCCTGCTCGGCCGACAACGAGCCGGCCGTGCTGGACTATATGACGCGCCTGGCCGGAGTGCAGGAAAAGGTGAAGGACACGATCTTCATCATTCCCCGCGTGTACACGAACAAGCCGCGCACCATCGGCGTGGGCTACAAGGGCATGCTGCACCAGCCGGACCCGGAAGGCAAGGAGAACATGCTGGCCGGCATCAAGGCCATCCGCCGCATGCACGTCCACGTCATCGAGCAGACGGGCTTCACGTGCGCCGAGGAAATCCTCTATCCGGAAAACCACCGCTACCTGCAGGACCTGCTGAGCTACGGCGCCATCGGCGCGCGGTCCGTCGAAGACCAGCTGCACCGCATGATCGCCTCCGGCGCGGGCATCCCCGTGGGCATGAAGAACCCCACGAGCGGCGACCTGTCGGTCATGATGAACTCCATCGAGGCGGCCCAGAACAAGCAGAGCTTCCTCTTCCACGGCTGGGAGGTGCGCACCACGGGCAATCCCCTGGCCCACGCCATTCTGCGCGGCTTCGTCAACAAGTTCGGCACGAGCATGCCGAACTACCATTACGAAGACCTGCAGACCGTCCTGAACTATTACCATAAACGGGACCTGCAGAACCCGGCGGTCATCGTGGACACGAACCATTCCAATTCGGGCAAGAAATACCTGGAACAGATCCGCATCGCCAAGGACATCATGCACAGCCGCCACGAGTCGAAGGACATCCACAACCTCGTCAAAGGCCTCATGATTGAAAGCTACCTGGAAGACGGCGCCCAGAAGGTCGACGGCGGCGTCTACGGCAAATCCATCACGGATCCCTGCCTGGGCTGGAACAAGACGGAAAAGCTGATCTGCGACCTGGCGGACCTGGTCCACGCGTGAGCCGCGGCCCGTCCGGACGGCCGTCAACAAATCAATGACAAGAAAAGAAGCCCTCTGCGGTCCGGTCACACCGGCACCCGCAGGGGGCTTTGCTGTCTGTCGGGAGATACATCGTCCCGGAAATCAGAAATGGTCGAGCAGATGGTATCCTTTGCCGCGCAGGAAGGTTTCCGTTTCCGACTCGTTCGTCGCGAAGACGGCGATGGGCGAGCCCGTGGTGCGGTCGAAGGAAATGTACAGGTAGCGGATCATGATGTTGGCGTCGTGGATGTCGGCCAGGATGCGGTCCAGCGTGCCGGGCTTGTCGGACGCCATATCGACGGCCAGGACGCGGTCGAGGCGGCACTGGTAGCCGGCCTTTTCGAGGTTCTTCATGGCCGTTTCCGGCTGGTCGACGACGATGCGGACGATGCCGAATTCAGCGCTGTCCGTGGCCAGCATGGTGTAGATGTTGATGCCGTCCTGCGCCAGGACGGACGTGATTTTGCTCAGGGCGCCTTTCGTGTTGGCGGCGAATAAAGAAATCTGGTTCAGCATAAAACTCTCTCTCCTTATTTGTATGATGTATCTTAAATTGGCTTTAGTCTAACACGATTCAGGCGAAAAGGAAAGCACCGCGCGCAAATTTCACAAGTATACAATACACATGACGGTTTTTCGTTGACGGGCAAAAGGCCATCGGGGTAAAATAAGGTTAATTCTTAACGAAGATGAGGGGGCATTTATGATGCGAATCCGTAACATGTTGAAAACATTGCTTTGCCTGGGTATGATGGCGCTCATGGTCGTGGTGGCCGGCTGCGGCGGTGGCGGCGACAAGAAGGCTGCCGGCGGCAAGGACCAGAAGGTCCTGAAGGTCGGCATGGAGTGCGCCTACGCGCCGTACAACTGGTCCCAGACGACGAACGAGAACGGCGCCGTGCCCATTGCCGGCACCAATGAATTCGCCAACGGCTACGATGTCATGATGGCGAAGAAACTGGCGGAAGCCATGAACATGAAACTGGAAATCCACAAGATGGAATGGGACGGCCTGGCACCGGCCGTCGTTTCGGGCAAGATCGACGCCGCCATCGCGGGCATGTCCATCACGTCCAAACGCAAACAGTCCGTCGATTTCACGAAACCCTATTACTATGCAAGCGTCGTCGCCCTGGTCAAGAAGGACGGCCCCTTCGCGAAAGCCCAGAGCGTGGCCGACCTGAAAGGCGCCGTGGCCACGAGCCAGCTGAACACCATCTGGTATGACCAGATCGACCAGATTCCGGCGGTCAAGAAGCTGCCGGCCATCGACACGGTTCCCGGCATGGTCGTCGCCCTGACGAGCGGCAAAGTCAACGTCCTGGTCTGCGATATCCCGACGGCGAAAGCCGCGGCCTTCACGAACAAGGACCTCATGATGCTGGAATTCAAAGGCGACAAGGCCTTTAAGACTTCCAAGGAAGATGTCGAAATCGGCGTGGCCGTCAAGAAGGGCAACAAGGAACTGCTGGACGGCATGAACAAAGTGCTGGGCGGCATGACCGAAGCCGACTTCAACAAGATCATGGACGAAGCCATCAAGCTGCAGCCCATGGCGAAAAAGTGATTTCCTTGTGATTCCCTTAGGAACTGCAAACAGAGCATGCGGGATGGCGGTGCTGTCCCGCATTTCTTCTTATAGGGGCCGGGCGCGCCGGTCCCGCATTCTGCAAATGAGGTGAGTTTATGCAAGTACCGGAAACATTCACAGGCTGGGTCGTGTTCCTGCTGCAGCAGTACGGCGGCGTGCTCCTGAAGGGGGCCGTGGTGACGCTGCTCCTGGCCATTACGGGCACCCTCGTGGGCTGCGTCATCGGCCTCGTCGTCGGCGCCATTGAGACCATCCCCGAAGAGGAGACGGAAAGCGCCTTTACGCGGGTCCTGCTGCGGGCCGTCAAAAAGGTACTCTACGCGTATGTTGAAGTGTTCCGCGGTACGCCTATGATCGTCCAGGCCATGGTCGTCTACTACGGCGCCATGAGCATCTTCAACATCGACATGTCGCCCCTGTTCGCGGGCTTCTTCGTCGTGTCCATCAACACGGGCGCCTACATGGCCGAAACCATCCGCGGCGGCATCGAGTCCATCGACGACGGCCAGAAAGAGGCGGCCATCGCCATCGGCATGAACCACTTCGAGGCCATGCGCTATATCATTCTGCCCCAGGCGGTCCGTAATATCCTGCCCCAGATCGGCAACAACCTGATCATCAACATCAAGGATACGTCGGTCCTGAACGTCATTTCCGTGACGGAACTGTATTTCGCCTCCAAGTCGGCGGCCGGCGTGTACTACAAATATTTCGAAGTCTTCTTCATCACGTGCTGCATCTACTTCATCATGACCTTTACGGCGTCGCGCCTGCTGCGCTGGTGGGAAAAGCGCATCGACGGCCCGGCGGACTACTGCCTGGTGGAGTACGACCCCATGGTCGATCCCTGCACGGAATATCCCCTGACGATGGTCAAGAAAGGAGGAAAGTGACATGGCGGAACCTGTACTTTCCATCCGGAACCTGAAAAAGAATTTCGGCACCCGGGAAATCCTCAAAGGCATTTCCTTCGACGTCCACAAGGGCGATGTCGTCACCATCATCGGCCCGTCCGGGTCGGGCAAATCGACCCTCATCCGCTGCGTCAACTTTTTGGAGACGCCGACGGACGGGCAGGTGCTCTACAAAGGCAAGCCCGTGCGCGAGACCTTCCACAAGCTCCCCCTCTACCGGACGAAGGTCGGCATGGTCTTCCAGCAGTTCAACCTGTTCAACAACCTGAACGTGCTCGACAACTGCACCGTCGGCCCCGTCAAGGTGCTGGGCATGGACAAGCTCGAAGCGGAGCAGCGGGCCGTGCAGTACCTGGAGACGGTCGGCATGCACGGCTACGTGAACGCCAAGCCGGGCCAGCTGTCCGGCGGCCAGAAACAGCGCGTGGCCATTGCCCGCGCCCTGACCCTGCAGCCCGAAGTGCTGCTCCTGGACGAACCGACGTCGGCGCTGGATCCCGAAATGGTGGGCGAAGTCCTGGCCGTCATGCGCAAACTGGCCGACGAGGGCCTGACCATGGTCGTCGTGACCCACGAAATGGCCTTTGCCCGCGATGTGTCGAGCCACGTCATCTTCATCGACCAGGGCGTCATTGCCGAAGAAGGGTCGCCGGACGAAATCTTCGGCCATCCGAAGCAGAAGCGCACCCAGGAATTTCTGGCTCGTTTCCAGCTGCAATATGGTGTACAATAAGGATGTGATTCCAACATCATCTGGTGTGGAAGGGGGACTATTCATGCATTGTACACACACGGATAAACTGGCGGGCATGGTGCTGGCAGCGCTGCTGGCCCTGACCCCTGTATATGGATACGCCGCGGACAGCGCGGCGGCGGACACGAAGATAGCGGGCACGGGACAGACGGAAATTTCCCATTCCCAGCCCTGGACCTACGAAGACGAAGAAACGACGAAGAGCAAACCGACCGGCAAAATCGCCACGCCGGACACGCCCATCGTATCGTCGACACCGCACCCGGCGCCGGGCCGCACCAGGACCCGGACCAGTACGGCGCGCCCGTCCGCGCGGCGGACCACCGGCATAAGCGGCACCACTGGCACGGCCGGTACCGCCCCGGCAGTGACGCAGAGCGGCTGGGTCCGGGGGAAAGCCCTGAAGCAGGGCGACACCATCGGCATCGTGGCTCCGGCCATGCCGTGCCAGGGCTCCCAGGACGCCTACGTGAAGGTCCTCCAGTCCATGGGCTACAAGGTCAGGTTCGGCCCCCACGCGCGGACCCAGTACGGCTATCTGGCCGGGACCGATGAGGAACGGGCCCAGGATGTGAACGATTTCTTTGCGGACGATACGGTGCAGGCCATCTTATGTGCCCGGGGCGGCTACGGCAGCGCCCGGCTCCTGGACCTGCTCGATTACGACACGATCCGGCAGCACCCGAAGCTGCTCATCGGGTACAGCGACATTACGGCGCTGCAGACGGCGCTGGGCGAAAAGGCGCGCCTGGTGACGGCGTCGGGCATGATGCTGAACCACCTGACGGCGGACAATAACTACTCCATGCAGCAGCTCAAGGCGGGCCTGGCGGCGAACCAGCCCCTGGGCGCCTTCAAGATGCCTGCCGGACAAAAGCTGACCACCATCGTGCCGGGCACGGTGACGGGACGCCTGGCCGGCGGCAACCTGTCCGTCCTCACGTCGCTTGTGGGCACGCCCTACGCCCTGGACGGCACGGGCTGCATCCTGGTCCTGGAAGAGACCGGCGAGGAGGCGTACCGCGTGGACCGCATGCTGAACCAGCTCTACCAGAGCGGCCTGCTGAACCGCGTGGCGGCCATCTGCTACGGGGAGTTCGTCGATTGCGGCAACGACCCGGGCGACTTCACGGTCGACGATGTGCTGCTCCATTACGGCATCTTGTCGGGCAAGCCCGTCATCAAGGGCCTGCCGATCGGGCACAGCAGCGTGAACGGCTTTTTGCCGTACGGCGTGCAGGCGACGGTCACGGCGCCGGAGAGCGGCGCGGCGTCCCTCGTCATCAACGAGGCCCATGCCCTGTAACGGAACCGGAAATATACGAAACCCCCTTTGCCAGCGTGTTTGCCGGCAAAGGGGGCTGTTTTTTGCAGTTCCGGAAAAATATAAAAACGGACACTGTCTGCACAGTGTCCTTTGCTGTCTGTGGTGATCCAGGAGGGATTCGAACCCCCGACCCACGGCTTAGAAGGCCGTTGCTCTATCCAACTGAGCTACTGGACCATACATTGCCGCGCCCGTTTCGGCGCAAAATAAAAATGGAGCGGGCGATGGGAATCGAACCCACAACATCAGCTTGGAAGGCTGAGGTTATACCACTTAACTACACCCGCGTCTGTAACCCGTCAAGTCCGGCCCAAGAATGTGGTCGGAGCGGCAGGATTTGAACCTGCGACACCCTGCTCCCAAGGCAGGTGCGCTACCAAACTGCGCTACGCCCCGAAGCCTCTTGATGTTACTCTGACATTATATAGTAAGAAAACCGCGCTGTCAAGCAAGGACGGTGCCGGGCCGGGCAGGCCGGGGCAGGGGAGGCGCGGGAAACGGGCCCGCGCAAAAGCCAAAAAAAGGCCCCGTCCGCGGGGGACAGGGCCATATCATTGTATCGGAGTCAGTTCTTGTTGCGATTATTTGTTGAAGTAACGTTTCAGCAGGCCTGCGAATGCTTTGCCATGGCGTGCTTCGTCACGGGCCATTTCATGAACGGTGTCATGGATGGCGTCCAGGTTGGCAGCCTTGGCGCGTTTTGCCAGGTCGGTCTTGCCGGCGGTAGCGCCGTTTTCAGCTTCTACACGCATAGCCAGGTTCTTTTCCGTGCTGTCGGTGATGACTTCGCCCAGCAGTTCGGCAAACTTGGCGGCATGTTCTGCTTCTTCATGGGCAGCCTTTTCATAGTACAGGCCCACTTCCGGATAGCCTTCGCGGAATGCGACGCGGCTCATGGCCAGGTACATGCCGACTTCGGAGCATTCACCGGCGAAATTGGCCTGCAGGTCTTTCTTGATGTCTTCCGGAACGTCCTTGGCAACGCCGACGACGTGTTCGGCAGCCCAGCTCATTTCACCCTTCTGTTCCACGAACTTGGAAGCAGGAGCGCCGCACTGCGGGCATTTTGCCGGAGCAGCTTCGCCTTCGTAAACATAACCGCAAACAGAGCATACAAACTTTTTCATGTGAATTTCCTCCTCGTTTTTTAATGATTTTTAAAATGTGCCGGACTGCTTGTCCGGTGGATATCTTGGTTCGAACGGCGCACGCCGTTCCTCTTGACACCCTTACTATACCACATAGAATAAAAGATGTCAACGGATAATTAATATTTTTCTATAACTTTTTTTAAAAGCCTTCGCACCAGGCCCGCAAACACCCCCTCCCGTGCGGGAAGAAGAAAATCCCAAGGCCAAACGTCTAGCGCTGCCTTGGGATTCAGGTCGCCGCAATTTAGAATTTAATCGTCAAACCGGCCCGGACGCCGCGCGTCGTCGCGTCGCCGCCCTGGTCCAGGTCTTTGAAGCGGTTGTCATAATAGGAGACATCCACGTCCAGGTTGTTCAGAATGGGCTTGCTCACGCCGATTTCAAAGGAATTGAGCTTATTGCCGTAGCCCGCGGAACCCCAGACCGTGAACAGCAGGGGAATGTCGATGCGGCCCTGCAGGCCGATCTGGCCGGAATTGCTGTTCCGGTCCATGTCCGCCAGATCCGTCTTGGCGTGCAAGTAGCCGCCGTAGACGGAAAGTCCCGGAATGAACTGGTACATCAAATTCAGCTGGTTCGTCGTAATCTCGTCGGAACTCGTCTTATACGTATCATACTTGTAGTTCAACGCCGTATTGCTGCCGATGCCGGCCGTCACACCGCCGTACACCGAGGCTTTCTTGCTGTCCGTGTCATACTCCGTGAAATGCATGTTCGTCGGAATATTGCCGCCGGCGGAAACCGCCACGTGGCCCGGCTCGTAATTCTTCAGCGGGGACGCACAGGCCTGGCCGCCGTAGTAAAAACAGCCGCAGCCGCAGAGCAGAAGCACTGCCAGCACCTTTCCCATTGCACGCATGGCCGCAACCCCCTTTCATCCTATTATTTAACTATATTCTATCACGTTTTCGGCGGGAAATGTAAAGTTTTCGTACAATTTCCGTACATGTTACATAAACTTGTCTTTTTCATGTTAACTTTTCCTGTGCAAGGGCCATCTTGCGAAAAATCCCGAAACAGGGTATAGTAACTATGTATGACCCTAATTTGCATTTTAATGATAAGGATGTCACTGTGAACGATACAGAGCAAACCAAACGACAAGTGAATACGGAGCCGCAGGACCGGCCCGCGGACAGCGCGGAGGCCCGGCGGGACAACCTGGGCGCGCCGCCGTCGGGCAGCGGGTTCCTCAAGGGGACGCTGATCCTGACCATGTCGAGCATCGTCGTCAAGGTCATCGGCGCCGTCAACTGGATCCTCCTGTCGCGCGTCCTGGGCGGCGAAGGCATCGGCCTCTACCAGATGGGTTTCCCCATCTACCTGATGGCCATCACCGTGTCTTCGGCGGGCATTCCCGTGGCCATTTCCATCATCACGGCGGAAAAGGTGGCCCAGCAGGACTACGGCGGGGCGGAGCGCGTGTTCCACGTGACCTTGCGCCTGCTCTTCGTCACGGGCCTCGTGTTCTCGTCCTTCCTCTTCTTCGGGGCGGGCTGGATCATCGACAACCACATCATCATCCGCGACCCCCGGGCGTACTATTCCATCGTCGCCCTGGCGCCGGCGGTCTTCTTCGTCACCTTCCTGGCCAGCTTCCGCGGCTACATGCAGGGCTGGCAGTATATGGTGCCCACGGCCTGCTCCGAAGTGACGGAACAGATCGTGCGCGTCGTCACCATGCTCTTCTTCGCCGTCTGGTTCCTGCCCCGCGGTCTGGCGGCGGCAGCCGGCGGCGCCAGCATGGGCGCCGGCTTCGGTGCTTTTTGCGCCCTCCTGGTGCTCCTGTTCTTCTACCGTAAACTGAAGAAACGCATCACCGTCCTTTCGGCTCAGCGCGATACCGCGGCCCTGGGCAGCGGCAAGGCCTGGACGGAGCCGCCCCGCGAACCGTCGGGCTTCATCATCAAGCGCCTCCTGAAGCTGGCCCTGCCCGTGTCCGTCACGAGCCTCATGCTGCCCGTCACGGCCAACCTGGACCTGGCCATTGTGCCGTACCGCCTCGAAGCGGCCGGCTTCGACGTAAGCCACGCCACGGAGCTCTTCGGCTACCTGACCGGCATGGCCGTGCCCCTGGTCAACCTGAGCACCATCTTCACGGCGGCCCTGGCCATCAGCCTGGTCCCCGCCATTTCGGAAGCGCGGGCCCTGCACCAGGATGAGAACGTACGCCATAAGACGGGCGTGGCCCTGCGCGTCGCCATGATCGTCACCTTCCCGTGCTTCATCGGGCTCCTGACCCTGGCGGAAAAAGTGGCCGCCCTCATCTATAACGCCCCCGGCGCGGCGCCGGCCATCATGACCATGAGCGTCGGCATCGTCCTGCTGGGCCTGCACCAGGTCAGCACCGCCGTGCTGCAGGGTCTGGGCCACACGGGCATCCCCGTCGTGAACATGATCATCGCCTGCGTCGTCAAGGTCATCCTCAACTGGACGTTGACGGCCCTGCCCTGGATGGGCATCAAGGGTTCCGCCATCGCCACCGTGGCCGACTTCGGTGTAGCCGCCATCATCAACATGTACTTTGTCTATAAGCTGACGGGCTACAGCATGTCCGCCAAGAGCATCTTCAAGCCCGCCCTGGCCTCCGTCGTCATGGGCGCCGCCGTCGAAGGCGTGTTGCACGTGACGGGCCATATGGGCGCCTGGGCCGTGCTCTTCTCCATCATCGTCGCCGTCCCGGTCTACGCCGTGGGCCTGACCGCCATCGGCGGCCTGACGAAGGAAGACCTGGAAAGCATCCCCTACGTCGGACGCCGCATGCTCCGCATCGGCCAGAAACTCGGCTGCTTCCGGTAAAGGCAAACACTTTGTGAACTCCCGTGCCGGGCTGTCCCGCCGGCTTATTTTGCCACAGAAATGACAAATACATCTGATAAGAATGGGACAATTCCGGTTTATGAATTAAGAGGTAATTATGGAAAACACGAACGTTGAAGAAAAAAAGGAAGCCCCCGTCGTCCTCGTCCTGCCGGGGAAAAACGGCCGGGGCCGCATGCTTAGTTTCGCCCGGAAAAAGTTCCTGGCGGCTGTCGCGGCCTGTGTGGCCTGCGTCGGTGTCCTGGCCGGCGCCGCGGGCTATTTCGGCTACCAGTATTATCATTATCCCGTCGACCGCAAGGGCTATCAGGAATACCTGTCCCATAAGAAGGAACAGGAAGCCCGGCTGCAAAATCTGCTGGCGGACAACGAGAAGATGCTGCGCGACATGAGCGAAATCCACACGCTGGAGACGAAGCTGCGCCGCGCCGTCATCCGCAACGGCGGCGACCGCGACTTTTCGGAAAGCCTGGACAATGCGGGCAGCAAGGGCAGCGGTTCCGGCCCGGCTTACCTGGGACAGGGCGGCCCGATGGCGGACATCAGCATGATGGACGTCGTGGGGGCGCAGAACAAGAACCTGAAGGCCCAGATCCACGAGCAGAAGACGAAGATGAACGAGCTGCTCTCGATCCTGGAAAACCGCTATGACTCCGGCTCGAGCCTGCCGGATTTGTGGCCCACGGAGGGCGGCACCATCAGCTCCTACTACGGCAC
Organism: uncultured Selenomonadales bacterium; assembly: GCA_900315805.1. Classification (GTDB taxonomy): domain Bacteria; phylum Bacillota; class Negativicutes; order Acidaminococcales; family Acidaminococcaceae; genus Succiniclasticum. Next base: position 13,375 of record ONAN01000032.1, read on the forward strand.
GCGCATGAAACCCATGGGCGGCAGCGGGCAGGACTGGCACCCGGGCCTGGACATCGCCGTCGATTACGGCACGCCGATTTACGCGTCGGCAGCCGGCACGGTGGACACGGCCGGCTGGGTCAGCGGCTACGGGCGCTACGTGCGCATCCAGCACGCCCACGGCTATACGACGGCCTACGGCCACATGAGCGGCATCGCCGTGGCACCGGGGCAGCAGGTGCGCAAGGGCGAAATCATCGGATTCGCCGGCAGCACGGGTTACAGCACGGGGCCGCACCTGCATTTCGAGGTGCAGGTGGACGGGCAGACCGTCGACCCGCTGTATATGCTGGGCAAGGCCAACTGAAACGGAACGGGTACTCCGCAGTAATGCGGGGCACCCGTTTTTCTATTGCTCTTTGTCACTCCCGTGTCGTATAATGGGTCCGTAAACAAATGTTTTACGGATAAAACAACAATTTGGAGGAGGCTTCGTTATGTCGATTTTGGAAATAGTCCTTGTGGTACTGCTGCTCCTCGTCCTCGCCCTGCTCTGGGCCGTGTACCGGGCGCAGCACCAGCCGCCCCTGCCGGACCCCGCGGCGGCGGAACTGCACGACGGGCTCGTGCACGTCGAAAACAGCGTGCGCACCCTGAAGGAGGAGCTGGAAGACACGCAGGCGGAAATCGCCCGCACGCAGACCCAGGTGCAGCAGGCCCTGCAGGGCAGCCAGGCCACCCTGCTCCAGCGCGTGGACCAGGTCCAGCAGAATGTGGACCGGGGCCTGTCGGACGGCCAGGCGAAAATGTGGAACTACCTGCAGGAGCGCGATACGGCCCTGACGCGGGACATGGACGCCCTCAAGGCCGATTTCGCGCAGCGGGGCGAAGCCCTGGCCAAGACGACCGATGAAACGGTCAAGAAGACCATGGAGTCCTTTTCCAAGATCATCGCGGACAACACGATGAACCAGGCGAAGGCCTACCAGGACCAGGTGCGCGACCTGGACAAGCACGTGCAGGACAAGCTGGACCGCATTACGGGCGTCGTGGACGAAAAGCTGCAAAAGACCCTGGAGGCCCGCCTTACGAGCTCCTTCACGCTGATCAACAAAAACCTGGAAAGCGTGCAGCAGGGCCTGGGCTCCATGAAGAACCTCGCCACCAGCGTCGGCGACCTGAAAAAGCTCATGGGCAACGTCAAGACCCGCGGCATGTCCGGCGAAGTCCAGCTGGGGGCCATCCTGGAGAACATCCTGCCGTCCGGCATGGTACATCGCAATGCCCAGATCCAGGAAAAACGCTTCGTCGAATTTGCCGTCGAAGTGCCGGCGGCATCGGGCACGAGCCTGCTGCTGCCCATCGATTCCAAGTTCCCCGGCGACACGTACCGTCATCTGCGCGAGGCCGCGGAGCAGGGGGACGAAGATGCGGCGAAGGCGGCCCTGGCGCAGCTGCGCGCCACCGTCCGCAGCGAGGCCAAAGACATTCACGACAAGTATCTGGTACCCGGCCGGACGACGGAATTCGGCATCCTCTTCCTGCCCTTTGAGGGACTCTATGCCGAAGTGGTCAACAACGGCCTGGCCGACGAGGTGCAGAAACAGAACGTCGTCGTGGCGGGGCCGAGCACGCTCGTGGCCATCCTGAACTGCGTCCTCATGGTGACCCGCTTCGCCGCGGTCCAGCAGCACAGTGAGACGATCCTCAAGGTGCTGCAGGAGGTGCAGGCGGAGTTCGGCACCTATTCCGACGCCCTGGCCAAGGTGCAGTCCCAGCTGCAGAAGGCCGACGAAAACCTGAACACCCTCATGACGACCCGCACCAACGTGATGCAGCGGAAACTCAGGAAGGCCGCCGAGCTGGACCTGTCGGACGGAACGGAGCTGCCGGCCGGAAAAAGCATTGACGAATCGGAATAAGTTAACTATAATAAGGTTAACGTTAACTGACGGGAATGGTTTACTATGCGTTCCCGCAGTTCCGATTTTTCATTGAAGAGAGGCAGTTTCAAGAATGGCAAAAATGACACTGGATGAATTGACCGATAAAATCCTCGGCGGCTGGCGCCTGACCCGGGAGAACCTGGACGCGGACACGAAGGACCTGCTCCTGCACTGCGACGTGGAAGACCTGCTGGACCATGCGGAAAAGCTGGAAAAGCACTACTTTGGAAACCTGGTGGACCTGTGCTCCATCATCAACGGCAAGAGCGGCCGCTGCAGCGAAGACTGCAAGTATTGCGCCCAGTCCCACTGCCACCACACGGGCTGCGACGAATATCCCTTCCTGTCCACGGAAGAGATCTACGAAGCCGGCAAGGCCAACGAAGAAGCCGGTGTCAACCGCTTCGCCATCGTGACGGCGGGCCGCGCCCTCAAGGGTAAGGACTTTGAAAAGGCCCTCGATGCCTACCGCTACATGCACGCCAGACTGCATATCGGCCTGTGCGCTTCCATGGGCCTCCTCGACGAGGACCAGTTCGTCCAGCTGAAGGAAGCCGGCGTGACGCGCTATCACTGCAACCTCGAAACGTCGCGGGAAAACTTCCCGAATATCTGCACGACCCATACGTTCGACGATAAAGTCAAAGTCATCAAAGCCGCCCAGAAAGCGGGCCTGAGCGTCTGCTCCGGCGGTATCATAGGCCTCGGCGAAAGCTGGGACGACCGGTTCAGCATGGCCCTGTCCCTGGCGGAACTGGGCATCAAGTCCATCCCGGTCAATGTGCTCATGCCCATCCCCGGCACGCCGCTGGAACACCAGCCCCAGATTTCCGAAGAAGACGCGATGCGCACCTTCGGCATCTTCCGCTTCATCAATCCGGAAGCCAATGTCCGCATGGCCGGCGGCCGCGGCGCCCTGCCGCAGTCCGGCGCCACCGTCATCGGCCGCGCCGCTTCGGCCTACATTACGGGCAACATGCTCACGACGGCCGGCGCGACGACCATCGACAAGGACAAGAAGGTCCTGGCGAAACTGGGTCTGACCAACAAGCAAAAAGAAGCTGTTCTGACCAGATAAACGATTGGGAAACCTAAAATTGCGGGAACGGGCCCCGGGGCCGGACGCCAGATCCGGCTGCCGGGGCCTGTTTCTGTGTTTCTGCAAAATTTGTAATGTGATAAAACATATGTTACAGAAATAAAAAGAAAAAAGAGAGAGCATTTGTTACAATAGGTTTAACCCAAAACCAAAAAATAACAAGG
>ONAN01000034.1 GCA_900315805.1 uncultured Selenomonadales bacterium
AGCCTCCTTGTTATTTTTTGGTTTTGGGTTAAACCTATTGTAACAAATGCTCTCTCTTTTTTCTTTTTATTTCTGTAACATATGTTTTATCACATTACAGAACGGCTCTTTGACGACCCTGCGTGCACGACATCTTTCCCGCCCGCAGGTTCCGTAATGCCGCCCCATAGGTTATAATGGGTACGGTAAAGATTCACGGAGGAGGCTTTTCCTATGTATACGGATAGAGAAATTCGCAGGCCCTGGGACCCGGACGAATGGCTGCAGCAGTTTTTGATGCCCGGTGAGAGTGATTTCCATGCGTTGCGGAGGCAGGTCTTCCGCTATACCGTGCAGGCCGTCAAAACCGGTCATTATGAGCTGCTTACCCGGACGCCGGCGGGCGAAACGGTCGTGGAGACCCTTCCCTTGCAGCTGGACCCGGATCTGGCCGCCCGGACGGTCTTTTACAGCGAAGAACAGCATCCGGCGGTGCGGAACCGCTATGCCGGCCCGGATATCGAGGTCCTCGAAGCGGACTGCCTTGCCACGGCGAAGCAATACACGGAGGCCGGCCTGGGCAAAGTGGCCGTGCTGAATATGGCCAGCCGCAGGAATCCCGGCGGCGGTGTCTTCAACGGGGCGGGAGCGCAGGAAGAGTACTGCTTCCGCTGCTCCGACTATTTCCGTTCGCTCTATCAGTTCGTGAATTTCGGGAAGGCCTACGGCGTGGAACGGCGCCCGGAAAGCTATCCCCTGGACCGCAATTTCGGCGGCGTCTACTCGCCCAATGTAACCGTCTTCCGCGACACGGAAGAAACGGGCTATGCGTTCCTGCGCCACCCCTGGAAAACGAACTTCATCGCCGTGGCAGGGCTGAACCGCCCGTCCACCGTGACGGTGGACGGTACGCTGCAAATCGTGCCGGAACTGGTTCCGGCCCTGGAAAACAAAATCCGGACCATCCTGAACATCGCCGTGGCCCAGGAAGTCGACGTGCTGATTCTGGGCGCCCTCGGCTGCGGCGCGTTCCGCAATCCGCCGGCCCATGTGGCGTCGCTGTTCCGTTCCCTGTTACACGACGATGTCTATGCCCGCGCGTTCCGCAAAGTGCTGTTCCCCATCAAGAAGGATCACAATTCGCGGCATATGTCGCCCAGCCTGTATGACATCTTCAAGAATATACTGGAAGTGTAAGGAGTACTTTTCATGAACTTTGATACTGTTATCGACCGTCGCGGCACGGACTGCCTGAAATACGACGCTGCCGAACGGCGCGGTTACACGAAGGACGTGCTGCCTTTATGGGTGGCGGACATGGATTTTCCCGTGTCGCCGGCCATCACGGAGGCGCTGCAAAAACGCATCGCGCACCCCGTCTACGGGTACAGTGAAAGCGACCCGGCCCGTTTCGGCGCTGTCTTAAAACACTGGTTCCGCACGCAGCATGGCTGGGACATCGATCCGGAATGGCTGGTCCAGACGCCGGGCGTCGTGTTCGCCCTGGCCGCCGTTGTCTGCGCCTTTACGGAGCCCGGGGACGCGGTGCTCCTCAACCAGCCCGTGTACTACCCGTTCAGCGAGGACATTCTGGCCAACGGACGGCGGCGTGTCAGCAGCGACCTGGTCCTGCGGGACGGCCGGTACGAAATCGATTTCGACGACCTGGAGCGGAAAATCGTCGACAACCATGTCAAACTGTATTTGTTCTGCAGCCCCCACAATCCTGTAGGCCGCGTATGGACGCCGGAAGAGCTGCGCCGCGTCGGCGATATCTGCCGCCGGCACCACGTGCTGCTGGCTTCCGACGAGATTCACGAGGACTTTACCTGGAACGGTCACCGGCACACGGTCTACGCGTCCCTGGGGCCGGAATACGCGGAACAGTGCATCATCCTCACGGCGCCGAGCAAGACCTTCAACATCGCGGGCCTGCAGGTGTCGAACATCCTCATTCCCAATGCCGCCATCCGCGAGCGCTTCCGCGCCCAGGTCGCCGCCTTCGGGTACTCCCAGCTCAACACCCTGGGTCTCGTTGCCGGCGAAGCGGCCCTTCGGGACGGCCTCCCCTGGCTGCACGAGGTGCGGGCCTATATCGGCGGCAATCTGCGGTTCCTGGGCCGGTGGCTGGCGGAGAACCTGCCGGAACTGACGCTGATCGAACCGGAAGGCACGTATCTGGCCTGGGTCGATTTCCGCGGTCTGGGGCTGACGGAAGCCCGGCGGCAGGACCTGCTCGTGCACAAGGCCGGCCTGTGGCTCGACAGCGGGGCCATCTTCGGCCCTGCCGGCGAAGGCTTCGAGCGCTTCAATGCGGCCTGCCCGCGGGCCACGCTCTGCCGCGCGCTGGAGCAGCTGCGCCGGGCCATGCGGGAACGCTGAAAATTCTTGTTGCACAAATCGAAAATGCGTGCTAAAATGTTTTGGTAAAGTTATTTGTAGGAGGTGAATCCATTGCCTAACATCAAATCTTCTATCCGCAGCGTAAAGACCGATGCTGAACGCCGCGCCAAGAACGCACAGGAAAAATCCGCTCTGCGCAGCGCCGCCAAGAAGGTGGAAGCACAGGCTAAGGCCGGCAAAGCCGACGATGCCGCAGCTACCCTGAAGACTGCATCCGGTTTACTCGATAAAGCAGCTCAGGCCGGTGTTATTTCCAAGAACGCCGCAGCCCGCAAGAAATCCAAACTTGCCAAAAAAGTGAATGCTGCCAAGTAATATTGAGAAACAGTAAGCCTGCTTATGGACATCCATAAGCAGGCTTTTGTTTTTGTGTTTTCAGTTTTGACTGACAATGGAGTTTGCGGTCCCCGATGTCGTTACTTCTTCTGCTCCTTGGCTTCGGCCGCTTTTTTGCCGGCTGCCTCGTCGTTGTTGCGCACCAGGCGCTGCAGCTCCTGCATGAAGTTCTGCACGTCGGCGAACTGGCGGTAGACGGAGGCGAAGCGGACGTAGGCGATCTGGTCGGTCTCTTCCAGATGTTTCATGACGAGTTCGCCGATTTCGCGGCTGCTGACTTCGGACTCCCCTTTCAGGCGCAGCTCCCGCTCGATTTCGTGGGCCATGTTCTGGATGGTCTCCAGCGATACGGGGCGCTTTTCAAAGGCCTTCAGGAGGCCGTTCAGCAGTTTGGAGATGTCGAAAAGTTCGCGCCGGCCGTCCTTTTTATTGACGACCAGGGGCGTTTCCTCGTATTTTTCATACGTGGTGAAACGCCGGCCGCACGACGGGCATTCCCTTCTGCGGCGGATGGATGCCCCGTTTTCTACGGAACGGGAATCGATGACCCTGCTGTCTTCGTAGGAACAAAACGGACATTTCATGTGCTTCTCTCCTCTCCCTCACTCACCGTTACAATGCGGATATGACAAAGCGGCAGCTTGCGCTGCCGCCTTTTTGCATATTACCGGCCCTGCATCCAAGGCGGAACTTCCGTCGCGTCCTGACTGGACGGGAACTGGAAATCGCTGATGACGTGTCCGTCGCTGCGCTTTTCTTCCGGGGCGTCTTTCGTTTCTCCGGCAGGGGAAGCAGGACGTACGCCGGCTTCTTTTTTGGTTTCCGTACGTTTATTCTTCCAGCCGACGGGTTTTACCTTGGACTGGCCGCCGATGGCGGGATTGTTGCCGCGGAAGCCCGTCGCGATGACGGTTACGCGGATTTCATCCTGCAGTTTTTCGTCGATGACGGCACCGAAGATGATGTTGGCTTCGGGGTCGACCGTTTCCGTGATGATGTTGGAGGCTTCCGTGACATCGACCAGGGACAGGTCCTTGCCGCCGGTGATGTTGAACAGGACGCCGCGCGCCCCTTCGATGGATGCTTCCAGCAGGGGGCTCTTGATGGCCGCTTCGGCTGCGGATACGGCGCCGTTGTCGCCTTTGGCCGTACCGATGCCCATGAGGGCGGACCCGGCGTCGGACATAATCGTCTTGACGTCGGCGAAGTCGGCGTTGATGATGCCGGGCACGGCGATCAGGTCGGAAATGCCCTGGACGCCCTGACGCAGCACGTCGTCGGCGATCTTGAAGGCGTCGAGCATGCTCGTGCGGCGGTCGATGACCTGCAGCAGGCGGTCATTGGGGATAGTGATCAGGGTATCGACTTTGTCTTTCAGGTTGACGATGCCCGCTTCCGCCTGGTTCATGCGGCGTTTGCCTTCAAAAGAGAAGGGTTTTGTCACGACACCGACGGTCAGCGCGCCGGCCTTCTTGGCACATTCCGCTACGATGGGGGCTGCGCCGGTACCCGTACCGCCGCCCATGCCGGCCGTTACGAACACCATATCGGCGCCCTTCAGTTTTTCCGTGATTTCGTCCACCGATTCCTCGGCCGCTTTCTGGCCGATTTCCGGGTTGGCACCGGCACCGAGGCCCTTGGTCAGCTTTTCGCCGATCTGCAGCTTGGTCTGTGCCTTGGACAGGATGAGGGCCTGGGCATCGCAGTTCACGGCGATGAAGTCCACGCCCTGGACGCCCGCGTCGATCATGCGGTTGACGGCGTTGCCGCCGCCGCCGCCGACACCGACGACTTTGATTTTGGCTAAGTTAGCCTGTTCAATACCGAAGTTCACGTTGTTGTTCGTGATATCTTCCATGTTTGTTTCCCCCTGATCGTATTTCTTTTCCTGAAACCCGTGGTTTGCAGGTATATGGGACGTTTATGTCCTGTATATTGTGTTTACAGTATGATTATACCACTATTTTACCATTTTTTGCGGCCTTGTGCAAAAAAGTTGTGCATTTCACAATTAATTTGCAAAACGCCCTTTCCGGGCCGTCAGCCGGCCTTTTCGGCCTTCTCCTTTTCCTTCCCCTTCGCCTCTTTTTCCTTTTCGTCGAGGTACAGGCGGCGGATGATGGCCAGGTTGTTGAACACGCGCATGCCCAGCACCAGAATGACGATGAGGTAGAAGTCGATGTTCAGCAGGTTGCCGGCGTAACAGAAGAACACGGCAACGAGCATGTTGACGAAGAAGCCCGACAGGAAGACCATGTTGTCATACTTGTTCTCCATGGCGGCGCGCAGCCCGCCGAAGGTCGTGTCCAGGGCGGACATGAGGGCCACGGAAAAGTACGACGCGTACATTTTCGGGATAACGCCGGGCGTGATATAGCCCAGCAGGGCGCCGATGGCCAGGCCCAGAATCGCATAGATCATTTGGCGGCGCCTCCCTTCCCGGCTTCTTCGGCCTTTTCAGCCTCTTTTTTCGCATCCCACGGGACGACTTTCGCGTATTCGTAGGACTGCCGCGGCGCCGCGGGCGGTACCTTTACTTTGTCCGACTTGGTCAGCTCCGCCTTGATGCCCCAGAACTTGAAGTTTTCCAGGACGCCGCCGCGCAGCTTGAGGGACGACTCCAGGGTCTGCGGGTTGCCGATGGCCTTGATCACGAAGGGCGCGGCCAGGCGCGTTTCGTTGACCAGGACCGTGGGACCGACGCAGCGGATTTCGCTGGTGCCCGTCACGCGCTGGTCGTTGATGGCGATGGCTTCCGCGCCGGCGGCACGGAGCTCGTTGACCACGCGGAGCAGGTCTTCGTCGTGGATGATGTAGAGGTTCTTGTTTTCCCCGGCTTTGATGGCCTGCTGGCTGTCTTCGATGGTCAGGATGATGCCCTTGCCCTGCAGTGCCGTGCGGCCCGCGTAGGCGTTCAGGTTATCCATTTCCTGCTTCAGCGTGGACGAGACCTTGCCGGTCCGGTATTCCTCCAGTTCCCGGGCCAGTTTGTCCCGGTCGTTCTCCACCTGCTGCAGGCGGACCGTCAGCTCTTCCGCGCGCTGCACGGAAACCGTCTGGGACCGGCGCGTCGATTTCAGCTGCATCGAGATCATGAAGCCCAGGATGATGCACACTACAAAAATCAGTACCTTGGTGTAGTGCTTCTTGATTTCAACCATTTCCTTCTTCTTTCCCTGTTATTGTTTCTTTGTCTGCTGTTCCTGTTTCTGTTTCTGCACAGCCTGCTGTCTCCGTTTCTCCTGCTGTGCCCGCTGCTCCTGCTGCTGCTTCTGCTGCGCCGCGATCTTCTGCTGCTCGATGGCGTCGGACTTGAGCCGCACGTAGGGCTTGCTGTATTCCAGGTCCATGTACAGCGCCTGGATGTTCTTGCCTTTCATTTCGTTGTAGACCGTCATGAACAGGTCCGCCTTGCCGGCCAGTTCGTTCACCGGCCCCAGCATGACGGGGAACCCGTAGTCCATGCGGAGCACCAGCTTGTGGTTCCCGTCGATGGTCAGTTCCGCCACCTGCTGCCGCGCTTCCGGAGAAAGCTTGAGCAGGAACTTCATGACTTCCTTCACATCGTCCGTCTCAATGGTGTCGCCGATGAAGATGTTCGCCAGCCGCACGCCCGTCAGGCGCGGTACGGAGGCGTCCTTGATGCCGTCCGTGATGTCCAGCACCAGGCCGGACGCGTCCAGCTTGGCGTAGTCGCCGTAGCCCGTCTGCACATACAGCACGGGCACCCGCTCGTTCACGTAGATGTTCAGGACCGGCGGGAAGCCAACGTTGTAGTACGCTTCGGCCTTGGCCACGCGCACGTCGCCGCGCAGGGCCTTCAGGATACGGCTCTTCGACAGGCGGAACAGGTTGACCGGCGGCTCCGCATCGCACATGCGCAGAATCTGTTCCTGCGTGAACAGGTTCGTGCCGTGGATCTGCACGGAACCGAAGGCGAACCCGGGACGATGTACATAGTGATAAGCGCCCGCAAAGGCCAGGAGGACAACCAGCAGGAGCACGAACTTGCGCAGACGATGGGTGTGTCTGCGCCGCCGGCGTTCCCTCGGACGTTCTTCCATAGTGACCATGATGGGGCTCCTTTATCTTCGCACTGTCTTTCCGTCTTTTCTCTGCTGCCGGCCGGCCTTCTTACAGATGGGCCGTCGCCAGGATCTTTTCGCACAGGTCGGCGTACCCGATGCCGGCCGCCTTGGCCGCGTCGGGCACGAGGCTCGTCGGCGTCATGCCGGGAACCGTGTTCATTTCCAGCACGTAGCAGCTGCCGTCTTCGGCGACCATGCAGTCCGTGCGGGCCACGCCTTCGCAGCCCAGCACGTCGAACGCGTGGACGGAGATCTCGGCCAGCTTCTGCAGCGTTTCCTGCGGCAGCGGGGCCGGGACGACGTGGACCACGCCGCCGACGGAATATTTGGACGTGAAATCGTAGAATTCGGCCCGCGGCTTGATGAGCACGATGGGCCACACCGTGACGGAACCGTCCTGCTCGCGCATCATGCAGACCGACGTTTCGCGGCCCGCGATATAGCGCTCCACCAGGACTTCCTTGTCGTAGGAGAAGGCCGTCTTCAGGGCTTCCTTCACTTCGTCTTCCGTCTTGGCGATGGTGACGCCGATGCTCGAACCCTGCGAGGCCGGTTTGATGACCACGGGCAGGGAATATTTTTTGACGATCTTTTCCGCCAGGTCCGGATCGTCCTTGTCTTTATCGTAATAGAAGTCCGCTTCGGGCGTCGGGATGCCGCTGCCCAGAAAGACGCGCTTCGTGGCGATCTTGTTCATGCACAGGGCGCTGGACAGGACGCCGGACCCCGTGTAAGGCACGCCCATCATTTCCAGGGCGCTCTGCAGCCGCCCGTCTTCGCCGTACAGGCCGTGGACGGCCACGAATACCGCTTCGGCACCGCTGGCCTTCAGCTGTTCCGAAAAATCACGGGGATTGAGGCGGATTTCCGCCACTTCGTACCCCTTTTCGCGCAGGGCGCTGGCAATGCCTTTGCCGGTCGACAGGGAAATTTCCGATTCGGACGACGGTCCGCCCATGACGACGGCTACGGTACTGGATTTCTTCAACTTCATTTTTCTACCTCTCGCAATTCTTTTAACAGGATTTCGCCGATGCGGAACACGTCGCCGGCTCCCATGGTGATGATCAGGTCGCCTGCGGCGGCCGTTTTGAACAAATAGTTTTCCACTTCATCGAACCCGTCGATGTAGAGGACTTGCTGGCCCGTCACCTTTTCGATGTCGGCGGCCAGGGCTTTGCTGGTGACGCCTTCGATGGGCGCTTCGCCGGCGGAATAAATGTGGGTCAGGATGAGCTTGTCGCAATAGCGGAAGCATTCGCAGAACTCGTCGTGCAGCAGCTTCGTCCGCGTATAGCGGTGCGGCTGGAACACGCAGACGACTTCCTTCGCGCCCGTTTCCCGCGCGGCCTTCAGGGTCGCGTTGATTTCCGTCGGATGGTGGGCGTAATCGTCGACGACCCAGATGCCGTCGATGCGGCCCTTCGTCTCGAAACGGCGCCGCGCCCCGGCGAACTTCGCCAGGGAGGCCTGGATGGACTCCAGGGGCACGCCCATGAGCCGGGCCGCGCTGATGGCGCCCAGGGAATCGAGCACGTTGTGGCGGCCGGGGATGATCAGCTTGATGGCACCCAGCAGTTCGCCCTTATGGTACAGGTCGTAGAAATTGCCGTCCGACGTGTGGCGGATGTTCTTCGCATAGTAGTCGCAGTCTTCCGTCAGGCCGTAGGAAATGAAGGGCCGGTCCGTTTCCTGCGCCAGGCGGCGCACTTTGGGGTTGTCCAGGCAGAGCACGCCCGTGCCGCCTTCCTTCATGGCGGACAGGAACTGCTTGAAGGCCTGGTAGATGTTCTCTTCCGTGCCGTAATGGTCCAGATGGTCATCTTCGATGTTCGTGATGACGGGGATGTAGGGATGGAACTTCAGGAAGGAGCCGTCGCTTTCGTCGGACTCCGCCACGACCCAGGGGCTGGCGCCGTCCCGCGCGTTGCCGCCCAGGGAGCGGACATCGCCGCCGATGACGACCGTCGGGTCCAGCCCGGCTTCCGCCGCGATGACGGAAATCATGGCGCTCGTCGTCGTCTTGCCGTGCGCGCCGGCAACGGCCACGCCTTTCGCCTTGTCATCGTTCAGCAGTTCCGCCAGGACATCGCTGCGGTGCAGGACCGGAATGCCCTTGGCCCGTGCCGCCTGCAGTTCCGCGTTGTCCGCATGGATGGCGCTGGAAATGACGACGGCGTCGGCGCCGTCGATCTGCGAAGCGTCGTGGCCCATGAAGACCATGGCGCCCGCTTCCGCGAGCTGGGCCGCCATATGGCCTGCGTGGAGGTCCGAACCGGTCACTTCGAAGCCGCGCTTCACCAGTACATAAGCCAGAGCACTCATGCCGGCACCGCCGATACCAATAAAGTGGATATGCTTATAATGTTCCAACATCTGAAAATCCCCCTGCCTGTCTATGCTATTGGTTTTGGATGATCGTGTTTGTGCGTGCCGCTGCACCTTACCGCCGCCGCGGCGTCCGGCTGGCCAGCGCCAGGGCCTGTCTGGCGATTTCCTTCGCCGCGTCGGGACGGCCGCACTTGCGGGCCGCCATCTTCATGGCGAAGAGCCGGTCCTTGTGCAGGAGCAGGTTCTCCACCTTTTCCTGCAGGATCTCCCCGGTCAGTTCCTTGTCGAGGATCACTTCGGCCGCGCCGGCCCCTTCGAGGGCACGGGCGTTGAATTCCTGGTGGTTGGCCGTCGCGTATGGGTACGGGATGAGGATGGACGGAATGCCCTTGGCGGTCAGTTCCGCCAGCCCGATGGCACCGGCCCGGAATACGGCCAGGTCTGCCGCTGCCAGGGCCAGCGGCATATCGTACAGGTACGGTTTCACGTGGATGTTGTCCCCGAAACCGCCCCGTTTTTTTGCTTCCGCCATGTAGGCGTCGTAGTTGGTCTTGCCTGTAGCGTGCAGGATCTGGACATCGTCGCGGCCGGACAGGTTCTGCTCCACCGGGAGCGCCGCCTTGTTCATGGACACCGCGCCCAGGCTGCCGCCGGCGATGAGCACGGTCATCTTGTCCGGATCCAGGCCGAAGGCCTTGAGGCCCTCTGCCCGGCTGTGTTTCAGGATTTCCGCGCGGATGGGGTTGCCCGTAAAGACCTTGCGGGCCTTGCCCTGAAAATATTTGTCCGCTTCGCTGTAGCCCAGAAAGATGCGCTTCACGAAGTGGGATAAAATCTTGTTCGTCACGCCGGGCAGGGCGTTCTGTTCCTGGACGCAGACGGGAATCCCCTTCAGCGCCGCCAGAAAGCAGACCGGTCCGCAGACATACCCGCCTGTGCCGATGACGAGGTTCGGTTTGTAGTCGTCCAGCAGTTTCCGGGCTCCGTTGAGGCCCGTGAACAGTTTATAGAAGGAACGGATCGTGTCGAGGCTCAGGCTCCGCTTGAATCCCTGGACATTGATGAAGTCGATGGGATAGCCGGCCCGCGGCACCAGGTCCTTTTCCAGCCCGTGCTGCGTCCCGACGAAGCGGATTTCCGCCGACGGCTCCAGTTCCCGTATCGTATCGGCGATGGTCAGGGCCGGGTAGATATGGCCGCCCGTACCGCCGCCGGATAAGATGATTCGCATGCTTGTATTTCCTCCCTGCTGTGCAGCTCAGTGCCGGTCTTCCGTTTCAAAGGAACGGACCAGCTGTTTGAAATAGCGGCCCCGTTCGCCCATGTCGTGGAACATGTCGAAGGAAGAGCACGCCGGGGACAGCAGCACCACCTGGGAAGGCTGCGCCATGGCGTGGGCCTTTTCCACGGCCTCCTTGAAGCTGTCCGCGCGGATGATGTTCTGCACGCCGGCCTTCACGGCCGCTTCGTAAAAGCGTTCCCGTGCCGCCCCGAGCAGGATCAGGGCATCCGTCTTTTTCGCCACGAGCTCCATCATGGGCTCCAGGGGCGTCATTTTGTCATGGCCGCCGGCCAGGAGGATGATGTGCCCTTTCGGGAAGGCTTCCAACGCCTTGATGGTCGAGTCCGTGTTGGTGGCCTTGGAATCGTTGTAGTACGGTACGCCGTTGATGGTCGTCACGTATTCGATGCGGTGCTCCACGCCCTTGAAGGACAGGAGCACGCGGCGGATGTCCTCGGGCTTCACGCCCGCGAAAAAGGCGCAGCAGATGGCTGCCAGCACGTTTTCCTCGTTGTGGGCACCGAAGATCTTCAGTTCTTTCCGGTGGCAGATTTCATAGGTCTTGCCGTCCCACTTCATGAAGAAGCTTCCGTCCTGCATGAAGGCGCCTTCGGGGAGCACGACGACCCGGCTGAAATAGCACAGGCGGGATTTGGCGAACCGCCCCCACGTGCGCACTTCTTCGTCGTCGTAATTCAAAATCGTGATTTCCGAAGCCGTCTGTTTGCGGAAAATGTTCCGTTTGCAGCGGGCATACTCCTCCATCGTGCCGTGCCGTTCGATATGGTCCGGCGTCAGGTTGAGGACCGCCGCGATGTCGGGATGGAAGTCCTTGACCGATTCCAGCTGGAAGCTCGACAGTTCCGCCGCCACCCAGCTGTCCTTGTCCAGGCCTGCGACCTGGACGCTCAGGGCTTTGCCGATGTTGCCGCCGATGGCGCACCGCACGGGCAGGGTCTTGAGCATTTCCCACACCAGGGTCGTCGTCGTCGTTTTGCCGTTCGTGCCCGTGATGCCGATCATGTGGCCGGGATAGTTGCGCCAGGCCAGTTCCACTTCGCCGATGACCTCGATGCCCTGGGACTGCGCCTGCTGCAACACCGGCAGATTCAGGGGAACCGCCGGCGACACGACAATCTGCTGCACCTTCGGCAGCAGCTCTTCCGGATGGCCCGACACGAAGCCGCCGCCGTTCCGGGTCAGCATGGCTGCCAGGGCCGGCTCCAGCTCATGGGGCGTATCGTCGTACAAAAAGACCCGATGGCCTGTCTTCGCCAGTTCACCCGCCACGCCGCGGCCGCTGATACCGGCCCCGAACACCATGACGGAAGCAGCCTGGCGGGCCGCCTTTTCCCCTTCGTCCTTTTTACCGAATAACATAGCTTACAGCCCCCATTGCAAGAATAACAGCAGGCCCAGCGCGCAGAACACGACGCTGGCCAGCGTGAACACGGCCACGACTTTCGTCTCTTTCCAGCCGCCCAGTTCGAAATGATGATGGATCGGCGTCATGCGGAAAATCCGCTTGCCGCCCGTATGGCGGAAGTAGGTCACCTGGATGATGACCGACAGGGCCTCGCACACGTAGACGCCGCCGACGATGATCAGCAGCAGCTCCGTATGGGTCAGCAGCGCCAGGGACGCCACGGCGCCGCCCAAAGCCAGGGACCCCGTATCGCCCATGAAGACCTTGGCCGGGTGATGGTTCCAGACCAGGAACCCGAGCAGGCTGCCCAAAACGGCGATGGCGAAGAGGCTCAGGTCCGCCTCGCCCGCCAACAGGGCGATGACGGCGTACGTGACCATGACCGGCAGGGTGACGCACGATACCAGTCCGTCCAGCCCGTCCGTCAGGTTGACGGCGTTCGTCGAACCGACGAGCAGGAAGAACGCGAGCACGTAGTAGAACCAGCCCGCAGGCACGACGATGTGCGTGCCCGGAATCCACAGCAGCGTGGCCAGGGGGCCGGCATGGACTTCGACGTAATAAATGTAGCAAAGCGCCAGGGCCGTCTGCATGGCGAACTTCTGCTTCGCCGTCAGGCCCAGGTTGCGTTTCTTGACGACCTTGATGTAGTCATCGATGAAGCCGATGACGGCATGGCCCAGCGTCAGTACCAGGGCGATGACGACGACCGGCGTCAGTTTGTCCCACAAGAGCACGGACACGGTCAGGGCGATGAGGATCATGATGCCGCCCATGGTCGGCGTGCCGCTCTTCTTCATATGGCTGGCAGGGCCCACGTCACGGATGCTCTGCCCGAATTTCAACTTGTGCAGTAAGGGGATCAGGACCGGTCCCAGCGCCGCGCACACGATAAAGGAAGTCAGCAGCGCCCCGAGAGCCTGCATATCTGAAAATACCCGCATGAAAAATTATCCCCTGTCTTTGTCTGATTCCAGTTTCTTGAACACTGTGTCGATCAATCCGTTGACCTGCATGGAATGCGAACCCTTCAGAAGTACGATGTCGCCGGGCCGCAAAATCTCCTTCAGTTTGGCCTCGGCGCCGCCGCGGTCCGCAAAGTGCCACGCCGGAATCCCGGCCGCTTCGGCCGCTTCCTGCGTGTGCGCGGTTTCCGTACCGTACGACACAAGCAGGTCCGTACGGGTCTTTGCCGCCAGGCGGCCTACTTCGGCATGGGCTTCAGCCGAAAGGCTGCCCAGCTCGAGCATGTCCGCCACCACGGCGATGGTGCGGCACGGGGCCTTGCTGCTGGCCTTGAGCCGTTCCAGCGTCGCGAACGCCGCCTCCATGGAGGCGGGGCTGGCGTTGTAGGCGTCATTGATGACCGTGTAGGGACCGAAATGGAGCACTTCCTGCCGGCTGCCCGTCAAAGCCAGTCCGGCCAGCGCTTTTACCATATCGTTTAATTTTACACCGAAATGCTGTCCGACCGCAATAGCCGCGAGGGCATTCATGACATTGTGTTCCCCGATCTGGGGCATGGTCACCGCGGCTTCTTCCCCACCGGCCAGGCAGCGGAAAGAGCTGCCGTCTGCCGTGATTTCCACCGCTTCGGCCCGGACATCGTCCCCGTCCTGGAAACCGAACCAGGCGCAGGGCACGTGCAGTTTCGGCGCCATGGCGCGCACGCGGGGCAGATCGCCGTTGAGGACGGCGAACCCGTCTTTCGGCAGGTCTTCGAGGATTTCACTCTTCGCCTTCGCGATGTTGTCCAGGCTGCCCAGCTCGCCCAGGTGCGTCGAGCCGACATTCGTAATGACGGCCGTGTCGGGGCAGGCGATGGCGCACATGGCCCGGATCTGGCCCAGGGCGCGCATGCCCATTTCGACGACGGCGATCTGCGTGTCGGGACGGATGTTGAGCAGGGTCTTGGGCAGGCCCACTTCGTTGTTGAAATTGGCCTGGGTCTTGACCACGTTGTATTTGGTGGAAAGGACGGCCGCCACCATGTCCTTCGTCGACGTTTTGCCGTTCGACCCCGTGATGGCGACGACTTTCAGGTCCGGAAAGCCCA
This sequence comes from uncultured Selenomonadales bacterium, assembly GCA_900315805.1. Lineage (GTDB taxonomy): Bacteria > Bacillota > Negativicutes > Acidaminococcales > Acidaminococcaceae > Succiniclasticum. The sequence continues at coordinate 13,902 of ONAN01000034.1, forward strand.
TGCGCCAGGCGTGGGCGATATCCTGGTAGGCCTTCAGCGTGTCCGCCACATAGACGACGGCCGTTCCGGCCGGGACGGAAACGGGGCCCGACGCCACGATGCCCGCGGCACCGGCTTCCACGGCCTTGCCCGCATAGGCGTGGCCGTCGAATTTTTCGCCTTTGAGGGCGATGAAGAGTTCCCCTTTCCGGATGGTCCGCGTGTCCGTGTTGACACCCGTGAATTCCAGACTGCGCGCGTCGGCGCCGCTCCAGTCGCAGCGGCCGCCGGTCGCCTTCACCACTTCCGCCAGGTTGATCATGCGTTCTTTCCTTTCCAATAGTCTTCCACGACTTCTTTATCACTGAAATGGATGGTCTTATCCTTTAAGATCTGATAGTCTTCATGGCCTTTGCCGGCAATCAGGATGACATCGTCGTCCGCGGCGTGGGCCAGGGCGTAATGGATGGCTTCCCGGCGGTCGGCCAGGCGGGTCACCGTTTTGCCTTCCGGCACGTGCTGCAGGGCTGCGAAAATCATGTCGATGATGCGTTCCGGGTCTTCGGAGCGCGGATTGTCGCTCGTCACGACCAGGTCATCGGCCAGGCGCAGGCAGACTTCGCCCATGATGGGGCGCTTTTTGTTGTCCCGGTCGCCGCCGCAGCCGAAGACGACCCACAGGCGGCCCTTCGTGATGAGGCGCGCCGTGGACAGGACGTTTTCCAGGCCGTCCGGCGTGTGGGCGTAATCGACGATGACCGTGTAGGGCTGGCCCGCTTCCACGAGCTGGAACCGGCCCGGTACGCCGGCAAAGCCGTCCAGCACTTTAATGATGTCTTCGCGGGAAACCTTTTCCGCCAGCAAAACGCCGATGGAGCCCATGACGTTGTAGACGTTGAACTTGCCCGTGATCTTCAGGTGCAGGTCCATGTCGCCGGCCGGCGTGTGGAGTTTCAGGTGCATGGCCTTGGCGCCGACTTCGTAGTCCAGGGGGTAGATGTCGTTGTCCTTGCCCATGCCGTAGGTCAGGTACGGTACCTTGGTGCGGCCTTCGAGGACGGCCGACGACGGGTCGTCGGCGTTGAAGACGGCGTTCTTGTTCGGTTTCGTGCCGTCCGCCAGGTGTTCGAACAAAAGGCTCTTGGCGTCGCGGTATGCTTCCATGGTCTTATGGAAGTCCAGGTGGTCTTCCGTGATGTTCGTCAGCATGGCCGTGTCGTATTCGATGCCTGCCACGCGGTTCAGGGCCAGGGCGTGGGAGGAAACTTCCATGACCACGTACTGGCAGCCGGCTTCCTTCATGCGGTAGAGGAACTTCTGCAGGTCCGCCACGTCGGGCGTCGTGTTGTGCGACGTAATGGCTTCGTCGCCGATGAGGACGTTGATGGTGCCGATGAGGCCGCACTTGTACCCTGCCTGCATGAGGACGCGGCGGATGATGTTCGTGCTCGTCGTTTTGCCGTTCGTGCCGGTCACGCCGATCATGCGCATGGCCTTGCCGGGATAGTCGTAGAAGAACGGTGTCACGAGTTCCATTGCCTTGCGGACATCGGGGACGCGGATGAGCGTCAGGCCCGCCGGGGCATCGGCGGGGACATCTTCCACGAGGGCGGCTGCCGCACCGACCTGGGCGGCTTTGCCGAGGAATTTGTGGCCGTCGGCGTGGACGCCTTTGAGGGCAATGAAGAGGCTGCCGGGCTGGACGGTCCGCGAGTCGATGGTGATATCTGTAATGACTTTATCGGGATTGCCGCTGACCTCTTTGGCGGGCAGCAGCTCCAAGAGAGTCTGCAAGTTCTTTTCCATAAAAAATCCTCCTGACCGGGCCGCCGCGGCGGTCCGAAAAGTGAAAGGGCAGCCCTTTGCTAAGGCTGCCGTCCATAGTCTGAATCATTATATCACAATGCGGCGCAAATGGCTATGGAAACCGCAAGTTCAACGGCGGCGGTGTCTTGGTTGTCAAGACATGTGTTACACTCTTGAATTTGAGAAATACTCTGTTACAACCTGGTTTGGGCTTCTGAATGCTAGGGATGTCTTGGCTGT
>ONAN01000036.1 GCA_900315805.1 uncultured Selenomonadales bacterium
GCACAGCCAAGACATCCCTAGCATTCAGAAGCCCAAACCAGGTTGTAACAGAGTATTTCTCAAATTCAAGAGTGTAACACATGTCTTGACAACCAAGATATATCATGAAATCATCATTTGGAACATATTGCATAATACTTCTCCGTGTGCTACAATACTGTTGAATTTTGGGGATCCCCCGGAAGGCATCGCAAGAGCTTTACCGGCCAGGGCCTGGAATCCACAACATTGTCAATATCGCTTGGATCCGAAAGACCGAGACGTGACGCCACAACGCAGCATTCGCGCGCATCCGTTTTCGGGTGCGCTTTTTTTTCGCGTTCCCGGCAGGACAAAGGGAGGAAACATCATGGTACAGGTTGTCAGAACGACCAAAGAGCTGCAGCAGATTGTAAAGGATACGAAGAAGGCGGGCAAGACCATCGGGCTGGTGCCGACGATGGGGGCGCTGCACGAGGGACATGGGTCGCTGATTGCGGCGGCCCGCAAGGAGAATGATTTCGTCATTGTGAGCGATTTCGTGAATCCGACGCAGTTTGCGCCCACGGAAGACCTGGCTGCGTATCCGCGCACGTTTGCGCACGATTGCGAACTGGCGGAGCAGATGGGCGCCGATGTGCTGTTCCTGCCGTCGCCGAAAGAGATGTATCCGTCGGAGGATATGACGTGGGTCGAGGTGACGGGCCGGATTACGCAGGTCCTGTGCGGCCGGACGCGGCCGATCCATTTCCGCGGCGTGGCGACGGTGGTGACGAAGCTGTTCCATCTGGCCCAGCCGGACCGGGCGTATTTCGGCCAGAAGGATGCGCAGCAGGCCGAGGTCCTGCGCCGTATGGTGAAGGACCTGTTCTTCCCGCTGGAGATCCGGGAAATGCCGATTGTGCGGGAGGCGGACGGCCTGGCGAAGAGTTCGCGCAATGTCTACCTGAAGCCGGCGGAACGCAAGGCGGCACTGGTTCTGAGCAAGTCCCTGTTTGCGGCGCAGAAGGCGTTCGAGGCGGGCGAGCGGAGCACGCAGAAGCTGACGGACGGCACGCGCGCCATGATTGCGGCGGAACCGATGAGCGACATCGATTATGTGGAAATGCACGCGCTGCCGGAGCTGACGCCGGCCCACGGGACGGTGGACTGCCCGCATCTTCTGGCGGTGGCGGTGAGGTTCGGGACGACGCGCCTCATCGATAATGTCATCCTGGACCCGTCCAAGTAAGGGCGCGATGTATGGGGCAAGTCAGATCAGAAAGGATTTGAAGGACATGCAGTACGAAATGTTTCACGGAAAAATCCACCGTGCCACGGTGACGGAGGCACGGCTCGACTATATGGGCAGCGTCACGATCGACCAGGACCTGATGGATGCGGCGGGCATCCTGCCGGGCGAGAAGGTGCAGATCGTAAACAACAACAATGGCGAGCGCCTGGAAACGTATACGATTGCAGGCCGGCGCGGCAGCGGGGTGATCTGCCTCAATGGCGCGGCGGCCCGCAAGGCACAGGTCGGCGATACGGTGATCATCATCGCCTATGCGCTCATGACGCCGGACGAGGCCCGTGCCAATGAGCCGAAGGTGGTCATGGTGGACGGACACAACCATGTCCTGGGCGATATCGGCCGGGAGACGGAAAAGCAGACGGTGACGGCGGCACGGAAGAAGGCTGCCTTGTAGCGCTGTAGTGGACATATTGGCGGAATGGCAGGACGGAATACGGTTTTTTGTAACTTATATTACAAAACGTCCCTGACAGGTGCCGGAATGGCAAAAAAGCGATTGACAGGGGATGCGGAACAATTTATAATGCAAGTAATTTCATAGCAGGAAATCTGATGACGGGAACAAGTACCTCGTTGCGGTAGAGCGCAGAGAGCCGGCGGCTGGTGGAAGCCGGTGTTTACGGACGGGCGAATATCCTCCCTGAAGAGAGCGCTGAAGCCATTAAGCGTCTCCGTGTTTTCCACGTTACAGGAAATGCGTATGCTAGTACGTGAAAAGAGCTTGTCCCTGTCAAGGGGACAGGAACCTGGGTGGTACCGCGGAATGAATGTCCGTCCCTCGCATTGCGGGGGACGGATTTTTTGATTTCCGGAGAAAAGGACAGGACATCGTACTACCCCTGAGATACAGGATGATAAGGGAAATGGCTGAAAGAGAGCAGCCGCAGGGCGCGGGCGGGAACCGTATAAAAAGAGAAGGTACCCGGCCTGCCGGCCCGGCACAGACAGAAAAAGAGAGACAAGATAGGGAAAGACGGAGTATACTGAGAGGAGAGAGCGCCAGACAGTCCGGGTCCGCCCGGACTGCCGTGAGGGCGTGCAAACGGCAGAAAGGACAGACAATAAGGAGCGCGACATGACAGGCCGCAGAAAAGGACTACGGATCACGTGTTACGGCGATTCGCTGATCCAGGGGTTCCCCTTTACGGAGGAGCATTCCTGGGTGGCGGCGGCGGGGCGCGGGAGCGCGGGCACGTGGGAAAATCACGGGATTTGCGGGGAGTGCTGCGACGACATAACGGAACGGGTTTTGCGGCAGCGCTGGGACGGCGGCCGCCTTTTGCTTTATGAAGGCGGCATGAACGACATCATCCAGGGGGTGCCGCTTTCGTTTTCCCTGGAGCAGATGGAGCGGGCCCGGCGTCATGCGGCGGCCGCGGGCGCGGCGGCGGTGTTCGTGCTGCCGTGGTATTGTGCGGCGGCGGAATTGAATCCGCTGGTCCGGCGGCTGCGCGCGGCCATGCGGGAGCGCTTCCCCCGGGGAACGGTGTTGGGGGTTGCGGCGCCCGCAAAGGGAGCGGAGGCGGCGGATCCGGAGACGGGACGGACCGCGGAGCCGCCCGTATGGTTCCTCGATTTCGAGCCTGTGTTTCCCCGGGGCGGCGAAGCGGAACTGGCGGCGCTGCGGCGGAAGTACTTTATCTGGGACGGGGTGCACCCGACGGCGGATACATATGAACTGCTGGGGAAGTATGCGGGGCAGGTGTTTGCCGGATTCTAACATGCAAAGGAGGTTTCACGTGAAACACTACGATGTCATACTCATTGGGACAGGGGCGGCGAACATTGTGGCCGATGCCGCCCTGGCGCAGGGGCTGCGGGTGGCCCTCGTCGAGCGGGGCCGCTTCGGAGGCACGTGCCTCAACCGGGGCTGTATTCCTACGAAGATCCTGGCGGCGGCGGCCAATGCGCTCTGCCAGATCCGCGAGGACCGGCGCATCGGTGTCACGGCCGGGGCCGTGCGGCTGGACTGGGAGACCGTGGCCCGGCGCATGCGCCGCAAGATTGACGAGGCGCCGCACATCCAAGAGTATTACGACCGGTTCCCCAACGTGGACACGTACAATGGCACGGCGTCGTTCACGGACAGCCGCACGCTGCGCGTCGATTTGAACGGCGGCGGCGCGGCGGAACTGGAGGGGGACAAGATCGTCCTCGGCACGGGGGCGCGCACGAATGTGCCGGATCTGCCGGGGCTGGCGGAGGCGGGCTTCGTGACGTCGGAAACGTTTTTTGCCGATGCGTTCCCGCAGGCGCCCTACCGGAGCCTGATCATCATCGGCGGCGGGCCCATCGGCTGCGAGTTCGCCCATATCTTCAACGCGGCGGGGACGCAGGTCACGGTGGTGCAGCACAATGTGCGCCTTTTGCCCAGGGAGGACGGCGATGTATCCGCGTTCCTGCTGCGCCAGTTCGAGGCGCGGGGCGTGGCGGTGCTGCTCAACAGGGAGACCGTATGTGTCCGGGTGGAGGATGGGCTGAAGGTGCTCCGCGTGAAGGACCGCGCGACGGGGGAAGAAACCGAGACGGCGGCGGAGGAAATCTTCGTGGCGCCGGGCATCCGGCCCATGACGGAGCTGCTGCACCTGGAGAACACGGACATCGCCACGGACAAACGGGGCTATATCCGGACGAATGAATTTCTGGAAACAACGGCCCGGGACATCTATGCCCTGGGCGATGTGAACGGGCTGGCGCCGTTCCGCCACAAGGCGAACTACGAGGCGGAGATCCTGGCGCACAACCTGTTCGAGGGCCGGGCGCCGGAGGAATGGCGCTGGGCCTCGTACGGCCTGGTGCCGGCCGTCACGTACACGTATCCTGAGGCGGCCCACGCGGGGCTGACGGAGCAGGAGGCGGCGCGGCGCGGCTTCGAGGTGGAAACGGCGGTGAACCATTACTCGGCGGCGGCCAAGGGCTATGCCTTGGGCTTTGAGCCGGGCGCGCCGGACGACGGGTTCGTGAAGCTCGTCCTCGACAAGGCGGCGAAGCATATCCTGGGCGTGCATATCGTCGGTCCCGAAGCGTCGCTCCTGCTGCAGCCCTTCCTGAACCAGCTGAACTGCGGCACCCATACGGTGACGCCCGTCAACGGGGACATCGCCTCGCCCGTGGCGGCGCGGCTGCGGGCCCTGACCCTGACGCGGACCCTCGATCCGCAGTCGGTCTATACGGTGAGCGAGACCATGACGCCCCATCCGTCCCTGTCCGAGGTGACCCTGTGGACGCGGTATTATTACGAGAAGAAGTAACAGGACAAGCCGGGAAACCGGATTTTGCGGTCGGGATATCCGAAAGGATATCCCGGCTTTTTTTTGAAAAAACCGAGGTATCCCTCAGGGGATGTTTCTGTATTTTTCAATATAATGAAGATATGAGGGAGACCGGAAGAATGCTTTGGGAAATTTCCGGTTCCGCTACATCAGGGGGTTTTTAATTTGAAGGAGGGAGAATCATGAAACATTGGCAGAGAATCGTAACCGCGTGGATGCTGGCAGTCGCCGTGCTCCTTGCCGTACATCCTGCCTCCGCGCAGGAAGGCAAGAAGGCGCCGCCGGTCATTCTGGACACGGACATGGTCGACTGGTTTGATGACGGCGCGGCCATGATCTTGTTGGCGAAGTCGCCGAAGACCGACCTGCTGGGTGTGACCGTCGTGCTCGGCAACACCTGGGTGGAAACCGGTACGGCAAGCGCAATCCGGCAGCTCGAAGGCGCGGGAATCAAGGATGTTCCGGTATTCATGGGCGTCAATGCCCCGGTCCGGGAGGACCGGTTCCGCTATATTGCGGAAGAAAAGAGCCGCTTCGGCCGCGGCGCCGACAGCCATATGGGCGCTGCCGGATACGACCGGCCGGTATCCTGGCAGGACGCATACCGGAAGAATTACGGCGCGGAGCCGGAACTCCGGCCGATGAAGCAGAGCGCCCCGGACTTCATCATCCAGACCGTCCGGGCCCGTCCGCACGAAGTCACCATCGTCAGCATCGGCAGCGGCGCCAACCTGGCCGCGGCCCTGCGCAAGGACCCGGAAATCGCTCCGCTGGTCAAGCGCGTCGTCTACATGGCAGGCTCCTTCTTCCAGCAGGGCAATGTCATGCCGTACGCCGAATTCAACGTCTGGATCGATCCGGAAGCCATGCAGGCCGCGTTCCGCGCCCCCTTCGGCGACCAGGTGATCGTGCCGCTGGATGCATGCGAAAAGATCCACATCACGCGCGACCGCTTCTTTCAGATGCAGAAGATGGTGAAGAACCCCGTCTTCGCGGACCTCATCGCAAAGCACTGGATGACCCCGCTTTTCAAGGACAAGGTACAGTTCAACGACTATATCTGGGACGTTCTGGCCGCCGCTGCCGCCATCGATCCGTCGGTCATCACCGAAGAAGTGACGTACCCTGTGGACGTGGATGCGGTCTACGGCCCGTGCTACGGCGCCACCATGGCCTTCAAGGGACAGGGGCCCGACGGCACGCAGAAGGCGCGCATCGTCCTGACGGTAGACGAGGAAAAAGTCTGGAACATGATTTTTGACCTGTGCCGCAGCCTGTGACGGCCAGGCAGCATCAGAGGGGGGCTCCGGATTTTTGGAGGAGGAGGTTGTGATGAGGGAAGGCAGGGAAAAACAGGACGCCGCAGCGGCAGCGCAGGGCAACGACCCCAAGGCCGCGCCCGGAAACCCGCTGCGCGTCTATTGCCACAGCTGCGGCGCGCCGGCCCGCTTCGACATTGCCCGCCAGACCTACCGCTGCGCCTATTGCGGCGGGGAGACGGGCATCGCGGAAAGCCGCAAGGCGCAGGTGCACTGGCGCAAGCTGCACGAGGAACAACTCGCGGCGCCGCCGGAACGGCGCGTCCTGATGCACTGCCCGTCCTGCGGGGCGGAGGTCGCCTTTCAGGACGGCGGGGCTTCGGAAACGTGTGCGTTCTGCGGCTCCAAACTGATCCGGCGCGAGCTGGAAGAAGAACGGCACCGGCCGGACCTTGTCATCCCCTTCGTAATCCGGAAGGACGAGGCGCGGCAGCACTTGCAGGACTGGGCCCGGGCCCGTAAAGACACGCCCGAGGGCAAGGCCGTCCTTTCGGGCAGGAACAACCTGCAGGGGTACTACCTGCCCTACTGCATGGTGCGGGGCCCTGTTTCCGCGACGGTGGAACGCCGCAGCAGCTACCGGTCCTACTATTGCGACGGGTACCTGGACGGGCTCGCGGTCAACACGAACAGGCAGCTCGACAACCTGGTGCTGGACAAGGCGGAGCCCTTCGACTGGACAGGCGCGAAGCCCTTTGCGTACGGCTATATCGCCGGGCATCCGGTGAAGCTGAACGACCTGTCCGGTGCGGACATCCGCAAGCGCATCGAGGAGGAAGTCACGGAGGATTTCCGCCCGGTCCTCGAAAAGGTCATGCACACTTCGGGCCTTTTGGTTACCATGAAGTCCTTCGGCCTGGACAGCATGAACGTGCTGTTGCCGGTCTACTTTTTCAGCAAGGGGAATGTGACGGCAGTCGTAAACGGCCAGACGGGGCGCATCGCCGTTTCCGCGGGGCGGGTGTCCGAAGGAAGCCGCCGCTGGATTCCCGGCACCTTCGCCGCGGCCGTCGCGGCCGGGCTCCTCATGGCGCTGCTGGTGTCCTTGATTGACGGGCACGGATACTACACCGATCCGGAATACATGCTGCAGTTCACAGGCATTTCGCTGCTTGTCTTCTTCCCCCTTTTCTATGTCATCGGGAAACGGAAATACGGGGACGGAGGCGGGCGGCGCATCATCCTGACGGGCGGGCCGGCGCAGGCCTGGCGCGAACACGGAAAGCTGCACCTGGAAGCAGGCGGACCCTTGTCGGACCCGAAGGATCCGACGCCGGTGTTCCGCGAAAAGGACGAATCCGGCAAAGAGGTGCCTGTCCATCTCCGCTTCTATCCGCCCGGCCGGGTGCTGTCCATCGTGGTGCAGCTCACCGGGTTCCTGTTTGCGCCGGCCCTGATCGCCATCGTGCTCCACCTGATTTTCCGGAACCCGGGCGAGCCGTTCTTTGCGGGAATGGACTTCCGGTACGGCGCCGCCTGGTACATCTTCGCCTTCATCGTGACGGCGGCGGCCCTCGGCAAAAGCGCGGGCATCGACGTGTTTGACTATCCCTATGTGTACGAAATCCGTCCCGACGGCAGCGAGCGGCTGACGGGGACCTTCTGCTCGCGCTGGTTCACCGTGCTGCGCGCCGATGACGGGGACAGGACCGTCCCCGTGTGGCGGCTGTTCCTGTCCGGCCTGCTGGGCGCGGGACTGACGCTGTTCGTCGGGGCTTTCCTGCTGTTCCTGCTGCTGGGCAGCATAAGCGCCATCGGATTTTAAGACCGGTTGGCGGATGGCGGCCCGTCCGGCCTGGAGACCCCGGCCGTGGCTGTCTGAAGCGCCCCTGCGGACCCGGTACCGCTACGGGAAACGGCAAGGGGCCGTGGACTTGCGCTGCGCGACAGGTTGAAATCTGCTTGACATTGCCTGCCAAACCTGATACAATGAAAAAGTACAAATATTGCCACTTTAGCTCAGTTGGTAGAGCATCTCATTCGTAATGAGAGGGTCGTAGGTTCGAGTCCTATAAGTGGCTCCATCTAAAAACGAGACAGCCATGCGGTTGGTGCCGCATGGCTGTTTTTTTGTCTGCCTGATTTTACGTGTGCAAGTAAAGTATACAAACGGCCGGGAAATATTGTGGTATAATGTACAAGTACATATCAACAAAATTAAATAAATATGCATCAACAAAATCAAAAAGGAGGATGAATATGTATCAAAACAATTAAACAGGGGAGAAGTATGTATCGAACAATTAAAAAAGGGGAGAAGAACAATCATGAGGAAATCTCTAAAGACGACGGTTTTATTGGTTACATTAGCCGTGACTGCGCCTGGTGTTACACAGACAGCGAATGCCGAAGAGTTCAAGTTTGACAGCCATACGTCAATTAACGGCGTAACTCCTGGTTACAGCGAACCGGGCAGCAGTGACCTGGCCCGTTTTTCCCATCCGGACAGCGATTTGACACTGGATTGGACCAACGAAGGGAAAGAGGGGGGCCTTTCCCGTACGAGCGGTGTTTCCGCTATCTATAATACGCCGGAAATAACCGCTAAAAACATTACGGTCATTGCAACGCAAAAGGGGAATCAATGGAACGACAAAGGAATCGTCTATAATGGTACCGGCCATAACGGAAAAATCACCGCGGCGGGAACCATTACGGTCCGGACCAATGACGACTGTATCTATACCGAATCCAACGGTCATCATATTGAAATTTCCGGGTTCCGGAAGATGGTGCTGGAATCAACCGGAACCCCCTCGTTCTTCCAAGGAAGCTCCGGTTACGTCATCATGAACAATGGGACAAACAACTTTTTAACCATCACCGGCGGCGAAAACAGTGAAATTGAAATGACCAATAAAGGGGGACGGGCGGTTGTCGCCGACAACAGTTCCTCGGCAGGTTCCACCAAAACGACCATTACGGCCCATACCATCCATCTTCACGCCAACGGATATTCCGCCATCGTTCAAACGCAAGCGCATCGTGCGTTTACAGGCGGTCAGATTGAGATCAACGGCCTGGATAAAACCATCATCACCCATGAAAGCGAAACCGGCACGGCCGTGCGTGCGCAGGCGACGACGGGAAAAGGCCTCATTGAAATCAACAAGAAGTCCCAGGGTGTCGTGGAAATCACGGGAGGGGTCATGGCAAGGAACGGAACGGCCGATATTGATTTTGCCGGAAGCCGGTCCTTCTTAAAAGGCAACATGACCGCCTCGGGGGAAAAGGGAAAGATCCTGGCGGATTTTAAGGGAAGGGAATCCCGGATGACGGGCAACATGGCGTCAAGTGACACATCCGCCATCCAGGCTGTCTTCTCGGGAGAAAAGGCCTCCTTGACCGGAAATATTGATACGACTGCCAGGAGCTACCAATCCGGGTCTGGATATGTCGGCAATCGGTCGGCTGTCAATGCGCTCTTTTCGGGAACGGATACTTCTATGACGGGTGACATCACCGCTGCCGGCGATTCCAAAGTCACCGCCGTTTTTTCCGGCAGCAATGCGTCCTTTACGGGAAACATCGACACGACGGATACTACCAGGACCGGAAACGGGGGACATACTGTTGATTCTCCCAATAACAGCACCGTTACGGCCGCCTTCTCGGGAGAGGGAGCCGCGTTCACGGGAAATCTGAGTGCCGCCGGCACGAGCAAGGTCAGCGTTTCGGTCACCAGCCAGGGCCTTTGGGAAGGCAAGGCGCATACGGAGGAAGAGGCGGCAACGTCTATAACGCTTTCCAACGGTTCCCGCTGGAACATTACGGATAACAGCAATGTCTCGGCCATGGATCTTTCTTCCGGTGCCATTGCCTCCCTTTCCGGCAGGGCCCGCAGTCTTGACATGGGGACCCTGACGGCAAGCGGAGCCCCGGGTACCTTTGCGATGGACCTTGCCTACCATGACAACAATGTTTCCACCTACGAAACCGCCACGGACAGTGATTTCCTCTATGTCCACGGCGGTTCGGGAAGCACCTTCACGGTCCGGCCCACGGCCATCGCGTCCGTCGATGCCATGAAGGCAGGGGATAAGCTCTATTTTGCCCAGGTAAAAGACGGAGCCGCCGCCTTCACGGCGAAGGGGGAGATCCTTCTTCAAAATAAAGACAGCCTCTTTGATAACACCCTTTCAGTCAATAAAGAAAACGATGCCACAAAAACAGACTATGAAGACTGGTTTATCACGCCTGCAGGCGATGGCAGGGCGCCGAACCCGAATGCCTTTACGCCGGGGTCTGCCCATCATGCGGCTGTGGCTATGTGGAGGGATACAGACACCCTTTTGAAACGCTTAAGCGAACTCCGGTATAATCAGGAAGACCAGGGCATCTGGGCAAGAGTCATCAACAAAAAGCTCGAACGGCATGGAACCAACGGCTTCGAATCGAACAAAAAGACCATCCAGGTCGGCTTTGATAAGAAGAAAGAAGCCAAAGGCCATGACTGGTATTACGGTGGCGCCGTCGAACATACCTGGGGAAGCAGTGACTATGATGAGTATGGAACGGGGGAACAACGACTCACGGATCTTACCCTCTATGCGACAAAATCAGGCAATGACGGCCATTACCTGGACCTTGTCACCAAAGTCGGCTATCTCAGTTCTGATTACGGAACTGCCTATGGCGACAGCGGAGAATTCAATAACTGGGCATTCAGCACCGGCGCCGAATATGGCCGGAAGAAAGCCATGGGTAAGGGCTGGTTCGCCGAACCACAGGCACAGCTGACATACTATTTCCTCAAAGGGGATGACTATACCACGAAGAACGGCGCCACCATCCATCAGGACAATACGGATAACCTCGTCGGCCGCCTCGGTATGGTCCTCAGCAAGGAATATGGAACGGACACGAAGAATCCGAAACGGTTCTATATGGCGGCCTCCGTCCAGCACGATTTCCTCGGCGACAGAAGCGAATGGCTTTATCAGGATGAAAACTCTTTCCATGATGGCAATGACTCCGGCGATACATGGTATACCATCGGAATCGGCACCAATATCCGCTTCGGGGATCTCTATGCCGTCTACTTCGACGCGGAAAAGGACTTCGGTGCTGACCTGAAGACCAAATACCGGTTGGAATGTGGTGTGCGCTTTGAATTCTAACAGAGAAAGACGGCGGTCAATAAAGGCAGCAGTAAGCTATATGCGGTTTTTCCGTCTTCAGGGGTGCGATGTCCTCTCCGTCCGGAGCCGGAAATGGTTTTTGCGGCAGTCCAGGATGCCTTCTTTCCGTAATTTGGAGAGCTCGTTGGACAGGGCGCTGCGGTCGGCATTCAGGAAATCGGCGAGCTGCTGGCGGTCGAAGGGGATGTCGAACACATCGGACCTCCGGCGCAGGGATTCCGCCGACAGGTAGGCGAGGAGCTTGTCGCGCAGGGTATGCTGCGTCACGTAAGTCAGCTTCTCGTTGAGCATCACGTTGCGCGAGGCCAGCAGGGCCACGAGGTTGCGGATCAGCGTTGCGTGGACCGGGCCGGCCGCCGTGCCTGCCTGCAGCAGCCCGGGCAGGTTCAGGAACAGCACCGACGCAGGCTCGTTGGCGATGACGCTGACGCCGAGGACGCTTTGCGGCGCCGCGGCATAGCTTTCCCCGAAAATGTCGCCGGGCAGGATGGCGTTCACGATATGGCGGCTGCCCCAGTAGTCGTACCGCTCGATGCGCGCGCTGCCCGACAGGAGCAGCCCCATGCGGGTGATGCGGTCCCCCTGGTGCAGGACGGCTTCGTCCCTGGCATAGACGCGCCGCTGTTCCGCCAGGGTGCCCAGCAGGTCCGTCAAATCGCAATCGCCGATCCCTTCAAATAAGACACAGTGGCGGATTGCCTGCCGCGCTGCCCCGTTCAGGCCGGGAAGACCCTTCCCGGCTTTTTCCGTTTTCATATGCCAGTCCTCCTTGGTGCCGCCTGGGAAAAAGGGCGGATAAAGATCCATTTGTTGTCCCGACAACATACATTCCCCTTTCATTATAGTATGCTGGACACAAAGAGACAAGCGGCCGGTCTGCCGGCTGAGGAGTTTATATTTCAGGAGGACTTGAAAATGGAACAGACGAAGAACCCGCAGATGTTTTGCTTTCAGTGTGAACAGACGATGGCCTGCCAGGGCTGCACGGGCCTGGCAGGGGTGTGCGGCAAGCCGGCCGAAGTGGCAGGGCTGCAGGACCAGCTGACGGGCGCCCTGATCGCCCTGTGCCGGACCGCGGACGGCTGCCCCGGGGACCTGGTGCACGGCGCCGGCGCAGAACAGGGAAGCGCCGCCGGCGGGGAAGACGGAATCTGCACGACGGGCCGGCTGATCCTGGAGGGACTGTTCACGACCATTACGAACGTCAACTTCAACGCCGCCACGGTGCAGGACCTGGTGGACGCCGTCCACGGGCAGAAGGAACGCCTGGCTGCAGCCTGCGGCCGGGAAGGGGAGCCGGACTACGACATGGGGCGCATCTGGCAGGGAAACGAGGATATCCGGTCCCTGAAGAGCCTGCTCCTGTTCGGCCTGCGCGGCATGGCTGCCTATGCCCACCACGCCTGGGTGCTGGGTTTTGCGGACCACGGAATCATGCACTTCTTCCGCGACGCCCTGTGCGCCCTGGGGGACGAAGGGACGGCCGACACGCTGCTGCCCCTGGTCCTGCAGGCCGGCGCCGTCAACCTGCGCTGTATGGAGCTCCTGGACAAGGCCAATACGGAGACCTACGGCGACCCCGTGCCGGCGACGGTGCCCCTGACCATCGAAAAGGGACCCTTCATCGTGGTCACGGGCCACGACCTGCACGACCTTAAGATGCTCCTGGAACAGACGGCGGGCAAGGGCATCAACATCTACACCCACGGCGAGATGCTGCCGGCCCACGCCTATCCGGAACTGCACAAGTACCCGCACCTGAAGGGCAACTTCGGCACGGCCTGGCAGAACCAGCGCAAGGAGTTCGCCGGCATCCCGGCGCCGGTGCTGTTCACGACGAACTGCCTCATGCCGCCTTTGCCGTCGTACCGCGACCGCGTCTTCACGACGGGCGTCGTGTCCTTCCCGGGCGCCGTCCATATCGGCGAAGAGGGGGCGGAGGCCCTGGGCCGCGGCAAGACCGGCCCGCACAAGGATTTCACGCCGGTCATCGAAAAGGCCCTGGAACTGGGCGGCTACCCGGAAGACCAGGCACGGACCGGCATCAACGGCGGCACGCAGGTCACGACAGGCTTCGGCCACCATTTTGTGCTGGACCATGCCGGGGACATCGTGGCGGCCGTCAAGGCGGGGAAGATCAGGCACTTTTTCCTCGTCGGAGGCTGCGACGGCGCCAAACCGGGCCGCAGCTACTACACGGACTTCGTGAAACAGACGCCGGCCGACTCCATCGTCCTGACACTGGCCTGCGGCAAGTACCGCTTCAATGACCTCGACCTGGGCACGGTGGCAGGCTTCCCGCGCCTCATGGATATCGGCCAGTGCAACGACGCCTACAGCGCCATCCGCATCGCCACGGCCCTGGCGGAAGCCTTCGGCTGCGGCGTCAACGACCTGCCCCTGTCCTTCGTCCTGTCCTGGTACGAACAGAAAGCCGTCTGCATCCTCCTGACCCTGCTGCACCTGGGCATCCGGAACATTCTGCTGGGACCGTCCCTGCCGGCCTTCGTATCGCCCAACGTGCTGCAGATCCTGGCCGACCAGTACCGGATCGCCCCCATTTCCACGCCCGAAGCGGATTTGCGCAAGCTGCTGGGAAAGAAGGTCTGAAACATGGAGGTCTTTACCCTGAGCGCCTTTGAGACAAGTGCCGAAGCCTTTTTCACCACCTTGCGCCGCCGTCACGCGGACCTGGTCCTCGACGTGCGCCTGCGCAACACGAACCAGCTGTGCGGCTTCACCAAGAAGAAGGACCTGGAATTCCTGGTGCCGGCCCTGACGGGCGCCGCGTACCGCCACGACCTGCAACTGGCCCCTTCCCCCGGGCTGCTGGACGCCTACCGGCACAAGGATATCCCGTGGGAAACGTACCGCGCGCGGTATCGGGCGGAAATGGAGGAGGCCGGCGCGGTGGAACATTTCCACAAGGAATACGGCCGCTTCCATTGCGTCTGCATCCTCGGCACGGCCACGGCCAAACGGCGCAGCCACAGCGAGGTGCTGGCGGAGCTGGTGTAACGGCGGCCCGTCCCGTGAAGAAAGGCCATGCAGCCTCCCGGCAAGACACGGAAACGTCACTTGCCGGGAGGCTGCCGTTATGGGTGGAACAGGGTCAGTTCCATGAAGAGGGCCGATGGCGCGGGGTTGTCGTTGTATTTGCCGATGCGCCGGAACCCGTACGTTTCGTAGAGGCGGATGGCGCTCTCCATGAAGGGGAAGGTGTCGAGGCGCATATAGCGGTAGCCCAGCTGCCGGCCGGCACCCCGTCCACGCGGGCGATGTACATGCATTCTCCGGGCTGCCCGTATTTGGCGGCGACATGGCCCAGTTCGTCGTCCAGGTGCTGGACCGCGAGCGTGCGGGCCACTTCCTCCCCTTCGGCCAGGATGGTGTCCGTATACTCCTTCACCAGGCAGAGGAACTCGTCTATGTGATTGTTTGCCGGTATGATTTCGACCATCGTCCTGCCTCCTTTTCCTCGCTGTGCTAGCTATATGTTACCAGTTTCCGGCCCCGTTTGCCAGCGTTTCACGTGAACCGTTCCCGGCGCGCCGTCCGCGCCGAAGGCGCCGGTCTTCATCTGGTTGCCCGCGATTGCATACCTATATCTTACAAAAAAGAAAAAGACAAGCTGAAGCATACCGCCGTTTTTGGGCATACAAACAGGATGCGGACTTGGAAATCACCTTCCAAGGCCGCATCCTGTTCATTTCTCATTATATGGGGCCCGCCTGCCGGGATAGTGAAATCCGGCCGGAGGAGTATGGGGAGAAACCTGCCGGCCGGTTCAAGAGTGTGGCCCGGAGCGCAGCTTTCGCGGGGGCGGACTGCGGACCGGGAGATAGGGATAACTCTTGCAATTCCTATTGTAACGCAAAAACTGTTCCGTGGGTAGTATCCGAACGGATATATTTTCAATACTTTTAATATATTAATATATTAAAAATGAATGTACTTACAACTAAGGCTGCCGGAATTAAACGCAAAAACTCCTTGCAAATACATTTTATTGTTATAAAATGATAATGGTAAATTGCAAGTTGAATTTGAACAACTATAATCAAGAAACACACTCAATAGCATAAACTTCATCGAGGAATGCATCAAATAGCTCTGACGGCGTAT
>ONAN01000041.1 GCA_900315805.1 uncultured Selenomonadales bacterium
TGTCAAGGCCGGAATATTTTTGACCCATTTGGCCGGTTAAAAGTGACCCAATAAAACGGCGGTTTCGCAGTTTCTACACTTTTAAGGCCGGCATTTTCCCTGGCCGGGATGGCCAAGGCCGGAAGAAACAACGGCCGGATTCAGGCCGGCACGCAGCCGATCCTTTAATCGGTAACTTTCTCCCTTAATATTTACCACATGTGCATGGTGCAGCAGTCTGTCCAAAATAGCTGTTGCTATCACTGAGTCACTCATAAGTTCACCCCAATCACTGAAATATTTGTTGCTGGTCATAATTACGCTGCCACGTTCATACCGTGAACAGATAACTTGAAAGAGCAGCTCCGCTTGCTGCCTGGTCAGTTGCATATATCCAACTTCGTCAATAATCAAAAGATCTGGGTGCGCATAAAATTTGTACCGCCTCGCCAGCATTCCCTTTGCTTTCCGTTTTTCTAAATCATCCATCAAGTGAGACAGCGTAGTAAAGTATGCGGTCATTCCGTGTTGCAGTGCATCTACAGCAAAAGCCGTAGCCAGGTGTGTCTTTCCAACGCCTGGCGGTCCCAAAAGAATCAGGTTCTCAGCCCGTTCTACGAAGGCCATCGAACTAAGTTCCTGTATTTGTTTCCGGTTAATGCTGGGCTGGAAATCAAAATCAAATTCCTCCAGTGTCTTCCTTTCTGGAAGATGAGAGAGCTTCATTCGTCTCTTTACGTTCTTATCTTCCTGTGCCTTTTTCTGCAGGGTTAGAATCTGGTCCAAAAAGGAAATGAAACTGGCATCCTGCCGGGCCGCTCTTTCCAGGCAGGCATCCAGCTGGCAGGCAGCTTCAGGCATTTTAAAGTCGACCAATAACTGACGGGCATGTTCAAGTTCAAGCATTGGCCATCGCCTCCATTAGCCGGTCATAAGTTTTCAAGGGCCTTTCCGTCACGTCTTCCTCAGTGCGGATTGCCATGGAAGGATTCCAGGCAATCCCATTTTGAGCTGCCAGACCAGCATATTGCTGGCCCTGTGGCACATAATATTCCTTGACGTCCGTTAGAGGAACATCGGCAACGGCTGCGTTGTCTATATAAATCTGGACATGGTTGTGGTAAAGACGCACTTGCGCATCTCTGCCACTGTAACGCCAGTTTACGCCATAAAGATGGCCATCAAAGCTAACAAATCCATCTTTGGAAACTTTTCGGTTCTCCCAACGGTAACGGTCTCGGATCTCTGCAGGAGGCAGGGGATTCAAGTTTTCCACCGAAAGCATCTGGAGGGGGATTCTGCCTGTAGTACTATGTTTTTTGCTGTCCACGTGCTGACACCACTGCAGAACCTGAGCATTCAGATCAAACAGATTCGTGAAACGCCGCCCCGGAAGAAAATTTTCTTTTAAGTACCGGACCAGCCGTTCCACCTTACCCTTGGTTTGAGGGCGGCGTACCTGACATGTCTTCGGCAGGAACCCCATGTCAGCACAAAAACTTTCAAAAGCAGGAAGAAAAATGGTTTTGCCAGCTTCATGCCGCAGGACAACTGTCTTCATATTATCGGTGAGAACCACATCAGGGACTCCGCCGAAATATTCTAGAGCATTCAAAATACAGCGTTCCAGACTTTTTAAATCACAACGTTTGGTGAATTCCACATATTTTGCCCGTGAATGGCTTAGAATCATGACAAATGCAGGAACCTTATGGATTGCCCCATCTGGATCAAGATACTGGCAAATGCCCCAATCCATCTGAGCCTGTTTACCTGGAGGCGTTTCGTAACGAGGAACCGCCGGAATAGATTTGGGCGGCCGAAAGGGCTGCACATAGTCCTTGATGATTGTTTTGCCTCCAGAATATCCTTCATTTTTCAAGGATTCCAGGATTACAGTACAGTTAAAGAGCCCATCTGCCATCATCTGGTTGATCTGTGATTTAAACGGATCCAGAAGAGAACTCCTTTTATGTGTCCTGCCTGGGAGCTCTTTATTATTCAGGTACTTCTTAACGGTATTCTTGGAGATTCCATTTTCTTTAGCAATCCTGTAGGCACTCTTGCCTTTTCTGGCTTCATCGCGTATTATCATAATAAGCCCACTTCCTATCATATGGAACTACCTCCTAATAAGTTGGCGCTTATTATTATGGTAGTCCTTTTGGTATGATCGCTCCAGTCTCTCTTAATAACAACACTTTTCATGTTGTCTGTGAGGACATACTTGGGAACTCCCAGATATCGGAATGCGTGCAGCATTCCGATGAATAGGTTCTCTTGCTTAGCATTAGGGAAGAACTCAACGTAACGTTGTCCACAATGGTGACATATCATTGCAAAGCAAGCTGCTTTTAACTTTTTGCCATAATTTGTGTCGATGTAAACAAATCCCCAGTCCATTTGAAAGTTCTCACCAGGACCTGTTTGGTATCTCCGGCCACGATTGCCTTGAGAATCTACCGTTTGCCTTTTGGCGGGAATCAGATCCTTATGGCTGTTGAGATAACGTTTAATGGTGGAAATTCCGCCGGTATATCCGGCTGCTTGAAGGCGCTTCAAACATACAGCAGAGTTATAAACCCCATTGCGAAGCAGGTCATCCAATATGTTTGTATAGCCTCTTAAAACTGGATTACGGGAAGTGTATCCCTTGTTTTCTTTAACAAAAGAACCACCTTTGTTTTTCCATGTACGCAGCTTGGACCGGGAGATATGAGTCCTACGAGACAGTTCTGCCAGGTTGACCTCATCAAGGCTTATGGTTTGCCCGCTCTCTTCTTCCATTTCTTTCAATGCTTGTGATACAATAGTATCCAAGCCATTACATAACAATTTTTCCACGTTTCCTCCTTTACTCTAAGTTGTTGATCGCAACTTATATTGTAAAGGCTCACGGAAAAATATGTAATGGCTATTTGTTTGGGCTGAAAATGGCGATTTCAGCTGGGCTCTAAATGGTCAAATCAGATGGGCTCAAAATGGCTAATTCAGCTGGGCTCTAATAGCGCGAAGCGCGAGCCGGGCCGGAAAATTGTAACTTCCTCTCTTTTTGTGGTATTATTAGGTATAAACTGGGAAAGTGTTTATTTGCGGAGGTTATGCGGTGAAAAAGGAACCGGAAACGAAACTGCACCAGCCCTTGGTGGAAGCCATGGAGCGGTACTTGCAGGAGGGCGTGTATCCGCTGCATACGCCGGGCCACAAAGGGGGCCGCGGCATGGCGGAACCGCTGCGGTCGCTGCTGGGGGACAGGGCTCTGAAGATGGATGTATCCCTCATGGCCGAGCTGGACGATATCCACGCCCCGTCGGGCTGTATCGCGGCGGCGCAGCAGGCAGCGGCGGAACTGTACGGCAGCGATGCCGCCTTTCTGGCGGTCAACGGGACGACGGGCGCGATTCACGCCATGCTGATGACGGCGCTGCGTCCCGGCGACAAGGTCCTGGTACCCCGCAATTCCCACCGCAGTGTGACGGGCGGCCTGATCCTGGCGGACGCCGTGCCGGTGTATGCGGCCCCGCCGTATCTGCCGGAATGGGGCCTGCAGGGGCAGCTGACGCCGGACCAGGCGGCGCAGGCGTTCGCGCGGCACCCCGATCTGAAGGCCGTCGTGCTGACGAGCCCCAACTACTTCGGCATGGCCGCCGACGTGCGCGCCATCGCGGACATCGCCCACGCCCACGGGGCGGTACTGCTCGTGGACGAGGCCCACGGGCCGCATCTGGGCTTCCACGAGGAACTGCCTCCGTCGGCCCTGCAGTGCGGCGCCGACATGGCGGCCCAGAGCACCCACAAGATCCTGGGCGCCATGACGCAGTGCTCCCTGCTCCACGTGCGGGGAGAGCGCATCGACCTGCACCACGCCGCCGATGTCATGAGCCTGCTGACGACGACGAGTCCCAACTACCTGCTCATGGGATCCATTGACGCGGCGCGGGCGCAGCTGGCCGCCGACGGGCACGGGATGATGTCCCGGGCACTGGCTGCGGCAGACCGGCTGCGGGAAAGCCTGACCGGCCTTGCGGGGCTGCGGGTCCTGACAGAAGCCGATGTGGCCGGCCGGGCCGGTGTGACGGCCCTGGACCGGACGAAGGTGACCCTGCACCTGGACCGGACGGATGTAACGGGCATCGAACTGGGCGAACGGCTGCGCGAGGCCGGCCTGGCCGTGGAACTCGTCGATCCGCGCAACGTCCTCTTTCTGGTGACCTATGCCGACGCCGGTGCGGAATGGCCTGCCGTGTGCGGGCGCATCCGCCGCGTCCTGGAGGCACTGCCTGCCTGGCAGGAGGAAAGGGATACGGCACGGAACGCGGCCCCGAATGATACGGCTGCGGCCCGGCATGACACGGCGGCGGCACCGTCCCTGCCGCTGACCGAAGCGGTCCTGCCGCTGCGCCAGGTCTTTTACGGCGCCACGGAACCGGTGCCGCTGGACGAGGCAGCGGGCCGTATCTGCGGGGAAACGGTCAGCTTTTATCCGCCGGGGATTCCTGTGATCCTGCCGGGGGAACGGTTTACGGAAGAAATCATCGCGTGGTGTCAAGCGCGCAAGGCGGCGGGCCTGCCCGTGAGCGGCCCGGCCGATACGACGCTCGCCACGGTGCGCGTCCTGCGGGAAACGCAGGATGGCGCGCGTTAAGGAGTTATACATGCAACAAGGGTATTTCATTACATTGGAAGGCGTGGACGGCGGCGGCAAAACGACGCAGATCCAGCGCCTGGCCGCTGCGTTCGCGGCACGGGGCATCGACACGGTCACGACCCGCGAGCCCGGCGGCACGGTGGCGGCGGAGCATATCCGCGACGTCGTCCTGGACAAGGACCTTACCATGAACGCGCGGACGGAGCTGCTGCTGTACCTGGCGGCCCGGGCCGAGCACGTGGACCATGTGGTGCGGCCGGCCCTGGCGGCGGGCAAGGTGGTCCTGTGCGACCGCTTTTCCGATTCGACCATGGTCTACCAGGGGTTCGTCCGCGGGATTCCGCTGGACCAGGTGGCTTCGCTCTGCGATTTCGCGTCGCAGGGGCTGCGGCCGGACCTGACGATCCTGCTCGACGCGGACCCGAAGGATTTATTGGCGCGGCGCACGCAGCGCCATGTGGAAGACCGGCTGGAACTGGAAGGCCTGGCCTTCCAGGAAAAGGTGCGGGAGGGCTTTCTGGCCCTGGCACGGCGGGAGCCGCAGCGCATCTGCGTCCTCGACGCCCTGCAGACGGCCGGCGCCATCCAGACGGAGATATTGACGGAAGTGAAGAAACGGGGCATCTTACCCCGCTGATGGCATAAAGGAACGAAGCCATGTTTGAGACGATTACGGGCCACGAACAGAATAAGGAATTCCTGCGGCGCCTGCTGGCGCGGGACAAGCGGCCCCACTCCCTCCTGTTTTACGGACCGGAGGGCATGGGCAAGCGCCTGCTGGCACTGGAATTCGCCAAGGCGCTGCTGTGCCTGGCCCCGGACAAGGCGGACAGGCCCTGCGGGGTGTGCGAGTCGTGCCGGCTGCTGCATGCGGTCGGGGCGGGCGCGCCGCCGGAAGTCCGCCGCGGGGACACGGAGGGGCCGGGCCATCCGGACCTGATCTACGTGGAACACGACCACAATCCGGACAAGAAACGGCGCCTCATCACCATCGGGCAGATCCACGACCTCATCGGGCAGGCGCAGCTGTCGCCGTCCGTGGGGACCTGCCGCGTGTGCCTCATCGACGAGGCGGACCTGATGACGACGGAGGCGGCGAACGCGTTCCTCAAGCTGCTCGAGGAACCGCCGCAGCACCTGTACTTCATCCTGGTCGCGGCCAAGACCGACAACATGCTGCCGACCATCCTGTCCCGCGTCATTTCGCTGCGGTTCGCGGCCCTGTCCCGGACCGAGGTGCAGCAGATTTTGATGCGCAAGACGGGCCTGGGCGCGGACGAGGCCGCCGTGGTGGCGGATCTGGCGGACGGCTCCCTGGGCCGCGCGCTGGCGTACCACGAGGCGGATATCCTGTCCCTGCGCGACCGGGCGCAGGAGTTCATCGCCTGCTTCCCGACGCCCATGCCCCTGAACCTGATCATGGAGCGGGATTATTTCAGCGACCTGATCCCGGACGGTTCGCCGGCGAGCTTCGAAACGCTGCGGACCTTCCTCGACCTGATGAAGACCCTGTTCCGCGACATGCTGTTCCTGCAGCTGGGCCTGACGGAGCGCGTGCTGAACGCGGACCGGGTGCCGGTCTTGCAGGAAGCGGCGCGAAAATGGCACCGCGACGCGCTGACCCGTGCCGTGGAAGCGGTGGAACGGGCTTCGCTGGCGGCCCTCCGGCACGCCAACCGCAAGGCCGTCCTCGACGACCTGACCTTCACCATCAACGCCTTCGCGCAGCGCGCGTGAAGGAGAGAGCAAAAAGGAGTGTATCATGACGACCATCGTAGGTGTCCGTTTCAAACGGACCTGTAAAATATACTATTTCGACCCTGCGGACACGGGCGTCGTCAAAGGCGACGACGTCATCGTGGAAACCACGTGGGGCATGGAATTCGGCACCGTGGCGGTCGGCCCGAAGGAAGTGGACGACAAGCACGTCACCCAGCCTTTGAAGCCAATCATCCGCAAGGTGACCGACGCGGACCGTAAGAAGCTGAAGGAAAACAGCGTCCGCGAAAAAGAGGCCTTCAACATCTGCCAGCGCTGCATCAAGCGCCACGGCCTGGAAATGAACCTGGTGGACGTGGAATTCACGTTCGACGTGTCCCGCATCATCTTCTACTTTACGGCAGACGGACGCATCGATTTCCGCGAGCTGGTCAAGGACCTGGCCTCGGTCTTCCGGACCCGCATCGAGCTGCGCCAGATCGGCGTGCGCGACGAAGCCCGCATGGTCGGCGGCATCGGCTGCTGCGGCCGGCCCCTGTGCTGCGCCTCCTGGATGGGCGATTTCGAACCGGTCTCCATCCGCATGGCCAAGAGCCAGAACCTGTCCCTGAACCCGACCAAGATCTCCGGCTGCTGCGGCCGCCTCATGTGCTGCCTCAAGTTCGAGGACTACCTGTACGAAAAGCCGAAGGGAAAGAACAAGAGGAACCGCAAGGAAAAGGCGGAAATGCCGCAGGTCGGCACCATGGTCGCCACGAGCATGGGCAACGGCAAGGTGACGACGGTCAACAAAGCCAAGCATACGGCCACGGTCCAGCTGACGCCGGACAACGTGGTCACGCTGGAATGGGACGAAATCATGGACGCCGGCAAAGCGGCGCAGAACAACGACTGAACCATATGATACGCGAAGATTATCTGCCGTCGTGCGGGTACAGGATCTACCAGGACCCGGCGGAATTCACGTTTACGACGGATTCCGTGTTCCTGGCGCATTTTCCCCACGTCGTGACGAAGGCCCGCGCCCTGGAACTGGGGTGCGGCACCGGGGCGGTGAGCCTCTATCTGGCCGCCCGGGGCGCCGCGAGCGTGACCGGGGTGGACATTAACCCGCGCATGACGGAACTGTTGAACAAGAGCGCCGCCGCGAACGGCCTGACGGGCCGGGTGCAGGCGGAAACGCTCGATATACGCGCCATCCGGGACTGGTGTCCCACGGAAACGTTCGACCTGGTGGCGGCGAACCCGCCGTACCGCAACAGCGGCAGCGGGCGGGAACGCAAGATCGGCACCATCGCGTGCCACGAGAAGACGGCCGTCCTGGAGGACTTTTTCCGGGCCGCGGCCTACGCGCTGCACAGCCGGGGCCGCTTCGCCCTGGTGCAGCTGCCGGACCGCTTCATGGAAAGCATGGAGCTGGCCCTGCGGTACAAGCTGCAGCCCAAGCGGCTGCAGTGGGTGCACGCGTCGGTGGACAAGCCGGCGTGGGTGTTCCTCCTGGAAATGGTGAAGAACGGCAGCTACGGCCTCGATGTCCTGCCGCCCCTCGTCATGTACGGTGAAAACGGCGGCCTGACGGAACAGGCGCGCCGCGCCATGGGCGAGGTAGCGGAGGAGAAGGAGTGACTATGGCAGAAGAGCAGACGACGGTCCGGGAAGCGGGCAGGGGGACCCTGTATTTGACGGCGACCCCCATCGGCAACCTGGACGATATGACGCCCCGCGCCCTGGCGGTACTGCGGGAGGCGGACCTTATCGCCGCCGAAGACACGCGCCGCACGCTGCAGCTGCTGAACCACTTCGGCATCCGGGGCAGCCTGGTCCGCTACGATGAGAACAACAAGGAAAAGGAAGGCCCGGTCCTGCTGGAAAAACTCCTGGCAGGGCAGGATATCGCCCTCGTGACGGACGCCGGCTTTCCGGGCATTTCGGACCCGGGCGAAGCCATGGCGCGCCTGGCCATTGCCGCCGGCATCCGCGTCGTGCCCGTGCCGGGCGCCAACGCGTGCCTCACGGCCCTCGTCGCCTCGGGCCTGCCGTCGACGCCCTTCTTTTTCGGCGGCTTTCTGCCGAAGACCAAAAAGAACCGCGCGGCCCAGCTCGAAGCCTGGAAATACATTCCGGCCACCCTCGTCCTCTACGAGGCACCGCACCGCATCCGCGATGTGCTGCAGGAAATCCTGGCGGCCTGGGGCGACCGGCCCCTGGCATTCGGCCGCGAGCTGACCAAGGTGCACGAAGAATTCTGGCGCGGCACCGTATCCGGCGCCATCGCCTATCTCGCAGCCAACCCGCCGCGGGGGGAATTCGTCCTCGTCATCGGACAGGGCGAAGCCGCCCCGCCGGACCCGGCGGAAACGGCGGAAGCACCGCTCGACACCGTGCGCCGCCTCATCGCCGAAGGCGTTCCGAAAAAGGAAGCCCTGGCCCGCGTGGCCAAAGAACGCAAAGTTCCCAAACGGGAACTGTACAACGCGCTCTTAAAAGATTAAAATAGAGAGAAACCCAATCATTTCATTTTCAATCATAAAGGGGTCTGAACACTATGTCCAAATTCTACATTACGACACCGATTTACTATCCCAGCGCGAAACTGCACATCGGCCATGCCTACTGCACGACCGTGGCGGATTCCCTGGCCCGCTACCACCGTGCCAAGGGCGACGATGTCTTCTTCCTGACCGGCAGCGACGAACACGGCCAGAAAATCCAGCGCCAGGCCGAAGCCGAAGGCGTGACGCCGCAGCAGTACGTCGACCGCATCGTGGCCACCTTCCAGGCACTGTGGAAACGCCTGCACATCAGCAACGACGACTTCATCCGCACCACCCAGGAACGCCACGTCAAAGTGGTCCAGCAGGTGATGCAGCAGATTTACGACCAGGGCGACATCTATAAAAAGAATTACGAAGGCTGGTACTGCGTACCCTGCGAAAGCTTCTGGACGGAACACCAGCTCGTCGACGGCAAATGTCCCGACTGCGGCCGCCCCGTCGAAAAGATGCAGGAAGAAAGCTACTTCTTCAAAATGAGCAAGTACGCCGACCGTATGCTGCAGTACATTGACGAGCACCCGGACTTTATCCAGCCCGTGTCCCGCCGCAACGAGATGATCAACTTCATCAAGCAGGGCCTGGAAGATTTGTGCGTCACCCGTACGTCCTTCGACTGGGGCATCCAGGTCCCCTTCGACCCGAAACACGTGGTCTACGTATGGTTCGACGCCCTGCTGAACTATATGACCGCCGTCGGCTACAAATCCGATGACGAAATGTTCCACAAATACTGGCCTGCGGACCTGCACCTCGTCGGCAAGGAAATCGTCCGCTTCCATTCCATCATCTGGCCGATCATGCTGATGGCCATGGGCGAAGCGATTCCGAAGAAAGTCTACGGCCACGGCTGGCTCGTCGTCGACGGCACCAAGATGAGCAAATCCATCGGCAACGTCGTCGACCCCAACGGCCTCATCGATGAATTTGGCGCCGATGCGATCCGCTACTTCCTGCTCCGCGAAATCAACCTGGGCAGCGACGGCAACTTCTCCCGCGACGCCCTCATCAACCGCATCAACGCGGACCTGGCCAACGACCTGGGCAACCTGCTCTACCGCACGGTGTCCATGGTGGAAAAGTACCATGGCGGCGTCCTGGAAAACCGCCCGGCCGCGGCAGAACCCGTGGACGAGGCCCTGCGCAAGCTGGCCGAAGACACGCTGGCTTCCTACCAGGAACACATGGACAAAATGGAAATCAACGATGCCGTCAAGGCCGTCTGGGGCCTTGTGGCAGCCGCCAACAAATACATTGACGACACGGCTCCCTGGAAACTCGCCAAAGAGCCCGAACAGGCCGACCGCCTGCACCTGGTCCTCTACAACCTGGCCGAAACGCTGCGCTTCGTCGCCGTCATGATCGCTCCCTACATTCCGACCACGACGCCGAAGATCATGGAGCAGCTGGGCCTGCCCGTCAAGGACCTGTACTACTATTCCGAACTGACCTGGGGAGGTATCCCCGACGGCACCAAAGTCGTCAAGGGCGAACCCCTGTATCCGCGCATCGACGTGCTGCCCGACGGCCGCACCCTCATCGGTGCCACCAAGAAATCCGCCGGCATGGTCTACAACCCCGAAACGGGCAAACGCGAACCCTACGTGGCCGAACAGCCTGCCAAGCAGGCCAAAGGCGCCAAGGGTAAGAAGTCCCAGACCCCGGAGGAAGCAAAAGCAGCCGAAGCAATCGCCAAAGTGGCAGCCGCCAAAGAACTGGCCGCCCAGAAGGCAGGCTCCGCCGCCGACGCAGCCAGTGACGCCGCAGCCGCCGCCGGAGACGCGGCCAAAGCCGTAGGCGGTGCCGTGCTCGCCGTAGCCGCCGTCGCCAAAGCCCGCGTCAGCCAGGCCGCCGAAGACGCCCGCCGCAAAGCGCGCGAAGTCAAGGCCGCCACAATCGACAAAGCCCGCGGCAACGCAGCCAGCGGGGAAACGCCGGAACCCGCCGCAGCAACCGAACCCGAACGTCCCCTGCCGGAAGTCACCCTCGACGACTTCCAGAAACTGGACCTGCGCGTCGCCAAAATCCTGACGGCCGAACCGGTTCCGAAGAGCCGCAAACTGATGAAACTCACCGTCGACATCGGCTGCGAAGAACGGGATATCGTGTCCGGCATCGCCCAGCACTATACGCCCGAGCAGCTCGTCGGCCGCAACGTCATCGTCATCAAGAACCTGAAGCCGGCCCGCCTCTTCGGCATCATGTCCTACGGCATGCTGCTCGCCGCCAGTGACGGCGAAGGCAACCTGGTCCTCGCCGACGCCCCGGATATTGCCAGCGGCAGCAGGGTGAAATAAGTAAAAATATAAAAGAGCTGTTGCACGAACGTGCAGCAGCTCTTTTTCTTTAGCGAATATTGCCCGGGAAAAGAATATCACACTTTTGCCATGCATTCCCCCGGGTAAGGGGTATAATGAAAGTACAGAATGATGTATCGGGATGCAGGCCATCCCGTCTGGAAAGGTAAGGGGGTGTTCTTTATGGCAACAAAGGCTGCCTGGTTCCGCATCGGACTGCTGGCGCTTCTTCTGACCTGCTCTGCCCGGCTGCCGGTTTTGGCTGCTGACGCGGCCACGACGGGGAAAGAGGCCGCGGCAACTGTCACAGCGGATGCCGCGAAGACGGAAACAACGGACGAAACCACTGTCGCCCCGGAGCCGTTGAAGGACCCCTTGTTAACGTCGGGTTAATTTAACCAAGTAGAGTCGGATTAAAATCGCCATTCAGAGTCGGGTTAAAATAACCAATTTTGGTCGAATTAAAATGACCAAT
>ONAN01000043.1 GCA_900315805.1 uncultured Selenomonadales bacterium
GCACGTAAAGACGGGACCGTCCTTGCAGACGTACTTTTTGCCGATGTTGCAGCGGCCGCATTTGCCGATGCCGCATTTCATGCGCAGCTCCAGCGTCGTAAAGACCTGGTCCTTGCGGAAGCCCATTTCCGTAAGCGCCGCCAGGCACAGTTTGATCATGACGGGCGGCCCGCACAGGCAGACCGTCTTGTCCGGCGTAAAGGCCAGGTCCTTGAGGAACGCCGGCACAAAGCCCACATGCCCCGTCCAGCCTTCTTCCGGACGGTCAATGGTAAGATGTACCCGTACATCCTTATGGCGCGGCCAGTCCTCTGTCAGTTCGCCGTATTTCACAAAATCCTCTTTGCTGCGCGCGCCGTAGACGACGTCGATGGCGCCGTAGTCCCCGCGGTTGTCCAGCATGTAGTTGATGACGCTGCGCAGGGGCGCCATGCCGATGCCGCCGCCGATGAAGAGCATATCCTTGCCCTGCAGGCGTCCCTCCACGGGAAAATGGTTGCCGAAGGGCCCGCGCACGGCGATTTCCTGCCCTTCCTCCATGTTCCCGTCCAGAAAGTCTGTGAGGCGGCCCGTCCGCTTGATGCTGAACTCCAGAAAGGCTTTGTTGGTCGGCGACGACGTAATCGAAAAAATCGCTTCGCCGAGGCCCGGTACGGAGAGGAAGGCGCATTGCCCGGGCAGGTGCTCGAACAGTTTGCCGCCGCCGGGTTTTTCCACCTGGTAGGTGGTGACATCGGCCGTTTCGCGGGTCACCTTCGTAATCACGCCCACGACGGGAATCATACGGTCCTTGTTGCTCATTCCGACCCCTCCTTTGCCGTGTCCGCCAGTTCCGCCGCCAGGGCCCGTTCCACCTTCACGATATTCAGGTTCACGGGGCAGGCCTTCAGGCAGCGCCCGCAGCCGACGCAGGCGAAGGTGCCTTCGTGGTCTTCGGGGAAATAGACGAGTTTGTGCATATAACGCTGGCGGAACCGTTCGAGCCGGCCTTTGCGCGGATTGCCGTGGGGCATCTGCGTAAAGTCGCGGTCCATGCAGCTGTCCCAGCAGCGGTACCGCTCCGTGTCGAAGGGACCCGTCTTTTCATCGCGCACGTCGAAGCAGTGGCACGTGGGGCACACGTAGGTGCAGGTGCAGCAGCCGAGGCACGTCGGCGCCAGCTTTTCCCACACCGGGCTGTGGAACGCCGGCAGCTCCTGCGCCGCCAGGCGTTCGTCGAAATGCAGGCCGTGGAGCGGCAGTTTGTCCCACCGGTCCCGCAGCGCCGCTGCCTGCCGGGCCACGGCGGCAGGCTCCTCCCCTGCGTCTGCGAAGGGCACGCTGCCGCCGAGGGCGTCCGTCAGGGCCTTGCCCTTTTCCGTGCGGGCGTCCCAGTAGAGGCAGCCGTCCGCCGCCCACGTATCCACATCGGCGCCGGGCCGGGCCGGGTCGAGGCCGAAGGTGCGGCAGAAGCAGGTCTCTTCCGGTTCGCTGCAGCCCAGGCCGATGACGGTCAGGCTGTCCCGGCGGGCCTTGTAGTATTCGTCCTGCGGGTCCTGCAGGAACACCTTGTCGAGGACGGCGAAGCCGCGTATATCGCAGGCCCGCACGCCGAAGGCGATGACTTTCCCCTGCGGCAGGGGGGCCGCCTGCAAAGCGAGCCTGCGTCCTTCCTGGCGGAACTCCAACAAAGGTTCCACCTGGGGGAACAAGACATCTTTCGGGGCTTTTACGGTATAGTTCTCCAGATCCGGCTCGCCGGCGGCACCATACCAGGCGAAATCCGTCCGCCCGTTCCGGCGGAAGGGGGCGTACACCCTGCCCTCGCGGGCGAGGGCGCCCAGCAGTTTGTCCAGGTCCGCCAAGTTCAGCTTACGCATGACCGTCCCTCCTGTCCTCATTCCGCACCGCCGTGTCCGGGTCGGGATCGCCGGGGCGGAAGGTGAACTGCGGCGCCGGCGTTTCGGCGTCTTCCCCGGGCTGGTACGGCCCGAAACAGGTGTTGATGTCTTTGGCGAATTTGCCGTTCAGCAGATCCAGGCGGATCCCTTCGGGGCACACGCGCCCGCATTCGCCGCAGCCCGTGCACCGGCCCGCCACGTGGAAGGCGCGGATGACATGGAACAGGGCTTCCTGCGAGGCGTCGGCATAGGCCTTGCCGTCGGCGCCGCTGCCGGGATGGTCGAAAATGCACTGTTCGCAGCTGCAGGCCGGGCACACGTCGCGGCAGGCGTTGCAGCGGATGCACCGCGACAGTTCCTGCTGCCAGAAGGCGAACCGCCCTTCCGGCGTCATGGCCTCGATGGCCTCCACCTCGGCAAAACGGTCTGCCGGTGCCTGCGGCACCGCCTGTTTCGCACCGATTTCCTCATCGGCGATCTTGTAATCATTGCCCTTGCAGGCCAGGCACTTGCGCAGCAGCACGGCGGCCCTGGGCAGGGTCACGGGGCCGCCGGCGCAGGTCACGGCCACGTCGCCGCCCCGGTCCTCGATGGCCACGATGCCGCGGCAGCCCGCCGCGCGGATCTTCCGGATATCCAGCATGCCGCCGCAGGGCGTCCCGACGGCATGGACCAGGTCCCGCCGGATGCGGTGGTCCTTGAGCAGCTGGTTGACGCCGTAGGTGTCACAGGGTTTCAGGAACACGGCGGCCTTTTGCCCTGCCCGGGAGGTCTGGATCAGGTATTTGGCCAGGTTGGCCGGGCAGAAGCAGTCGTACGTCAGTTCCTCCAGTTCCTCTCCCGTGTGGAAGACGGCCGTGGCGTGGTCGTAGGGGAATTCCCCCCGCCGCCAGGCCAGGACGCAGTCCGCCGTACCGTCCTGCAGCAGGGCGGCGGCCTTCTCCCGCATCAATTCCTCTATTTTCTGCATCGCATATCCCTCAGTTTCACATTCTCACCCAAGGACGCAATATGCGCCGTAAACCCGTTCATGACTTCCGCGAACCGCGCGCCTTCCGAGGCGGAGACCCAGGCCACGCGCAGGCGGTCCCTGGCCACGCCCAGGTAGTCGAGCATGCCCATAAGGAGCGTCAGGCGGCGGCGGGTATAATAGTTGCCCGTCATGTAATGGCAGTCGCCGGGATGGCAGCCGCAGAGGATGACGCCGTCGGCGCCTTTCTGGAAGGCCCGCAGCACGAACAGGGGGTTCACCCGTCCGGAACAGGGCACCTTGATGATCTTCACGTTGGCCGGATAGTGTTTGCGCGCCGTTCCGGCGCCGTCGGCGCCGGCGTAGCTGCACCAGTTGCAGCAGAAGGCCACGATCTTCGGTTCGAAGGGGGCCGTGTCCGGCGCGGCGTTCTTCGTTGCTTCGTTTACCAGCATAGGGCATCCACCTCCGCCATGATTTCCTGATTCGAGAACCCTTTCAAGTCCATCGCGCCCGACGGGCAGGCGACGGTGCAGGCGCCGCAGCCCTGGCAGAGGGCCTCGTTGACCACTGCCACAGAACGCTGTTCCTTTTTACCCTCCAGGGTGACGACGGTCTTCTCCACGGCCTCAATGGCGCCGTAGGGGCAGACCTGGACGCAGGACCGGCAGCCGCTGCACACCGTTTCGTTGCACCAGGCCGTGCAGGGATTCGTCAGCAGCTTGTCCTTCGAGAGCAGGCCGATGGCCTTGACGGCCGCCGCCCCTGCCTGGGAGACCGTCTCGGGAATATCCTTCGGCCCCTGGCACATGCCGGACAGGAAGACGCCCGCCGTGGGGCTCTCCACCGGCCGCAGTTTCGGGTGGGCTTCCACGTAGAACCCGTCATTGTCGATGCTGGCCGTCACCAGGCCCGCCACCTTGCGGGCGTCCGGCGAGGCCGTCACGGCCGCCGCCAGGACGATCAGGTCCGGCTCCATTTCAAGCTGGCGGCCGCTGTTCAGGTCGGACGCCGTCAAATGCAGCGTCCCGTCCCTGTGCACATCGACTTTGCCGACGAGGCCGCGGATATAGTGGACGCCGTATTCCTCGACGGCGCGGCGCTGGAATTCATCGAATCCTTTGCCGGGCGTGCGCACGTCAATGTAGAACACGGTCACGTCCGTATCGGGATATTTTTCCCGGATATACATGGCATGCTTGGCGTTGTACATGCAGCAGATCTTGGAGCAGTACGTCTTCCCCCGGCCCGAGGTATCGCGCGAACCGACGCAGCTCACGATGACGACCTGCTTCGGCTGCCGGCCCGTCGAGGGACACACCAGGTGGCCTTCCGTCGGGCCGCCGGCGTTGGTCAGCCGTTCCAGCTGGAGCGACGTGATGATGTCCTTGCTGCGGCCCCAGCCCAGGTCGCCGAAATGCTGCAGATCAAGCAGGTCGAAGCCCGTCGCCAGCACGATGGCGCCGTACTGTTCCGTCACGATTTCATCCTGCTGGGTGTAGTCGATGGCCTTGTTCGGGCACACAAGGGAGCACACGCCGCACTTGCCCGTCTGGAACCTGAGGCAGTGCGCCCGGTCGATGACGGGCACCTTGGGGATGGCCTGGGCAAAGGGGATGTAGATGGCCCCGCGCTTGCGCAGGCCGGCATCGAACTCGCTGCCGGCCTGGCGGGACGGACACTTGGTGGTGCAGATGCCGCAGCCGCTGCAGATGTCGGCCTTGACGCTGCGTGCCTTTTTGCGGATGTCGGCCTCGAACTGGCCGACGAAGCCGCGGACCGCTTCCACTTCGCTGTAGGTGAAGATGCGGATGTTGGGATGCTGGGCCGCGTCCACCATCTTCGGGGTCAGGATGCAGGCTGAGCAGTCCAGGGTCGGGAAGGTCTTGTCCAGCTGGGCCATTTTGCCGCCGATGGACGGTTCCTTTTCGACGATGTCCACGGGATACCCCGCGTCGGCGATGTCGAGGGCCGTCTCAATGCCCGCGATGCCGCCGCCGAGGACGAGGGCCCGTTTCACGACGGCGCTCTCGCCCGGCTGGAGCGGTGTGTCCAGCTGCACTTTGGCCACGGCCGCCTTCAGGAGGGCGACGGCCTTCTGTGTCGCCTGTTCCCGGTCTTTCAGGATCCAGGCACATTGCTCGCGGATGTTCGCGATTTCCACCTGGTAGGGATTGACGCCGCACCGTTCTGCGCAGGTACGGAAGGTCTTTTCATGCATACGGGGCGAGCAGGAGCATACGACGATACGGTTGAGCCCGTATTGCCGCACAGCGTCGGCAATCAGCTGCTGGCCCTGTTCGGAACACATGTATCTATAATCGGCGGCAAAGGCCACACCGGGAATTCCTTGCGCGGCGGCAACGACACGGGCGACGTCGACGGTGGCGGCAATGTTACTGCCGCACCAGCATACAAATACGCCTATCTTTTGCACATTCGTTCCCTCCTGTCATTTGCTGAACTTGCGGTAAGCGGCCACAATGGCCTGCTGCGGCATACCGGGGTCCAGTTCCGCTACTTCTTCCGCCGTCAGGACCGGCGCGCCGGCCGGCCGGATGGAAAGGAGCCGGGCCGCCTCCATGACGCCGGCCGGATTGAGGCCCCGCGGGCAGCGTGTCTCGCAGGCAAAGCACGAGAGGCAGTCCCACGGGGAGGCAGCGGCCAGCACAACGGACGCGCGGCCGTTCTTCAGTTCCCACATCATGCGGCTCGGTACCAGGTCCATATGTTGCGCCATGGGGCAGTTGGCCGTGCAGCGGCCGCACTGGATGCAGCGTTTCACGTCCGTGTCCGCCAGTTCGAGGAGCTGGGCCGTCAGGTCCGCTTCCTTTTCGGGAGTCAGGCGGCCGGTGTTGCAAAGATCCGTTTTCGGTCCCGTTCCGGTCATTGCACGTCACCTCCTGTCGCAAGGCCCAGGGCCCGGGCCAGCAGTTCCGTAAAGTATGTGACGGGGACCTGCTGTTCCGCCGCCGCGTTGTGGACCAGGTTATAGGCGCACAACGGGCAGGCCGTCAGCAGTTCTTCCGCCCCGCCGTCCCTGGCGCTGGCCAGGATACGCCCCACCATTTCCCTGCAGTAGTCCCGGTTGGTCACGGCCAGATAGCTGCCACAGCACTCATTGCGCATGTCGTACACGACGGGCGTGGCTCCCAGGGCGCGGAGGAAGTCTTCGAGAATCGCCGGGGACTCGGGGTCGTCCAGGGCCATCACCTTGCCCGGGCGCAGGAGCATGCAGCCGTAGTAGGCGCCGATGCGCCGTCCTGCCAGGGGATGGGTCACGAGGGACGCCAGGCGGTTCCAGCCCACGTGGTCCCGCAGTACTTCCAGAAAGTGGAGTACCTTGGTTTCCCCGTGATAGGGCTTTTCCAGGGCCAGATAGTTGTTGATTTTGTCCCGGATTGGGTAAACGGCAGCCATATCGTCGTTCACCCGCTTCAAAACATGGTAGCAGGCACTGCACAGGGCGACCAGTGTGCCGCCGTTGTCGCGGGCCGCCGTCAGGGCACGCACGGCCCCCAGGCGTTCGCCGACCGCGTCGGGCGCCTGGGGATAGACGGCGCCGCAGCACTGCCACTCCGGCAGTTCCACCAGGGGGAAGCCCAGCCTTTCGGCGCACCGCCGCGCCGTCCGGTCCAGGGCCCGGGCATTGGTGGACAGGGTACAGCCCGGGTAGTAATTGTAGATCATGGTAACACCTCTTTATGATTCCACCGCGGTTGCCGCGTCATTTCTTTTTGAACTTGATCTTTTTGACCAGGCTGCCCTGGCTTTTGAGCCACATGGAGACGCCCTGTTCGCCGTACACTTCGGCGCTCACCCAGGCGCCTTCGCCGTCCTTGTCCTGCTTGACGACGCGGGCCGTCGGCAGGCGGTCGAGCACGGCCTCCAGGGCCGACGAGGCACACCAGAACGAAACCTCCGTCAAATCGCCCGTGAACATGAACTGGACGCGTTTGCGGAACTCGCCTTCCTTGAAGCGCTTGGCGTAGGGCGCCTCGAAATGGCGTCCCACCGGGCGGAACGCGACGATGCGGTCCAGGCGGTAGCCGATGGGGAACTTCTGCCTGACCTGCTTGCGCGTCGCCACCTCGTCCTGTTCGTCGAAATAGGCGAGGATGTAGAAGTAGTAGCTGTCGGAAAGGATGCCGACGGGTTTCACGAGCCGCCGTACGGTCCGGCCGTCGCTGTGCCGCCGGTACTCCATCTCGAGGACCTGCTGCTGGGCCACCATGCGCCCCATTTCCCAGAGGCGGTGGATCAGTTCCTGATGGTGCCGCGGTTCCACGTACAGGGCCTGTTCGTTCAGGATCAGGTCGCGCATGCGTTTCCGGTCGCTCAGGGGGAAGCAGCAGTCTTCCAGCTTCCTGAGCAGCGTATCCAGTTCCTTCTTCGTCAGGGAACGGCTTTCGAACAGGATTTTCGCAATCGTGTAGGCCTCGCTGCTCGTGAACGAAGACACGATGGGCGGCTGGATGGTGATGGTGCCGTCGTCCTTGTTTAAGACCAGCGTGCGGTCCAGGCCCCACTCGGGCCGCTCTTCGGCCAGCAGGTCGCGGATATCCCGGAAATCGCGCTGTATCGTCCGTTCCGAAACGCCGAAGC
>ONAN01000028.1 GCA_900315805.1 uncultured Selenomonadales bacterium
GCACAGCCAAGACATCCCTAGCATTCAGAAGCCCAAACCAGGTTGTAACAGAGTATTTCTCAAATTCAAGAGTGTAACACATGTCTTGACAACCAAGATCCCAACCCCCATCTTATGCAGCATTCTCCTTGACACAGCCCCCGCTTTCTAGTATAATCTTTGCAGCTATCAATTGAATTCAATATAGATTGATAAGATTTGGAATGAAGGAGGTAATCAACGTGAAACGCACATTCCAGCCTAACAATCTGAGAAGAAAAAGAACGCACGGCTTCCGTCGCAGAATGGCTACTCTGGCAGGCCGCACGGTTCTGAAGAGAAGACGCCTGAAGGGTAGAAAGAAATTGTCTGCATAATGCATGAAAATCAATAGGCCGCGCAAACGGCCTATTTTTTCCATGTGGACAGGAGTAAAGAAGCCATGAAGGAATTCGGTTTTCCCAAATCCCAGAAAATCAAGGCGAAGAAAGAATTTCAGACTGTGTATGAAAAAGGACATTCTGTGGTGGACGGGTTGGCTGTCTTCTATGTGTTGCCCGGCGAAAATGAAAAGATCAAAATAGGTTTCGCTGTGGGTAAGAAGGTAGGCAATGCCGTTATTCGCAATCATGTGAAGCGGTTGATGCGCGAAGTCTTTCGGCTGCATAAAGGGGAGTTGAAGCCAAACTTCCGGGTGATCTGGGTGGCGCGGAAGCGCCTGGCGCAAGCGGATTTCAAGACGTTTGAGCGGGTGTTTTTGCGTCTTGCGAAAAGAGCAAATCTTTTGCAGCAGGTGCAATCATGAGAGGGATCGCTTTTGTGGGAAAAGCGGTCCGTTTCCTCTTGATTGCGATGGTACGCTTCTACCAATTATTCATTTCTCCGTTGTTTCCGCCGACCTGCCGGTATTATCCGACATGTTCGCAGTATGCCATTGACGCAATCCGCAAGTATGGGGCGCTGAAGGGCGGCTGGATGGCGGTCAAACGGATCTGCCGCTGCCATCCGTGGCATGACGGAGGATATGATCCCGTCAAGTGAAGGAGACGAATTTTGGAATTTTTAGGACATCTTGTAGGTCAGCTGATTACGCTGATTTACCATTTTCTCGGCAATTTCGGGTTGGCCAACTACGGGCTGGCCATCGTGCTGATGACGGTCATCATCAAGATCATCCTGTTCCCGCTTTCGAAGAAGCAGATTGAGTCGACGAAGGCGATGATGGCGATCCAGCCGAAAATGAAGGCCATCCAGGAAAAGTACAAGAACGATAAGGAACGGCTCAATGTGGAGCTGGCGAAGCTGTATCAGGAGAATCATGTGAATCCCCTGGCGGGCTGCCTGCCGCTGCTGATCCAGATGCCGATCCTGTTCGGTATTTATTACGGCGTGCGGGACTTCCATTACGAAGGACCGGCCAATTTCCTGTGGATGCAGAATATCGCGAACCCGGATCCGATCTATGTGCTGGCCATCCTGTCGGCTCTGTCCACGTTCATCGTGACGAAGCAGACGATGCCGAAGAAGAAGCCCGGGGAAAAGGATCAGGGCGGCGTCATGGGCATGATGCAGGGCCAGATGATGCTGTATTTTATGCCGCTGTTCATCGGCTACATGAGTATCAGCTTCCCTGCGGGCCTGGTCATTTACTGGATCGTCATGAACATCATGCAGATCCTGCAGCAGGCCTATATGGACCATATCGCGAAAGCCAACAATTGAGATTTCCGAAGCTGCGGTGCGGTACATCGTCCGCGGCGAGCCTTTTAAGAGGTGTTTTATATGAGTATTGAAAAAACCGGCAAGACAGTGGAAGAAGCCACTGCTGCCGCTCTTGCTGAATTGAACCTGGCGGAAGACCAGGTGGTTGTGGAAGTGCTGGAAAAACCGAAAAAGGGTCTTTTCGGCATTGGCAAGCGGGACGCGCGGGTGCGCGTAACGCCGAAAGATGCAGCGGCCGAACCGACGCAAACGGAACCGGCGGAAACGGTGGAACCGGAACCGGCGGAGGCTGTGCAGGAGCCCGAGGGCATGCCTGCCGTGGATGCGACGCAGGCGGCTTTTGAGGCGAAGGTCAAGGAAAAGATGGATGCGGAGCTGGGCGCGGAGGCGCCGGCGGAGCAGGCCAAGGCACCGGCGGAGGCCGACCGGAACCGGGAGTTCGTGGTCGACGAAGCGGTGATCGAGGCGGCGAAGGAGTTCCTGCAGAAGATCTTCAAGGCGATGGATATGCAGGTCGTCATGGAGAAGTTCATCAATAAAAAGGACGGCTGTGTCGTCCTGAAGCTGCACGGGGCCGATATGGGCATCCTCATCGGCAAGCATGGCCAGACGCTGGATGCGTTCCAGTATCTGACGAACCTGGTAGCGAACAAGAACGCGACGACGCGCATGCATATCGTGATCGACGTGGAGAATTACCGGGAGCGCCGTGCGGAAACGCTGACCCGCCTTGCCAGACGCCTGGCGGACAAGTGCAAACGGACGGGGGAACGCGTGGTCCTCGAACCGATGAATCCGCATGAACGGAAGATCATCCACACGGCTTTACAGAATGACCCGAAGGTCACGACCCTGAGCGAGGGCAGCGAACCGTTCCGCAAAGTCGTCATCGAATTAAAAAAATAAGTCACGCAGACCCGGTGTAGCCAACTGCCCGGGTCTTTGTTGTTATTGCGAGGTAAATCATGTACCAGGAAGATACGATCAGTGCTGTGACGA
Organism: uncultured Selenomonadales bacterium; assembly: GCA_900315805.1. Taxonomy (GTDB): domain Bacteria; phylum Bacillota; class Negativicutes; order Acidaminococcales; family Acidaminococcaceae; genus Succiniclasticum. The sequence continues at coordinate 2,701 of ONAN01000028.1, forward strand.
CGCCGCTGGGACTGGGCGCGGTGGGCATTGTGCGCCTGTCGGGGCCGCAGTCGCTGGCGATTGCGGAGAAGATGTTCCGGTCCGCCAGCGGGAAACCGCTCGGGGCGTATCCGGTCCGTACCATGGCTTACGGCACGGTGCGGGATGAGGCGGATGCCGTGGTGGACGAGGTGTTGTGCGTCTACATGAAGGCCCCTCATTCGTACACGGCGGAAGACGTGGTGGAGTTCCAGTGCCACGGGGGACCGCAGAGCCTGCGGCGCATCCTTGCGCTGACGTGGCGGTACGGGGCGCGGGCGGCGGAGCCGGGCGAGTACACGCGGCGGGCGTTTCTGAACGGCCGCATCGACCTGGTGCAGGCCGAATCGGTCATGGACATCATCAACTCCAAGAGTGCGGCGGCGCTGAAGAGCGCGGTGCAGCAGCAGGAGGGGGTGTTGTCGCGCAAGCTGAAGGCAATCCGCAAGGACCTGAAGGATGTCATTGTCCACCTGGAGGCGGTCATCGATTATCCGGAAGAGGATATCGAGGATGTGACGTATCCGGAGGTGGCCGGGGCGATTGAACGGGCGCTGGCGGAGACGGACCGGCTCCTGCAGGGGGCGCACACGGGCCTGATTTTGAAGGAGGGCCTGCGCACGGCCATCGTGGGGCGGCCCAATGTGGGCAAGTCGAGCCTGTTGAACACGCTGCTCCGGGAGGACCGGGCGCTGGTGTCGGAGTATGCCGGGACGACGCGCGATGTCATCGAGGAGCAGCTTGTGATCGGCGGGGTGCCGATTCTGCTGGCCGATACGGCGGGCATCCGCGACACGGAGGATTACGTGGAGAAGATGGGCGTGGAACGCAGCCGCGCCCTGCTGGAGAAGGCGGAGCTGGTCCTGGTCGTGGTGGACGCGCACACGGCGCTCACGGCGGACGACGAGGCGATCCTGACGGCGGCGGAGGGCAAGAACTGCCTGGTGGCGCTGAACAAGGCGGACCTGGGCGTGGACCCGGCCCTGCGGGAGAGCCTGGAGGCGCGCTTCGGCAAGGACCATGTCCTGGCGGTGTCGGCCAAGACGGGCGAGGGCGCGGAGGAGCTGGAAAAGTGGCTCCAGGAGTTCGTCTACGGGTCCGAAGGCTATGTGGGCGACGGCGTGTACCTGCAGAATGAGCGCCAGATCGACCTGCTGCGCCGGGCCCGGGAAAACCTGGCGGACGCGGCGGCGGGGGCCAAAGAGCGCCTGCCTTACGACTGCCTCACCATCGACGTGGACGCGGCCCTGTCTTTGATGGGCGAAATCACGGGTGAGACGGTGCGCGATGAAATCATCAACGAAATTTTCGCCCGCTTCTGCGTGGGCAAATGATATGTATATGTATGAGAAAACCGAGGTAATGTTTAGATGATCGCCGGATCCTACGATGTCATTGTGATCGGGGCGGGCCATGCCGGCATGGAGGCCGGTCTGGCGGCTGCCCGCATGGGCTGCAAGACGCTCCTGGCGACGTTGTCCCTGGACAATATCGCCTTTATGCCCTGCAATCCGTCCGTCGGCGGCAGCGCCAAGGGCCAGCTGGTGGGCGAAATCGACGCCCTGGGCGGCCAGATGGGCATCAGCGCCGACGCGACGGCCATCCAGATGCGCATGCTCAACACGGGCAAGGGCTACGCCGTCCATTCGCTGCGGGCCCAGTCCGACAAACCGTACTACCATGTCTATATGAAGCAGGTGGCCGAAAACCAGGAAAATCTCGATGTGAAGCAGCTCATGATCGACAAGCTGCTCGTGGAGAACGACCAGGTCGTGGGCGTCGAGGCCGAGACGGGGGAACTGTTCGAGGCCAAGTGCGTCATTCTGGCGACGGGCACGTACCTGCGCGGGAAGATCGTCTTCGGCAGCGTGAACTATGCGTCGGGGCCGAACGGCATGCGCAGCGCGGAAAAGCTGTCGTCGTCCCTGCTGGAGGCGGGCATCGAACTGCGCCGCTTCAAGACGGGCACGCCGGCCCGCGTCGACCGCCGCAGCCTGGACTTTTCCAAAATGCAGATCCAGTACGGCGACGACGTGGTGCGGAACTTTTCGTACATCAGCGAGATTACGCACCGCGACCAGGTGCCGTGCTGGCTGACCTATACGAATCCGACGACGCATAAGATCATATTGGACAACCTGGCGCGGTCGGGCATGTTCAACGGCCTCGTCGAAGGCGTGGGCCCGCGCTACTGCCCGTCCATCGAGTCGAAGCTGATCCGCTTCAAGGACAAGGACCGGCACCAGCTCTTCATCGAGCCGGAGGGCCTGGAGACGAACGAAATGTATGTGCAGGGCATGTCGTCGGCGCTGCCGGCCGATGTGCAGCTGGCCTTTATGCAGACCATTCCCGGCCTGGAGCACGTGCGCATGATGCGCCCGGGCTACGCCATCGATTACGACTGCCTGGACCCGCTGCAGCTGAAGTCGTCCCTGGAACACAAGCGCATTGCGGGCCTCTTTTCCGCCGGCCAGTCCAACGGCACGAGCGGCTACGAGGAAGCCGCGGCCCAGGGCCTCATGGCGGGCATCAACGCCGTCCGCAAAATCCAGGGCCGGCCGCCGTTGGTTTTGGGACGGAACGAAGCCTACATCGGGGTGCTGATCGACGACCTGGTGACCAAAGGGACGAACGAGCCGTACCGCATGATGACGAGCCGCGCCGAATACCGCCTCCTGCTGCGGCAGGACAACGCGGACCTGCGCCTCACGCAGAAAGGGCGGGATATCGGCCTCGTCACGGACGCCCGGTGGGACAAGTTCACGGAGAAACGGTCGGCCATCGAGCGGACCATGCATTATCTGGAAACGACCTTCGTCAACCCGACGGAGGAGAATAATGAAAAGCTGCGCCGCCTCGGCACGGTGCCCCTCAAGACGGGCATCACCATGGCGACGCTCCTGAAGCGCAGCGGCCTGACGTATGCGAAGCTGAAGGACTGCTTCGACCTGCCCGATGTCTCCCCCGTGGTGCAGGAACAGGCCGAAATCCAGTGCAAGTACGAGGGCTACATCAAAAAGCAGCAGCAGGCCGTGGAAAAGGCCCTGCACCTGGAGTCCAAGCGCATTCCGGCCGACATGGACTACGCGTCCCTGAAGGAGCTGTCCGGCGAGGCGCGGGAAAAGCTGCAGAAGGTGCGCCCCGATTCGCTGGGCCAGGCGTCGCGCATTTCCGGCGTGTCCCCGGCCGACGTGGGCGTCCTTATGATCGCCCTGGAGACGCGGCGCCGCCAGGAAGCCGAAGGCAAGGAGTAAAAATCACCTATGAGCGAGACGAAAGCAACGAAGGGGACGGCGGAGGCTGCCCCGGTCATCGATGTGCCCCGCTGCCTGGCCGTTTTGGCCGGCAGGGGGAAGGAAGCCGGCCTGACGCTGACGCAGGAGCAGCTGGACCAGTTCGGCATCTATTACGAAAAACTCATTGAAACGAACGCCCACCTCAACCTGACGGCCCTCACGAGCCCGGACGATGTGGCGGTGAAGCATTTCATCGACAGCCTGCTGGCGTACGACCCGCAGCTCATGAAGCCCGGCGCGACGCTCATCGACGTGGGCACGGGCGCCGGCTTTCCCGGCCTGCCCCTGAAATTCTACGTGCCGGAGCTGAAGGTGACCCTTCTCGATTCCCTCGAAAAGCGCCTCCGTTTCCTGGACGATGTCCTGGCCGCGACGCACGTCAAGGGCATCCGCCTGGTCCACGCGCGCGCCGAGGACGGAGGCCGGGACCCGAAGCACCGCGGCCAGTACGACGTGGCCGTGTCGCGGGCCGTGGCGAAGCTGTCCGTGCTGGCGGAATACTGCCTGCCCTTCGTGAAGCGGGGCGGGTATTTCGTGGCCCTCAAGGGCAGCAAGTACGAAGCGGAAATCGCCGAGGCGCAGCACGCACTGGCCGTCCTGGGCGGGAAATTGGCGGCAGCACGGCCGGTACATCTGCCCGGGCTGGACGACGGACGGGCCGTCGTCGTGATCCGCAAGGTGAAGGACACGCCGGCGGCGTACCCCCGCAAAGCGGGCCTGCCGTCGAAAAAACCGCTCTGAAAGTTTCCCTGTTTTATGGTAAAATAAGGACGTAGATTTTGTTTGGAGGCGACGACAACGTGCAAGACGGATTTAAAGAATTGAATGTCGACACGGTGCAGACGGATGTCAGGAAGAACGGGGCCTCCGACGTCCATGTCATCCGTGTGCCCCGTACTTCGGTGGTACCGAATCCGTACCAGCCGCGCAAGGAGTTCGAGCCGGAAGCGCTGCAGGAGCTGGCTGCGTCCATCCGCCAGTACGGCGTGCTGCAGCCGCTGCTCGTGGCGCCCGGGCCGGATGGTACGTATATCCTCATTGCGGGCGAGCGGCGCCTGCGTGCGTCGGGCCTGGCGGGCCTGGAGACGGTGCCGGTCATTGTGAGCGACTACACGAACCAGCAGATTGCGGAAATCGCCATGATTGAGAACCTGCAGCGCAAGGACCTGCATTTCCTGGAAGAGGCCGAGGGCTACGAGAAGCTTCTCGACACGTTCCATATGACGCAGGAGACCATGGCCGTCAAGGTCGGCAAAAAGCAGTCGACCATTGCGAACAAGCTGCGCCTGCTGAAGCTGTCGCCGGCGCTGCGGCAGAAGATTCACGACAGCGATTTGACGGAGCGCCACGCCCGGGTCCTGCTCAAGCTGGACAGCGACGAGGAACGGGAAGCGGTCGTGGACAAGGCCGTCAAGGACGGGCTGACCGTACGGCAGACCGAGGCCCTGGTGGAAAAGATGCTCAAGGCCGCGGGCAAGCAAAAGAAACGCAAACCCCGCATCGTCATCGTCAATGACGTGCGGATTTATCTGAACAGCATCCGGCAGGTCATGGACATGGTCCGGGCGTCAGGCATCCCCTCGTCCATGGACCAGAGCATGGACGGCGACGATGTCGTCGTGACCCTGCGCATCAAGAACGCGAAGAAGAAGGACCGGCCCACCATGGTCCGCCAGTTCAGCTGACCGGGTGCGGGCTGCGCGGCGGGCGCCGCGTCCGTTGCGCCCCGTGAAATCGCCCTATTATGCACCGCCTGTGGATAATCCGGTGGATAACCGGTGTAAAAGCGGTGGAAAACGGGGGAAAATGGTGGATAACTCTGTGCATAATGTGGATAACTTGTGGATATCCCGGAACGAGGAGGGAACGTTGTGGTAAAAGTAATTGCATTGGCCAATCAGAAAGGCGGCGTCGGCAAAACGACGACGGCCGTGAATCTGGCGGCGTGCCTGGCGGCGGCGGACCGGAAGGTGCTGCTCGTCGATTCGGATCCCCAGGGCAACGCCACGAGCGGCCTCGGCATCGACAAGCGCGACGTGAAGAAGAGCATCTACGACGTGCTGGTGCGCGATGTGCCGGCCAAAGACGCGATTCTGGAAACGGCGTACCCGGACCTGTGTCTCCTGCCGGCGACCATTTCCCTGGCCGGCGCGGAAATCGAGCTCGTCAACATGATGAGCCGCGAAACCCGCCTCAAGAACGCCCTGGAGCGCGTCAAGTACGATTACGACTACGTGCTGATCGACTGCCCGCCGTCCCTGGGCCTGCTGACCATCAACGCCCTCACGGCGGCCGGCTCCGTCCTGATCCCCATCCAGTGCGAATTCTACGCCCTCGAAGGCGTCACGATGCTCATGAACACCATCCAGCTCGTGCAGCGCAACCTCAATCCGGCGCTCAAACTGGAAGGCGTCCTCATGACCATGTTCGACGCCCGCACCAACCTGGCCGAGGATGTAGTCAACGAAGTCAAGAAATATTTCACGGCGAAGATGTACAATACCATCATCCCGCGCAATGTCAAACTGAGCGAAGCGCCCAGCCACGGCGAACCGATCATCGTATACGACCCCAAGTCCCGCGGCGCCGAGGTGTACACGGAACTGGCCAAGGAGGTAATCGGCGATGAGTAAGCATAACGCATTGGGCCGCGGCCTCGGTTCGCTCCTTTCGTCGAGCGAATCGCAGTACGAAGAGGCCCTGCCGGAAAACCAGGGTGCCCAGGGCAGCAAGGAAGCCCTGGAGGTGGAAATCGGCAGTATCCGCCCCAACCCCTGGCAGCCCCGCAAGACCTTCGATAAGGAGAAGCTGGCCGAACTGGCCGCGTCCATCCAGGAACACGGCATCATCCAGCCCCTGATCGTGCGCCGCAAGGGCCTGAACTACGAACTCGTGGCCGGCGAACGGCGCCTGCGCGCCGCCAAGCTGGCGAAACTGAAGACCGTGCCCGTCCTGGTGCGCGACTACACGGAACAGCAGATGCAGGAACTGGCCCTGGTGGAAAACATCCAGCGCCGGGACCTGAACCCCCTGGAAGAAGCCCAGGCCATCAAGGACCTGATGAAGACCATGAACTACACCCAGGCCCAGGTCGCAGACCGCATCGGCCGCAGCCGCACCGCCGTGGCCAACCTGCTGCGCATGCTCAACCTGCCTGCGCCGGTCCGCAAACTGGTGTCCGACGGCACCGTCACAGCCGGCCAGATCCGCCCGGTCCTGGCCCTCGACACGAAGGAGAAACAGACCGCCCTGGCCGAAGCCATCGTGCAGCACGGCTGGAGCGCCCGCACGGCGGAAGATGTCGTGAAGGCCGTCAAGGAGGGAAAATCCCTGAAGGTCCTCGAAGAGCGGTCCGACGCCGTCTTCGCCGAAGAAGCGGAAACGCCGGACGGCAAGGGCAAAGGCAAAGGGAAAGCCGGGAAAGACGGCAAGGGCAAGAAAGGCAAGAAGAAGGACAAAAAGGGCAAGGCCGGTCTGGCGGACGTCCATTACAAGCAGTTCGAAGACGACCTGATCGACTTTTTGGGAACGAAAGTGCGCATTGTGCCGAAGAACGACAACGTGGGCACCATCGAAATCGACTATTACTCGGCCGACGACCTGGACCGCCTCTGCGAATTGCTGCAGGGCCGGTCGGAAGAAGGCAGCAAGGGCGGCAGCGAAAGCAACGGCGCCCCCTGGCTGCGGCCGAAGTTCAATGTATGATGCAGCGTGGGAAACACACTGCCTAAGGTGTAACGTATGATTGGATTGGGCACACTGGTGAACTGCGCCGCCATCATTGCCGGTTCGCTGGCGGGTGCAATCCTGCAGCGCGGATTTCCGGACAAATGGAAAGAGACGCTTTTGGCCGGCATGGGGCTGTGCACCTTCGTGATCGGCCTCAACATGGCGCAAAAGAGCGCGAACATCATCTATGTCGTCGTGAGCATCGCCCTGGGCATTCTGCTCGGCGAGTGGCTGGACATCGACGGCCACCTGAACCGCTTCGGCAAATGGGTGGAAGGGAAGCTGCTCCGGGGGAAGGAAGCGGCGCCCGGCAAGCACAGCCTGGGAGACGCCTTCGTTTCGGCGAGCCTCCTGTTCTGCATCGGTGCCATGGCCATCATCGGCAGCATCACCGACGGTATCACGGGCGACCATGCCATTTTGTTTGCCAAGGCTTCGCTGGACTTTATCATGAGCCTCGTCCTCGCGAGCACGCTGGGTATCGGCGTCGCGTTGTCGGCGGTGCCGGTGCTGCTGTACCAGGGCAGCATTACTCTGCTGGCGTTGTGGATGCAGTCTTTTATGACAGATGCTGTCATTGCGGAACTGAGTGCCACGGGCGGGATTATGATTATGGCGATTGGGTTGAACCTCATCGGCGTCACTAAATTGCGACTCGCGAATATGATTCCGGGGATTGTGGTTATTATTCTGATTACGGCTATATAGTATAGTATAGTGGCAGGGGGGTCCCTTTTCACACTACGGTAAGCGGCAGGTGGCCCTTTTCACACTACGGTGCAGTTGCTCCTATTGTGTGAAAAGGGCCACCATGCCGTCGTAAGGGGAGTGAAGAATGAGGGATCCCCCTGCCTTTCCTATAAGGAATGGAGAATAATGCGCCACGATGCTGCCGTAAGGGGAGTATAGGAGTTTACAAATACCCTTGGAAATTTAAAACGACACGGATTGGAGGAATTTTCCAAGTCCGTGTCGTTTTTTTATGGTATCAGAATTTCCAGTTGACGCCGGCCCGTACATTGTAGGTGCGCTCAAAGTCATGGCCAAAGTACCGTTTGCAATGCTGCAACAACCCGGGCATACCGCAAGATAGGCAGCAGGTATGGCCGGGGCGGCGGAAAGGGGCTATAATGGAACTGGAATTTGCGGATGGTAAGACAATACATCGTATTATATAAAGGAAGATTGTTATGCGAGGTTCTATCGATATGCTGCACGGGCCGCTGTCGGGCGGGCTGTTCCGGTTCGCTATCCCGGTGGCGTTCATCGGCATTTTGCAGCAGATGTTCAATACGACGGATATTTTCGTCCTGGGGCGGTTTGTGGGGACGGAGGCCCTGGCGGCGATGGGCAATAATGCGCCGGTCATCGGGCTGCTGGTCAACTTGTTCCTGGGGCTGTCGCTGGGTTCGAATGTGCTCATTGCGCGGTTCATGGGCGGGCGCGGGGACAAGGAGTCCATGGACGCCATCCATACATCGTTCCTGCTGGGGATTCTGACGGGGCTGTTCATCCTGGTCCTGGGCGAGGTCATGGCGGTGCCTATGCTGCAATGGCTCGGGGTGCCGCCGGAGATCATGGACGCTGCCGAGCTGTATCTGCGCGTGTTCCTGCTGGGTATGCCGGGCATGACGCTGTACGATTTCGTGTCGTCCATCTACCGGGCCCACGGGAATGTGCGGACGCCGCTTTTGGCGCTGCTGGTGGCCAGCCTGTTCAATGTGGCGGCTGATTTTGCGGCGGTCTGGCTAGGCACGGGGCTTGCCGGCGTGGTGGCGACGACGGCGCTGGCGAACTATGTGAGTTCCGGCCTGCTGATCTACATGCTGCGCCACGGCCACGGTGTGCTGCACCTGATTCCCGGGGCTATCCGCCTGCACCGGCCCTATGTGCGGGAAATCCTGCGCATCGGGCTGCCGGCGGGGGTCCAGGGCATGGTCTTCAACCTGGCCAACCTGGTCATCCAGTCGGCCATCAACAGCGAGGGCGCCCTGGCCATGGCTGCTTCGGCGGCAGCGTTCGTGCTGGAGTGCAACACCTATCCGTTCCTGGTCGGCTTCGGGCAGGCCATTACGACGTTCACGAGCCAGAATTACGGGGCGGGCAATCTGGCCCGCTGCCGTGCCGTCGCCCGCCGCGGGACGCTGCTTTCGTTTATCTTCATCAGCATCCTGACGGGGATCGTGTGCGTCTTCGCCGGCCCGCTGCTGTCGTTGTTCGGCCTGACGGGCGAGGGGCTTGCCATCGGCAAGACGCGCGTGTGGCTCGTCGTCGGCTTCTATTTCGTGTGCAGCATCTACGAGAGCCTGTCCGCCGCCCTGCGCGGCTACGGCTATTCGCTGCCGCCGGCCCTCACCATGCTCGTGAGCATCTGCGGCGTCCGCCTCGTGTGGCTCGCCACGGCGTATAAGGCGCATCCGACCTTCACCTATATCATGTACTGTTATCCGGTCAGCTGGTCCATCACGGCGGTGCTCCTCGTGTTCCTCTACCGGCACTACCGGGACAAGATCGGACGCGAAGCGGAAGGGGCGGACGGGAAATAAACGGACAGCCCCTGTTTTTGCCCTTCTAGTGAGAACAAAAGATTTTTCTAAATACACACATTTTCGTAAATTGAAAGTTATGTAACACATTGCAAAACTTTTCACAGTTTTAAATGACGACTTGTGAAAAATCGTTGACATTCGTACTGCAAAATCCCTATAATGGTGGCATACAGATACAACTGAAGGGGCAAATCCGGCATCCATCCTTCGTGCCTGCCTGTTCAGCCACCATCCGGACCGTCCTGGACGGCCGTACCATGAAGGAGTTCAAAGCAAAGGAGAGAGTTGTATGAAGAGTTGGAAGAAATTAGCAAGTGCGGCACTGGCTGCCGTGGTTGTCGCCGGATTGCTCGGCGGCTGTGGCGGCGGTGACAAAAAGAGCGGCGATGCCGGCAAGGGCGGCAATGAGTTCGTCGTCGGCGTCAATGCCGAATTGACGGGCAACGTCGCGAACTACGGCAAATCCATGAAGTCCGGTTTCGAACTGGCCGTGGAAGAAGTCAACAAGGCCGGCGGCATCAACGGGAAGAAGGTCCGCGTCGTCGAAGCCGATAACAAGTCGGAGCCGTCCGAATCGGGCAACGCCGCAACGAAGATCGTAACGAAAGACAAGGTAGTCGCCGTCATCGGGCCTGCTACGTCGGGCTGTGTAGCGGCGGAAGAACCGATCCTGTCTTCCAATAAAGTACCCCTGATCGCACCGTGCGCTACGGCGCCCGGCATCACCGTCGACAAGAGCGGCAAGGTGAAACCTTTCGTGTTCCGCGCCTGCTTCATCGACCCCTATCAGGGCGAAATCATGGCGAAGTTCGCCAGCGAAGACCTGAAGGTCAAGAAGGTCGCCATCCTGCATGATTCTTCCAGTGATTATTCCAAGGGCCTGACGGCCGTCTTCACGGAAAAATTCAAGGCTGCCGGCGGCACCATTACGGCGGACGAAGCGTACCTGGCCAAGGATATCGACTTCAAGGCTGCCCTGACCAAGCTGAAAGCTACCAATCCGGACGCCATCTACATCCCCGGCTATTACGAAGAAGTCGCGAAGATCATCAAACAGGCCCGTGAAATCGGCCTGAACGTGCCGCTGCTGGGCTGCGACGGCTGGGATTCCCCGAAACTGGTCGAAATCGCCGGCAAGGAAGCCACCAACAAGTGCTACTTCTCCAACGCCTACACGGCCGAAGACAAGGACCCGGGCGTCCAGAAGTTCATCAGCGCCTACAAGGCCAAATTCAACAAGGTTCCCGATGTATTCGCCCTGGAAGGCTACAATGCCGGCTTAGTCCTGTTCAACGCCCTCAAGACCGCGAACTCCACGGACGGCACGAAGATTGCCGAAGCCCTGGCGAAGACCAAGGACCTGCAGGTCGCCAACGGCAAATTCTCCTATGACGAGAAGCACAACCCCGTCACCACGGCACTGGTCATCGAACTGAAGAACGGCGTCCAGACGCTGAACAAGAAGATCGGCTGACCGGCCGCGGCACGATGTAGTTTCCCTCCGGACCCGCAACCCTATATACCAAATACACAAACCGGCGGGCCGGCGCAACAAGGATTAAAGCGTTACGCTTTAAAACAATGAGGTTTTAAAGGCGGTGGCTCGGAGCATGCGTGGTCATGCCCCGGACGCCGCCCTTAACTATATTTTTTATTTTCTATTTTCAAAATTGAAAATGAGGGGAGGAATTTCTTATGACTCGGAAATTCAAATCACTAGCGGTTCTGGCAGCTGGTCTGTCACTGGCCCTGGCCTTAGGCGGCTGCGGCGGTTCCAAATCCGGCGGCGGCGACACGGTCAAACTGGGCGGCAACCTGGAAATGACCGGCGGCAGCGCGAGCTACGGCATCTCGTCGAAGAACGCCATCGAGCTGGCCATCAAGCAGATCAACGCGAAGGGCGGCGTCAACGGGAAGAAGCTGAGCCTCGTCGTGGCCGACAACAAGTCCGAAGCGACGGAGGCGACGAACGCCATGCAGAAGCTGATCACGCAGGACAAGGTCGTCGGCGTCATCGGGCCGAACCTGTCGAGCGCGGTCATTGCGTCCACTGTCGTCAGCGGCGGCGCCAAGACGGCGGATATCGCCCCCATGGCGACGAACCCGAAGGTCACCGTCGACGATGCCGGCAAGGTGAAACCGTACAACTTCCGCGCCTGCTTCATCGATCCCTTCCAGGGCACGGTCATGGCGCGCTTCGCCCTCGACACGCTGCACGTGAAGAAGGCGGCCATCATGATCGACAACTCGTCCGATTATTCGAAGGGCCTGGCCCAGTTCTTCAAGGAACAGTTCACCAAGGGCGGCGGCACCATCGTCGGCGAGGAAGTGTACCTGCAGAAGGACACGGACTTTAAAGCCACGCTGACCAAGCTGAAATCTGCCGGACCGGATTTCCTCTACATCCCCGGGTATTATCAGGAAGTCGGCATGATCGTCAAACAGGCCAAGGAACTGGGCCTGAATGTGGCCATGGCCGGCGGCGACGGCTGGGATTCCGCGAAACTGACGGAAATCGCCCTGCCGGAGAACCTGAACAACTGCTATTTTTCCAGCCTCTATTCGCCGGATGACGATTCCGCGCTGAACAAGGAATTCGTCGCCGCCTATGAGAAGGAATACAAGGCGAAACCCGATGTGTTCGCGGCCCTTTCCTATGACTCGACGCTGCTCTTTGCGAAAGCCATGGAGACAGCCAAGTCGACGGATCCGGCCAAGATTGCCGCGGCCCTCGAAAAACTGGACGGCTTCACCGGCGTCTCGGGCCCCGTCAAATTCGACAAGGACCACAACCCCATCAAGGCCGCCGTCATCATTGAACTGAAGAACGGCAAACAGACCTTCCGCACGAAGGTCAACCCCTGAGTCAAGTACGCTTTCCTATTGGAGGACACTGATTATGGATTCTGGTTTTATGCATCAATTTGTCCAGCAGCTGATCAACGGCGTCTCGCTGGGCAGCATTTATGCACTGATCGCCTTGGGCTATACCATGATTTACGGTATCCTGAAGCTGATCAACTTCGCACACGGCGACGTCTATATGTTAGGCGCCTATATCGGATTCTTCTGCACGTCCATGCTGAAGTTATCCTTCCTGCCCTCGATTATCGTGGCCATGGTCGGGACCGCGCTGGCAGGCATGATCATCGAGCGCGTTGCCTACCGGCCCATGCGTAACGCGCCCCGTATCGCCATTCTGATTACGGCGATCGGCGTGTCCTTCTTCCTGGAAAACGCCATGATCCTTTTCGCTTCGCCGCAGCCCCGTACGTTCCCGGCGGTCTTCTCCGCCACGGTGTACCACTTCGGCGCGCTGGTCATCAACAGCCAGCAGATCGTCATTCTGGTCAGCGCCATCGTCCTCATGATCGCCCTGACCTATATCGTCAACTACACCAAGATCGGCAAGGCCATGCGGGCCGTGTCCTTTGACGCGGACGCGGCGCGGCTCATGGGCATCAACATCGACTTCGTCATCTCCATGACGTTTGCCCTGGGCAGCGCCCTGGCCGGTGCCGGCGGTGTCCTGGTCGGCATCTACTACAACTCCATCGAACCGCTGATGGGCATGGTCCCCGGCATCAAGGCCTTCGTAGCCGCCGTGCTGGGCGGCATCGGCATCATCCCCGGCGCCATGATGGGCGGCATCATCCTGGGCGTGGTCGAAGCCCTCGTTTCGGGCTTCATTTCGTCCACTTTCCGCGATGCCGCGGCCTTCGCCATCCTCATCATCATCCTGCTCTACAAGCCGCAGGGCCTGCTGGGCAAGAACGTCCGTGAAAAGGTATAAGGAGTGACAGCTATGAACAGTTTACGCAAAGCAGATTTAAAGGCATTTGTTGCCGCAGCTGTCATTTTCGCCGTCATTTACGGACTGCTGCAGGCAGAAGTCATCGGGGCCTTCTGGGAACTGAACCTGGTCCTGATCGGCATCAACATCATCCTGGCCACGAGCCTGAACATGATCAACGGCTACACGGGCCAGTTCTCCATCGGCCACGCGGGCTTCCTCGCCGTTGGTGCCTATGTGGGCGCCATCATGACGGTCAAGCTGGGCTTCAACATGGCCGTTGCCCTCATCGCAGGGACTGCCGCCGCGGGCCTGTTGGGCTTCCTCGTCGGCCTGCCCACGCTGCGCCTGAACGGTGACTACCTGGCCATCGCCACCCTGGGCCTGGGCGAAATCATCCGCATCTGCATCCTCAACATCGACTACGTCGGCGGCGCCGCGGGCCTCATGGGCATTCCGCGCCTGACCTCGTTCCCCTTGGTGTTCTGGATCATGGTGGCCATCTTATTCTTCATCAAGAACTTCAAGAACTCCGCCCACGGGCGTGCCTGCCTGGCCATCCGCGAAAACGAGATCGCCGCGGACACCATGGGCATCGACACGACCAAATACAAGGTCATGGCCTTCACCCTGGGCGCTGCCTTTGCCGGCACGGCGGGCGTGCTCTTCTCGCACTACTTTTTCATCGCCCATCCGGCGTCCTTCACCTTTATGCGCTCCTTCGACATCCTGACCATGGTCGTGCTCGGCGGCCTGGGCTCCATGACGGGTTCCGTCACGGGCGCCATCGTGCTGACCTTCATTTCCGCCGCCCTGGCCGATTTCCCCCAGTGGCGCATGATCATCTACTCCCTGACCATGATCATCCTCATGCTCTACCGCCCGCAGGGGCTGTTCGGCAGCAAGGAACTCTCGATGCAGCTGTTCCGGAGCCTTAAGATCGGAGGGAAGAAACAATGACCGCAACGAACCATACCGCGACGCAGCACCTGCTGGACATGCAGAACGTGTCCATCGTATTCGGCGGCCTGCGCGCCGTTTCCAATGTAAACCTGTATATCGACCAAGGCGAACTGATCGGCCTCATCGGCCCCAACGGCGCAGGCAAGACGACGGCCTTCAACATGATCACCGGCGTCTATGTCCCGACGGAAGGCAATATCTACTTCGACGGCAAACTGGTCAACGGCAAGAAATCGTACCAGGTCACGAAGATGGGCATGGCCCGCACGTTCCAGAACATCCGCCTGTTCTCGGAACTGTCCGTCATCGACAACGTCAAGATCGCCATGAACATGCACATCCAGTACAACCTGCCCGAAGCCATCCTGCGCGTCAAAAAATACTTTACCCAGGAAGAAGAAGTCACGAAGCGCGCCCTGGACCTGCTGAAACTGTTCCACCTGGAGCAGCACGCCGACGAAATGGCGAAGAACCTGCCCTACGGCGCCCAGCGCCGCCTGGAAATCGCCCGCGCCCTGGCCACGGAACCGAAGCTGTTGCTGCTGGACGAACCGGCCGCCGGCATGAACCCCCAGGAAACGAAGGAACTGATGGAGATGATCCGCTGGATCCGCGACAACTTCCACATCGCCATCCTGCTGATCGAACACGACATGGGCCTCGTCATGGGCGTCTGCGAACGCATCTACGTACTGGAGTACGGCTTCTGCATCGCCTCGGGCACGCCGGACGAAATCAAGCACAATAAACGGGTAATCAAAGCGTACCTGGGTGGGGAGGCATCGTAACATGGCAATGCTGACAGTAGACAACATCGATGTATATTACGGCGCAATCCACGCCATCAAGGGCATCAGCCTGTCCGTCAACCAGGGCGACATCACGACCCTGATCGGTTCCAACGGCGCCGGCAAATCGACGACGCTGCACACCATTTCGGGCCTGTTGAAACCGAAAAACGGCAAAATCACCTTCGAAGACAAAGACATTACGGGCATGGCGGCCCACAAGATCGTCGGCATGGGCCTCGTCCAGGTCCCCGAAGGCCGCCACGTGTTCGCCAACATGACCGTCTCGGAAAACCTGGAAATGGGCGCCTACCTGCGCAAAGACAAAGAAGGCATCAACAAGGACATGGCCGATGTCTTCACCCGCTTCCCGCGCCTTCTGGAACGCAAAGACCAGATTGCCGGCACCCTGTCCGGCGGCGAACAGCAGATGCTCGCCATGGGCCGCGCCCTCATGAGCCGCCCGCGCCTGCTCCTGCTCGACGAACCCTCCATGGGCCTGGCACCCTTGCTCGTCCAGGAAATATTTAATATAATTAAAGAAATCAACGCGACCGGCACCACGGTCCTCTTGGTCGAACAGAACGCCAAAATGGCCCTGTCCATCGCCGACAAGGCCTACGTGCTCGAAACAGGCCGCATCTCCCTGGAAGGCACCGGCAAAGAACTGCTCAACAGCGAGGCCGTGCAGAAAGCCTACCTGGGCGGCTGACCTGCGTATAATTTCGCGGACGATGTACCCGGATACATCGGGCCGCAAATGGCAATGAAAGCGAAGGAGGAAAGACGGAAAAATGTCTATTTTAGTGAAAGATATCATGACGCCGAACGTCGTCACGGTCAACCAGAACAGTTCCCTGCTGGAACTGAAGAACCTGATGGACGACCACAACCTGCGCCGCATCCCCGTCGTCAACGACGCCGGGCAGGTCGTGGGCATCGTCACCAACTCCGACGTGAGCATGGCTTCGCCGACCGACGCCAGCACCCTGTCCCGCTACGAGGCGAGCTACCTGCTGAGCCGCATCAAGGTCAAAGATGTCATGACCCACAGCGTCAAAACCGTGTACGACACGGCCGGCCTGGAAGATGTGGCCGACATCATGTATCATGACCGCATCAACTCCGTGCCCGTCATGGACAGCGCCAACAACCTGGCAGGCATCGTCACCGATACGGACGTGTTCCGCGCCCTCGCCGAAATCTTCGGCGTCGCCCAGAACACGACGCGCATCACCCTCGACGTGGAAGACAAGCCCGGCATCCTGGCCGATGTGGGCAAAGTGTTCTTCGAGCACAACCTGAACATCATCTCCCTCATCACGAGCACCAGCCGCGAAGCAGGGCATAAGGAAGTCACCATCACCGTCGATCTGACCCACGTCGGCATGGATATCATCGAAGACCTGCGCAAAGAAGGGTACAACGTCGTCAACATCTCCACCAGCAAGGTGCGGGGCTGATGTAAGGTGACCGCCATGGAAAACGTGTACACCGTGGGCACGGTGGTGCGCATGAAGAAAGCCCACCCCTGTGGCTCCGACGAATGGAAGATCACCCGCACGGGCGCCGACTTCGGCCTCCAGTGCTGCGGCTGCGGCCACCACGTCATGATCCCCCGGGCCAAGTTCCTGAAGGCCGTCCGGGGCATCGTGCAGCCGGCGGGCCGGGAGTGAAAACGGAATACGTACGTGCAAGGGTCCCGTGACGGATTGGCGCCACGGGACCTTTTGCGTCCTGCGTGTAATGTGATAAAACATATGTTACAGAAATAAAAAGAAAAAAGAGAGAGCATTTGTTACAATAGGTTTAACCCAAAACCAAAAAATAACAAGGAGG
>ONAN01000038.1 GCA_900315805.1 uncultured Selenomonadales bacterium
CACAGCCAAGACATCCCTAGCATTCAGAAGCCCAAACCAGGTTGTAACAGAGTATTTCTCAAATTCAAGAGTGTAACACATGTCTTGACAACCAAGACCAAAACTTGCGATTTCCCAACAATTTCACTGTTCATTGCCTTCGTTTTGTAGTAAAATTATAAATACCATGGGTGAGTGTTTCCCTTTTTCGGAAAGGGCCTTCTTTCCGTGGTATTCCTTCAGATCGTGCAACCTATTTCCCAACGAAAGGAGGTGAAGGAGATGCTGCGAAAAATCCTGACACTGGTCATAGCCATCCTGTTCACTATTACCGGACTCATACTCTTACAAAATGCATTACCCGAATTATCCGTCTTGATCGGCTATGACATCCATTCCGGCGGGCCCTTCGGCTATTCCTGGATCCATATTCTCTTCGGCGCCGTCAGCATCCTCGTGTTCGGCTGGATCGGCTGGGTCATCACGCCGTTCCTCATCAAGCACATCATCCGTTTTTCCGAACGGGTGGCGGGCCTGCTTTCCATGGCGCCGTCCGTGGATATCGCCGTGACGCTGATCGGCGTCATCATCGGCCTGGTACTGGCCAACCTGATTGGCGCGCCCTTTTCGCACCTGCCCATTGTGGGACCCTATATTCCCGTCGTATTGAGCGTCATTTTCGCCCTCATCGGCGCCCAGGTCGCCCTGCGGAAAAGCAAGGATATCCTGGGGTTCATCACGCGGCGCCGTTCCCGGCGTGCCCGTATGGCGGGCAGCCGCTACGGCAAGGACGGGGAAGAGGATGACGACGCGCTGCTGCCGGACCTGGCCGGCACGGACGAGTTTCCGATGCCGCAGTACACGCGCAACAAACTGCTGGATACGAGCGTCATCATAGACGGCCGCATTGAAGATGTCCTGAAAACGGGCTTCCTCGAAGGCTACATGATTGTGCCCCATTTCGTCCTCGACGAGCTGCAGCAGCTGTCCGATTCGGCGGATTCGCTGAAACGGGCCAAAGGCCGCCGCGGCCTGGACCTGATTCAGAAGCTCCAGCAGGAGAACCGCCAGATCGTCATCATCGAAACGTCGGATTACGACGCCATTCCCGGCGTCGACAGTAAATTGGTGGAAATGGCCAAGGATACCGGTTCCGCCATTGTGACGAACGATTTCAACCTGAACAAGGTCGCCACCATCCAGGGCATTGCCGTCCTGAACCTGAACGATTTGGCCAACGCCCTGAAGATCGTCGTCGTGCCGGGGCAGGAACTGTCTGCCACGCTGCTGCGGGAAGGCAAGGAACACGGCCAGGCCGTGGCCTACCTGCAGGACGGCACCATGATCGTCGTCGAAGACGGGCGCCGCTTCATCGGGAAGACCGTGCGCGTCATTGTGACGTCGGTATTCCAGACTTCGGCCGGCCGCATGATTTTTGCCAAGCTGCCGGCAGTCGGCGCATAACCGGAGGAGGTCCCTATGCATTCCCTTACCGTAATCGTACCGGCCGCAGGCGTCGGCAGACGCCTGGGACTGGGCCGCAATAAGGCCTTCGTGGAAATCGGGGGCCTGCCGCTTCTGGTCCTGTGCCTGCGCATGCTGGCCCGGACGGGCCTGGTGCGCAAAGCCGTCGTCGTGACAGGCGCGGCGGAGCAGGAGGAAACGCGGGCCCTGCTGGAACGGTACCGGCAGACCTGCTATCCCGAACTGGAACTGGCCCTGACGGCCGGCGGGAAGGAACGGCAGGATTCTGTCGCCAACGGCCTGGCCCTGATTCAGGACACGGAAGGCTATGTGGCCGTCCACGACGGAGCCCGGCCTTTTGCCGGCAAGGCCGTCTTCGCACGGACCCTGGCCATGGCCGAGCAATATGGCGCGGCCATCGCGGCCGTGCCGGTCAAGGACACCATCAAGGTGGCCGGCCCGGACGGCTTCATCACCGCAACGCCCGTACGGGCCACGCTGCGCGCCGCCCAGACGCCCCAGATCTTTGAAATCAATCTGCTGCGCCGGGCTTACGCCCATCTGGCGGAGCAGGCGCAAAACGGCCATCCCGTGGCCGTGACGGACGACGCCTCCCTGGTGGAGGCCCTGGGCCATCCTGTCGCCCTGGCCGAAGGGTCGCAGGAAAACATCAAAGTAACGACGCCGGAAGACCTGCTTCTGGCGGAAGAGATAGTAAAGGAGCTGGAATGATGCAATTTCGCGTGGGAACCGGATTCGACGTGCACTGCCTCACGGCGGGCCGCCCCCTGATCCTGTGCGGTGTCACCGTACCGTATGAAAAAGGCCTGCTGGGCCACAGCGATGCCGACGTGGCGCTGCACGCCCTCATGGACGCACTCCTTGGCGCCGCGGCGCTGGGGGACATCGGGAAACATTTTCCCGACACGGACGACCGGTTCAAGGGAGCCGACAGCCGCGGCCTGCTGGCTGAAACGCTGCGCCTCGTCCGGGAGCAGGGCTGGCAGGTGAACAACGTCGATGTGACCATCATCGCCCAGCGGCCGAAACTGGCGCCCTTCATTCCCCGGATGAAGGCCCTGCTGGCTGCGGACCTGGGACTGGCGCCCGACGCCGTGAACGTGAAGGCCACGACGACGGAAAAACTCGGTTTCACGGGCCGCGGGGAAGGCATAGCCGCCGAAGCGGCCGCCAGCCTCGTCAAACCCTGAACCTGACAGACAGGCAAGACAATCACCATTGTATGATTTGAATAAAATTTTTGGAGGGATTCTTTTTATGACACAGGAAATTCGCGTACGTTTCGCACCGAGCCCGACGGGCCCGTTCCACATCGGCGGCGCCCGGAGCGCCCTGTTCAACTGGCTGCTGGCCCGCAAGCTCGGCGGCAAGATGGTGCTGCGCATCGAGGACACGGACCGCAAACGTTCGACGCCCGAATCGGAAGAAAACATTAAGGCAGCCCTGAAATGGCTGGGCATGGACTGGGACGAAGGCGTGGACGTCGGCGGCCCCTACGGCCCGTACCATCAGATGGAACGCCTCGACATCTACAAAAAATTCACGGACCAGCTGCTGGCCGAAGGTAAGGCCTACTACTGCTACTGCACGCCGGAAGAGCTGGAAGCGGAACGCCAGGCCCTGCTGAAGGAAGGAAAAATGCCCCGCTACATGGGCAAATGCCGCAACCTGACGCCGGAACAGCGCGCCCAGTACGAAGCGGAAGGCCGTAAACCTTCCATCCGCCTCAAAGTGCCGGCCGACGAAAAGATCGTCGTCCACGACCTGGTGCGCGGCGATGTGGAATTCGATTCGAACGGCATTGGCGATTTCGTCATCGTCAAATCCGACGGGATTCCGACCTACAACTATGCCGTCGTCATTGACGACCATCTGATGCATATCACCCACGTCATCCGCGCGGAGGAACACCTGTCCAACACGCCGCGGCAGCTGCTCGTCTACGAAGCCCTGGGCTTCGAGAAACCGGTCTTCGGCCATATTTCCCTGATCCTCGGCCCGGACCACACGAAGATGTCCAAACGGCACGGCGCCACTTCGGTGGACGCGTACCGCCAGAAGGGCTACATTCCCGAAGGCCTGGACAATTTCCTGGCCCTGCTGGGCTGGGCTCCTTCCGGGGAAAAGGAAATCTTCACGATGGACGAAGCCATCAAGGAATTCTCCCTGGAGCACGTGGCCAAGAATCCGGCCATTTTCGACTTCAAGAAGCTGGACTGGATCAACGGCCAGCATATCCGCCGCATGACGCCGGAAAAATTCTTTGAACTGGCCAAGCCGTTCATGATCCAGGCCGGTTACATGACGGGGGACGAAACGGGCGAAAAGCTGGAATGGCTGAAGAAGGTCATTGCCACAGCCCAGACGCAGGTCGACTACGGCGCCCAGATTCCGGAAAAAGTGGCCATGTACTTCTCCGACGACTTCGACTTTGAAAACGAAGAGGCCGCCGCCGTCCTGAAGGAAGAAACGGTGCCGCTGGTGCTGCGCTCCCTGAAGGCGGAACTGGAAGCCCTGCCTGCTCTGGACCACGATGCGGTCAAGGGCTGCTTCAAGAAGGTGCAGAAGGGCAACAAGCTGAAAGGACAGCAGGTCTATATGCCGGTCCGCGTCGCCCTGACGGGCAACCAGCACGGTCCGGAACTGGCGGAAATGATTCCCCTCATGGGCCTGGAACGCGTGGAAAAACGCATTGCAAAGAGCCTGGCCAAAGCCGGCATCGGGCTCTGAGACCGGACGGCTGCTTTCGCGGCCGGTCGGACGATACATCCAATGGAAACAGGAGTACACACATTATGGGTACGAAAGAAATCAAAGTCTACAACACGATGAGCCGCAAGAAGGAGACCTTCGTCCCTCTGCACGAGGGCAAGGTCAGCATCTATGTCTGCGGCGTCACCCCGTATAACCACCCCCATATCGGCAATGCCCGTCCGTTCGTGACGTGGGATGTCATCCACCGTTTCTTCGAACACGAAGGCTACGATGTGACCCACGTGCAGAACTTTACGGACGTGGACGACAAGATCATCAACACCGCCAATGCGGAAGGCGTGCTGTGGAGCGATATCTGCGGCCGCTATATCAAGTCCTATTTCGAAGTCATGGACAAGCTGAATGTGCGCCGCGTGCAGGTTTATCCGCGCGTGTCCGAGCACATTCCCGACATCATCAAGACGGTGCAGGCCCTGATTGACAACGGCCTGGGCTATGTGGTCGACGGCGATGTCTACTACAGCGTCGAAAAATTCCCGCGCTACGGCATGCTGTCGGGCCGCGAACTGAGCGACATGATGGCCGGCGCCCGCGTCGACGTGGACGAGCGCAAGCACAACCCCATGGATTTCGCCCTCTGGAAGGCGGCGAAACCGGGCGAACCCGCGTGGGATTCCCCCTGGGGCAAGGGCCGTCCGGGCTGGCATATCGAATGCTCGACCATGAGCATGAAGTACCTGGGCCAGACCTTCGACCTGCACGGCGGCGGCAGCGACCTGATCTTCCCGCATCATGAGAACGAGATCGCCCAGTCCGAGGGCGCCACGGGGGTCCATCCCTTCGTGCGTTACTGGATGCACAACGGGTTCATCACGGTCAACGAGGAGAAGATGTCCAAGTCCCTGGGCAATTTCTTCACCGTCAAGGATATCCTGGAACATTTCGATCCGGAAACGCTGCGTTTCTTCATCGTTTCCACCCATTACCGCAGCCCCCTGGACTTCAGCGACCAGCGCCTGAAGGAATCCGAGGCGAGCCTGCAGCGCCTGCGCACGGCCCGGGAAAACCTGGACGCCCTGGGCAAGCTGATCAGCTGCGGCCCGTCGGAATACAGCCTGACGGTGCGCCCGAAGGTGGCGGAACTGCGCGAAGCCTTCATGGACGCCATGCGCGACGATTTCAACACGGCCCTGGCCATCAGCCACTGGTTTGCCCTGGCCAAGGAAATCAACATCTACAAGGCCAAGGTGGACGCCGGCGAAGAGCGGCCTGACGGCAAGCTCCTCGACATGATGGAAAAGACCTTTGATGAATTCGCCTTCATCATCGGCGTCCTGGAACATCATGCGGCGGAAGGGAACGGTTCTGCCGGCCTGGAAGACAAGCTGATTGAAATCCTGATTGAGCTGCGCCAGGAAGCGCGCAAAGCCAAAAACTACGCCGAGGCGGACGCCATCCGGGACAAACTGGCGGCGGCCGGCGTGGTCATCGAGGATACCCCGCAGGGACCGAAGTGGAAGAAACAGTGAAATTCGAACGATTTACCGAGTTGAAGAAACAGGCCCTGGCCCTGTGCGCGGAAGAGGGACGGCCCCTGCCGGACCCCGGCCAGATGAACCCCATCGTGCTGGCCCTGATCGGGGACAGCGTGTTCACGTTCTACGTGCGGCTCCGTCTGCTGACGGTGTCGAGCCACGTCCAGGTGATCCACACGATTGCAGCGAAGATGGTTTCCGCCGTCATGCAGTCCAAGGCCTTCCTGCAGCTGGAGGGCACCCTGACGCCCGAAGAAAGCGCCGTCGCCCACCGCGGCCGCAACGCCAAGTCCCTGGTGCCAAAGAGCGCCACGGTCAGCGAATACCGGGCCGCCACGGCCTTTGAGGCCCTGTGCGGGTGGCTGCTGCTGACGGACCGGGACGAACGCCTGCAGGAATATATGGAACAGTCCTTCCGCATCATTTCCGAAGCGATGCGCAAGCCCAAGGACTGAAAAAGAAAACGGGGTTGGAAGACCCGGAATCAGATCAGAGGAGAGGATGAGTTTTATGCATGTCAAATTGTTACGGCATACGCCGGATCCGGAAAAAAGCGTCGCCATGGCCGCCCGTCTCTGCTATTCCGCAGCGGACGTGGATGACCTGGAAAAGAAGATGACACCGGAAGAAAGCGCCAAACTGGTCCGCATGCTGGTACGCATGGGACACCTGTCCACAGTGGAGCACGTGACCTTCACCTTCGCCATCGAAGGCGTGTCCCGCGTCCTGACCCATCAGCTCGTCCGCCACCGTATCGCTTCGTACTCCCAGCAGTCCCAGCGCTACGTGAAGGCCCATAATTTCCAGACCGTGATGCCGCCGAACATCGCGGCCATTCCGGAAGCGAAGGCCAAGTACGAGGCCTGCATGAAGGACCTGCAGGACCTGTACAACGACCTGGCCGACAATTACGGCGTGCCCGCCGAGGACGCGCGCTATGTGCTGCCCAACGCGGCGGAGACGAAGATCATCTGCACGTTCAACGTACGTTCCCTGCTGAACTTTTTCAGCCTGCGCTGCTGCACCCGCGCCCAGTGGGAAATCCGCGAGCTGGCCTGGCGCATGCTGGCGGAGTGCCGCAAAGTGGCACCGGTGCTGTTTGAAAAGGCCGGCCCGAACTGCGTGGCCCGCGGCATCTGCACGGAAGGCAAGATGAGCTGCGGCCTGCTGCCGACCGTGAAAGAATACCAGGCTGCCGGCAAGGACGTCATGCCCCTGTTCCTGAAGGATACGGCGGCTGGCCAGGACGCCGGCACGGATAAATGAGCCCCGGCGCCGGACACGGCGCAGGCCGGGAGAAGCCGGGTGTGCGCAACGTGCATGAGAAACAGGCTGCACCGCGGCGCAAGGCACCGCGCGGCCAGGAGCAGGGCAGCGGCGGCAGCGATGTGATTGCCGGCCGCAACGCCGTCATCGAGGCCCTGCAGAGCGGGCGGTCCCTCAACAAGGTCTTCCTGCGCAGCGGCGTCCAGGGCGGCAGCATCCTGAAGCTTCAGGCCCTGGCGAAGGAAAAGGGCGTGCCCGTGGAAACGGTACGCGCCGAAAAACTGGACCAGATGGCTCCGGGCATCAATCACCAGGGCGTGGCGGCCCTGGCGGCGCCGGTGTCTTTCTCCACCCTGGAAGATGCCCTGCAGCGGGCGGCCGCCAAGGGGGAGGCACCGTTCCTGCTGCTTTTGGATGAGCTGCAGGACCCGCAGAACGTGGGCGCCCTCATCCGCAGTGCCGACGCGGCCGGCGTGCACGGCGTGCTGCTGCCGAAGCGGCACAGCTGCCCCCTCAATGCCGTCGTCGACAAGGTGTCGGCCGGTGCCGTCAGCTATGTGCCCATCATCTCCATCGGCAACATTTCCCAGACGCTGCAGTCCCTGAAGGAACGCGGGTTCTGGGTGGCCGGGGCCGACATGGACGGGACGGACGCCTACTTTGACGCCAAACTGACGGGACCCATGGTCCTCGTCGTGGGGGCCGAAGGAAAAGGCCTGGGACGCCTCGTCAAGGAAAACTGCGATATCCTGGTGCGCATCCCCATGTTCGGAGGCGTCAATTCCCTGAACGCTTCCGCTGCCGGCGCGGTGCTGCTGTACGAAGTCGTGCGCCAGCGCCTGGCCGAAAAAGCGGCCCGCGGGGCCGCGGCAGGACAGGGGAGACAGCCATGAAGGATATCTATCTGGTAGACGGGTACAACGTCATCAATTACTGGCAGGAGTTCAACGGCATCCGGGAAAACGACCTGGAACACGCCCGCGACCTGCTGGTCCATAAAATGTCCGAATTCATGGCTTTCCACGGCTACGACGGCACCGTCGTCTTCGATGCCATGGACGTGGCCGGTCCGGAAGAAGTGGAAATGCACGGGCCCCTGCGCGTCGTCTATACGGCGGAACACGAGACGGCGGACAGCTGGATTGAGCGCGAAGCGTACCAGCGGGCCCGCCGGGACGGCTGCCGCGTCTTCGTCGTCACGAGCGACAAGGCGGAACAGGACAGCATCCTCGGTTCGGGCGGGTTCCGCGTCTCCGCCCGGGAATTCCACGAAACCTACCAGAAGACCCGGGAACAGATCCACGAGGGAATGGCCCGGCTGCCCGGCCGGACGGCCCGGCGCGAACTGGGCGGGCGCATTGACGACGGCGTGGCGCGGCATCTTGAGGAATTGCGCCGCAAGTAAACCGGATTGCGTGTCATGTTGACGCAGTCCGGGGGTTTTGTGTATAATGGGAATACGCTGAAGGCGTTTACGTCCGTGCCTGAATTCCGGGCCGGCAGGAAAGGAAAGAGTGGAATGAGCGAAACTGGCAAAGATCCCTATTCCCGTTTTGCCGGCATGACCGACGAGGAAATCGTCGCCCTGGCAAATGCCGAAGGAAATGTGACGGCGCAGGAGTACCTGCTCCACAAATACCGCAATTTCGTCCGCGGGAAAGCGAAGAGCTATTTCCTGATCGGCGCGGAAAAGGAAGATATCGTCCAGGAAGGCATGATCGGCCTGTACAAGGCCATCCGCGATTTCAAGGTGGACAAGCAGTCCTCGTTCAGGGCCTTTGCGGAACTGTGCGTGACGCGCCAGATCATTACGGCCATCAAGACCGCGACGCGGCAGAAGCACATTCCCCTGAATTCCTACGTTTCCCTGAACAAGCCGATCTACGAAGCCGATTCGGACCGCACGCTCATGGACGTGCTGCCCGCGGGCGTGAAGGTCGTCAACCCGGAAGAGATGATCATCCGCCAGGAGGAATTTGCGGAAATCAAGAGCAAAATGAACGACATCCTCAGCGACCTGGAATGGGAAGTCTTCATGAACTACCTGGACGGGAAATCGTACCAGGAGACGGCGGTGGAGCTCAACCGCCATATCAAGTCCATCGATAACGCGCTGCAGCGGGTCAAACGGAAAGTGGAAAAGTACAAGGAGACCCATGCGGACGACAAGGAGATCAGTTCCGTCTATGCGAATTTCCTTTCCCTGGACAACCGGAAGAAGGAGCGCAAAAAGCGGAGGGAAACAAAAAAACCGGAAACGGACAGTGAAATGTGATAAAAGTGAAACATCCTGAGGGGCTGTTTTACACTTGTACCGTTTTCTCCTTGCAAGAAAAGGATTTTAAAGGTTAATATCGAATATAGACAAAGACAAGGATGTAAATAGTTCCGGAAACAAAACTAATGGTCTGTTACAGATCAGGGAGGTCATTATCATGAGTCAAACAGAAGAATTCGAAAAAATCGTCGAAGCGGCAAAAGCGAACAAAGGCGGCGTCGTTTTCGTGACCGGCAAGCCCGGCAGTGGTAAAAGCAAGGTTCTGCGCGAAGCAGCGGAAGACAAGAAATGGGATTACGTGGACTGCCGGATGCTGATCAGCGAAGATTTCCTGGCCGTACCCGGGGACCAGCGCATGGAAAAGGCTCCCGAGCTCATGGGCGCCACGTTGGACAGCTACAACTCCGACGTCATCCTGTTAGATCGTCTGCAGACCTTGTTTGTTCCGGTATTCCGTCTGGATGTGGGATCCCTGCTCCGGACCCTGGGCCAGAAGTACGTGCTCGTGGCAGCATGGCCCGGCTATGTGAAGGATAACACCCTGTGCTATGACAAATTCGACGGAACGGAATCCATCCGTATCCCCGTAGACGGCTTCACCATCTGGAACGTGGAATAAATGTACGATGTACCTGTCCCCGGCAGCCGCAAAGGTGCCGGGGACATGCGTGCTTTTGGCACCAAATCCGGCCGTGTCCGCGCGGCAGGAGTCATTCAGTGAAAAAGGAAGTTTGACAGGGAAGCATTATGATCAATTCTAAAGGAACTCTGGCAGTCTTGACGGGCGGCGGCGACTGCCCCGGTTTGAACGCCGTCCTGAATGCCGTCGTGAAATCGGCCCTGCGTTACGGGTACCAGATTTACGGCATTGAAAACGGGTTTAACGGCCTGGTCAATGACAACATGAAACTGCTGACCTTCCAGGACGTTTCGGGCATCCTGCCCCGCGGCGGCACGGTCCTGGGTACGACGAACCGCGACAACCCCTTCAAATTCGCCCACGAACATGAAGACGGCACCATCACCTACACGGATGAACGGGAAACGGTCGTCCGGAACCTGGCCCGGCGCGGCATCGAGGCCCTCATCGTCATCGGCGGCGACGGCAGCCTGGCCATCGGGTCCCAGCTGGCCCGCGAATGCGGCGTCAAGGTGGTCGGCGTACCCAAGACCATCGACAACGACCTGCCCTGCACGGAACGGACCTTCGGGTTTGACACGGCCGTGGCCATGGCCACGGAAGCGCTGGACCGCCTGCATACGACGGCCGAGTCGCATCACCGCGTCATGCTGCTCGAAGTCATGGGCCGGTATGCCGGCTGGATCGCCCTCCATTCCGGCGTGGCCGGCGGTGCGGACGTCATCCTGATTCCGGAAATCCCGTACCATATGGACGCCATCATCAATAAGATCCACGAGCGGCAGCGCCAGGGCAAAATGTTCAGCATCATCGTCGTGGCCGAAGGGTCGAAACCCGAAGGCGGCGAAATGACGGTGGCCCGCATGGTAAAAGCCAGCTTCGACCCCATCCGCCTGGGCGGCGTAGGCTTCAAGCTGGCGGATCAGATCGAGCAGGCGACGGGCATCGAATCCCGCTGCACCGTCCTCGGCTACCTGCAGCGCGGCGGTTCGCCCACGGCCTTCGACCGCGTGCTCTGCACCCGCTACGGCGTGGCGGCCGTGGAAGCCTGCATCCAGGGCAACTACGACGTCATGGTGGCCCTGCGCAACGATTCCATCGTCCAGGTACCGTTGGAAGAGGCGGGGTCCAAACCCCGTTCCGTCCCCTTGGACAGCGAAATCATCAAGGCAGCCCGCTATATCGGCATCAGCTTCGGCGACGAAGTGTGAGATTCCGGCCCCCGGCCGGGGATGTGATTCCCCGTCCGGGGGCTTTTTGCTGCCTGCAGGGCGGCGCCGCAGAGTTTACACATTGTTTAAGGCTTCTGTACTTGCATTGCCACAGGAAGTGTGTATAATAGAAACATGTGTAACGGGACGCGTGCGGTGCGTCCCCCGTACTTTCAAACGACAGTTGTTGCAGGAGCAAACATGAGTGATTATCTGATTGCGGTCATTGTGGGCTGCGTGGAAGGCCTGACGGAATTCATTCCGGTCTCGTCCACGGGCCATATGATCATCGTCGGCCACCTGCTGGGCTTCAAGGGCGATTTTGCGGCCTTGTTCGATGTCTTCATCCAGCTCGGGGCCATCCTTTCCATCATCTTCATTTATAAGGAACGGTTCAGACGGTTCTTCACGAAGGACGGCTGGAACCGGGAACGGGGCCTCAGCGTCTGGCATATCGCCGTCGGAATGCTGCCCATCTGCATTGTCGGCTACCTGGCCCATAATTTCATTAAAGACCACCTGTTTTCGCCGCTGACGGCGGCTGTCGGCCTGATTCTGGGCGCCCTGCTCATGATGTACGCCGAAAAGCGGCAGGGCGGCAAGAACGACCGGCTCGTCCAGGACATTGACAAGATGAGCATGAAGCAGTGCTTCACCGTCGGCCTCTACCAGATCCTGGCCTGCTGGCCCGGATTCTCCCGCAGCGGTTCCACCATCGCCGGCGGCATGCTGGCCGGCGTCAGCCGCAACGTGGCCGCGGAATACACCTTCCTCATGGCGGTGCCCCTCATGTTCCTGGCCTGCATCTTCGACCTCGTCAAGAACCTGGACAAACTGGGCAGCAGCGGCGGCATCGAACTGGCCATCGGCTTTGTGACCGCCTTTCTGACGGCCTATATTTCCGTGTTGTGGTTCCTGAAGTTCCTGAAGAATTCCACCCTGACGGCCTTTTCCATCTACCGCATCGTGCTGGCCATCGTGGTGCTCTTCCTGTTTCTGTAATACTTGTAACGGAAATCTTAAAAAACAGTTGACAAACACGGGAGATTAATGTATTATATCTCTTGTCACGAATTGCTGCTGGCATAGCTCAACTGGCAGAGCAACGGTTTTGTAAACCGTAGGTTGTAGGTTCGATTCCTATTGTCAGCTCCAATAGAAAACTTCTGGAGAGGTTCCCGAGTGGCTAAAGGGAGCAGACTGTAAATCTGCCGCGTTTCGCTTCGTTGGTTCGAATCCAACCCTCTCCACCATCTCATCGCGGGGTGGAGCAGTTGGTAGCTCGTCGGGCTCATAACCCGAAGGTCGTTGGTTCAAGTCCAGCCCCCGCAACCACGATACAATTGCTGATGTAGCTCAGATGGTAGAGCGCATCCTTGGTAAGGATGAGGTCACCAGTTCAATCCTGGTCATCAGCTCCATATTATGGCGGCATAGCTCAGTTGGCTAGAGCAAGCGGTTCATACCCGCTGTGTCCGGGGTTCAAATCCCTGTGCCGCCACCATATATAAAGCAAACCTCACGCCGTGAGGTTTTTTTATTTCCCAAAATGAAATTGCGGCGGCCTGCAAAAAAAACTATACCCTGCGCCGCGATTTGTGGTATAGTATGCTTGTATCTGGTGAATATCCTTTATTCTATTTCATAACCTATCACACAGGAGGAAGAGAAAATGGCAAAGGCTCATTACGAAAGAACGAAACCGCATGTCAACATCGGTACCATCGGTCACGTCGATCACGGCAAAACGACCCTGACCGCGGCAATCACGAAAGTGCTGGCTGAAAAGGGCGACGCTGAATTCATGGCATACGACATGATCGACAAGGCGCCGGAAGAAAGAGAACGTGGTATCACGATC
>ONAN01000040.1 GCA_900315805.1 uncultured Selenomonadales bacterium
GCCTCCTTGTTATTTTTTGGTTTTGGGTTAAACCTATTGTAACAAATGCTCTCTCTTTTTTCTTTTTATTTCTGTAACATATGTTTTATCACATTACAAGAAAAGCGCGGGAGTGGATTAACAGGACGATGTTTCCCTCTGGGCGGCCAGGGACGGGTTTGCCTTCGGCGAACCCCTACGCCGTCTTTGTCGGTGTGGTGGGGAGAAAGTTCGGAACCGTTTCTCAAGGACTGTACCCGTGATGAAGAATTCATTACTCAACTTGTTCTGGTGTGATATGCCGCCACTGAAAAGGCTGTTCGTTTGGTATCCTCGAGAAGGTAATTGGAGCCGGCTTCCTGGATGCTGACGAACAGCTTTTTTTCTGTTATTATTATAGGTAAAATTTACCCCCGATTTCTTAGTAGTAAGAATTGCCCAAATTACTACCATTTTTACTACTTAGCGGGGAAAAGTTGTGCCAAGTTATGCCACTTTTTATCTTTCCGGAATGGACTGGCAAAATCCGGGAGCCGGCATTATTTCGGCCTAATTTGGCATAACCTGGCATAGAGAGGAGTTTATGTCTATGGTGAAAGTACTTTTCATCTGCCACAGCGGCAGCAGATACAGGTACCACGCAAAGGGAACGGAGGCCGTGGGGGCCCCGGTGGCGTCGAGCGCGACGGCGCAGGCGATGGACCAGGGAACGAGGGGCGACAGGACGACGGCCGTGTTTTCCATGCACAGGGCCAGCCGTTCCGGCGTCATGCCGAAGCCTTTGCTGAGCTGATGGGTCAGGATGATGGAAAAGGACTGGTTGCAGGCAATGAGTGCCGTGAAGAGCGCGGCCAGGGTGACGGCGGGCGCGTTGCCGAAGCGCCGGGCCAGGCACTGGAATTTCTCTTTCACGCCGTCCATGAGGCCCGTGCCGTCGAAGATGCCTGAAAAGGACGAGGACAGGCAGACGATGGCGCCCACGCGCAGCATGGACACGATGCCGCCGCCGTCGACCATGGGAGCCAGGGCCGGCACCGGCGAATGGAATCCGAAGACCATGATGCCGAGGATTTTTGCGGGCGCCAGGTGCTGTATCATCGCGCAGAGCACGGCGGCCAGCACGATACTGACGGCCATGTTGATCTTGACGGGAATGCGCAGGAAACTGCACACCAGGATGGATACGACCGGCAGCAGCAGCCACGGCGAAAAAGTGTACAGGCTGGTGAAGGCCTGGGCCGTGGCGGCAGCCTGGGAACCGGAGGTACCGGTGGCCATGCCGAGCGCCAGGTACAGCGCGGCGGCGAGAAGGCACGGGAGCAGACCCGAACGGGCCATATTGTGCAGGTTCCGGTAAAAGTCGCTGCGGGTCAGCACGCTGACGAGCAGGGCGCTGGTGGAGACAGGACTCATGCGGTCGCCGAAATAGACGCCGGACAAAATGGCCCCGCCGATGTAGAGCGGCGCCACGCCCAGATTCAACCCGATCTTCATGGTGATGACGCCCATGGTGGCGGCTGTGGCGAAGGACGAACCCAGCAAAAAGGAAATGGCGCAGTTGCACAGGAAAGCGGCCAGCAGGAACCAGGCGGGCCGGATGAACTGGAGCGACAGCGTGACCAGGTAGGCGATGGTGCCGCAGGCGCGCCAGACACCTGTCAGCAT
Source organism: uncultured Selenomonadales bacterium (assembly GCA_900315805.1). Lineage (GTDB taxonomy): Bacteria > Bacillota > Negativicutes > Acidaminococcales > Acidaminococcaceae > Succiniclasticum. The sequence continues at coordinate 1,645 of ONAN01000040.1, forward strand.
GCCGATGAGCAGGAAGACCAGGAAGATGGTCCTGACAGACTGCACCCCGTGCCATGCCATGCGCAGCACGGCGCCGGCGGAATGACCCGTGCGGAGGCCGTAGGCCGCGAAAAGGACGAATCCGATGGCCAGGGCGCCCAGCAGGGGACCCTGGAAGAGCAGGAACAGGAACAGCACGAGGCAGAACAGGAGCAGCGTGCCGTTCTTCCAAAGGGAATCAGGCTGACCAGACATGCGCTTTTCCTCCTTTCTCCGAACAGGGAAGCTTTCTGACTGTATTGTAGCAGAATTGCTTATCGTTTACTAACTACCAGTGGAGCATGATCCGCCATTTCATCGAATGCGCGGAACAGGCACGGGACGCTGCGCATGCATGAAAAAGTCCTCTCCCCCCCATTCACGGCACGACAGCGGCGCTTGCGCGGCGTGTGCCGGAACGGGTTCGGAGAGAACTCGGTTTTTTATAAAGCTGCGGGACCCTGATGCCGCATCTCGCTGCGGTACTTGGTGGGCGTGCCGCCCGTCTGTTCCTTGAAGAACCGGTTGAACGTGGCCAGGCTGCCGAAGCCGACGGAGGCGGCGATATCGATGATCTTGCTGTCCGTCGTGGCCAGCAGGCGTTTTGCTTCGCGCAGGCGGAGGCGGTCCATATAGGCCTTGGGCGTCAGGCCGTAGGCTTCCTTGAAGATGTCCGTTACCCGCCGTTCGGAAATGCCCATGCCACGGACCTTGTCGTTCCACGAGGACTGCTGGGCGTATAGGGCGTCCAGATGGTCTTTCACGGCTTTGGCGATTTCTTCCATGGGGTGGTAGGTGAGCAGGTCGCTGCGGCAGCGCTTGCAGGGGCGGAAGCCGGCCTGCATGGCCTCGTCCGCGGTCTTGAAGAAGACGATGTTTTCCCGCTTCGGGACTTTGGATGAGCACGAGGGACGGCAGAAGATGCCCGTCGATGTGACGCCGTAGAAGAAGAGGCCGTCGTAGTTGGCATCGCGCTGCTCGATGGCTTCGTACATTTCCTCATCCGTCATGCTTGACACCTCGTTCCAGTTTCAGCATATAGTCTTTCCGGGGCAGGCCGCCGCCATAGCCCGTCAGGCTGCCGTCGGAGCCGATGACGCGGTGGCAGGGGACGATGACGGAGACGGGGTTGCTGCCCACGGCGTTTCCCACGGCCTGGGCGGACATGCGCTTCATGTCGCGCTGCCGGGCGATTTCCTTGGCCAGGGCGCCGTACGTCGTTGTTTCTCCATAGGGAATTTTTTCCAGCAGGTGCCACACGCTCTCCTGGAACGACGTGCCCTGCAGGTGGAGCGGAGGCAGAAAATCAGGTACCTGGCCGGCAAAGTACAGGTCGAGCCAATGTTCCGCCTGTTTCAGGATCGGGTGCTCCGGCCGGGAAACGGCGTCGGCGTCACCCGGACGGGGCTTGAAGGTGTTTTCAAAGTCCAGATGGGTGAGGCCCGTGTCGTCGGCTACCAGCAGGATGTTTCCCAGCGGGGAGTGGTATGTTGTCTTGTAGGTCATGGTTTTGCCTCCTTCTCCTTGTCTTTCCGCACTCTTTGGCGGGCCGTGCCTTTGCGTACGGCCGGGTCGGTCCATTCCGGGATGGCGCCGCAGGCCACGGCCCACAGGTACAGGCTGGCCACGCTCCCGTAGGGGTGGAAGCGGCGGCGGTACCGTTCGAACAGGGACCGGTCGATCCGGCGGTGCCGGTAGGTCATGCGCAGGCCGCGCTGGATGGCCAGGTCGTCGTAGCTGAATACATCGGGCCGCTGCAGGCAGAACAGCAGGATCATTTCCGCCGTCCAGACGCCGATGCCTTTCAGGGACGCAAGGGCTGCCACCGCTTCGGCGTCAGGCAGGTTCCGCAGGGCTTCCAGGTCGAAGGCGCCGCTGCGCACTTTTTGGGCGAAATCGGCCAGATAACCGGCTTTGCGGAACGTCGTGCCGTAGGACTGGAGCCGGTCTATACCGGCTGCCGCGACCGTTTCGGGGGTCACGGCGCCCAGGTCCTGCTGCATGCGTTTCCAGATGGTTTCCTGCGCCTTGGTGGAAATCTGCTGGCCGATGATGTGGTGCATCACCGAGGAGAACAGGTCCGTGTCGACGGGCCGGTCGATGTGGCCGACGCGTTCGATGACGGTCCGCATTTTTTTGTCTTTGGCTTTGAGATAATCCGTTGCATCGGATCCGTATGCAAAGTATTCTGTCATGATTTCACCTCGGTTTCACTATAACGCAACAGGGGCAGGGCGGCTACTCATTTTGCGAAATGTAATTGGGCAAATTCCCCTAATGGTGGTACTATAAAGATATACCGGATCAGGAAAGGAGCGTGGCAGGAGTGAAGAAATTGGGACTCATTGGCGGAACGGGGCCGGAGTCGACCCTGTTCTACTACCACGAATTGGTATATGGCGTTTCCGAACGCATGGGCGGGAGCTTTTTTCCACCTTTGACAATTGAAAACCTGAACATTTTCAAGATGCTGGGGTTCTGCCAGCGGCAGGAATACGACGGCCTGGCGGACTACCTGCTGGGCGGCATCCGCAGCCTGGCGGCGGCCGGGGCGGATTTTGCAGCCTTCACGGGCATTACGCCCCACCTGGCCTACGACCGGGTGATGGCCCGGAGCCCCATTCCCATCTTGAGCATGGTCGATACGGCGCTGGCTTACACGGTGGACAAAGGATACCACAAGGTGGGCCTTCTGGGTACGCTGCCGACCATGACGGATCCCGGCATCCGGAAGGGCTTTGCCGAAAAAGGCATCGGGCTCGTGGCCCCCACGGCATCGGAGATGGCTTATCTGGAAGAAAAAATTGAAATGGAACTCGTCTTTGACATCGTGAAGGACGAAACGGCGGCCGGCGTGGCACAGATTGCCAGACGCATGGCGCGGGAAGACGGCATCGAGGCCGTCGTGCTTGGCTGCACGGAACTGCCGCGGCTGCTCGTGAAGCAGGACCTGTCCGTGCCGGTGCTCGATGCGATGCACATCCATATCGATGCCCTCGTGGACAAGATTGTGGAAGGCGAGGAGTGACAAGTCTGTAAGAAATGCCCGTCAATCGGAGGATTGACGGGCATCGTTTTATTTGCGGGCCTGGCGGGGGGTCACTTCGTGCCGTGCAGGTCGAGGGAACGGATTTTGGCGCGCAGGGGCAGCACGGACGGCGGGCTGACGGAGAGCTCGTCGATGCCCATCTTCAGGAAGGTTTCCGTGAGGCTGAGGTCGGCGCCCAACTCGCCGCAGATGCCGACCCAGATGCCGGCTTTGTGGCCGTTTTCGATGGTCTGCCGGATGAGACGCAGCACGGCGGGGTGGTGGGCGTCGAAGAAGGCGTCCAGGGTCGTCTGCTGGCGGTCGATGGCCAGGGTGTACTGCGTCAGGTCGTTGGAGCCGATGCTGAAAAAGTCCACTTCCTGAGCCAGTTCGTCGCTCAGGACGGCGGCGGCCGGCGTTTCCACCATGATGCCGACCTGCATGGCCGGGTCGTATTTCATGCCCTGTTCATCGAGCTCGTGGCGCACTTCGGCGAGGATTTCCTTGCAGCGGCGCACTTCGGCGACGGAAATGATCATGGGGAACATGACGGCGATTTTGCCGAAGGCCGACGCGCGGCACAGGGCGCGCAGCTGCGTCCGGAACAGGTCGGGACGCGTCAGGCAGATGCGGATGGCCCGCATGCCCATGGCCGGGTTCGCTTCCGGCGCGAGGCCGAAATAGTCGACCTTTTTGTCGGCGCCGATGTCCAGGGTCCGGATGACCGCCAATTTTCCGCCCAGGGCCTGGGCGGTCTTTTTGTAGGCTTCGAACTGTTCCTCTTCCGTGGGGTAGTCCGTCCGTCCCAGGTAGAGGAATTCGCTGCGGAACAGGCCGATGCCTTCGGCGTCGCTGGCCGCGACCTGGGGCAGGTCACCGGGATTGCCGATGTTGGCGAACACGTGGATGCGGTGGCCGTCCTTCGTTTCCGAAGGCAGGCCGCGGACCGCTTCCAGGGCGGCCCTCCGTTTTTCCTCGTCCGCCTTTTTGGCCTGCATGGCCGCCAAGGTTTCCGCGTCGGGGTCGATATAGACCGTGCCAGTCGTGCCGTCGATGATGGCGTCGTGGCCGTCCACGTCGTTATGGAGGTCCGTGCCGGTGTTGACGACGGCGGCGATGCCCAAGGTGCGGGCCAGGATGGCCGTGTGGGAGTTGGTGCTGCCGGCGCTGGTCACGAAGCCCAGAATCTTGTCCGTGTCGAGCTGCAGCGTCTCGCTGGGCGCCAGGTCGTCGGCGGCGAGGATCACTTCGTCGTAGGTGCTGTAATCGATGCCCTGGCCGCCGCACAATTCCACTTCGACGCGGTGCGAGATATCGAGCACGTCGGCGGCGCGGGCCTTCATGTAGTCATCGTCCATATTGCGGAACATTTCCGCGAACTGCTGCGCCGTGCGGTCCACGGCGGCTTCGGCGTTGAGGCCTTCTTCCCGGATCTGCGTTTCCACCGATTCGATGTAGTCGTCGTCATCGAGCATCATCTGGTGCACTTCGAAGACGGCGGCCTGTTCTTCGCCGACCTTTTCCAGGGCCTTGTCATAGAGGCCCTGCAGCTGTGCGATAGCCGTTTCGCGGGCCTTCTGGAAACGGGTCACTTCGGCTTCCGCGTCCTCGACGGGGCGGACGGCCGTGGAGACCGTGTTGCGGTGGAACAGGGCCAGCGGCCCGATGGCGATGCCCGGGAACACGCTCTTGCCTTTCAAAGTCAACATAGGGGATTCCTCCTCCCGGCAATGGATGGGAAAGAAAAAGGAGGATGGCCGTGATTCCATCCTCCTTCCTCCGGTTACATATTCGCTTTCAGGAAAGCTTCCACGGCCTTGGCGGCAGCGTCTTCGTCCGGGCCTTCGACCTGGATCTTGATGGTTTCGCCGTGCTTGACGCCGAGACCCATGACGGTGAAGATCTTTTTCAGGTCACCCTTTTTGGCGCCCTTGAAGATGCTGATCTTCGACTCGTACTTTTTGGCTTCCTTGACCAGCAGTCCGGCCGGACGGGCATGGATGCCTTCCGGATCCGTCAGCGTGTATTCAAATTCCTTCATGTTGACAACCTCCTTGTTGTGATGGCTTGTACTGCCTTTAGTTTACCGTATTTTTCCGGGAGCCGCAACCGGCACGCCGTATTTTACATTTCACTCCTGCGGCCGTTTGGCGCGGAAAATGCCCAACAGCACCGCCGCGACAAGGGACCCGATGAGGAGGGCCGCCAGGTACATGGGCCAGTTGGTGACGACGCCGAAGACGAAGATACCGCCGTGCGGTGCCGGCAGGGCGCATCCGAAGAGCATGGACAAGGCACCGGCCACGGCCGCGCCGATGGCACAGGGCGGAATCACATGAATCGGGTCGGACGCCGCGAAGGGGATGGCGCCTTCCGTGATGAAGGACAGTCCCATGATGAAGTTCGTAATGGTGGAGTGCCGTTCCTGGGGCGTGTATTTGCCCTTGAAGAGCAGCATGGAAATGGACAGGGCGATGGGCGGAACCATGCCGCCGACCATGACGGAGGCCATGATGCCGCTGGAAACGGCATTGCCCGACGCATCCATGAGGGACGCCGTACCGAACACGTAGGCCGCCTTATTGATCGGGCCGCCGAAGTCGATGGACATCATGCCGCCCAGGATGAGGCCCAGGACGACCTTGCTCGACGTGGTCATGGAACCGAGGGTGGCGGCGAGCCACTGGTTGAAGACCGTCGTCGGCGGGTTGATGACATAGGTCATGAGGACGCCGATGAGGACGAGGCCGCAGACCGGGTAGAGGAGCACCGGCTTGGTGCCTTCCAGGGCCTGGGGCAGGCCGGAAAAGGCCTTTTTCAGGGCCCGCATGAGGTACCCTGCCAGAAAGCCCGCAAACAGGGCGCCAAAGAAGCCGGAGCCGCCCGTCGTGGCGAGGAAGCCGCCGACGATGCCCGGCATCAGGGCCGGCCGGTCGGCGATGCTCACAGCGATATAGCCCGCCAGGATGGGCATCATCATGCTGAAGGACAGGCCGCCGACGGTTTTCAGGAATGCCGCCAGGGGCGTGCCGGAACCGAATTTCGCCGTGCCGGCGTTGCCCATGTCGAAGAGGAAGGCCAGGGCGATGAGGATGCCGCCGCCGATGACGAAGGGCAGCATGTGCGATACGCCGTTCATCAGGTGCTTGTAGATCTGGCGCCCGATGCTTTCATTGGCTTCGTCGTCGTCGGCCGCCGTTTCCGCGGCAGCCTGCGCGCCGGCGCCGCTGCCGTGGAAAATGGGTGCCTCGCCATCGAGGACTTCGCGGATCAGGCGTTCCGGTTCCTTGATGCCGGCTGCCACCTTGACAAAGACCACGGGTTTGCCGGCGAAACGTTCCACGGGCACGTTCTTGTCACAGGCCACGATGACGCCTTTGGCCCGTTCGATATCGGCCGGCGTCAGCTGGTTCTTGACGCCGCCGGAACCATTCGTTTCAATCTTGATGTCGATGCCCAGCTCGGCCCCTTTCTTTTCCAGGGCTTCGGCCGCCATGTAGGTGTGGGCGATGCCCGTCGGGCAGGCCGTGACGCCGATGACGTAAGGCTTTTCTTCCGGGGCGGCGGCTTTGGCAGCTGCTTCGGCTTCGGCTTCGGCTTTTTCCGCCGCTTCCTTTTCGGCTGCTTCTTTTTCCGCGGCTGCTTCCGCTTCTTCCTCGGCTATCTGGACCTGTTCGGCCTTGTCGATGACCTGCAGGTACGCTTCCGGCGAATCGGCCTTCAGCAGGGCGTCGCGGAAGTCGTCGTCCATGAGCATGCGGCTGAGGCGGCTCAGGACGGCCAGATGGACGTCGGCACCGCCGGCGGGCGCGGCAATCATGAAGAACAGGTTGGCCGGTTCGTCGTCCAGGCTTTCGTAATCGACGCCGTCGCGGACAATCATGGAGGCCAGGCCCGGTTCCTTGACGGCCGCCGTCTTGGAATGGGGGATGGCGATGCCTTCGCCGATGCCGGTGCTGCCTTCCTGCTCGCGGGCCAGGACGCCCTGTTTATAGCCTTCTTTGTCACGCAGGTGGCCCCCTTTATCCATAAGGTCCACCAGGTGGTCGATAGCGCCGGCTTTGTCCTTCACGCGGGCATTCAGGTCGATACTCTGCGGTTTCAGTAAATCGATGATACGCACGGGAAATCCTCCTTTATGCTTTCGTTATGCCATCTGCTGCAGCAGGGCCGTAATGTCGTCTTCTGTTGCCAGCCAGTCCCGGAAAGCCGTGGCGCTGCCGGCGCAGGTGCCCAGTTTCAGGGCGGCGCCGTAGTCCCCGCCGGAACGGTCGTAGCCGGCCAGGAATCCGGCGACCATGCTGTCCCCGGCGCCGACGGAGTTGACCAGCTTCCCTTTGGGTGCCTTACTCCGGAAAAGGCGGCCGTCCTCACTCAGGAGCAGGGCGCCGTCCTTGCCGAGGGATACGAGGATGTTGCGGGCCCCCAGGGCCTGTACATCGTTCGCGCAGGCTGCAATTTCCGCTTCCGTCTGCAGTTCTTTATGGAAGAGGCCGCCCAGTTCTTCCTGGTTCGGCTTGATGAGGAACGGGTGGTAGGGCAGGACCTTTTTCAGCAGGTCGCCCGTGGCGTCGACGACGGTGCGCACGTTGCGGCCCTGAAGCAGTTCCAGGATGCGGCGGTAGATGTCGTCGCTCAGGGAGGACGGGATGCTGCCGGCCAGGACCAGGGTGTCGCCGTCCTTGAGGCCGCGGATCTGGTCCAGGAGCTGTTCCAGCTTGTCCGCGGGAATGTCCGGGCCCTGGCCGTTCACGGCCGTTTCGCCGTCCGCGCTGATTTTGACGTTGATGCGCGACGTGCCCGCGTCCAGCTGCACGAAGCCGCAGTCCCCGCCGTGCGCCCGGCAGAGCCGTTCGATTTCGCGTCCCGTGAAACCTGCCGTGAAGCCGAGCATGCGGGCCGGCGTGTGCAGGCTGCCCAGGACGAGGGCCACGTTGATGCCCTTGCCGCCCGGGTAGATGTGTTCCTGTTCGGCGCGGTTGATGGCGCCGGCGGCAAAGCGGGGCATGTGGACCACGTAGTCCAGGGACGGGTTGAAGGTAACCGTATAAATCAAGAGTTCCACCTCCGTTTATCTTAGATTGTGTATAATACTCTATTATAATTATAATATGGAATGGGGGAAAGAAAAAGCAAGAAATGGCTTATAGTGACAATCTATGTCCCACTGTTAACGTCGGGTTAATTTAACCAAGTAGAGTCGGATTAAAATCGCCATTCAGAGTCGGGTTAAAATAACCAATTTTGGTCGAATTAAAATGACTGT
>ONAN01000009.1 GCA_900315805.1 uncultured Selenomonadales bacterium
TACACCGTCAGAACTATTTGATGCATTCCTCGATGAAGTTTATGCTATTGAGTGTGTTTCTTGATTATGAGTGTTCAAATTCAACTTGCAATTTACCAACAAGAAAAGAAGAGTGAAGCAACCTTTGAGGTTATGCAAAATCAATATGTCGATTTAGAGAGGATAGATGAGATTTTACAACAGGCCCACCTGTTATCGGTGTATGATATTATCGCCGTTTTACTTTTTGTAGCATGCAATAAGATTGTTCAGATTTATTTAATGGGAGGACTCCTTCGGTATTTCAGCAACAGAAAGAGACCGGAACACAAGAGAATGTTTTCCATGCCAGAAGAAAAAAAGTACAAGTTGGTAGAATCTAAAACAAATCAACCTTATGATCAAACGTTCATTACGGTATTCAATTTCAAAGACAAGGAATATTTTGTGGAACATACTGAAATGTTGAGTGAAAGAGAATATAGAGATATCCAGGAATTCGTTCAGCGGAATTCTTAAGGCCTGAGTAATGTCAGGCAATAAAACCTCTCAAGTATATTAAAAAGATACGTTATTCTGCTTTAGTACTCCTTTTGTTTCAAACGATTTCAAACGATTCCCAATATAATAACGGCCGGTGTGTTCCGATTGTCGTTGACCTCACAATTAGTACAATTATTATTTTTATTGAAGGGCCAAACGTTGACGTTACTTAAATCCATGTTATAATTTTGGGAGTGAAAAGCTTTCAGCAGGTTCCTGCTGGGCACTGGACTCGCTATCAACTTTGGTAGCGGGTCCTTTTATTTTTAGCGGAGAATCTGTAATGAATAGGATAAACTCTTCCGAATTAATGCTGAGCAAATTGCGTAGCGTCTAATCCTCGAACAAAAGTTCTTGTCAAAAATGGCCGATTTTGATATAATGCAATAAAGATAATATCAAAAATGCGTGTTTTTGATAAGATGATGGGACTTGTTTTCAAAATATCAAAAAATTGATAAGAATACGGGTACTGTAGCTGTTGGTTTTGTCGACTGGAAGGTGAGTAACATGACTTATACCCCCTTATGGAAACTTTATTACCAAAATCCTGAAGAATATGAAACGGTGTATAAAAGCTACATGAATTCACCAGTGACGCAATATCTGGGCGTTGAAATCCGACAGTACAATCACGAGAAATCCTATCCTGCGTTTATGTTGTATACACGCGAAATTCTGTTATTGGCAGAGGAGATTGACAGGCTGCATATGCAGCTGGTTGATATTGTCCATCATGTACCGCCAGAAGTGTTGAAACAGTTTGCGTTGCTCTGCATAGTGGACGAAGTCAAATCGACCAACGATATTGAAGGCGTTCGGAGTACAAAGCAGGAAATCCGGAATATCCTGAATGAAAAAAGTGCTGAAACGACCAGATTAAATAACGTGGTAAATAAATATAAAAGTTTAATAACTAACGAACCATTTCAGTTTAAAGCTTGTGAAGACATTCGTCATTTCTATGACAACTTTGCCTATGCAGATATCTTAGCAGAAACGGAAGCAAATAAACTTGATGGTGAAATTTTTCGAAAAGAAGCGGTCGATATTGAAACAAATGTAGGGAGAATCATTCACCGCGGGGCTTTCCCAGAATCAAAAATCATCAACTTAATGAATCAAGCGTTGGCCATATTGAATAACGAAGAAATTCCATTTCTGGTACGAATCAGTGTTTTTCATTTCCTATTTGGATATATTCACCCCTTCTATGATGGGAACGGGAGGACCAACCGGTTTATCACGTCGTATTATCTTGCACAGCGGTTCCATAAAGTAATTTCATTACGCTTATCAATCATAATTAAAAAAAATCGAAAAAAATATTATGATTTGTTCTCAAAAACGGAAGAAGAATTTAACCGTGGTGATTTGACGGATTTTACAATTGGTTTCATCAAGTTAATCAGAGATACTTTTACGGATACGATTGTCATATTGCGGCGCAAAAAAGACCAGGTAGATAAATATCTGCAGAAACTTAAAGAACTGAACATTCAGGATGAGTTGACCAGGGAGATTTATATAATATTGTTGCAGTCAGCCTTGTTTTATGGGCAAGGTGTTACGGTATCGGATATCGTTAAGGCAACGGGAAAATCGCGCAATACCGTGCAGGTACGTATTGCCAAAATTCCTGCAAATCATATCATAAAAAATAAGAATAAGAAGACGATCTATTATAAATTAAATCTACTTTTGTTCAATAAATGATGTATTGGAAGCTGTTAACTTGCGGAGGAATTCAAGTGAATCTCTACAACGAACCACCTGTCGCTCATCCTGAGTTTGAAGATGGCCAGTCTGCCGATGTCCAAATCATCCAGAGGGAAGAAAAGGATGGTCAGGCGGGCCTTAAAGGCTTCATTCCCGGTCAGTCCAAACTCCTTATTGACCGCTGCGCCTTTGGCATAGAACCATGCCGTCGGCTTTCCGATTCCCTCTTCGGCTAACATCTGGTTGTAACCGTCCACCCATTCCTGCAGGTCTCCGCCTGCTCCGAGGATCGTGTAGTAGGAACCGTTGTATGCTTCCCGCAGGTTTGCCTTTGCAATGTTGATGTTCTTTGCCTTCATCTTCTGCACCTCCTCAAGCCCTCTCCACATCGACCAACCAGCTTGCTACTGGGTGGCATTCACCCGTCGCCTTTTCAAGGACCAGCTTGCTTTCAACAATGTAATGCAGGCCTTTGCCGACCTTCACAAACCGGATGTTTTCAAACCCCTCAATGTTCGTGCGGTAAACGGATGCCCGGCGGCTCTCCCCGTTGTAGCTTTTGCCATCCCAACCGTTGAAGGTGAATACTACTTTTTCCTTCGTCTTGGTAAAGTTGGCTTCAAAGGTTCTGCGGGAAATCGTGGTAGCAAAATTCCCAAGTTCAAAATGCTGTCTTAATGCGAATCCATACCTCATGCTGTGTACCTCCGTGTGTATTTTCCTTTCGGTAGTGTATACATCACTCTAAAAGAACATAAAGTCAAGTTCTTATTTTGGATTTTTTATTTAAAAAAAGAAGCCCGGAAGCCGTTGCAGCCTCCGGGCTTTTCCTATTTGGAGTTTTTCTTCGACTTCATTATGGATCCTGTCTTAGTGCGGATTTCATATTCATCGTCCGGCACTCTGACCAGCAAATCGGAAATGTCACACTGGAGAACCTCACATATCAGATCCAGATGCTTCAAATTAATTCGGTCAGACAGTTCCCAATAGTAGTCATTAATGGTGCTGGCTCGAATATTTGTCTTCTTAGCCAGGTCGGCTTGGGTGTACCTCAGCTCGCCAAGCCGGGTACTGAGCAAAAACCTAATCATCGCCGTCACTCCTTTACGTTAGATTGTAACCATTTGAGATTTATCTCGCAGGGTAACGGTAGAATATAACGTATCGAGTTAAGAAATAACGTAATCCGTTATAAAAAAGAAGAACAGGACGACCATAATAAAGTCGTCCTGTTGTCAATTTTTATTCGAGTGGAATATGTAAAACAAACGCACCATAGCCCATACAGAGCCTTATGATGGTTCGCCTGGGAACACTCTGGTGGAGGTGAAGGGAGTCGAACCCTTGTCCGAACATATTGTCTTACGAATTTCTCCGAGCGCAGACAGCATACTGGGTTTCGCTTTCACAACGCCTGCCGACCGGCTTTGCAATCGCTATTCCGTAGATTTGACCGGGACTTACGGACGTCAGTACCCGGCGATCCCGCTAAATGTCGTCCTGTCCGCTCCTGCGGGAGCCGGAGTGGCAGAACGGGTCACCTGAACTCAGGCAGCCAGTGCAAAATCGTTATCTGCGTTTAAATTTAAACGTCCACCGATTAACGTGCAGATGGAACCACGGCTCGCTTATCGTACGGCACCTATACCCGTCGAAACCTTTACACCCCCGTTGCACAGTACATCTTAGCACGAAAAGGACAAAAAAGCAAATCGCGGTTTGACAGTGCGCGGGACTTGATGTAGAGTTAAAGAAAGTGCCGCGAAGGCACCGGAGAAGCAAAGAGAGGATGATACGCTATGGCAGACTGCAACCATGATTGCGAACACTGCAACGTAAAAGAAGGCTGCGACGATCAGCAGGGGACGGCATCGTTCCGCAAACCCTGCCATCCGCAGAGCCATATAAAGAAGGTCATCGGCGTCGTGAGCGGCAAGGGCGGCGTCGGCAAATCGCTGGTCACGTCGATCCTGGCGGTGCGCATGCGCCGGGCCGGCAAGAAAGTGGCCATCCTGGACGCGGACATCACGGGACCGTCCATTCCCAAAACGTTCCATCTGGAAGGCCGCGTGCCCATGGATGACACCGGCATCTACCCGGCCCGCACGAAGACGGGCATCGGGGTCATGTCCATCAACCTGCTGTTGCCCCACGAAACGGATCCCGTCGTGTGGCGCGGGCCCATCATCGCCGGCGCCCTGCAGCAGTTCTGGACCGACGTCATCTACGGCGACGTGGATTATCTGTTCGTCGACATGCCTCCCGGAACGGGCGACGTGCCCCTGACGGCCTATCAGATGCTGCCCCTGGACGGCGTCCTGGTCGTCGCTTCGCCGCAGGAACTGGTCGGCATGATCGTGGAAAAGGCCGTCAACATGGCGAAGATGATGGATATCCCGGTCCTGGGCCTCATTGAGAATTACAGTTACTTCAAGTGCCCCGGCTGCGGCAAGGAATACAGCATTTTCGGCAAGAGCCGTGTCGACGAAGTGGCCGAAGCCCACGGCCTGGCCTGCCGGGACCGCATTCCCGTGGACCCGAAACTGGCGGAAGCCGTCGATGCCGGTACGCTGGAAGAGGCGGACCTGCCGTATCTGGACAACACGCTGGCCATGCTGGAGAAACTCTGATTTTTTCAGCCAACGGAAAGGATGAAACGATGGAAACTGCTAAACCTGTCAGCAAGACGCTGACACAGACCGTTACGGAAGACATGCTGGCTGTCCGCGTGGGCAGCGGCACGCTGCGCGTTCTGGGCACCCCTGTCCTGGCGCGGCTTTACGAACAGGCGGCCCAGCTGCTGGCCGGCACATACTGCGAGGCCGGGACGACCACGGTGGGCAGCTTCATTTCCCTGAGCCACGACGCGCCGACGCCCCTGGGCATGGCCTTCACCGTGACGGCCACCCTGACGAAGCACGAAGGCCGTATCTTCGAATTCGACCTGGAAGCAAAGGACGAAACCGGCGTCATTTCCCGCGGCAGGCACACGCGGGTCGCCGTGTACAGTGAAAAGTTCCAGGCCAAGGCCGACGCCAAGGCGAAGTGAGCCGGACCGCTCCCTGACGCAGACAAAAAAGAAAGCAGTTTTGCCGTTCCCGCGGAAACCCGCCGGGGGAGGCAAAACTGCTTTTTGCGTTTCTCTGTCAGTTTTTCACCTGGTCGAAGGAGGACAGGGACTTGTTGCCCGCCATGAGGAAGCAGATGCGCTTGATGGCATGGGGCATGTCGTACTCCATATCGTGTTTGAGCCAGTCCAGGAAGATGCCGCTGGCGATAGTCTTCCAATAGCGGATCAGCAGCTCCCGGTCCGTGTCGGACAGGTTCATCTTCTGGAGCGACGACATATAGAGATGGGCGTAATAGTGGCAGATGGATTCGATGGTCGATTCGAGGGCGCCGCGCATGTCCGAATGGTACAGGTTCAGGACGACCTTTTTGTATTTGGCGGCCACGAGCATCATGTAGAACAGGAACGTGACGGGCCGGCGGAAACGCCGTTTCAGGCCCAGGAACTCCTTCATCTTGGCCTGCAGCAGGCGCCGCACCAGGTCCTCCATGCCGGCAAAGTGGTAGTAGAACGTGTTGCGGTTGATCTGGCAGCGGCGCACGATGTCCGTCACTGTGATTTTCGAGACCGGCTGCTCCTCGAGCAGTTTCAGGGCCGTGGAGAAAATCAGATTTTCCGTAATGCGCATGATGCCTGCACCTTCCTGCCTTCCTGCATACTGTGTTCCTGCCTTTTGTCCTTACGCGCAGGAACATCTTTTTCATTACAACATTATACTCCTTTTGCGAAAAAGATGACAGTTTTTTAGACACTTTTGCTATAAATGTTCGAATTTGTACATACACGGCACGGTTGACCATGGTTTTCCCCGGCGCCTTTTGCTACTATAGTAAACGGGAGAAGAGCGGATACAAGCCGCCTTCTGCCGTTTTATTTAATATATGTATTTACATCCGGGTTTATTGGAGGCGTTTTTTTATGGATACGGTAGCAGTATTGAAGAAAATTGGATTGGAGCAGGCGATCCACTATGTGTACAAGGATCCTGAAAAGAACCTGAACCGCATTCTGGACTGGGCCGATCATTTCGATGATTCCCACTATGCCGGCGCCCGCGAAGCCCTGCACCAGGTGCTGAACAATCCGGACCATCCGTACCGCAAATATATCCAGCATATACTGCAGAATGTGGACGAAAAGGTGGCTAAGACGGTCCTGGTCAACTTCTTCATCAATGCGGACCTGATTGGCTGGCGCAAGCAGGAAGAATACCGTAAAAAATACGGCTGCAACGTGCCCTGGACGATCCTGCTGGATCCGACGAGCGCCTGCAACCTGCATTGCACGGGCTGCTGGGCCGCGGAATACGGCCATCGCCTGAACCTGACCCTGGACGAAATCGACGACATCGTGAAACAGGGCAAGGAAATGGGCGTCTACATGTACATCTACACGGGCGGCGAACCGACGGTGCGCAAGGACGACCTGTTCACCATTTGCGAACGCCATCCGGACTGCATCTTCTTAATGTTCACGAACGGCACCATGATTGACGAAGCCTTCGCCGACCGCATGCTCAAGGTCCGCAACCTGGTACCGGCCATTTCCCTGGAAGGCTTCGAAAAGGCCACGGACAGCCGCCGCGGCCAGGGCGTGTACGACAAGGTGCAGCACGCCATGAAAGTGCTCCACGACAAGAAACTCTTCTTCGGCATTTCCTCGTGCTACACGCGCGCCAACTTCGCGTCCATCACGTCGGAAGAATACTTCGACATGCTGATTGAAAAGGGCGCCTACTTCATCTGGTACTTCCATTACATGCCGGTTGGCAACGATGCGTCCCCGGACCTGCTGCCGACGGCGGAACAGCGCAAAGAAGTCTACCGCCGCATCCGCAAATACCGCACGGAAAAACCGCTCTTTGCGGTTGATTTCCAGAACGACGGCGAATACGTCGGCGGGTGCATCGCCGGCGGCCGCCGCTACCTGCACATCAACGCCAACGGCGATATCGACCCCTGTGTGTTCATCCATTACTCCGACTCGAACATCCGTAGCAAGACGATCCTCGAAGCCCTGCGTTCGCCCCTCTTCATGGCGTACCACAACGGCCAGCCCTTCAACAAGAACATGCTGCAGCCCTGCCCGATGCTGGAAAATCCGGAAAAACTGCGCCAGATGGTGAAATCCAGCGGCGCGCCCTCCACGGACCTGCAGTCCCAGGAAAGCGTGGACCATCTGTGCGGCAAGTGCGATGCCTACGCCAAGGAATGGGCTCCGGTGGCCGACGCCCTCTGGAAAGAGAGCCAGCAGAAGAAGGCCGACGAAAAGGATGCCGGCAAGACCTTCAAGTCCGCCGCGGACTGAGCGATGTATCAGCCGGCCATACGGAAAATCTGACAGAACCATAGGCAGACCGGACGGGTTCGACCCGCCCGGTCTTTTTTGTGCTTTTCGGGAAATCGAAAAGGATTTTCCGGTTTTTTGTCGTATTAATACTATATACAGATATGGCCTTTTGCAGCCGCGGCAGCCTGCCGCCGGCGCAGGCCAAGGGAACGCGGCGCCCCGGTGCCGCGCGGCAGTGTGTTAGGCAGGTGTTTTACGATGAAAGTCAGATTTGCGGATGTCGACCTGGACAAGGTATATCCGGAAAAAGAATATGTCATTACGGAAAAGAAGATACGCGAGTACCTGGCAGCCGTAGGGGACACGAACCCCATCTACGAAGAAAAGAAGCTGGTCCCGCCGGCCCTGGCCGCCGTGTTCACCCGCTGGGAGGAACTGACGGACGAAGAGCTGCTCGACGGCACGATCCATGCAGGACAGGCCTTCCATTACATGAAACCGCTGCACTGGGGGGACAAGGTCATCCTCAGCGGGAGAGTCGTGGAAAAGGCGGAAAAACGGGGTCTCAAATTCGTCGTGCGCGAAGTGGAGGCCCGTACGGAAGCGGGAGAGCCGGCCATTACGAGCCGCATCACGATCATCCTGCCGGAATGAGGCCCGCGCCCGGAAACGGGCCGGGAGGCCGCAGACGGCCTGTCAGAAACAAAGGAGTTGGAAACCATGACGGAACTTCATAAAGGGGACATCTTCACCCTGCCGGCCAAACATGTCACGCAGGACATGATCAACCGTTACGCCGACGCGGCAGAAGACCATAACCCGCTGCATATCGACCCGGACTTCGCCAAAACGACGCGGTTCGGCGGCACCATCGCCCACGGCATGCTGAGCGCCGCCTTCCTGCAGGAACTGCTCATGCAGATCTTCGGGGAAGCCTGGGTGGCCAACGGCGAAATCAACATCAATTTCATGGCACCTGTCCACACAGGGGATTTTGTGACGACGGAGGCAAAAGTCTTCGCCATCAAAGACGACCGGGTCACCCTGCGCCTGACCTGCACGAACCAGGAAGGGAAGAAAGTGATTTCGGGAAAAGCATCCGCCACCCCGTTGGCGGACTGACGGAAAGAGGTTGTATATCGTGTTACATTGGACCCGCAAACTGGGGGCCGTCCTGCTGGCGGCCTTTCTGTCCTGCGCCATCCTGACGCCCTGCCAGGCCCGCATCTCCGCGAGCGGCGTGGCCATCGGCGGCGTGGCGCTGGGAACGACGCCGTGGCAGGTCAAAAAGATCTACGGCGAACCGACGGATATGCGCCGCGTCTATTCCAAATCGGACGGCGGCTACATTACGCAGTATCTCTACGGCAATTCCTATTCCATCACCTTTTACGAACTGCCCGGCGGCTCCTACGCCGACTTCATCAACTGCTCGTCCGACAATGGCCTGGCCACGCCGGCCGGCGTCCTCGTCGGCATGGCGGAATCGGTCCTGACGTCCGTCTACGGCGCGCCGGACGTCAAATCGGAAGATCCGACGAGCCATATCACGCGCTATATCTACAAGACCTGGAGCCCCCGCGGCGAGGAACTGATCTTCCTGGTGCAGCGCGGCAAGGTCGTGAACATGTGCGCCTGCTACGAATGAGCGCAAAACAGCATACCATGTAAAAAAACCGCAGGGCGCAGACCCTGCGGTTTCATTATTTTTTCGGTTGTTCAGGACAAAATCCGGATGATTTCGTCGTAATCGGCCTGCGTTTCGGCGCACCGGGTGGCGCAGTAGCAGTGGGGCATGCCCGGCGCCAGCCTCAGGTGGCACGGGACGCCGTAACGTTTCAGCGCCTTCAGGAACGCCGGCGCCTTGACGGACAGGACCTCGTCCGTGCTGTAGTAGATCCACGTTTCGGGGAACCCCGTCAGGTCGGCCCCTTCGCCGGTCAGCATGTAGGCGGGGATATCCGTGCGGCCGTGCGTCAGGAGCGGCCGGATGGTGTCCATGTAGCGGCACGACAGCATCATGTCCGTAGCGTCCTTTTTCGCCATGAGGCGCCGCTCCTCGTCGTCGACGGGCACACCGCCGGGGGACACGAGGACGAGGCGCTTCGCCTGGGGCAGGGAAGGCCCGCCCTGCTTGCGCAGGTCGTTCAGGTACGCGCCCAGCAGGTAGATGAGGACGCCGCCCGATGAAAAGCCGTACCAGCGGATGTCGCCGTACAGTCCGGTCATGCGTTCGTACGCGGCAGCGATCATGCGCACGGCGTCGCGCATGGTGAAGCGGTCGCACAGCGGATAATAGGGGAACCAGATATCGGCGCCGGTCCGTTCGCCCATCTTCTTGGCAAAACGCAGGAAGAGCGGCAGGGGCGCCATGAGCATGCCGCCGCCGTACACGTACAGGATGGCCCGCCGCTGTTCCGGCCTGGCCGCCTCTTTCTGCTCCATGACGAGGCACGGAAAAGTCTCCCGCGTGCCCGCGTCCGTGTCCAGCGTGATCTTCTCCTCCCGGTAGCGGAACCGCCCGTCCCGGGGCAGGGAGAAGGAACGGGAACGGTTAAAGCCCTGCAGCCGGGCGCATAAAGCATCCAGCGGCAGGGCCGTCGTCTTCTTGTTGCCCGACAGGCGGATCATCCATTTCGCCAGCGTAAACATAAGGCTCATGATGTACCCTCCCGTCCGGTAAGTTTCATTGTTTCGTTATTTCTGTTTCGGTTCTTCGGCAATGATGCTGCCGCAGTGGGGAATGACGTTGATGGTGTAATCCTTCTTGCCTTCCCGCTCCAGCTGTGCCTTGGCGAGGTTCCAGGCCTCTTCCACGGTGGCGCAGGGAATCTGGTTCGTCTTGCGGATGGCTTCGAAGTTCTCCTTCTTCGTCACCAGGTAAATGGTGTACCGGTGGGTCATGCAGAACAGGTTGAAGGCCACGAAGAAGGGGATGGTGAAGCAGGCCCGCAGGTCCTTTTCCATATCCTGTTCGTTGTCGTACTTGAAGCTGCCCAGGTATTCCGCCGGCTCGTTGATATCGCTGGCTTCCATGATGGCGATGATGATGCCGCCGTGCTTGGTCGTCACATCGGCCGGGTCATAGCATTTGCTGCCCTGGTAGAGGGAGACATCTTTCGGATAGCCGCCGGCGCACGCGAAGGTGACATCGGCACGCTGCTTGAACGGCACGCGCTGGTTGGCGTAGCAGATCTTCGTGCCTTCGAGCCAGGCTTCGTAAGGGTCGCCGGCCACGATGTTGCTGATCTTGCCTTCCGTGTTGATGATGGAATGGACCAGGAAGGTCGGGCGCAGCATGGACATGGCCTCGATCATGTCGTCGTTGACCGGGTTGTCGTGGATGATGCCGTTGCGCGTCTTGGGATTGATGCCGGCGCCGAAATGGTCGGCCAGGGCGTGGCAATGGTTTTCCTGAATGGTGTCCCAGCCCGCCACACCGGGGAGGATCAGCTTGCGGCCGCCGCCGTAACCGGCGAACAGGTGGGCCGTGATGCCGTCGATGATGATGATCTTGTCCGCGGCGACGACGTACTTGTTGAGCATGACCTTCGTGCCCAGCTTCGTCGTGCCCACGCAGGTCAACTCGTCGTTGTTGCGGCAGTGGTGCTGGTACATCTTGATGCGCTTCGTGACTTCCTCACCGACGACGCGGACATCCTCTTCCGGCGTCTGCTCGCGGTGCGTGCCCTGGGCGAAGACGATATACATGTCTTCATCGGGCACACCGGCCAGGTTCAGCTCGTTGACCACATGAATCACGTACTCGGACGAGCGGTTCCACGTGCGCGTCACATCGGCAATGACGAGGCACACCTTGTCCCCCTTGTGGAACATTTCCTGCAGGGGCTTGCAGCCGATGGGATGGCGCATGGCCTCAATGGTTGCCTGTTTCACGTCGCAGGCCGGCACCGGGCGGCCTTCCAGCACTTCGCTGATATGTTCTTCCGGCAGTTCGACATCCTGCGTCGTCTTGCCGATTCCAAAAGTGAATTTCTTAAGAGCCATGTTCTTTCCCTTCTTTAGCGTAAGATGTAGTGAATCTGTACGGCCTCAATGGACATTTCTACTGCAATTATTTTTGCATTAACTTATATTATATCACAAACGGGGCAGGGTATCACAAAAAGTGCAACAGGAGCTCCGCCGCGGAGTCAAAAAAGGCCGTACGGCTTGACGCCCGGGATGGATATATGGTATTATTACTAAAATACTAGGAATTGACGGCCGGGCCCTGCCCGTGCCGATTGGAACGAATTGGGACCATAAGGAGGAAACCATGCAAAAGATCACGTTTTTCTATCTGCAGTACTGCCCGTACTGCCGCAAGGCGGAACAGGCTTTCGCGGAACTGAAACAGGAAAACCCGGCCTATGCCGCCGTGGAAATCGACGGGTACGAGGAATCGGAACATCCCGACGTGGTGAGCCAGTACGACTTTTACTATGCCCCCACCCTTTATGTAGGCAAGGAAAAGATCTACGAAGCGCACCCCGGCGATGACTACGACACCATCAAGGCCCATGTGAAAAAGGCTCTGGACGCCGCCCTGGCGTAAGAGGCGTAGGGGATAAAGAGAGAAGCCCAGCCATGTACGTGGCTGGGCTTCCCTTTTTTAATTGCGTTTTCAAACTTTTTCAAAGCGTTCCTGCAGCGCTGTTTCGTCCAGTCCGCGGCCGATGAAGGTGGCCGCGGCTTCCGGCTGGGCCGGGAACCCGGAAATCATCCAGCGCTTGTCCACCAGGTCGAAGCGGATCCATTCGCCCGGCGTGTGGCAGGGCAGGCATCCTTTGGCCCGGGGGACGGAACCGAACCGCCCTTCTGCAATGTCCTGCAGCAGGGCCAGCAGGTGGACCGGCGAGGGGAGGGACACATGGTGCAGGGTGACCGTATGGAGGTCTTCCGTATCCTCTTCGCCGTGGTGGTGCGTGTGTTCGTGGTCGTCATGACCTCCGTCTTCCGCACCGCTGTCCTTGGTCACCAGGTCCGTCAGCAGGCCGCGCCACCAGGCGTCTTCGCGCCGGTCGTAGTCGCCGGTCACGATTTCCGCATGGCCGTTGTATTGGCGCAGCTCCCGGATACAGGGCGCCAGTTCGTCCTCCGACATCTGTTCCGATTTGGACAGAACGAGAGTGGCCGAGTGGGCGATCTGGTCCAGGCAGATTTCATCGTAGGACTCCTTTTCCGACAGAAAGGCATGGGCATCCACGATGGTGACAGGGTGGAGCATACGGATCCGGTCGTAATGGAGCCCTTCGATGTTGCGGATCAGGTTTCCCAGTTTGGCGACCCCGGTCGGTTCGACGAGGAGCACGTCAGGGTCGACGGCCGAGGAAATGGTCAGGAGGTTGGTCAGGAAATCCGCTTTGCCGGTACAGCAGACGCAGTTTTCCGTCAACTCCCAGATTTTCAGGGAATCCACGTCCTGGCCGATGATTTTGGCGTCGATGTCCGTTTCCCCGAACTCGTTTTCCAGAATCGCGAAATCCACATCCGGCATGCGCCGGACGAGGCGGGTGAGGAAGGTGGTCTTGCCGGCCCCCAGGAACCCGGAAATGATGAGTACTTTCACAATGACTCCTTGTCAGGCGTCCGCGTCAGTCATCCCAGATGACGACGGGTTTGATCAGGTCAGCCGGTTTGTCGCGCATCATGAACAGCGCTTCCTCCACGTGTTCTTTGCCGTGGAAGACATGGGTGACTTCTTTGTGCAGGTCGATGCGGCCGCTCGTCACGAGGCTGGCCAGCTTTTCCATGCGCAGCCGTCCGCCGGGCATCAGGCCGCCGGCGATGGTCTTGTTTGCCATGCCGCAGCCCCATTCGACGCGGGGGATTTTGACGTAATCGCCCTTGCCGAGGTAGTTGACGTTGCCGATGACGCCGCCCGGTTTCAGGCAGCGGATGGCCTGTTCGAAGGTATCCACGTTGCCGCCGGCGATGCAGACGCGGTCCACACCCTGGCCGTTCGTGCGGGCCAGGACCTGGTCGGAAATGGGCCCTTCCTTGTAGCTGATGAATTCGTCGGCGCCGTAGGCTTTGGCCACTTCACGGCAGACGGGGCGCGTACCGACGGCGATGATCCGGCTGGCACCGCGCAGGGCGCAGCCGCGGACGGCCATAAGGCCTACCGGGCCGATGCCGACGACCAGCACCGTGTCGCCGAACTGCACGTTGGCCAGTTCCACGGAATGGAAGCCCGTCGGAACCATGTCGGACAAAATGCAGGCGTCCACCGGGTCGATGCTTTCCGGCAGGTGGGCGAGGTTGCCGTCCGCGTCATTGACGTGGAAGAAATCGGCAAAGACGCCGTCCTTGTAATTCGAGAATTTCCAGCCGCCCAGCATCTCGCCGGAATGCTGCTGCCAGCCGGCCTGGGCGGCAGCGGAGTTCCAGTCCGGCGTAATGGCCGGTACCAGGACCTTGTCCCCGGGTTTGAAATCCTTCACCATGTCGCCGACTTCGACGACTTCTGCGCAACACTCATGACCGAGGATTATGTTGTGGCGGTCTCCCAGTGCCCCGGACCACAGCGTATGTACGTCCGACGAGCAGATCGCGACAGCGATGGGTTTGCAGATGGCATCCATATGCCCGCAGGCAGGACGGTCTTTTTCAATCCATCCGGATGAGCCGATCTTCAGCATTGCGTAACCTTTCATAATGCACCTCCAATATAATGGTTTGTAAAGCAGGCACCGCGATGGTGCCGGGTATCTATAAGCCGCTGGTGCGGCCGATAGGCTGTACCTTGTCTTTCCAGGCGTTGTACACGCGGTCCACGAGGGCGCCGCAGCTGCCTGTGTAATGGTCGGGATCCAGTAATTCTTCCAGCAGCGCCTTGTCCAGCTTCGACGTGACGCGCGGATCTTCGAGCAGCACATCGAGCAGATGCCGCTTTTCTTCGAAGGCTTTCATACAGCCGTCGTGCAGGACATCGTGCGCATTCTGGCGGCCCAGGTAGCGGCCCAGTTCCAGCATGCAGCGTTCTGCCACGATGAGGCCGTGCGTGCTGTGCAGGTTCTCGCGGATGCGGTCTTCGTGAATAACCATATCGCGGAACACGTTTTCCAGCATGTTGAGCGACCCGGCGAGCATGATGCACATTTGGGGAATATAGCTCCATTCGGCCTGCCAGAAGGTCATGTCGCGCTCGTGTTCCTGCAGCATGCCGCCGAAAGCGAGTTCCGCATCCTGCTGGATGACGCGCACGTTGGCCGTGATGTTCTCACAGGTCATGGGATTGCGTTTCTGCGGCATGGTCGACGAACCGACGCGGCCTTTGGCGGCACTTTCCTCGATTTCGCCGATTTCCGTGCGCTGCAGGTTGATGATTTCGTTGGCGATTTTCCCGACCGTGCCGGCCAGAATCGCCAGGTCCGCGGCAAATTCCGCGTAGCTGTCCCGGGCGACGTGCCAGGTGATGGTGGGAACGGCCAGGCCGAGTTTATGACAGAACTTTTCCTGAATGGTGAGGCCGTCCCTGCCGAACGAGGCGAGCGTGCCGGCGGCACCGGCTAGCTGGCCCTGCAGAATCCGGTCTTTTCCTTCTTCCAGCCGCGTCAGCGTGCGGCCGAACTCATCGGCCCAGATGGCGAACTTGTAGCCCAGGGTGATGGGCACGGCATGCTGCCCGTGCGTCCGTCCGGCCATGGCCAGGCCGCGGTATTTAACCGCCTTTTCCAGGGCGAGGCGGATCAGGTCCTTCGTGTCCCGTTCGAAAATGGCGTAAGCCCGCTTGATGGAGAGCACGACACCGGTATCCATGATGTCCTGTGTCGTAGCGCCCCAATGGATATAGCCGCCTGCCTCCGGTCCGCATACACGCGTGAATTCGCGGATCTGCGGCATGAGGGGATGGTCCGTCGTCTGGAACCCTTCGCGGACGGTCTGGAAGTTGATGTTCTGCCACTTCGCGCAGGCGCGGATGCGGCGCGCCGCCTCTTCCGGCACCAGGCCGACTTCGGCCTCGGCTTCGGCCAGGGCGGCCCAGCAGTCCAGCCAGTTCTGCATCATGGTTTCATCCGAAAAGACCTGGCGCATCTCCGCCGTACCCACCTGGTCGCGGAACAACGTGGAATCGATAATGAACGAACTCATGGGATGACCTCCTTGACACTTCGCGGCGCCGTGACGCCGCAGCGGTGCCTTATTTTACGGAATCGGCCCGTTCCAGGAAACTGCGCAGGATATCGCAGGACTTGTTCAGCTTTTCCTGTTCTTCCGGCAGGAGTTTCACTTCGAGGACCTTTTCAATGCCCTTTCTGCCCAGTACGCAGGGCACGCCGCAGGCTACGTCCTTCTGGCCGTATTCGCCCGTCAGGACGGTGGAGCAGGGCCAGACCAGCTTCTGGTCGTGCTGGATGGCGGAAATGAGCATGCCGGCCACATTGCCGATGCCGAATTCCGTGCAGCCCTTGCCGTCGATTTCCACATCGCCGGCCCGGCGGATGCGGGTCTGCAGCTCGTCCAAGCTGATTTTGCGCAGGAACGCCTTATGCTTCCGCAGTTCGAGGAAGGGGACGCCCTGGATGAAGACATGGGACCACACGGGGAAACTGGAGTTGCCGTGTTCGCCCATGCAGAAACCCTGGATGGAATGGCGGGACACGCCGGTCACTTCGTGCACGACGCGCATGAGGCGGAACGTTTCCAGGCTCGTGCCGGTGCTGAAGCAGCGGTGCGGGTTCCAGTCCATTTTGCGGCGGATATATTCGCAGATGATGTCCGCCGGGTTGGAGATGCTGATCATGATGCCCTTGAAGTTGACTTTCTTCAGGTGGCCGAGCACCTCGTTGGCCGAACGGATGGAGTCATCGAACATGTCGAGGCGGGTCTCGCCGGGTTTGCGGGAACGGCCGAACGCCACGACCATAAAGGAAGCATCGTTCAAATCCTCGTACGTGCCTTCGTAAACTCTGCAGTCGCGGCGGCACAGCGCGCCGGCGATGCCGTCGTCCAGATCCATGGCCTGGGCAGCCGCCTTGTTGGGAACGATATCGATGAGGGCGATTTCATCCGCTTCACCGGACTGAATCAGGTTCAGGGCGACGTGGGAACCTACATGGCCACTGCCGATAATGACGACTTTACGTGTTTTGAGCATTTCATTTCCTCCTTCGGGTTAGTAGTGCCATAGCCCGTTCAAGGGCAGGATACAGGCACTCCGCTACTCTCTATTATACTATAAGGGCAGGGTCCGGAGAAAGCATTTGCGTCGGAAGAATGTGAAATATTTTAAATTTTCTTTCGAATGAATCTAGACATAAATTTCCACATTTTGTATAATGAAGTCGAAATGAGGAGTATATATATGTCGGCACGCAGGACAGCGCGCCGGGGTATTTCAAGAGGAAAGGAGGCGTATGCCGGTTCACTTTTCAGCCGCGTTTCGACCAAATCAATCAAGAAAGCAAGAGGTATCACTATGGGCAGAGCAAAAAAAGACGGCCGCCGTGTAAATTTCTACATGAAGACGGAAGTTCTGGATCTGCTGGAACGGTATAGCGACGAGGTAGGCCAGACGAAAACAGAGGCCACGGAACGCATCCTGAAATCTTACCTGGAGGAATATTTCCGTAAGGCACACGGTATCGGTCATCCCAATCCGTCGGGACTGAAGACAATGTGGAAGATATAACCAAAACAATGGTCGGCAGGCGCGGGCCTCGCGCACTGCCGGCTTTTCGTTATCCGGCCATTCCGCCGGCGGCAGGGGGCACGGCACCCTTTCGGGCCCGATGTATCCCAAAAAAATTGCCGCAAATGAAAAAAAGACTGGAAAGTTTCCCGTGAAAGTAGTACAATAAGAAAACGGAGATAGCAATATCCCCTGTCCATGCATCTGAGGCATGATGAAGAGTCTGCCGCGTCCCGGTACGAAGAATACAGGGCGGGAAACTGGGGTGCATGGTTTTTATATGCTCGGATAGCTCAGTTGGTTAGAGTGCTGCCCTCACATGGCAGAGGTCCTGGGTTCGAGCCCCAGTCCGAGTACCACGGAGAACAACCCCGAAACTGCATTATAAAGCGGTTTCGGGGATTTTTTGTTTTCCACAGAAAATCTGCCCCAAACATCGATAAAAGCAGCGTTTAAACGACTATTCAAGTCTAAAGTGGTACAAAAACGGTACAAAAAACAGGCCGCAGGAAGAAAATCCTGACGGCCTGTTTTATTTCACGGCGCGGATTCGTGGGCGGGATCCCCGGAAGGATTCAGTAAGCCAAGCTCGCAAGAAGCGGACTGCCTGCGGCGGGAGGACGACCCGGAATCCCTGCGCAGGATGCGGGCAGAGTATGACAAGTATCGGACCGTCCTGCACTGCATCGCTCAGTGCCTGGAGCATTTGCCACCGACTGAGAAAGAGGTCGTGACGTATCGAGGAATCCAGGGCGAAAGCTGGGGATCCATTGCGGATCGGACGAACATGAGCGAGAGCTCCTGCCGGTCTTATTTCCGGCGTGGCGTCCGCCGCATGACGGGTATGTACTTTGGACCGAAAGCGTACCCAGAGCAAGGCTCGCTCTTCCTGCCGGGCGATTACAAGGGCCTGCTCGTTCTGGACCGCTGGAACGGTATCACACCGGAAAGCAGCCTGATTCAGGATCCGACAGACGGCGACTTCGGGC
This sequence comes from uncultured Selenomonadales bacterium, assembly GCA_900315805.1. Classification (GTDB taxonomy): domain Bacteria; phylum Bacillota; class Negativicutes; order Acidaminococcales; family Acidaminococcaceae; genus Succiniclasticum. The sequence continues at coordinate 18,230 of ONAN01000009.1, forward strand.
TTCCCGAATTTTACGACGTAACCTGCGACATGTATCCCAAGGGAATCAAGGTTCACCATTCACGTATAATCCGCTTTATCGGGCAGCCGCTGCCGTACTACGAGCAACTGGCCGAAAATTACTGGGGCGCCAGCGAGCTGGAGCACGTCATCGACGAACTGAAAAAGCGCGACAACGTCTCCTGGAATATTGCCATGCTGACTTTCATGGCCAACCTTCGCGTCATGAAGATGGAAGGCATGAGCCAGATTCTGGCGACGGGCGGAGAGCAGGCACAAGCGGACCTGTATCGGACCATCATGGGCCTCAACGCCATGATGAACAACAACTCGCTGCAGATCCTCGGGGAAAATGACAGTTTCGAGACGCATCAATACACGTTCGGCGGCATCGCTGATACGTACGACCGGTTCATGATGGATGTGGCCGGCGCGGCCGAAACTCCTGTTACCAAGCTGTTCGGACGAAGATGAGATGAGCGACCTGGCGAGCAAGAACACGGACAGCGTGACAAAAGCCTTCCAGGCCGGGCTGATTTCGCAGCGTACGGCCCTGAAGGAGCTGCGGGCCCAGAGTGAAATCACCGGCATGTGGACCAATATCACCGATGAGGATATCGAGAAGGCAGACGCCACTATCCAGGACCCGAACGAGGGGATGGGAGATATGGGTAGTCTGTTCGGAGGAGAAGACCAGAGCACCCCAGAAAATAAGCCTGAGAACGGAGAAAAGCCAGGACAGGACAAACTACCTACGCCAAAAGAAAAAACGGCTCCAGGGCGAAATATGGAGCCACAGAGAACGACAGATGCAGCCTCGTACAAAGGGCAGCCGCGTGAAAATAATGGGCGGTTTGGAGAAAAGGGCAACAAAAAGGATAGCTTGATAAAACAGGAAAACCATGGTAAGTTAAAAAGAAATATCAATCGCCGGCCTGCCACGATACAATTACCAAAAGAAGAGTACGCAATGGTGGTAAGCGAGCTAAATACTAATTTAACCAAAGAAGAGAGAAAAAAGAAATTTTTATACAAAGCAATTGGGAACAATGTGTATTTCTTTGAAAATCTGGGATTTAATGAATACAGGTTTATCAGAAAGGAACCAATAAAATGAGCAAGGCATCGATGATACTTCCAGCAGCCAAGGGAGTAGAAAATATAATGGAGAAGTGCCTACGAACCATCTGGAACGATGATGAATTTGTTTTTTGTACAAGGGCTATGCTGAAAACCGATGACGAACGGCAAGAAATCATCAATGGTATCGAAAATAAAGAATTACAGAGCTCAGAAGATGTAGTCCTTTATGTTAACCAAATTTGTGAAGATCGAGGAAAACACTGATGGATAACATCCGGATTATCTACCGCATTCTTTCCGTTCTGGAAGCCAGCATGGACACAGAAGCATTCGACGAGCGCAGCATATCACCAGAAACCCTGGGGATTACCCGGGCTAGGCTGCTGTCCCTGTTGCGGATGCTGCTCCAGGAAGGCCTGATAGAAGGGATTTCCGTGGACACGGATGCCGCCGGGAACTTCCTGGTCAGCAAGGGACGTCCGCGGATTACCCTGAAGGGCCTGGAATACCTGAATGAAAACAGCCTGATGCAGCGTGCTATGAGAATGGCCAAAGGAATCAATGACTGCGTCCCTGGAATTTAATAAAGTAACGAACCGCCCATGACGCTGGGCGGTTTTTCTTTACCTGAACGAGAGGTGGAACATGAAAAAGCAGGCACCCCTGTGGGAACCAAAGTACAGAATAGAAATGGCCTTCCGCCGGCGCCGCCGAAAACTTGATAAGTGCAAATAAAAGTGATATGGTGGAGCGTGAAGAGGGCGAAAAGCAGGGAAGAAGAGCAAGCAAGCCTCTCAAACTGCGGTCCATGACCTCGGCTAATTTCCCTGCGGCGATTGCAAAAGCGAAAGCAAGTATTCCTCCGCTTTATGATAAAAACAAGGTAAAAAGTGCTCTGCCGATGGGGAAAGATTATGACGCCGCCGCGGAAATAAGGAACAAGCGGCTGGAGGAGGAAACATGAAGCAATTCCCGGATTACAAGCAATACGCAAAAGACGTAATGACTGCCACGCAGGAAGTCCTCCCGGCATTCGACCAAGAAGAGGTAAAAAGTTATCTCGCTAAAAAAGAGACACAAGAAATAATCGCAAGAAGGTATAAAAGCGACTTACAAGAATATGAAGAAGGGAAATTTCCAATCACCGCCTACGGAGACTGCGTAGCTTCGGTAGCCATGTGCCTGAGTATGATGTTCTAACAAGAGTCAGCAGAAAAAAGGAACCGGAGGTGGGATAAAATGACCGCGAAATGGGATAAGAGCGACCCGAACAGCCGCGTGTGGTGGAAAGATACGCCTGGAGTCACAGGGGTGCTTGTATTCAGTTTTGACAAGAAAAAAGAGTACAATTTTTACCGCGACTTCCCCGATAAACTGACACCTGAGGAGTTAAAAATTTTTCGCGAAGATGAGCCCGTCCTCGGAAAGTTTAGAGAATAGCGCATAACCGCTTACGTGCAGACGTGAGCGGTTTTTTTATTGATAAAAAACAGGAGGGAAAGCCAATGAAAACAACGGACGCGCTGCGCCTGGGGATTGCCATCGGGAGGCTGCAGCGGACCCTGGATGCATGGGAAGAAAGTAAGCACCCGTGAGCTAAGAACGGTCAATTCGCAAGCTGCCCTGTTGGCGGGTCGTCCGGGAGTAGCAGGGCCGGGAAGCCGGCGACGGCTAAAGAGTTAAAGGCCAGGTATAGCCAGCTTTCGCGTAAGTTTGACAAGCAGAAAGCGACGATCGAGGGAGCAAAGGCATATCAGAAGGAACTCAGGGCAATCAAAAAAGAGATTGCAAAAGCGAGCGAATCGGCCCCTACACAGCTCGAGAGGGCGCACCTTTACGAATTGGAAGAGGCCGTGAACTACAAGCTAGGTCAAGAAGACGCGTGGATTAACGAGCAGGAAATGGGCGCGTCGAAAAGTAGTGCGAAACCGGCCAGTGCCGCCGGCAAGAAAACGAAAAGGGCCATGATAGAAATCAGCGCGAAAGCCTCAAAGAAGGACTGGATGGACGCTGCCGAGGCCGCGAGAGACCAAGGGAAAAGGTACCCGCGCAATTTCTTCGCGAGCAGCGACGAACGACACAAACTTTCACAAAGCATTGAAGTGTTCTGTGGAGAATTGAAGTTAGACTTCTCCGAACGGCCTAAGGTGGAAAACATCGGACACCGGCTCATGAGTGGGAGCATTTTTCGAGCAGAGGCCGAAAAGGAACTAAAGTCCATTCTTGATGGCGTTCTTCGGCGCGAAGGATTTGAAAGAAATTCCCCTGAGCGAGGTCAAGAGCCCGAACTCCAATCCGTTCGGCCTGGTCTATCGCGGCGCTGTCACGAAGAACGAAGCCGGCAAGGTGAATATCCATCCTGTCACGTACAACCTGAACGGCAACACCATTGCCGCCAACATCTATACGCCGGCAGGCTATGACAGGCAATCCGACAAAAAGTATCCGACCGTCGTCGTGGCCCACCCGAACGGCGGTGTCAAGGAGCAGGTGGCCGGCCTGTACGCACAGCGTCTGGCCGAAGCCGGCTACATCACCATGGCAGCCGATGCCTCCTTCCAGGGTGCCAGTGGCGGTACGCCCCGCAATCTCGATAACCCGGCCTTCCGTGTGGAAGATATTCATGGCATGGTCGACATCATTGCCCCGTTCCCGGGCGTGGATCCGGACCGTATCGGCGCACTCGGCATCTGTGGCGGCGGCGGATACACCTTGAAGGCTTCCCAGACGGATAAGCGCATCAAGGCCGTTGCCATCCTGTCCATGTTCAACTCCGGCGTCGTACGCCGCGACGGCTTCCTGAGCGCCTCCAAGGCCACGACGCAGAAACGTCTGGCCGAAGCGTCCGCCCAGCGTGCCAAAGAGGCAGCCGGCAGCAAGGCCGACACCCTCTACATGACGGAAGACGCCTTCAAGAAAGCCACCGGCACGAACAACAAGGAACTGTTCCTGATCCCCGGCGCCAGCCACATCCAGACCTACTGGGTTCCGGAATACGTGAACGCCGCCCTGCGGCAGGCCCTTTTTCCCATCGGGCGAGGCGGGGAAGAGTATGCACTGGACGCATGGTAATATGTCCCATTGATATTGTGCAAACTGCCATCAATAGGGTATTATGATTACAGCAAAAGAAATCCGCTATGGAATCTGGACATGATACAGTACGATGTACAAGTCGGAATGGAGGCAAACACAATGAAGAAATTTTTAGCAGCAGCTGTTGCAGCATCCCTCATGGCCCTCACCGCTACGGCCGGGGCGTTCAGCAAACCCGTGACGATCGCGTCGCAGGGCAGTTTCACCGCCGGCGGGTCCGTCGCCCAGTCGGAAGGGAAGCTCGATAATTCGAAACCCCTGGATTCGGCAGGGCAGACCCTGCACGGGGACCACGCCTACGTGTTCTACCAGAAACCGGTTCATCCGAAACGGAACGCCATCGTCTTCCTGCACGGCGCCGGCCAGTCCGGCAAGACCTGGGAAACGACGCCCGACGGGCGCGACGGCTTCCAGAACATCTTCCTGGAAAAGGGGTACAGTACCTACGTGGTGGATCAGCCGCGGCGCGGCCGCGCCGGCCAGTCCATGACGGGCGGCACCATTTCGAACAAACCCATGGAACAGCTCTGGTACGACAACTTCCGCATCGGCCTCTATCCGGACTATTATCCCGGCGTGCAGGTCAAATGGAACGAAGCGGCCCGCGAGGAGTTCTTCCGTTCCATGACGCCGAACACGGGCACCTTTGATGCCAACGTGGTCAGCGACGCCATGGCGGCCGTCCTCGAAAAATCGGGCAGGGCGGTCCTCGTGACCCACTCCCAGGGCGGCGGCCCGGGCTGGCTGACGGCCATGAAGAGCGACAAAGTGAAAGGCATCGTGGCCCTGGAACCGGGCAGCGGCTATGTGTTCACGAAAGAGGAAGCACCGGCCCCGATGGAGACGTCGAGCCCCTTCGGCGCCCTCAAGCCCAGCATCGTTTCGAAAGAATGGTTCGAGAAACTGACGAAGATGCCCATCGTGGTCATCTACGGCGACAATATCCCGTCGGAACGGACGGAACAGTGGAACCTGGATAACTGGCGTGTCCGCGTCGACATGGCCCGCATCTGGGTGGACACCATCAACAAGCACGGCGGTGACGCCCGCCTGATCCTGCTGCCCGAACTGGGCATCAAGGGCAACACCCATTTCCTGATGAGCGACCGCAACAACAAGCAGATCGCCGATTTGATTGAAGACTGGATGAAAGAAAAAGGCCTGGCGAAATAAGCCGGCCCAACGAGACTGCCATCGAGGAGGATACCCATGGAAGATTTTGTCTTTGAAAACAGTACGAAGGCATATTTTGGTAAAAAGGCAGTGTCCCGCTACCTGCCGGACCTGCTGAAACAATACGGACCGAACGTGATGCTGGCCTACGGCGGCGGCTCCATCAAGCGCAACGGCATCTACGACGAAGTGATGGCCATCCTGAAGGCCGCCGGCAAGACCGTGACGGAATTTGCCGGCATCATGTCGAACCCCACGTACGCCAAGGTGCTTGAAGGCGCCGCGGCGGCGCGTAAGTGCCATGCGGACCTGATCCTGGCCGTCGGCGGCGGTTCCGTGTTCGACTGCTGCAAGGCCATTGCCCTGGCCGCCGTATACGACGGCGATGTCTGGGCCGATTTCTGGGCCAAGGCCGGCACCATCGATTTCCCGACGGTGCCCCTGGGCATCATCCTGACCGTGTCCGGCACGGGCAGCGAAATGAACGGCGGCGCCGTCATCACCAACGAAGACCTGAAGGTGAAGACCGGCCGCGATTATCCGGCCCTGAACGCGAAGTTCGCCATCCTGGACCCGCTCTACACCCTGTCGGTACCGCACAAGCAGTTCGTTTCCGGTGCCTTCGACAGCCTGTCCCACATGATGGAGATCTACTTCAGCGCCCCCGACACGGACAACGTGTCCGACAGCATGAACGAAGCCCTCATGAAGAGCGTCGTCCGCAACCTGCGCGCCGCCCTCAGGAATCCGGAAGACTACAACGCGCGGAGCAACCTGGTCTGGCTGTCCACCATGGCGGAAAACCGCATCCTGAAACTGGGCAAAAAGACCGATTTCCAGTGCCATATCCTGGAACACTCCCTGGGCGCCTACACGAACTGCAACCACGGCTGCGGCCTGTCCGTGCTGCATCCGGTCTATTACCGCCACATCTATAAGGACGGGGCCTCCAAGTTCGCCCGCTTCGCAACCCGGGTGTGGGATATCCCGGCAGCAGGGAAGAGCGAAGAAGAACTGGCCAAGGAAGGCGTGGAAGCCCTGGCGGCCTTCATCAAGGAAATCGGCATGCCGACGACCCTGCGGGAGCTGGGCATGCAGGACGAAAGCCTGCTGAAACCCATTGCCGCCGGCTGCGTGGCTTCGCCCGGCAGCTACCGCCAGATGGGCCCGGACGAAATCTATCAGGTATTCAAGGAAGCATTCTGAGGTGCAACACGATGGCAAGAACATGGCTGATTACAGGCGCGGCCCGCAAAACGGATACGGCCGATTGAGAAGCATAAAAAAATCGCGGTGCTGATTGGTTCAGCATCGCGATTTTTCGTTTCGGAATTACCGTTTCAGGAGTTCTTCGAATTCGGCCTTGAGCTTTTCGTTGTCGGCCTTTTTGCTGTCCTTGAACGTGGCATAGGTCTTGTTCAGGTCCGTGTAGATGTACTCCTTATCGCCTTTTTCCATGTTCAGGGCCAGGCGGTAGTCGCTCAGGGCGTTCTTGAAGTCCCCCTTCAGGCCATAGCATTCGGCGCGGTTGTTGAAGGCCGGCGCGAAATAGTTCTGGGAGCCCAGGCACTTGCTGTAGGACTTGATGGCCTTGTCATAGTCCTTGAGCAGGAAATAGGCGAGACCCTGGTCGAAGTTGGCGCGCTGGTTCTCCGTGTCCTGCTGGAGGGCGAAGTTCGCTTCCTTCAGGGCTTCTTCCCCTTTGCCTTCGCGGATCAGCTGTTCCGCCTTCACCATATGGCCCTGGGGAGAGTACTTGTTCTGGGGCCGGTTGATTTCCTTGTCCAGGACGTTCGTGTAGGTCTGGTAGTTCGTTTCGGATTCCGTAAAATACGGCAGATACTGCGCATGGGCAGCCATGGGTACGAGCAGCGAGCAGGTCAGGGCTGCCGCTGCGGCGATGTGGTTCAGTTTCATGTAGATTCCTCCTGCACTGCCGGGAGGCAGTGTCCTTACAAAGTGTTGAAAGGCTGATGGCCTAACTGTTATTATATCGTTTTCCGGCAGAATTTTCGAGGACTTTTTTTCAACTCACGCCGATTTTTTTTCCTGGGACTTCTTATAGTGGTCGAAGAGGATGCCGACGACGGCGCCGACGATGGCGATGGTGAGCCAGCCGAACCCGTCGCTGTAGAGCGGGATGACGGCCAGCGAGTCCTGCATCGTGGCGGGAATCTGGACGTTGGCGGCCTTGAGGCCTTCAAAGACGGAGGCCACGGTGACGATCCACATGGTGCAGCGGAACACCCGCTTGTTGCCCGTGAAGCCGCAGACATTCAGGAGCGACAGGGCGATGATGATGGGGTAGAGGAAGCACAGCACGGGGATGGCGCCCTGGATGATGCTCGTGAGGCCGAAGTTCGAAATGCCCAGGCTGACCAGGGCGATCCAGAAAGCCAGCCGCTTCTGCGTCATCTGGTGGTTGAAGAGGATGAAGAAATAATGGGAAATGGACGAGATGAGGCCGATGCTCGTGGTCAGGCAGGCCAGGATGATGATGATGGACAGGATCCAGGAGCCGTACGTGCCCAGGTATTCATAGGAAATGGCCATCAGGACGGGGGCGCCGTTCGCGAAGGACCCTTCCAGGTAGCGGTGCGCTTCGGCACCGGAGTAGGCGAGCAGGTAATAAATGGCGGCCAGCAGGATCATGGCGATGAGCCCGGCCAGGGAGCAGGCCTTGATCATTTCCTTCTTCCCCGTGACGCCGAAGGCGCGGATGGAGGCCAGCGTGCCGCCCGCAAAGAGCAGGCCCGCCAGCAGGTCCATCGTGTTGTAGCCTTCCTGGAAGCCTTTCAGGAAGGGGTTCGTCAAATACAGGTCCTGCGGCGGCTGGGGCGTGAAGGACGGCCCGGCCAGGACACAGACGAACAGGGCGGCCAGGCAGATCAACAGGGCCGGCGTGAGCACTTTGCCCAGCCAGTTGAGCACCTTGCTGCCGTTGTTGGCCACGTAATAACTGAAAATGAAATAGACGACGGAATACACGAAAAGATGTACTGCGCTCGAACCTCCCAAATGGGGCGCGATGCCGATTTCGTAACTGAAGGCCGCCGTGCGCGGAATGGCGAAGAGGGGGCCGAGAACGAGGCTCGTCGTGAAGAGGAGGATCTTGGCATAGGCCACGTTCACAGGGCGGGCGACTTCCGTCAGGTCATCCGTGCCCGTGCAGGCGACGGCCAGCACGGCCAGGATGGGCAGGCCGACACCGGTGATGCAGAACCCCAGGGCCGCCAAATTCAGGTTGCTGCCCGACAGGTAGCCGAACAGGGGCGGAAAGAGCAGGTTGCCGGCGCCGAAGAAGCTCGAAAAGAGGACGAAGCTGATGGCGACCAGTTTTCCCCAGGTCAGATTGTTGTTCATGATGATCCCTTCCCTTTCCAGGAACTGATTTTATTTTCTGTCATTTTTTACGTCCAAAGAAACGGACCGCCGTTGCGACGGTCCGTTCCGGGGATGCGGAAATCATTTTACGACGAGACGGTAGTATTTCTTCTTGCCCTTGCGGATGAGGACACCGCCGTCTTTTTCGAACAGTTCCGGAGCCAGGGCGGCATCGACGTCGTCCACGGCTTCGTTGTTCAGGTAGAGGCCGTGCTGGGCGATCATCTGGCGCGCTTCGCGCTTGCTGGAGAAGACCTTCTGCGCCGTCAGGACGTCGATCAGTTTGGCCGTCTTGTCGGCTGCCGTGATTTCCAGCGTCGGCACGTTATCCAGGTTCGCGCCGCCGCCGAAGAGGGCTTCCGTGGCCTTGACGGCCTTGTCGGCCTCTTCCTGGCCATGGACCAGTTTCGTCACTTCGTAAGCCAGGACCTTCTTGGCTTCGTTGATCTTTTCGTCTTTATAGGAACCCAGGCGCCGTACTTCGTCCATGGGCAGGAAGGTGAGCAGGGCCAGGCATTTCTCCACGTCGGCGTCGTCGATGTTGCGCCAGTACTGGTAGAATTCGTAGGGCGAAGTCTTGGCCGGATCCAGCCACAGGGCGCCCTTTTCCGTTTTGCCCATCTTGCGGCCGTCCGCCGTGGTGAGCAGGTTGAAGGTCATGCAGTAAGCCGGTTTCTGGTCCTTGCGGCGGATCAGCTCGACGCCGGCGATCATGTTGGACCACTGGTCGTCGCCGCCCAGTTCCATGATGCAGTTGTATTTCTTGTGCAGGGTGTAGAAGTCATAGGCCTGCATGATCATGTAGTTGAACTCGAAGAAGGTGAGGCCCTTTTCCCAGCGTTTCTTGTAGCATTCGGCAGCCAGCATGCGGTTGACGCTGAAATGGACGCCCACTTCGCGCAGCAGCTTGACGTAGTTCAGGCCGAGCAGCCAGTCCCCGTTGTTGACCATGAGGGCCTTGCCGTCGGAAAAGTCGATGAACTTGCTCATCTGCTTCTTGAAGCATTCGATGTTGTGCTGGATGAATTCCGGCGTCAGCATCTTGCGCATGGAATCCTTGCCGGACGGGTCGCCGATCATACCGGTGCCGCCGCCGAGCAGGGCGATGGGGCGATGGCCCGCGCGCTGCATATGGGCCATGGCCATGAGGGCGATGAAATGGCCGACATGCAGGCTGTCCGCGGTGGGATCAAAGCCGATATAGAACGTGATCTTCTCGTTTTCCAGCAGCTCACGGATCTCGTCTTCGTGGGATAACTGGGCGATGAAGCCGCGTTCCTTTAAAACATCAAAAACAGACATTGTAAAATCCTCCTAATCGATGGTGTTTCATTCGTTCCCCTCATTGTACTACTTTCCGCCTGTTAAGGCAAATCCGGGGCCTTTCCCGGCGGCCGGGGGCACGGCGCGGCGGCGATGTCCCTCCTTGACGTACGCCCGCCAATAAAATATAATTATTATGTATGACCACACAGTAATCCTGCGCAAGCAGGGAACGTATATATGAGGAGGAATAAAAAATGAGACCTGACCTGATTGTACCTGGCGAACATGAAGAAGATTTCGTCGTGGCGCGCGACGCCCGCGTTGTGACGGTGCCCTTTTCCCCGCTGGAAAAACGCATGGCGAAAGAAAAACCCCAGCTGATGCCGGGCCTGAAGAAACTGCGTGAAGAACTGGGCGACGCCGAGTTCGAACGCCTCATCACCCGCATCCACAACATCAACGTGGCGGGCGAACGCTGCCTCATCGTGGCTGAAAGCGAACTGCACCGCACCTTCATTGAACGCGATGCCATTCCGGCCATCGCCAAGGCCTTCAACGTGACGAACATCCGCGTCGTGACGCAGGGCTGAGGGAAGCCATGAAGATTTACGACATCCTCATCCTGGTGCTCATCATCATGAACGTCACCATGCCGCGCACAGGATTCACGAACCTGATCTGGGGCTGTATCGTGATCTACATCCTGCTGCGGGCCTACACCTTCTTCGGCTCCCGCCGCTGAAGGCACGCCGGCAGGCGGCGCGATGACAAGCTGGATGTTTCCGCAACGACAGGCTCCGGAACTCAGACGGGTTCCGGGGCCTTTTCCGTTCCGGGACCGGGAACGACAAAAACGATTCGGAAAGGTGTTTTGACAGATGGAGATACGCAAAGCGACAAAGGCAGATGTAGAAGCCGTGGCGGCCGTCGAAGCGGCCTGTTTCCCCGCGGCGGAGGCGGCTACGGAAGCGGAGTTCCGCGACCGGCTGGCCGTGTACGGGAACCATTTCCTGCTCCTCTTCGACGGGGACCGGCTCGTGGGGTTCATCGACGGCTTCGTGACGGACGAAAAGGACCTGCGGGACGAAATGTACGCCGACGCCTCGCTCCACAACGAGCAGGGGGCGTGGCAGATGATCTTCGGCCTTAACACGATTCCGCCGTACCGGCGCCGCGGCTGCGCGGGGCGCCTCATCGAGGCCCTGAAGGCGGAAGCCCGCAAGGAAGGACGGAAAGGCATCGTCCTGACCTGCAAGGACAAGCTGGTGCCCTATTACGCCAAGTTCGGCTTCGTGTCCGAAGGCGTGTCCGGGTCCACCCACGGCGGCGTGACCTGGTACCAGATGCGGCTCACGTTTTGAGGGCCGCGGGGAACGGAAAGAAAGGGGAACCCATATGAAACGCGTCATTTTCACGTGCCCCACGTTGAAAGGGGAGTTGTTAAAGGCCCTGGAAGAAGCGGGCTGCGCCGACACGGTCTTCGTCCTGCCCCAGCGGCTGCACAGCGTGCCGCAGGAGCTGCACACGTACCTGCAGGACTGCATCGACCGCGTGGCCAACGTGGACCGCGTCATCGTGCTGCCTTCGGGCTGCGGCGGCAGCACGGTCGGCCTGAAGGCGACGACGGCGGAACTGGTGGTGCCCCGCTCGCGGGACTGCATCGATATCCTGCTTTCGGGGGACAAGCTGGCCGGCGTGCGGCAGAAACGGGACATGGCCGGCGTCTTCATGACGAAGGACTGGGCCGAGTTCCAGAAACGGTCGGACCTGGATTTCGACAAGCTGGCCGCAAAGCACGGCGTCGAAGGGGCCAAAGCCTTTCTGCGCAGCGTGTACGGCAAATTCAACCATTTCTACCTGATTGACACGGGCTGCTACGACTTAGAACCCGTCAAGACCTACCTGAAACCGACCCTGGACGCCATCGACGGCACCCTGACGGTCATGGAAGGCACCTGCGGCATCCTGAAGAAGGCTGCCGCCAACAACATCGACGAAGACTTCGTCGTCGTGCCCCGGGGCGGGGAAGTGCCCAAAGGATTTTCCATGCCGAACTTCCTGTGACAGGGAGGGGCCGCGAAAACGCAAAATCTCCGGACGCCGCGGTTATTCCGCGGTTCCGGAGATTTTTTCGTACGGCCGGCAAGGGGCCTGCAGGGCATAAAAAAAGACCGCCGCGCGGTCCTGTCTTTTTGAAGATGGTCGGGGCGGCGAGATTCGAACTCACGGCCTCTTGTACCCGAAACAAGCGCGCTACCAAACTGCGCTACGCCCCGACAACAAGGATAGTATACAGGATTCGCCGGGCTTTGTCAACTAAAAGTTTCCTGTCATGAAAAACAGGGAAAGAAAGTGACAAAATGGCCCATTTGATGTATTATAAAAAGGAATATGGCGGTCTGTATTCTATATATAGGAAAAGTTCCCTGCACCGGGGCTACGGATAGTGGCCGGAAGGGCGGAACGGAACCGGGACCGCCGCAGAAAGGCTGGACTGCAATCTATGCGGATCATTACGGGAAAAGCCCGGGGTCTTCACCTGACCGTGCCGAAAAACTACGATGTCCGTCCGACGGCGGACCGGGTGAAGGAATCCCTGTTCAACATCATCGGGCCGAAAGTGCAAGGCGCGGCGGTGCTGGACCTGTTTGCGGGCACGGGCAACCTGGGACTGGAAAGCTGGAGCCGCGGAGCCGGCCTCATTCAATTTGTCGACAACAACCGCAATTCGCTGAAACTGGTGCGCAGCAACATCGCCAAGTGCCGGGCCGAAGCGGATTGCAAGGTCCTTAAGTACGATGCCGAAGCGGCGGTGGATCTCCTGTACCGGCAAAACCAACGGTTTGACCTGATCTTCGTCGACCCGCCTTACAACAAAGGCTGGGTGCAGAAAGTGCTTCGGAAGCTGGAACGGTCCCCTTTGCTGACAGAGGACGGCTGGCTGATCGTCGAGCATTCGCAGCACGACGACATTGCCGGCAGCGTACCGGCGGGATACGGCGTGTTCCGCAGCCAGCATTACGGAGAAACCGTGCTTACCTTCATCCGGCACGGGGAAACGGTGGAAGAACAACGTTGACTGCCTGGCCCGGCAGGTTTCAACCGGGAAAAATCAATCCGCAGAATTTGTCCGCGTGAGCGGACCGGAGGATTTTAGGAGGAATGGCCATGCGTAGAGCAGTGTGCTCCGGCAGCTTCGACCCTGTGACCAAGGGTCATCTCGACATCATCGAACGGGCCAGCCGCATGTTCGATGAAATCATCGTGTGTGTGTTTTTCAATCCGACCAAGGATAAGGCGTTGTTTACGCCGGAAGAGAGGGTGGCCATGCTGAAGACGGCCACGGCCCATCTTCCCAATGTCAAGGTGACGAGTTACAGCGGCCTTTTGAACGATTTCTGCGTGGCCCAGAAAGCTCCCTTCATCGTGCGCGGCCTGCGGGCGTTCACGGATTTCGAATACGAATTCCAGCGCGCCCTGCTGCTGAAAAAGATGAACGAACACCTGGAAACGGTCTTCATCATGACGAAAGCCGAGTATTCCTACATCAGTTCGTCCGGCGTGCGGGAAATCCTGACCTTTGACGGCGACATCAACATGCTGGTGCCGAAGGGCGTCGGCAAACAGATCCGCGGCTTCCTGAAAGAGAAAAATTGGGAACCGTGCGACTAATACATCTTATTGGATGGAACGTCGGAACGGAAACTTTGTCAAAATAAAAAGAAAGAGGATGGAATTATGGCTGAGAAAAATACTATCGAACCCAATGAAAACTTGAAAACGATTTTCGACGAACTGTCCAATCTGATTGATGAAGCGAACCGTCTGCCGCTGACGGAAAAGATCATCATCGACGAGCAGGATCTGTCTTCCATCATCTACGATCTGCAGAACGCGATTCCCAAGGAAGTCCAGAACGCCGGCAAGGTGCTGGAGGATCAGCGGAACATACTGGAAGGCGCCCAGGCGGAAGCCTCGGCCATTGTGGAGAAGGCGAACACCGAGGCGGACCACATCATTATGGCTGCCAAGGAGGAAGCGGAACGCATCCTGCGCCAGGAAGACATCGTGAAGCAGGCGGAAGCCCTCGCCAAGGACATCAAGAGCAACGCCATGCGCTATGCCGACCAGGTGAAGAGCGACGCCGACTCCTATGCGGACAACATGAAGCAGGACAGCGTGCGGTACGCCGACGAAATGATGGGGTTCCTGGAGCGGGAGCTGGACAAGAACCTGGGGGCTGCCCTCAAAGCGCTGCAGGACAACCACAAGAGCATCGATATGGAACGGCAGAAACTAAACGAAGTGATCGAAGGCCGCGTCAAGCATGTCCCGGACGATGCGGAAACGGAACAGCCGGAAATGCCGGAAGAACCGCAGGAAGCGGGACCGGCCGCACCGGAAGAAGAACAGTAACGAAAAAAACAAAGTGGCTTGCCCGGAAGGGCGAGCCACTTTTCGTTTGCGGAAAATCCGGTGGGACAGGCCGTTCAGCCGCCGTAATAGGGGGAAACGGTGTAGTCCAGGCCGGACAATCCGGTGAAGCCGCGCAGCTGGCACCACAGGTCCGTGGCGCGGAAGTCGGCCAGCAGTTCCGGATACCAGTCGGCACCGCGGTACTGCGCGGCGTCGGCGGCCTTGGTGAGGATGGGGGCGGCGGCCTTCTGCTTCATTTCGCGGAGCAGGGCGCGGCCCCGTTCGTTGAAGGCCAGCACGCGGAGGCAGCCGGCACGGGGTTCCCGGGTCCAGAAGGAGCGGGGCAGGCCGAAGAGCAGCATGAGGCAGACGCGGTGGATGACCGGCGCGGCGTAGCGTTTCGTGACGACGGCCCGCAGATAGCCCTGCCAGCCGTCCTGCAGGGCGGCCCGGGCGTTGTAGAGGCGGGCGCACAGGCCGGCGTCGGCGTTGCACAGGTTGTAGAGGTCCGCGGCGTCGTGGACGCTGAAGAAATAGGCCAGAAGGACGGCCAGGCGGTCGCCGAAGGGACGCGTGTCCAGAAGGCCCGGGGCGTCGGAACGGCGGTTGGGTGTTCCGCCGTGCAGGGCCGCCGTGAGGCGGGCCGCGCTGGGGGCGGGCAGGACGCCGGCCAGCACTTGTTCGGCGCCGGGATTTCCGGCGGCAGCGCCGCTTTCCAGAAAGTGCCGGATGGCCGACGCGGAGGCGTACGGCGGCACCAGCTGCGTGCTCGTGTAGCGTTCGCCGAGGCGGGGCAGGGGATGAAGGGTCAGGGGCAGGCCGTACTGCCCGATGGCCTTCTCATAGGCCAGGGCCAGGATGTTGTTGGACCCTTTCAGCAGGGGCGCGGCCTCCGGGCGCCAGGCGCGGACGGCCTTTTCCCAGGCCGTGCCGTAGGATTCGCCTTCCCGCAGCAGGCGGCGCAGGGCCTCGTTGCCTGCGGGCGAGCGCAGGAAACACGCCGTGTCCTGGATCAGGCGCCCGGCGCGGTCCATGTCCGTATCGCCTTCGCCTAAGCCTTCGACGCCGCAGAACACGTGGTCCGTCACGCCCGTCGCCGCCAGGGTGACCATGCCGCCGGCAGCGAAAAAGTCGGCGCTGCGCAGGGAATGGAGGACCGGCAGTTCCAGGACGAGGTCGACGCCGCAGTCGACGGCGGCCGCCGCGCGGGTCCACTTGTCCAGCAGCGCCGGTTCGCCGTGCTGGATGAAACTGCCGCTCAGGACGGCCGTCACGGGGACATCGCCGTACTGGGCGCGCAGCATCGCCAGCTGGCGCGCGTGGCCGTTATGGAAAGGGTTGTATTCGGCCGTGAGGCCTGCACAATGTATCGTCATGGTGGGTTCCTTCTTTATAATATGATGGGTTCGGCCGGACCGGGGTGGTTGCCAAATCGTTCCAACCATATTATAATAAAGCCCTGAGATTCCATGCAAGGCCCGGTTCGGATTCCCGTCCGGGAGGGAAGGCTTGTCCAGTAATTTTCCTTGACAAAGATTTTCCCGATAGCTATAATTGTAACGATTGGTGAAATATGATTAAAATCAATGTCGCAGAAATCAAAAAACAGCTGACCGGAGAGAAAGACTTCCGTTTCGATGTCGGTCCGGACGAACTGGATTTGTCCGAACAGGACCTGCCGGTGGTCGGTAAGGTGCATATCGAAGGAAAGATCACCAATGCCGGTGATGTCCTGCTGGTGGAAGCCTCGGAAAAGGCAGCCGTCCGGCGGACCTGTGCCCGCTGCCTGAAGGAATTCACGGCGGAAAGCACGGCGAAGGCGCTGGAAAAGTTCTATCCGGAAGGCAGTCAGAGCGTTGAGAGTGATGCTTATGTCTACGAGGGCGACTTCGTCGATGTGACGGAGCTGCTTCGTGAGAGCCTGCTGTTAGCGGAACCTCTGAGAGTCTTGTGCAAGGAAGACTGCAAGGGTATCTGCCCGGTCTGCGGGGCGGACCGCAATGTCCATCCCTGTGACTGCGATACCCGGACGATTGACCCGAGACTGTCGGCATTAAAGCAATTCATCAAATATTAAATTCACCATTATCGTGTGAGGAGGTGTATTTGCAATGGCAGTACCGAAGAGAAAAATGACGAAAGCCCGTCGCGACGCCCGTCGTGCCAACTGGAAACTGACCGCTCCCAACCTGGTTGAATGTCCTCAGTGCCACGAAATGAAGATGCCCCATCGTGTTTGCCCCAGCTGCGGCTACTATGATGGCAAGGAAGTCGTTAAGACGGAAGACTGATTTCGGAGAATCTACCCTGAGCCCTTTACGGGTTTCGGGGTTTTTTCTTTTTATAATGGTATTAGTGTCAGATTCACGGAATTTCGGGAAAAATTTGCGTGCCGGGGCTTGCATTACGACATCGTACCCTGTATAATAGCAACAGATATTATGACTAGGTAATAAAATCAAGGTAATAAAGTCCGGGTGATAAAATGAATTCTTCCAAAAAGTTAATACGGCAGAAGCAGCTGCAGACGCTGATTCACAAGAATCCATTTTTGACGGACGCGCAGCTGGCGGATTCGCTGCATGTCAGCGTGCCGACGGTCCGGCTGGACCGCATCTGCCTCAACATTCCCGAATTACGCGTGCGCACCCGCCAGATGGCGAGTGAGGCGCAGACCCGCCTGCGGGCCATCGACAAGAAGGATATCGTCGGTGAGCTCGTGGACCTGGAGTTGAACCGGGTCGGCATTTCCACGCTGACCATCTCCAACGACATGGTGCTGGAAAAGACCGGCGTGGGCCGCGGGTATTTCATGTTCGCCATGGCCGATACGCTGGCCCTGTCCCTGGTGGACACGGATTTCGCGCTGACGGCCGTCAGCAATGTGAAGTACAAGGTGCCCGTGCATCCCGGTGACCGCCTCGTCGCCAAAGCCGAGGTCATGCACATCAAGGGCGACCGTTACTATATCAAAGTCATCATCCGGAACGAGCGTGTCGAAGTGTTCCGGGCCAAATTCATCATCGTAGCCGTAGGGCAGGAGAAGGAGCAGCGAGAAGCATGAAGATCGCATTAGACGTAATGGGAACGGACTACGGGCCTTCCGAACTGGTTATGGGCGCCGTCATGGCCGTGCAGGAATACGGTTGCGATGTCGTGTTGGTAGGTGACGAACCTACCATTCAGGATTTGCTGAAAAAATACGGCGCGGAAAACAATCCGCACCTTTCCATCAAACATGCGTCCCAGGTCATCGATATGCATGAGCATCCGGCCATCGCCGTCAAGACGAAGAAGGATGCGTCCATCGTCGTGGCCACGGACCTGCTGCGCAACAAGGAGTGCGACGCCCTGGTTTCTTCGGGCAGCACCGGCGCGGCGGTTGCCTCGGCCCTGTTCCATCTGGGCCGCATCAAGGGCGTCGGCCGTCCGGCCATCGCGACGCCGATTCCGAGCCTGACGGGCACCACGGTACTGCTGGACAGCGGCGCCAAGGTCGATGCCAAGCCGGACAACATGGTCCAGAGCGCCATCATGGGTTCCATCTATTCGGAACTGATGATCGGCGTGAAGAACCCCCGCGTCGGCCTGTTGAACATCGGCGAGGAAGAGACGAAGGGCAATGAACTGGCCCTCGCCACGTATCCGCTGCTGCAGCGGGAAAAGCTGATCAACTTCATTGGCAACGTGGAAGGCCGCGACATCAACAAGGGCACGGTGGACGTCGTCGTCTGCGACGGCTTCGTCGGCAACGTGGTCCTGAAATTTGCGGAAGGCCTGGCCAAGGCCATCCTGACCATGGTGAAGGGCGCCATCATGAATGGCGGCTTCTTCGCCAAGCTCGGCGGCCTGCTGATTACGCCGGCCCTGCGCAAACTGATGAAGACCCTGGATCCGGAAGCTTACGGCGGCGCACTGCTGCTGGGCGTGCGGGCCCCCTTCTTCATCTGCCACGGCAGCTCCAAGGCCCGGGCCATCAAGAGCGCCATCGGCGTCGCGGTCCACGGCGTGGAGAGCAACATCGTGGCCCATATCACGGACGCCATCGCCAATCAGACGAAGATCGACGAAGTCGTCGGTCACATGAAATAATCTTGCGCGGGTCTGTTTCCCGGATCCGCGACAGACGGAGGGAAAAGATACATGGGTTTTTCCGCAGGAATTCTCGGAACAGGCGCTTACCTGCCTGAAAAAGTTATGACGAACTTCGATTTAGAGAAGCTCGTCGATACATCGAATGACTGGATCGTCGAACGGACAGGTATTCGGGAACGGCGCATCGCCGACCCGGAAACGGCCACGTCGGACATGTGCCTGAAAGCCGCCAAAGCGGCCCTCAAGGACGCCGGCGTCAAGGCGGAGGAACTGGATCTGATCATCGTGGCCACGGCCACGCCGGATTACATTTATCCGTCCACGGCCTGCATCGTCCAGGACAAGCTCGGCGCGACCCATGCCGGCGCCTTCGACCTGGCGGCGGGCTGCACGGGCTTCGTGTACGGCTTCAGCGTGGCATCGCAGATGATTGCCAGCGGCCTGTACCAGAAGATCCTCGTCATCGGGGCCGAAACCTTGTCCCGCATCACGGACTGGACGGACCGCAACACCTGCGTCCTCTTCGGCGACGGTGCCGGTGCCGCGGTCGTGGGCCGCGTGGAGGACGGGTACGGCGTCCTGGCCCTGGAGCTGGGTTCCAAAGGCAGCGGTGCCCTGGAACTGTACCAGCCGGCCGGCGGCAGCCGCCATCCCGCAACGCACGAGACGGTGGACAACCACGGCCACTTCATCCATATGAACGGCAAAGAGGTCTTCAAGTTTGCCGCCCGCATCATGCCGGCCACGTGCAAACGCGTGCTCGCCAAGGCGGGCCTGACCATCGGCGACGTGGACATGCTGTTCCCGCACCAGGCCAACCAGCGCATCATCGACAACGCCGTGAAGCACTTGAAGATCGACCCGGCCAAGGTCTGGGTCAACATCGATAAATACGGCAACACTTCCGCTGCCTGCATTCCCATCTGCCTGACGGAAGCACAGCGGGAAGGCCGTCTGCATAAAGGGGACAACGTGCTGGTTGTCGCCTTTGGTACGGGTCTCACGTGGGGTTCCATGCTCCTGAAGTGGGCCAAATAAACAAATCCGCAGCAAGTCTGTCAAACCCGTTAAGGAGGTCATTCCAATGTCAAAAGTCGCATTTCTGTTCCCCGGCCAGGGGTCCCAGAAAGTAGGTATGAGCAAGGATTTCTACGATAATTTCGCCTGTGCGAAACAGGTCTTTGAAGAGGCCGACGACGCGCTGGGCTTCTCCATTTCGAAACTGTGCTTCGAAGGCCCCGAAGACCAGCTGCGCCTGACCATGAACACGCAGCCGGCCATCCTGACCTGCAGCGTCGCCGCCCTGGCCGTGCTCCGTGAAAACGGACTGAACTGCACCATCGCCGGCGGCCACAGCCTGGGTGAATATTCCGCCCTCGTCGCGGCCGGCGTGCTGAGCCTGGCCGATGCCGTCCGGGCCGTACGCAAACGCGGCCAGTTCATGCAGGAAGCCGTTCCCGTCGGGGAAGGCGCCATGGCAGCCGTCATGGGCCTGAAACCGGAACAGATCGTCGAAGTCTGCCAGAAGGTGGAAAAAGAAGGCGGCGAAGCCGTCCAGGCCGTCAACTTCAACTGCCCCGGCCAGGTCGTCATCGCCGGTGCCACCGCCGCGGTGAACAAGGCCGTCGACGCCCTGAAGGAAGCCGGTGCACGCCGCGCCGTCATGCTGCCGGTCAGCGCCCCCTTCCACAGCACGCTCATGAAACCTGCCGCCGACCGCCTCAAGGAAGTGCTGGACCAGATCGAGTTCCACGACGCCGCCTTCCCGGTGGTTGCCAACGTGACGGCGGAACCGGAAACGAAATCCGAAGAAATCCGGGCCCTCCTGGTCCGTCAGGCCGCCAGCCCGGTCAAGTGGGAAATGTCCATGCATACCATGATCGACGCCGGGTACGACACCTTCGTCGAAGTCGGCCCGGGCCGCGTATTGACAGGCTTCACCCGCAAAATCGACCGCTCCAAGACGGCCCTCAACGTAGAGGATATGGACAGCCTGGAAAAAACCCTTGCACATTTCAAGGAGGTCAGATAAAATGCAGTTAGATGGTAAAGTTGCGCTTGTTACGGGAGCTTCCCGCGGTATCGGCAAAAGCATCGCCCTGATGCTCGCTTCCCGCGGTGCGGACATCGTCATCAACTACGCCGGCAACACGGAAGCGGCGGAAAAGACGAAGGCCGAAGTGGAAGCCCTGGGCCGCAAGGCCATGGTCATCAAGGCCGACGTCGGCGATACGGCTGCCTGCGAAGCCATGGTGGCCGAAGTCGTCAAAGAGATGGGGAAGATCGACATCCTCGTCAACAATGCCGGCATCACCCGTGACGGACTCCTCATGCGCATGAAGGAAGCCGACTGGGACGCCGTGCTGACCACGAACCTCAAGAGTGTCTATAACTGCACCAAAGCAGTAATCAAATACATGATGAAAGCCCGCAGCGGCCGCATTGTCAGCATCAGCTCCGTCGTAGGGGCCATGGGCAATGCAGGCCAGGCTAATTATGCCGCCGCCAAGGCCGGCATCATGGGCTTCACCAAGGCTGTCGCAAAGGAAGTTGCTTCCCGCGGCATCACGGTGAACGCCGTCGCACCGGGCTTCATTGCAACCGACATGACCGCCGTCCTTCCGGAAAAGGTGGTCGAGAGCCTCAAAGCAGCTATCCCCATGGGACGCCTCGGCGCTCCGGAGGATATTGCGAAGGCAGTGGCCTTCCTCGTTTCCGAGGACGCTGCCTATATTACCGGCCAGACATTGCATGTCAACGGCGGTATGTTTATGTATTGATATTACCTTACCACAGTGAGAGGAGGTGAATCGTGATGAGCGAAAACAGCACGTTCGAAAAAGTAAGAGATATTACTGTTGAACAGTTGAGCGTAGATGCAGACGAAGTCAAGATGGAATCTGCATTCATCGACGACCTGGGTGCTGACTCCCTGGACATCGTTGAACTGATTATGGCTTTCGAAGAGGAATTCGGTGTTGAAATCCCCGACGAAAAGGCTGAAAAGATCCGCACTGTTGCCGACGCAGTTAAAATGTTGGACGAAGAAAAGAAATAATCTCTTCGTAATTCATGGGCAGCCGGGAGGGTTCCGGCGGAACCTTCCCGTTCGCTGCTTTTTTCCTGAAATGGGGGATATCTGTTGAAATTACCAGTGCTTAAAATTGGAAATCTGGTGGCCCAGGTGCCGATTATTCAGGGCGGCATGGCGATCAGATTATCGACAGCACGGCTTGCAGCCGCGGTTGCCAGTGAAGGTGGTATCGGCCTGATTGCTGCTTCCGGCATGGAAGAGAAGGAATTACGGACGGAAATCCGTCTGGCCCGCAAACTGACGGGCGGCAAAGGCATCATCGGCATCAACTGCATGGTGGCGGCACGGGCTTTCAAAAACTTAATAGTGACGGCGGCCCAGGAAGGTGTGGACCTGATTGTGGCCGGCGCTGGATTTTCAAGAGATATCTTCGCCGTTGGCAGAGAGTACAACGTAGCGGTGGTACCGATCGTTTCCTCTGTCAAGCTGGCTAAAATTTCCGAAAAGCTGGGCGCTTCCGCCATCGTCGTCGAAGGCACGGAAGCAGGCGGCCATCTGGGCACGCAGCAGTCCATCAAGGAAATCCTGCCGGAAATCGTGAAGGCCGTCCACATTCCCGTCGTCGCGGCGGGTGGCGCCATCACGGGGGCCGACGTGGCGGAACTCCTCAAGATGGGTGCCAGCGGCGTGCAGATGGGCAGCCGTTTTGCCGCAAGCCTGGAATCCAACGGCGCCAGATTCTTAAAAGAGATGTATCTCAAAATGACCCAGGATGACGTCGTCCAGATCGACAGCCCCGTCGGTTACAAAGGACGGGCCATCCGCAGTCCCTTCTCCATCCTGTCGCTGGAGGGGCGGGCCCCGAAGCCGGTCGTTTGTGACGCGTGCCTGAAACACTGCACGCACTCTTTCTGCATCATCCGCGCCCTGAGCCGCGCGCAGCAGGGCGATGTGGAAACGGGCCTGATCTTTACGGGCGCCAACATGTGGAAGATTCATGAAATCCTGCCCGTCAAGGAAATTTTCCGTCGTCTCAAGGCGGAAATCGCGGCAGTAGCTGAGTAAGGGAACAAAATTTATACGAGGTGATTAATTTGAAGAAACGCGTAGTTATTACAGGTTTGGGTGCCGTTACCCCTATCGGCAACGACGTACCGACCTTCTGGGAGAATCTGGTGGCCGGCAAATCCGGTGTCGACCTGATCAAATCGTTCGACACGAGCGCGCTGGGCGTTAAGATCGCCGGCGAAGTCAAGGATTTCAAGTATACCGATTATGTAGACCCGAAGGAAGGCCGCCGCATGGACCGGGTGGCACATTTTGCCGTAGCGGTAGCCAAGCAGGCCGTAGCTGACGCTAAATTCGATATCAGCCAGGAAGACCCCACGCGCTGCGGTGTTTGCGTAGGCACCGGCATCGGCGGCATCAACACCTTCCTGGAACAGTCCATGAAGTTCGCTGCCAAGGGCCCGTCCCGCATCAGCCCCTTCTTCATTCCGATGGAAATCCCGAACATGCCCGCAGCCCATATCGGCATCAAGCTGGGCTTCAAAGGCCCCAACACGTGCATCGTGACGGCCTGCGCCACGGGTACCAACTGCATCGGTGACGCCCTGCGCACCATCCAGTACGGGGACGCCGATGTCATGATCGCCGGCGGTGTGGAAGCCTCCATCAACGAAATGGCCATTGCCGGTTTCGAAAACGAAAAAGCCCTCTGCACGAACAACGAAGACCCGCAGGGTGCCTCCTGCCCGTTCGATAAGCGGCGCAGCGGCTTCGTCATGGGCGAAGGCGGCGGCGTCGTGCTGCTGGAAGAACTGGAACACGCGAAAAAGCGCGGTGCCCATATCTACGCGGAACTGAAAGGCTTCGCCATGAACACCGACGCCTACCATATCACCGCACCGGATCCGTCCGGTGAAATGCCGGCTGCCTGCCTGCTGGGCGCCATCCGCGACGCAGGCCTGACGCCGGACGACATCGACTACATCAACGCCCACGGCACGTCGACCCACCGCAACGACCTGAACGAGACCATTGCGGCCAAAAAGATCTTCGGCCAGCGCGCCTACGAAGTCCCCATGAGCTCCAACAAGTCCATGACGGGCCATCTGCTGGGCGGCGCAGGCGGCATGGAAGCCGTTGCCACCACGCTGACCGTGGTCCATGGCATTCTGCCCCCGACCATCAACTACAAAGTGGTCGACAAGGAAGAAGGCCTGGATCTGGACTACGTGCCGAATGTAGCCCGTAACAAGGACGTCAAAGCGGCACTGTCCTGCAACTTCGGCTTCGGCGGCCACAACGCGGCCATCGTCATTACCAGGTACGAAGAGTGATCCGAATGGATGAAACCAACAATAAAGGCAAGACCGCCCCGCGCGATGTCTATCAGGACATCGTCCCGGACTGGCGCAAAGCCGAACTGGAAGAACTGTGCCGGAACCTGGGCATCACGATGAACAACTACCGCCTGCTGGACATCGCCCTGACCCATTCCTCGTTCGCCCACGAGCGGCGTCATTCCCACATGACGCACAACGAGCGGTTGGAATTCCTTGGCGACTCCGTGCTGAGCGTCATCGTGAGCACCTACATTTTCGACAAATACCGGAACTTCAACGAAGGCCGGCTGACGAAACTCCGCGCGCAGGTCGTCTGCGAAGCCTCGCTGTACCAGCTGGCGAAAAAGATGAACCTGGGCAAGTACCTGCGCATGGGGCGCGGGGAAGAGCACCTGGGCGGCAAACGCAGGCCTTCCATCCTGGCCGACGCGTTCGAAGCCGTGCTGGGCGCCTACTACCTGGACCAGGGCTTCGAAGCGGCACAGCGGTACCTGCTGGGCCTCATGGAAAAGGAAATCAACGACGTGTGCAACGGAAAGCTCATGCTCGGCGATTACAAGACCATGCTCCAGGAATTCGTGCAGAAAACCGGCGAAGACACCATCGAGTACGAACTGCTCGGCTTCGAAGGACCGCAGCACAACCGCATCTTTGAATCCGGCGTCAGCGTCGACGGCCGCCTGCTCGGCAAAGGCACGGGCCACACGAAGAAGGAGTCCGAACAGCACGCAGCCCGCGAAGCGCTCGAAATCCTCCGCCGTGAAAAGGCCCAGGAAAACTGAACAATCCAAAGGACAGCTCCGGCTGTCCTTTTTGTTTATGAATTTGTCCGGGACGATGTACTGCCCGGAAGAAAGGAAACAACATGGCCATCATCCCCATCTTCGTGCCGCACGCCGCATGCCCGCACCGCTGCGTCTTCTGCAACCAGCGCACCATCAGCGGCGAGTCGGAAACGTCGCCGGCCGAAGTACAGCACCAGATTGATACGTGGCTGCCCCGCATCCGTCCGTCCCGGGACAACGAGGCAGCCTTCTACGGCGGCTCCTTCACAGGCCTGCCCCTGACCCTGCAGGAGCGGCTCCTGGCACCGGCCGAAGCCCTGCTGGAACAGGAAATCATCGGCAGCATCCGCCTGTCCACGCGGCCCGACTACATCGACGCGCCGCGCCTCGATTTTCTGCGCCGCCACCACGTGCGCCTCGTGGAACTGGGCGTCCAGTCCCTCGATGACGACGTGCTCCGCCGGGCCGAACGGGGCCACACGGCAGCGCAGGTGTGCCAGGCTATGGACCTGCTCAAGCAATGCGGCTTCCACACAGGCATCCAGCTCATGGTGGGCCTGCCGGGCCAGACCTTCGCCTCCGTGCAGGAAACGGCGGAAGAGGTCTGCCGCCTGCACCCCGATATCGCGCGCATTTACCCCGTCCTCGTCATCGCCGGTACGGTCCTGGCCGACCAGTACCGGCAAGGCCGGTACGAGCCCCTGGCGCTGGAAGAGGCCGTGGAGCAGGCCGCCTGGGTGTACGACAAACTGGAAAACGCCGGTATCCGCGTCATCCGCACAGGCCTGCAGCCCGATGCGGAACTCGTCCGGCCGGGCAACGTCCTGGCCGGCCCCTTCCATCCGGCCATGGGGGAGCTGGTCAAAAGCCGGCTCTACCGGCAGAAAGCGGCGCGCCTGCTGGCAGAAGCTGCCGTGCTGCCGCCGGGCAGCACGGTGGACTTTTCCGACGCCGTCGTGCCGTCCCTTCATCTGGAACGGACAGGGGAGGGCGTGCGCATCCGTTTCCCTGCCCGGGAAGAATCGAAACTGCGGGGCCAGCACAACGGGAACGTGCAGGCCTGGCAGGAAAAGTTTCCGGGCGCCATTGAACTGGTGCCGGAAAGACAATAGCAAAAAAACCAAAAAAATCGGGTGCAGCCTTTCTGACTGCACCCGATCTTAATTTTTTCAACGTTCCGCCGTTTCCCTTACCTTCTCGACAGCAGGTAAATGGAGCTCAGCACCAGCAGGATGCCGACGATGCTGACGAGGTTCGGGATCTCCCGGAACAGGAGGACGCCCAGCAGGGCGGCCACGACGGTTTCCACGGAGGCGATGACGGGGACGATGCTGTTGTCCCGGATCTTCTGGACGCCGAGGAAATAGATGACGTAGGCCAGCGCCGTAGGCAGCAGGGCGTACAGGAAGGCGACGCCCAGCAAAGGTGCCTGGGCGGCCGTGGCGCAATCCTGCGGCTTCAGGAAGAAGAGCAGGAACAGGGCGGAGAACACGTAGCTGTACGTGCTCATGACGAAGGCGTTCGTCCGCTCGCCGGCAATTTTGCCGATGACCGAGGTCAGGGAGTAGCAGAAGCCTGCGCCGATGCCGTACAGGATGCCGGTCATGGAGAGGCTGCCGGCGTCGAAATGGCCGCCGGTGACGGCCAGGACGCAGCCGACGACGTCCACGACGAGGGGCAGTACCTTGCGCCGGCCGATTTCCTCGTGAAAGAGCAGATGCGCCTCCACGGCGGCGAAGACCGGCGCCGTGTTGAGCAGGACGGCACTGGGCGTGACGCCCGCCTGGACGACGGCCTCGCTGTAGAAAATGTTATAGATGCCCTGGCAGATGAGCCCCAGGAGGGCACAGATGCCCAGGGTCTTGCGGTCCACGATCAGGCTGCGCAGCCCGTACCGGGCGCCTGTCAGCACGACCATAATGACCGTGGCGAAGAGGAGCCGCAAAAAGCTGGTCAGGACGGCTGAAGAGCCGTAATGGGACAGGACCATGACGAAAAAGCCGATGGTGCCCCAGATGGCGGCGCCGATAAAGACCTGCAGGTACCCTTCGCGCTCAACGGGATTGAGTTGCATGAACAGTTAACTTCTTTCCGGTTTCAGATTCCTGGTTCAGATGGCGGGAGAGAGGGAATCGACGATCATTCCCATTCCATGGTCCCGCCCGGTTGGACGATGACGACTTTGGTTCCCGGCACCTTGGCCTCGACCTCTTTCTTGAATGCGGCGGGGTCCTGGGCGATGACGGGCCACGTGTTGTAATGGATGGGGATGACGACAGGCGCCTTCAGGAAGTACGCCGCCTTGGCCGCGTCCTGGGGATCCATGGTGAAGTTGCCGCCGATGGGGATGAGGGCGTAGCGGAAGGGGTCCAGGCTCTCCAGCAGCTGCATGTCGCTGTACAGGGCCGTGTCCCCGGCGAAGTAGAAGGTCGTGCCGTGGAAATTGATGATGAACCCGCAGGCGTGGCCGCCGGCGATGCCGCTGCCGTGGAAAGCGGGGGTTACGCGCACTTTGCCGAAGGGGAAGCGGAACGTGCCGCCCAGGTGCATGGCATGGGCCTCGCAGCCCTGTTCCTGGGCCTGTGCCGCGATTTCTGCCGTCGTGATGATGAGGGCGTGGCACTGTTTCGCCAGTTCATAGGCGCAGCCCAGGTGGTCGCCGTGGGCGTGGGTGATGAAAATGTAGTCGACCTTGAGGTCCTTCATGGTGATGCCTTCGGGGTTGCCGTCCAGGAAGGGGTCGCAGATCAGCGTCTCGCCGCCGGCCGTGACGGTGAAGCAGGCGTGATGGATGTACTTGAATGTTGCGGTCATGATAAACCTCCTTTTTGTCCGTAGGACATTTTACGGGCGCATGGCCCGGTTCGTTCGTTTCCATTATACCATAAGAAGCCCCGTATCCCACGCATCATTGCAGTTTTCGGGCGTAAAGTTTTGCAGGAATCGGAAAAATGTTATACAATTAATTATTATGACATCATCATCAGAACGCACCGGAGGAGGAATCGACATATGCTGCATTGGAAACGGACGGGCGGCGCGCTGGCTGCTGCATTGTGCCTTCTGCTGCCCGTAAGCGTACATGCTACTGCACCGGGCCCCTACCAGGCCGGCGACACCAAAATCCCGGCCGATGTAGCGCCCGTGGGGAAGGGCAACATCATCGCCCGGGCCGGCAGGGTCATCCGCAACAAGAACTTCCTGCTGCCGGCAGGCTATCAGAACATCACGATCCAGGGCAAGGCCGAGGCGACGAAGAACCAGGCGGCCCAGCTGATCATGCAGCAGACGCCGGTCCTGAACATCGGCTGCGGCGTCGGCGAAATCGTCAAATATTACTGGGAAGAGGCCGAACGGGAAGGCATCCGTCCCGACATGGCCCTGGCCCAGGCCCTCGTGGAAACGGGCTTCTTCAAGTTCGGCGGCGACGTGAAACCCTGGCAGCATAATTTCTGCGGCCTCGGCACGACGGGCGGCGGCGTCCGCGGGGCGGCCTTCAAGACGCCCCAGGAAGGCGTGCGGGCGCATATCCAGCACCTGGTGGCCTATTCCCGCGCCGACAAGCCGAAGACGGCCATCATCGACCCGCGCTTCCAGTCGGCCCGCAGCATCCGCCTGCAGAACGGCCTCGTGACGAAATGGTCCGGCCTCAACTGGACCTGGGCCATGGGCGGGGAATACGCCGAAAAGATCTTCACCATCCAGCAGCGCATGCTGCTCTGCGAAGACAAGGAACCGAAAGATGCCTGGCACGATTACAGCAAAATGGAATCGGAATACGAGCGCATCTACGAAGACCGCAAAAAGCACGGCTGGGCTTCGCCGTCCCGGCAGCCCGTGAACGCGGACCGGGATACGGACAAGCACCGCAAGGATACGAAGGATAAAAAGAAGAAGTCGAAGGACAAGGAACGCCAGATCGTGCGGTCGGGCAATTCCACATATGTCGTGAGCACGGCGCCCGTGGCGCACGGCTTCCGCAGATAGGAGCAAAGACATGCATGTAGTGTTATACGAACCGGAAATTCCCGGCAACACGGGGAACATTTCGCGCCTGTGCGCCGTCACGGGGTGCCACCTGCACCTGATCCGGCCCCTGGGCTTCAACACGGACGATAAGTCCCTGAAGCGGGCCGGCCTCGACTACTGGCACCTGCTGGACATCGACTATTACGACAGCCTGCAGGAGTGCCTGGAAAAGTACAAGGACCACAGCCAGTACTTTCTGACGAGCAAGGCAGCGAAAGGCTACACCCAGGTCCATTACGACCCGGAAAGCCTGCTCGTGTTCGGGCGCGAGACATCGGGCCTGCCGGACTGGGTCCACGAGCAATACGCCGGCCAGTGCCTGCGCATCCCCATGCTGCCCGACCCCAAGGCGCGCTGCCTGAACCTGTCGAGCTCCGTGGCCATCGTGGTCTACGAGGCCTTCCGGCAGCAGCCGGACTTCGGCGGCCTGTCGCTCGTGCCGACGGAACACCACGGCACCCTGAATTCGCAATACCGGTAAGGACGCCGGTCCCGCGGGGCCTGCATCCGGGAGGATAGACATGAAAGTATTGAAGGAGTTTGAATTTGACGCGGCCCATTACCTGCCGAGCTACAACGGCAAATGCGAACACCTGCACGGCCACACGTACCGCCTCGTGGTCATGGTGGAAGGCCGCCCCGACGGCGAAGGCATGGTCATGGACTTCACGAAACTGAAACACACGGTGCAGGATCTCGTCCTGTCCCGCCTGGACCATCACCTGCTGAACGACCTGCTGCCCAATCCGAGCGCCGAAAACATCGCCATCTGGATCTGGAACGAGCTGGCCGGTCCGTTGTCCGGCCCGAACCACCGCCTCTGCGAAGTGCAGGTCTGGGAAACCCGGACGAGCGGCTGCATCTACAACGGCGAATTTTACGAGGGGGAACTATGCTGAAAGATGTACAGTCCGAACAGGACACGCGGAACATTCCGCTCAAACGCGTCGGCATCAAGGACCTGCGCTGGCCCCTGACCCTGCGCGACCGCCAGAACGGGAAGCAGCACACCGTGGCCCGCGTCTCCCTGGCCGTCAACCTGCCCCGGGACCTGCGCGGCACGCATATGAGCCGCTTCGTGCAGTGCCTCAAAAAGCTCGACGTCGTGAACCTCTCCGCCCTGGAAGAAGTCCTGGACGACCTGAAGCAAAGTCTGGAGGCGGACAGCGCCTACATGCGCCTCACCTTCCCGTACTTCATCGAGAAGAAAGCCCCCGTCAGCGGCCTGACGTCGCTCATGGACCTCAACTGCACCTTCACCATGGAAAAGGGCGACACGTTCCGCCAGCGCGTGAAGGTCGAAGTGCCGGTCCAGACCCTGTGCCCCTGCTCGAAGGAGATCAGCGACTACGGGGCCCACAACCAGCGCGCCACGGCGTCACTGGAAATCGAAATGTCCGAATTCATCTGGATCGAGGAACTGGCCGAAATGGCGGACGCCGGCGCCAGCTCGCCCGTCTACGGGCTGCTGAAGCGCCCCGATGAAAAGTTCGTGACGGAACACGCTTACGAGAATCCCCGCTTCGTCGAAGACGCCGTGCGGGAAATCGCCCTGCGGCTGGAGAAGGACCGGCGCGTCACGTGGTACCGCGTGACCGTGGAGAGCATGGAAAGCATCCACAACCACAACGCCTTTGCCACCGTGGAAAAAGGCTGGATGAACGAGTGAGGGAGACCATGCTGTATGTAATCTGCCAGGACGCCCTGGAGCGCGAAATCGCGCAGCTGGGCGTCTATAAACCGAGTATCGCCATACTGGCTGCCAAAGGCCGCGTGACGCCCCTCAAGGTGACGGGCGTGCGGACCCCGGCAGCCAATATCATCAAGCAGGAAATGCTCGCTGCCGGCGGCGACTGCGCCACGCCGGGCACGACCATCACCTGCGCCGTGCCCCGGGTCGACATCATCCTGCTGGGCGGGCGCAAGCAGTACGACATCCTGCTCTATAAACTGAAACAGATGCCCTATTTCGGCATTCCGGACATCGTCCGGGAACTGGAAGGGTATTTGGGCCGCCAGCCCAAGTGCACGGTCCTGGCCGACGGACGCCGGCTGACCTATGAGCAGATGGCCGTCATGGGCATCATCAATGTGACGCCCGATTCCTTTTACGCGGGCTCGCGCCGCCAGGGGACGGACGCCGTCCTCGTCCAGGCGGAACAGATGCTCGCCGACGGGGCGGCCGTCCTGGATATCGGCGGCGAATCGACCCGGCCCGGTTCCGACCCCGTCACGGCGGAAGAGGAACGGCGCCGCGTGCTGCCTGCCGTGGAAGCCGTCAAACGGCATTTCCCCGAGGCCGTCGTATCCGTTGACACCTACCGCGCGGCCCTGGCCCGGGACGCCATGGCCTGCGGCGGCGACATCATCAACGACATCAGCGCCATGCAGGCCGACGACGGCATGCTGTCCGCCGTCGTGGACACCGGGGCGCCGATCATTTTAATGCACATGCGCGGCGTGCCCAAGAACATGCAGACCCAGTGCCATTACGACAACGTGGTGCAGGAAGTGGCAACGTACCTGCTGGAGCGCGCGCGGCTGCTGCAGGAACAGGGCGTCGGCCCCGACAAGGTCATCCTGGATCCGGGCATCGGCTTCGCCAAGGACAAGGACCAGAACCTGCAGCTCATCCAGGGCCTGGAAGCCCTGACAGGCACGGCCTATCCCGTGCTCATGGCGGCCTCGCGCAAGACCGTCATCGGCCAGGTGCTGGGCGGCCTGCCCGCGGAAGAGCGGCTCGAAGGGACCCTGGCCATCTCGGCGGCATCGGTCTGGGCCGGCGCCGACATGGTCCGTGTCCACGATGTCAAAGAGAATGTGCGGCTCGTCCGGATGCTCGAAGCCATCCGCCGGGCCTGAGAGACAAATACTGTCGTGACGGCACTGTGACATCGGCTTGATGCCGCCATGACACAATGGAGAGACTATGGCTATCTACATCGCCCTGGGTTCGAACCTGGGCAACAAGGAAGAAAACTTAAAGAAGGCACTGGCCCTGCTGCCGGGCAAAGGCGTCCACCCTGTCCAGGTGGCGCCTTTTCTGACGACGGCCCCGTACGGGGTCACGGACCAGCCGGACTTTCTGAACACCGCGGCCCGCGTGGAAACGCGGCTGGGCCCGGAAGAACTGCTGCAGGCCCTGCTGGCCGTGGAGCAGGAAATGGGCCGCGTGCGCCGGCGCCACTGGGGCGAGCGCAACATCGACCTGGACCTGCTGCTCTATGACGACCGGGTCCTGGACCTGCCGGATCTGAAACTGCCCCACCCGGACATGCAGAACCGCGCCTTCGTGCTGGAACCGCTGGCCCGCATCGCGCCGGATGCCGTCCATCCCGTCCTGGGCAAGACCATTGCGGCCTTGTGGGCGGAACTGCAGCAGCGCCAGCTGGCGGACCGCATGCTGGAACGCTTCCGCCGTTACGTGCAGATTCCGACGGCTTCGGATCCGGATTCCACCGCGTTCCCCAGCACGGCAAAGCAGCTCGTCCTGGCCAAGGCACTGCGGCAGGAACTGCAGGACCTGGGCCTGGCGAAAGTACGCCTCACGGAATACGGCTATGTGCTCGCCGAACTGCCGGCCAACACGGACGAGGCGGTGCCGGTCACCGGCCTCATCGCCCACATGGACACGAGCAGCGAAGCCGCGGACACGGACATCGACCTGCAGGTGCACCGCCATTACGACGGCGGCGTCCTGCCCCTGGGCGGCGGGCGGACCCTCGATCCGGCCGTCTTCCCGGAACTGAAACGCTATATCGGCCAGACGCTCCTCACGTCGGACGGCACGACCCTCATCGGCGCCGACGACAAGGCGGGCCTCTGCGGCATCGTCACGGCCTGCGAATGGTTCCTGCAGCATCCCGGCGTGCCCCACGGCCGCGTGCTCCTGGCCTTCACGCCCGACGAGGAAACGGGCCGCGGCACGGAACACTTCCCCCTGGACGAATTTCCTGCCGATTTCGCCTACACCGTCGACGGCGGCGGGGCAGGGGAACTCAACTACGAAACCTTCAACGCCTGCAACGTGACGGTCCGCTTCCACGGCGTCAGCGTCCATCCCGGCTCGGCCAAACACAAGATGAAGAACGCCGTGACCCTCTGCGCCCAGTTCCAGCTGGCCCTGCCACGGGGCGAGGCGCCGGAATACACGGAAGGCCGCGAAGGCTTCTACCACTGCATGCGCGTTCAGGGCGGCGTCGACGAAGTGCGCCTCGACATGATCGTCCGCGACCATGACAAGGCCGTCCTGGCCCACCGGAAAGATGTCCTGCGTGCCCTTGCGGAAAGTTTCAACAAGGAATACGGCGCCGGTTCCGTGGAGCTGGAACTGGACGACGTGTACAGCAACATGAAGGAATACATTCTGCCGGTGTACGAAATCGTGGAACGGGCGGAAAAAGCCTACCGGGCGGCCGGCGTCGAACCGGACATCGTCCCCGTGCGGGGCGGTACGGACGGGTCGCTGCTCTCGGCCCGGGGCCTGCCGTGCCCGAATCTGTTCACGGGCGGCCACAACTTCCACGGACCCTATGAATATATCCCCCTGGAATCACTGGCCCTGCAGGCCCGCATGCTCGTGGAGCTGCTCAAGGCCTGACCAGGGCACACAACAGAACATCGCAAAACGCAAAAAGGGTGTTCCCGCTGCACTGCGGGAACACCCTTTTGGTATTTGTAAGGCCAGATTACTTCTTTTCGCCTTCGTATTCAGCGATGCAGGCATTCAGGTCCTCAATCAGGGCCGGAACGTCGAGGCCGTGTGCGCCGGCGCCTTCGCCGATCGTTTCGAAGCTGGAAGCCATGCAGCCGATGCAGCCCAGGCCGTATTCGGCAAAGACCTGCATGATTTCCGGATGAGCCTGTACGGCCGCGATGATGTTCGTGTCAGCCGTGATCTTTTCTACTTTTTTTGCGTCGTTCATTTCCATATCGTTCACCTCGTCTATTCATATGCTGTGATTTTCTCTGCAGCCTTCTGCACAGAATCAGTGCAATCATTATATCACCGGTTGCCGAAAAGGGAAAGGGAAGGCGGAAGGTCTTCCGGCGGATTTCAAACTAAATTCATTTTTTGTTCGGAGAAAAATTTTTTTGCGGACGGAAATTTTTTTGCAATTTGTAGGTACACCATATATAGATATGAAAAATACATCGTATTCTAGATGTTGCGAATTGCCGGAAAACGGACCGGTCAAAGTGGTCCTTTTCCGCCTGTCATGGGAGGTTGCAGGGGGTGCCGAGCTATTGCAAAATCCCCCTTTCAACGGTATAATTGTAAAAAAGTGGTGAAAAGTGGGGAAAAGAGGTGGAACGAAATGTTGTTGGGCGAATTCGAGCACTCCCTGGATGACAAGGGACGTTTGTTCATCCCTGCCAAACTGCGCGACGCGCTCGGCAAGCATTTCTACCTCTGCAAAGGCTTCGACGGCTGCCTCATGGTCTACGACGAAGCGTCGTGGCAGCGGTTTACGGAGAAACTGAACAACCTCTCCATGGGGTTGAAGAAAAACCGCGACCTGAAACGTTTCTTCTTTTCCGGAGCTTCCGATGTGAGCTGCGACAAGCAGGGCAGGGTCCTGCTGGCGTCGAACCTGCGGCGTTACGCGGGCATCGACAAAGATGTCGTCATCATCGGCGTCGGCGACAAGGCTGAAATCTGGGCCGCCGCCAAGTGGCAGGAAAAGGACCGCATGGCCGACCAGGAAATGGCCGAGGAAATGGAAGACCTGGACCTGGATATCTGAGGAAGGGGCAGCGTATGGAATTCTCCCATGTCAGCGTATTGCTGCAGGAAAGCGTGGACTGGATCGTCACGGATCCCGACGGCATCTATGTGGACTGCACCCTCGGCGGTGCCGGCCATTCCCATGCCATCGCGTCGCGGCTGCATCCGGACGGCTGGCTCATCGGCATCGACCAGGATGACGAAGCCCTGGCCGCCGCCAGGGAACGGCTGGCCGACGTGCCCTGCCGCGTCTCCATCGTAAAATCCAACTTTAAAAACTTACTGCAGGTCCTGCGGGAGCTGCACATCGATACAGTGAACGGCGTGTTTTTCGACCTGGGGGTCTCGTCCCACCAGCTGGACACGCCGGAACGGGGGTTCTCCTATATGCACGACGGTCCCCTGGACATGCGTATGGACCAGGAAAACCCCAAGACGGCCGCACAGGTCGTCAACACCTACTCCGAAGCTGACCTGGCCGGCGTCATCTGGCGCTACGGCGAGGAACGGTGGGCGAAACGGATCGCCCAGTTCATCGTGGCGGAGCGGAAACAGCATCCGATAGAAACCACGGGGGAACTGGTCACGGTCATCAAGAAGGCCATTCCGAAGGGAGCCCGGGAAGACGGTCCTCATCCCGCGAAGCGTACTTTCCAGGCTCTCCGTATTGAAGTCAACGACGAGTTGAACATCCTGGACCAGGTGGTGGAGGATGCGGTCTCGGTCCTCAAACCGGGCGGCCGCATCGGCGTCATCACCTTCCAGTCTCTGGAAGACCGCATCATCAAACAGAAACTGGCGCAGCTGCACCGCGGCTGCATCTGCCCGCCGCACATGCCCTGTGTGTGCGGACGCAAACCCGTCATCGGCAAACCGGGCAAACTGGATCCGGGACGGGACGAAGTGGAACGTAACCCGCGGGCCCGGAGCGCGCGGCTCCGGTTCGCGGAAAAGCTCGGCAAATGACCGGCAGACAAGATATACAGGCAAGGAACGGATGGAGAGATAGTTTATGCTAGCACGTAAATATGATTACTCGGCACAATGGGCGGCAGCGCCCCAGACAGCACCGGAACCACGGCGACGGGAACGGCCGTATGTGGTACCCGGCGACCGCATCGAGCGGGCTAAAAGAGCAGCCCACCGGCGTGACAGGCTCCTCGTACGCCGCATCCTCGTGACGGCGCTCCTCATTTTCGGCATCTACACGCTCCTCGTCTTCCAGAACGCGACCCTGACCAGCGCCGGCTTCCAGCTGGAAGCGCTGCAGGCCAAGGAAGCGCAGCTGATGGCGAAGAACTCCGAACTGAAAATCGAGGTGGACGGCCTCAAAGGGCCGGAGCGGATCACGTCCTTCGCGGAAAAACAGCTGGGTATGAGTGTGGCGCGCAGCAACATTTACGTAAAAGTTAAATAACACGAAGGCAATCATCCAAACATGCAGCCCGCTGTTGTGCCGGTTCCGGCGTGACAGGGGCTGCATGTTCCATTTTACGGGTCACCGCCGCCGTTGAACTTGCGGTTTGTAATGTGATAAAACATATGTTACAGAAATAAAAAGAAAAAAGAGAGAGCATTTGTTACAATAGGTTTAACCCAAAACCAAAAAATAACAAGGAGG
>ONAN01000046.1 GCA_900315805.1 uncultured Selenomonadales bacterium
CTTGTTATTTTTTGGTTTTGGGTTAAACCTATTGTAACAAATGCTCTCTCTTTTTTCTTTTTATTTCTGTAACATATGTTTTATCACATTACATTTTTTGCTTTTTTACCGGCCTGCGGCAGAGCCGCGTCCTGTCCGACCGGCGTTCACATGACAAAACGCGGCCTCCGTGTTATAATATGGAAAGTATGGCAATGCCGCGGTTTGTTCCGTGGCATTTTGCGTACCATCAACACAGCTACATCTTATCTGATACAAGAAACACACATTCCTAAGAAAGCAGAGGTAATGAAGGATATGAAACCTACTCCCCGATCCGGCTGGAAACTGATTTTCACGCTGGCCCTGCTGGTGATGACGGCCCTGTTGTCCCTGTCCTGCTCCAAGCTGAGCGACTCGGCGCTGGAAGAAGGCCTGGTGCCCGATGCGGTTTCCCAGTTCTATGACAACAAGGGAAAGGTCGTGTACACGACGGCGTCGGCGGAACACCGCATTCCCGTCAAATTCGAGCAGATTCCGAAGCATGTCCGTTATGCCTTTATCTCCATTGAAGACAACCGTTTCTACGAGCACGGCGGCATCGACTACCGCGGCACGCTGCGCGCCCTCGTGAGCAACATCCTGGGCCACGACGTCCAGGGCGGCAGCACGATCACACAGCAGCTGGCGAAAAACGCCTTCCTCTCGCAGGAACGCACCATCACGCGTAAAATCAAGGAAGCCTTCCTGGCCAAACAGCTGGAGAACAAGTACACGAAGAACGAGATCCTCACCATGTACCTGAACCAGATCTATTTCGGCGAAGGCTCCTACGGCGTGGAATCGGCGTCCCTCACCTACTTCGGCAAGCACGTGAAGGACCTGAACCTGACCGAAGCCGCCTGCCTGGCAGCCATCCCCAAGAGCCCGAACTATTTCGACCCCATGGAGAACCCCAAGGCCAACAAGGAACGGCGCGACCTGGTCCTCGACCAGATGGTGAAATACGGTCACATCACGCAGGCTGAAGCCGACAAGGCGAAAGCGGCGAACCTCGTCATCCGCAAACCCCAGAAGGGCTCCAAGAAGGATGTCCAGGGTTATTTCTTCGATTATGTCTCCCAGATCATCGCCAAGAAATTCGGCGACGATGTATTGTATAAGGGCGGCCTCAAAATCTACACGACCCTCGACAGCAGCATGCAGGCTGCAGCCGAAAAGGCCATCGAGCGGCTGCCCAACATCTACACCAAGGATCCGGACCATCTGACCCAGCCCCAGGTCGGCCTCATCGCCATCGACCCGCAGACGGGCTATATCAAGGCCATGATCGGCGGCCGCGGCCAGGATAAGTTCAACCGCGCCGTCCAGGCTGTCCGCCAGCCCGGTTCCGCCTTCAAGCCCTTCGTCTACCTGACGGCCATGGACAACGGCATGAACGCCGCCACCCTGATTGATGACAGCGAATACGCCGTCGGTTCCTGGAGACCCCAGAACTACGAACGCAACTACCATGGCAAGATCACGCTGCGCACGGCCCTGAAACATTCCTATAACGTTCCGGCCGCCAAGCTCGCCATGCAGCTCGGACCGGAAAAGATCATCAAGAACGCCAAGGCACTGGGTATCACGACGCTGGTGGAAAGCGGCGCCCAGAACGACGTCAACGCGGCCATGGCCCTGGGCGGCCTGACCAAGGGCGTCAGCCCCATCGAGATGGCGGCTGCCTACGGTACCATCGGCAATAACGGCGTCTACAACAAACCCGTGGCCATCCTGAAGATCGTGGACCGCAACGGCAAAGTCATTTACGAACACAAACCGTCGCCGAAACAGGTCGTCAGCGCCAAAGCGGCTTACCAGACGACGGATATGCTCATGGACGTCCTCGTCAGCGGCACGGCCGCCGGCGCAGGTGTGGGCCGTCCGGCCGCCGGCAAGACCGGTACGACCGACGACTACAAAGACGCCTGGTTCGTCGGCTACACGCCGAACCTGAGCTGCGCCGTCTGGATCGGCGACGACCGCAGCCGTTCCATGGGCGTGATGACCGGTTCCATGACGCCCCTGTCCATCTGGCACGCTTTCATGGCCCAGGCCGTGAGGGAAATCCCCTACGCCAACTTCACCCGCCCTGCCGGCGCTGTAACGCCGCGTGGCGAGGATATCGGCAAGGAAGAGGACAAAGACAAGGATAAGGACAAAGATAAAGACAAGGACAAGAAGGATAAAAAGGAACAGGCCGACGTGAAGAAGGACGGCAAAGACCAGAAAGCCGCCAAGGACACGAAGACCAAGAAGCCCGTTGTCAGCAACAAGCCGACCGCCTCTTCCCAGAAGCGGTAAGGCCCCGCGGCCGGCACGGCATCCGACAATCGCATAACCTGAAACAACAGAGAAGCCCGTTCATGGCGAACCATGAACGGGCTTTTGCATTGCGTGTTATGTTGTATGGTCTCTTCCCTGCCGCTCCCTTTTACAGGGCGTCGGCGAAGGTGGAGCCGCCGATGAACTCCTTCATGATGGAGTTGTTCGGGATGGCCGTCTCCTCCATCGGTTCGATGAGGGAAAGCAGGACCAAAAGGCGCGAGGCGACGAAGTAGGCGCCGGCATCCTTCGGTTCGATGGCCTGGAGCAGCGGTTCCGCGTACTTGCGCAGGACGGCGGGTTCGTAAATCAAGCTCGTGTTGAAGAAGATATCCGCCTCTTCCTGGCACGGGAAAATGTACTTCTCTTCCCCTTCGCGCACGGAAGGCCAGCTTTTGATGGTGTCCAGGGCACTGTGGTTGCGGAACTTGTGGTCCCGGACCATGCGCCGCAGCAGGCGCATATCCGTCGTGTGGATGCGGTTGTAGTTGTCGATGGACATGGGCGTCAGGGCGCTGACGAAGATCTTCAGCTTGTTTTCCGCCGGAATGGATTCGGACGTCCGCTTGTTCAGGGCGTGAATCCCTTCGATGACGAAGACGCTGTTATCCTCCATGCGCATCATGTCGCCCTTGTATTCCCGGACGCCCTTCTTGAAGTTGAACTTGGGCAGCTCGATTTCCGCCCCCTGCAGCAATTCGTGCAGGTCGTGGTTGAAGAGCGGCATATCGATGGCGTCGACGCTCTCGAAATCATAGGAGCCGTCGGCCTTCTTCGGCGTCTGTTCCCGGTCCAGGTAGTAGTTGTCCATGGAAATGGGGATCGCCTTGATGCCGTTCACCTCGAGCTGGACGCTCAGGCGCTGGGAGAACGATGTCTTGCCCGACGACGAAGGTCCGGCAATGAGGACGAAGCGCAGCTTGTCCTTGTGGGACAGCACGTGATCCGCAATCTGGGCGATCTTCTTTTCCTGCAGGGCCTCGGCCATGCGGATGATTTTGTCGGACCGGCCGGAGCGGATCAGGCGGTTCAGTTTCGAAATGGTGTTGCAGCCGATCATGGCGGACCACTCCTCCGCCTCGTGATATACGGCATTGATGCGGTGCCGGCGGTCCCAGGGCAGCACTTTCGTGTAGTCCGTGTCCTCGGGATAGTTCAGCACGAATCCCTCTTCGTACGGAATGAGTTCAAAGGCACTGAGATATTCCGTCCCCGGCAGCAGCGGTTCCAGGAAGAACTCGTATTTGCCGCCCAGCTTGTTGACGGGAATCTTTTCGAGGTCCGGCCGCATTTCCAGCAGGCCGATGCGGTCCTGTCCCTGGATGGAATCCTCCAGTACGTCGTCGATGGCCAGTTTGCGCGGGGCCAGGAGGAACTGGATGGGTTCTTTGCGGTCAATGTATTCCCGCATCCTCTTTTCAATATCCCGCAGCATCTCCTCCGAATAACGGCCGCCGTGGGTCACGCAGTACAGCGCCGTCCCCAGGGAGTTGCGCACTTCCACGTGGATGTCGGGATACAGTTCTTCCGCCGAAACGAGGAACAGGAAAAGCAGGCTGCGCACATAGGCCCGCATGCCGTCCGGGCAGTTGATGGGCAGAAAATCCAGCGTGCAGTCCCGGTCCAGCGGCAGGCGCAGGTTCATTCCCACGCCGTTCACAATCGCTTCCGCGATGGGCGAATCATACCGGTCCTGCCAGTTTTCGGCAATCTTTTTCGGCGTGATGCCCGCAGGAAATTCCTGCACGGCACCATCCGGTAATGTCACATGAATCATTGGCGTTACAGCTCCTTTATCAAAGTCCCCCCGGACCTTCCTGTAAAGCTGTGTCCGGCATTCCTGTCAGCCCAGGACCGCGTCCATGGCCTTCTTGATCTTGCCGGCCAGGCCCGGAATCTTGGACAGCGGCACGGAGCACATGGCGATGCGGATGCCGCCGGCCTGCGGAACCAGATAGATATGGTCCTCGTGCAGTTTGTTGCAGATTTCCTGGTTCTTTTCGCACGGAATGGACAGGAAGAATCCTGCCAGATAGGGAATCATGGGCAGGCCGCAGGCCTTGGCTTCCTTCACGAAGATATCGGCACGGGCCTTGATCATGTTGTAGTAGTGGTTACGTTCGGCTTCAACGGCCTTCAGCAGATCCGGGTTGCTGTAGACGATTTCCAGGGTCTTCATGGCCGGACGGTTGATGTTGGACCACGTAGCACGGCTCGTGTACTGGTTCACATCGAAGAATTCCTGCGCCGCCTCCGGCGTGTTGGCCACGCAGATCATGGCGCCGACACGCTGGCCGTACATGGTGAAGCCTTTGGACATGCTGTACTGGACGACGGCCAGCACGCGGTCCGGCAGATTGTCGAGGGCGTGGAACACTTCGCGGACTTCGTCCTTGTCGCCGCCGTAATCCAGATAGGCCACGTCGAGGAAGAGCACGGCCTGTTTGCCCGTTTCTTCCGTCACTTTGCCCAGCATGGCGACGACGCTGTCCATATCGGCACGGGACAGGCCGTAGCCCGTCGGGTTGTGGGCCGGCGTGTTGATGATGACGAGGACGCTGTTCTGGCGGGACAGCAGTTCGCGGACCTTCTTTTCCAGGGCCGGCAGGTTGAACTGTTCGTCGTCCGTCAGCATCTTATAGTTGGTCAGTTTGCGGCCCAGATCCTTGCAGAGCACGGAATAGGCACCCCAGAACCAGTCCGCCGTCAGGACTTCGTCCCCCGGCTCCGTGTAGTTCCAGATGGCGTGATGGATACCGCCGGTACCGCCGGCCGTGGCCACGGCCTTGATGTATCCCTTCGGCTTTCTGGCGCCGAAGCACGCGTCCTGGACCTTGTCCAGGAACCCGGGCATGCCGGCGATGGGCGCATAGGCCACGTAATCTTCGTCCGGCAGGGACTTGAACACCTTCAATACGGTCGGCAGGGCGACGAGCTTGCCCTCGTCGTCAATCATGGCACCGATGGTGCCGTTCGTCACGTTGTCAGCGCCCACTTTGGCTGCGTCTGCCACAGCCAGCGCATTCGCTGCAAAAATGTTGTCTTCCGCCGACTTTCCTTTTGCCTGGATGGCTGCAAAACTTTTCACTGCAAACACTCCTTTTTATCTTATGCCTGTTTCGGGAAAAAGTGGTCGTGCACCGCGTTGACGGCGACTTCCACCTGGTCCTTCGGAATCAGGCAGGAAATGCTGATTTCCGACGTGCTGATGATGATGAGGTTGATGTTCTTGGCCGCCAGGGCTCCGAACATACCGGCGGCGATGCCGGGATTGCCCAGCATGCCGGCGCCGACGACGGACACCTTGGCCACGTTCGCTTCCATATCGACGCGGCTGAAGCCCATTTCCGGCTTCAGGGTTTCCAGAACACCGGCGGCATCGGCCATATCGGCTTTCTGGCACGTAAATACGATATCATTCTTCTGCGGTTCGGCACTGGCGCTCTGGACGATCATGTCCACATCGATATTGGCCTTGGCCAGGGCATCGAAGATGCGGAACGCCACGCCGGGCGTATCCTTTACGCCGCGGACTGCGATCTTCGCCACGTTTACATCACTGGTTACTCCGCGTACGACATATTCCTTTTCTTCTTCCAAGGTATAGTTCCTCCTTATGATGGTACCTTCCACGTTATGGAACGTGGACCGCACATGAATATCGACACCCGTATGCTCGCCGTATTCGACGGCACGGGGCTGCATGACGCCGGCGCCCAGCCGGGCCAGCTCCAGCATGTCCGCAAAGGTGATCTCCTTCAGTTTGCGGGCCCCCGGCACGACACGCGGATCCGCCGTGTAGACGCCGTCCACGTCCGTGAAGATTTCGCACATATCCGCCTTCAGGCCCGCTGCCACTGCCACGGCCGTCGTGTCACTGCCGCCGCGGCCCAGGGTCGTGATATCGCCCGTGTCGGCCAGGCCCTGGAAGCCTGCCACGACGACGATGTTGCCTTCGTCCAGCGCCTTCACGATGCGGTCCGGTTTCACTTCGAGGATGCCGGCCTTCGTATGGTTGGCATTGGTCCGGATGCCTGCCTGCGGGCCCGTCAGGGACACCGCTTTCTGGCCCCGCGCCTGGAAGGCTGCCGCCAGCAGGGCAATCGAAATCTGTTCCCCCGTCGAGAGGAGCATGTCCATTTCGCGTTTCGGCATGTGTTCGGAAACGCGTCCGGCCAGCGTGACCAGGTCATCCGTCGTGTCGCCCATGGCGGAAACGACGATGACGATCCTGTCGTCCGGTTTCTTTTCTGCCAGCACGCGGTCGACCAGATGGTAGATCTTTTCAGGGGTCGCCACGCTGCTGCCACCGAATTTTTTCACTAATAAAGCCATAATAACCCCCTCGTAGCACTTACATAAGATAATTATATCAAATTGCAGTACCGGGACTCAATAAAAAATGCAAATTTATGCCGCGCCCGTCTCTTGGTTGTCAAGACATGTGTTACACTCTTGAATTTGAGAAATACTCTGTTACAACCTGGTTTGGGCTTCTGAATGCTAGGGATGTCTTGGCTGT
>ONAN01000042.1 GCA_900315805.1 uncultured Selenomonadales bacterium
ACAGCCAAGACATCCCTAGCATTCAGAAGCCCAAACCAGGTTGTAACAGAGTATTTCTCAAATTCAAGAGTGTAACACATGTCTTGACAACCAAGACACGCAGGGTCGTCAAAGAGCCGTTCGTACTTGCAAATACCCGTCCCGACTTGCTATAATTAATTATTATCGCCAATTTATATCAATAGAATGATAACAGAATCATTTTTCAGAAAGGCGGGCCCCCGGGCCCGACAGTAGAGAAACCATGCAACAAGACCACATCCGTAATTTTTCCATCATCGCACACATCGACCACGGCAAATCGACCCTGGCCGACCGGCTCATTGAGATGACGGGCACCCTGCAGAAACGCGAAATGGAGGACCAGATCCTGGACTCCATGGACCTGGAGCGGGAGCGCGGCATCACCATCAAGGACCAGGCCGTGCGCTGCTTCTACACCGCCAAGGACGGCGAGGAGTACATGCTGAACTTCATCGACACGCCGGGCCACGTCGATTTCAACTACGAAGTCTCCCGCGCCCTGGCGGCCTGCGAAGGCGCGCTCCTCGTCATCGACGCGTCCCAGGGCATCGAGGCCCAGACGCTGGCCAACACCTACCTGGCCCTGGACAACGACCTGGAAATCATCCCGGTCATCAACAAGATCGACCTGCCCAGCGCAGACCCGGACAAGGTGAAAAAGGAAATCGAAGATGTCATCGGCATCGACGCCAGCGAATCCATCCTCTGCAGCGCCAAGACGGGCGAAGGCGTGGACGATATCCTCGAAGCCATCGTGCACCGCATCCCGGCGCCGTCGGGCGACGAAAACGCGCCCCTCAAGGCCCTGGTCTTCGATTCCAAATTCGATTCCTACAAGGGCGTGCTGCTCTACCTGCGCCTGTACGACGGCATGGTCAAAAAGGGCATGAAGATCCGCATGTACTCGACGGGCGCCGAATACGAAGTCACGGAAGTGGGCATCTTCAAGCCCAATCCGGAAAACGTCGATGTCCTGACGGCCGGCGAGGTCGGCTTTCTGGCGGCATCCATCAAGACCGTCGGCGAAGCCCGCGTGGGCGACACGGTGACCGACGCCGCCCATCCCTGCGACACGCCCCTGCCGGGCTACCGCAAAGCGACGCCCATGGTCTTCTGCGGCCTGTACCCCCTGGAAAACACGGATTACGACAACCTGCGCGACGCCCTGGAAAAACTCCAGCTGAACGATGCGTCGCTCCTCTTCGAACCGGAAACTTCGACGGCCCTCGGATTCGGTTTCCGCTGCGGCTTCCTGGGACTTCTCCACATGGATGTCATCAAGGAACGGCTGGAACGGGAATACAAGCTGGACCTGATCACGACGGCGCCGAACGTCGTCTACCAGATCCACAAGACGAACGGCGACATCGTGCTCGTCGACAACCCGTCGTCCTTCCCGGACCCGACGACCATCGCCAGCGTCGAGGAACCCTACGTGACGGCGACCATCATCGTCCCCAAGGATTACGTGGGGGCCGTCATGGAACTGTCGCAGGAAAAGCGCGGCGAGTACCAGAACATGACCTACCTGGACGAGGACCGCGTCATGATCCACTACGCCCTGCCGCTGTCCGAAATCATTTACGACTATTTCGACCGCCTCAAGTCCTGCAGCCGCGGCTACGCCTCGCTGGACTACGAACTGGCGGGCTACCGGCCGAGTGACCTCGTGAAAGTCGATATCCTGCTCAACGGCGACCCCGTCGACGCCCTGTCGGCCATCGTGCACCGCGAAAACGCCCAGGCCCAGGGACGCAAACTGGTCGAACGGCTGCGCAGCCTCATTCCGCGCCAGCAGTTCCAGATCCCCGTGCAGGCGGCCATCGGCAACAAGATCATCGCCCGCGAAGACGTGGCGGCCCTGCGCAAGGACGTGCTCGCCAAATGCTACGGCGGCGACATCAGCCGCAAACGCAAACTGCTGGAAAAGCAGAAGGCCGGCAAAA
The DNA here is from genome assembly GCA_900315805.1 of uncultured Selenomonadales bacterium. GTDB lineage: Bacteria > Bacillota > Negativicutes > Acidaminococcales > Acidaminococcaceae > Succiniclasticum. Next base: position 1,971 of record ONAN01000042.1, read on the forward strand.
AACGCCTGAAACAGGTCGGCACGGTGGAACTGCCGCAGGAAGCCTTCATGGCCATCCTGAGCATGGATAAGAAGTAACGGCCCGGCGGTCCGCAAAGGACCCGGCCGTGGAGCGCTGATATGAAACCATACGATGTTTTTCAAGGGGTATATGTACATACCCCTTTTTGTTTACGCAAATGCCTCTACTGTGACTTTCCGTCCTACGCCGGCTGTCCCGCCGCCCTGCAGGAACGGTACGTGGAGGCCCTGTGCCGGGAAATCCGCAACCCCGCCCTTTCCTATTGGAAGAAACCCGTGGCCCCGCGCGCGACCATCTATTTCGGCGGCGGCACGCCGACCGTCCTGTCGGCGCGGCAGCTGGGGCGCGTCGTGGCCGCCCTGAAAGAGGCCGGCTGGTGGCGCCATCCCGCCGAAGCGACCATCGAGGCCAACCCGGGCACGGTGGACCCGGCGAAACTGCAGGCCCTGCGGGAGCTGGGCTTCGACCGCCTCAGCCTGGGCGTCCAGTCCTTCCACGACAGGGAGCTGCAGGCCATCGGGCGCATCCACACGGCGGCCCAGGCGGTCCAGGCCGTTGCCTGGGCCAAGGAGGCCGGCTTTGCCCGCGTCAGCATCGATTTAATGTACGGCCTGCCGGGCCAGACGCCGGATTCCTTCCGCCGGAGCCTGGACCAGGCCCTGTCCCTTGGGCTGGAGCACATTTCCGCCTACAGCCTCATCCTGGAAGAGGGGACGCCCCTGGAACGGCTCGTCGGGGAAGGGGCGGTGACCCTGCCCGGCGACGATGCCACCGGCGCCATGTATGACGCTGTGACGCGCGTTTTAACCGCGGCGGGACTATCCCGTTACGAAGTGTCGAACTATGCCGTGGCGGGGCAGGAATCGCGCCACAACGAGGTGTACTGGCAGTACCTGCCGTACGCCGCCTTCGGGGCCGCCGCCTGCGGCTTCAATGGCAGCCTGCGCAAGACCAACACGGCCGACGTGGAAGACTATGTCCGCGCCATGGAAGAAGGGCAGGCGGACGCCGTGTGGCAGGTGGAAGAACTGCCGCCGGCCACGCGCCTCGAAGAAGCCATCTTCATGGGCCTGCGCATGGTCCAGGGCGTGTCCCTGGCCGGGCTGGACGAACGGTTCGGGGTGGATGTTTCTTCTATATATAAAGAAGAAATAGACGACCTGACGCGCAAAGGCATGCTGGAACTCCGGCAGGGACGCATGCGTCTTACGCCGTACGGCATGCGTTACGGGAACGAAGCCTTTGCGGCGTTCATCCGGACGGGGCAGGACTGAAACAAAAATTTTTGTGAAAAACCGACAAAATTTAAAAATTTTACCTTTTGACTATTGACAAGGTCGAAGGGCGGTGCTATTCTAACATTGTGAAAGATGTTAGCACTCTACACTAACGAGTGCTAATAGAACGGCACCGCCCTTTTTGGTGCCGCGAACAGAGACAAGACAGAAGATGAGGTGGGATTATGTTATCGGATCGAAAAAGAAAAATCCTGCAAATCATCATAGAAGACTATATCGAAACGGCGGAACCGGTCGGTTCCAGAACGATTGCCAGAAAACATAATCTGGGCCTGAGTCCGGCCACCATCCGCAACGAGATGAGTGATTTGGAGCTTTTAGGCTATCTGGAACAGCCGCACACGTCGGCGGGCCGCGTGCCTTCGGCAGCCGCCTACCGCCTGTATGTGGATTCCCTGAAGCCGGGGACGCTGACGGACAACGACATTGCCCTGATCAACGGGTGGTTCCGGGAACGGACGCGCAACATGGACGACATCTTCAAGTCCACGGCGAAGATCCTGTCCCGCATGACCCAGTCGGTTTCGGTCATTGTGGCCAACAAGAAACCGACGGCCCGTTTCAAATACATCAAGTTCCTGCCCCTGAGCGGGAACAAGGTCATCCTGTGCATCGTCACGGATGACGGCGACATGGACAACGGCCTCATCACCATTCCGGCCGGCATGACGCCCGCCGAGCTCGACTACCTGGCGGGCCGCATGAGCCGCATGCTGGAAGGGACGCCCATTTCGGAAATCACGAGCGACATGCTCCAGAAGGTGTATTACGAAGTCTCCCACGACGAAGTGATGCTCAATTCCCTGAAGCGGACGCTGCGGGAAATCGCCGCCAAGAACAACGAACAGAAGGTGTTCCTGGGCGGAACCAAGCAGCTCCTGAACCAGCCGGAATTCCAGAACATGGACCGCGTGAAGGACCTGCTGGGCATCCTGGAAGAGGAAAAGGTCGTCAAGGACCTGCTGAACGCAGGCGACCAGTCCGGACTGAAGATCACCATCGGTTCGGAAAACAAGTTTACAGGCATCAAGGACTGCAGCATGGTCCAGGCCACGTACCGCCTCAATGGCGAAATCGTAGGCACCATGGCGGTGCTCGGACCGACGCGGATGGAATACCGCAAGGTCATCGCCGTGATGAACTATTTACATAAATATCTGGAAACCATCCTGAAGAACCCCGAAGGATTCCGGGAGCAGATACGGAGGAGACCTCCGGAACTGAATCCGGAGCCGGGGCAGGAAACAAAGAAAGAATGACCCCAACAAATATCTAAGGAAACAGGAGGAAGAAAATTGTTCGATACGCTGCATAAACAGGACGCGGCCGATGTGAAGGACGAAAACCGGACAGAGGCCCAGGCCGCCGCTGAGGAAGCGCAGGCCGCACAGGCCGGCACGGACGCCGCCGCGGCGCCGGAAGCGGAAGCCGAAGGCGCAGAAACCGCGAAGGAAACGGCCGGACAGGGCGAAGCAGAAGCCGGACAGGAACCGGACGACGCGCAGGCCCTGCAGGAAAAACTCACCGCCATGGCCGCCCAGGCCAAGGTGAAGGACGAAAAGATCGCGGAAATGGAGAAACGGCTCCTGCGGCTGCAGGCGGATTTCGAAAACTTCCGCCGGCGCACGGCCAACGAGAAAGCGGAGCTTTCGACGTACGTCACCATGGACGTGGTCGCCAAGTTCCTGAAGATCCTCGATAACTTCGAGCGGGCCGAGGCGAGCGCCGAAACCGCCCAGGACATCAAGAGCGTGACCGACGGCATGTCGGCCATCATGAAACAGTTCCAGAAGACGCTGGACGACCTGGGAGTGAAAGAAATCCCCGCCGAAGGCCAGAAATTCGACCCCAAATATCACGAAGCCGTGATGCGGGGCCAGAACCCGGACCTGGAAGAAGACACGATTGACGCGGTCTTCGAAAAAGGGTACGAGCTCAACGACAAGGTGATCCGCCACAGCAAAGTACGGGTCATCTCGAATGACTGACGAAATGAATGACTGATACAGATAGACAGCAGCTCAATTTAGTTAATAATCAAGGAGGAATACATCATGTCTAAAGTAATTGGTATTGACTTGGGCACTACGAACTCCGTAGTGGCAGTAATGGAAGGTGGCGAACCCACCGTCATCACCAACCCGGAAGGCTCCCGCCTGACTCCTTCCGTCGTAGGTTTCACGAAGGACGGCCAGCGTCTGGTCGGCCAGATGGCGAAACGCCAGGCAATTTCCAACCCGACCCGTACGATCAGCTCCATCAAGCGTCATATGGGCGAGGCGGGCTACCGTGTGGAAATCGACGGGAAGAAATATTCCCCCGAAGAAATTTCCGCCATGATCCTGCAGAAACTGAAAGCCGACGCGGAAAAGTACCTCGGTGAAACGGTCACCCAGGCCGTCATCACCGTTCCGGCCTACTTCTCCGATTCCCAGCGCCAGGCCACGAAGGACGCCGGCAAGATCGCAGGCCTCGACGTGCTGCGTATCATCAACGAACCGACGGCTGCCTCTCTGGCATACGGCATCGACAAGACCGACGACCATACCATCCTGGTCTATGACCTGGGCGGCGGCACCTTCGATGTCAGCATCCTGGAACTGGGCGACGGCGTCTTCGAAGTAAAAGCCACCAACGGCGATACGCACCTGGGCGGCGATGACTTCGATAAACGCATCATGGACTGGATGGTCGACGACTTCAAAGCCAAGAACGGCATCGACCTGTCCACGGATAAAATGGCCATGCAGCGTCTGCGTGAAGCTGCGGAAAAAGCCAAGATCGAACTGTCCAGCATGGTCCAGACCGAAATCAACCTGCCGTACATCACGGCTGGCGCAGACGGCCCGAAACATCTGGAAATGACCCTGACCCGCGCTAAATTCGAAGAAATGACGGCCGACCTGGTCGAACGGACCATTGGACCGACCCGCAATGCCCTGTCCGATGCCGGCCTGACCCCGGACAAGATCGACAAGGTCATCCTGGTCGGCGGTTCTTCCCGTATCCCGGCCGTGCAGGAAGCCATCAAGCGCGTCATGGGCAAAGAACCGACCCGTAACATCAACCCCGATGAATGCGTTGCCATCGGCGCCGCCATTCAGGCCGGCGTACTGGCAGGCGAAGTCAAAGACGTCCTGCTGCTCGATGTAACGCCGCTGTCCCTGGGCATTGAAACCCTGGGCGGTGTCTTCACGAAGATCATCGACCGCAACACCACGATTCCTACGTCCAAGAAGCAGATCTTCTCGACGGCTACGGACAACCAGCCGTCCGTCGATATCCATGTCCTGCAGGGCGAACGCGAAATGGCCGCGGACAACAAGACCCTGGGCCGTTTCGAACTGTCCGGCATTCCGGCAGCTCCCCGCGGAGTACCTAAGATCGAAGTCGCTTTCGATATCGACGCCAACGGCATCGTAAACGTCAGCGCCAAGGATCTGGGCACGGGCAAGGAACAGAAGATCACCATCACTTCGTCCGGCACCCTGTCCAAGGAAGAAGTGGACCGCATGGTCAAGGAAGCCGAAGCCAACGCCGAAGCCGACAAGAAACGCAAGGAAGGCGTCGAAGTCCATAACCAGGCCGATTCCCTGGTCTACCAGGCCGAAAAGACCATCAAGGATATGGAAGGCAAAGGCCATGACGACCTGATTGCTAAAGTAAAGACCGCCCTCGAAACCCTGAAGACCGACCTGAAGGGCACGGACAACGACAAGATCAAGGCCGATATGGACGCCCTGACCAAACCGCTGTACGAACTGTCCTCCGAACTGTACAAGCAGACCCAGGCCAACGGCGCAGGCGCCGCCGGTGCAGGCGCTGCAGGCGCAGGTGCCGGTGCTGCAGGTGCCGGTGCGGCAGGCGGTGAACAGAAGAAGGCCGATGACGATGTCGTGGACGCCGAAGTCGTCGACGACAAGGACAAGAAATAAGCATTCGGGATGGTGTTGACACATGGCTGAAAAAAGGGATTATTATGAGGTGCTCGGCGTCGCCAAAGACGCCAGCGCCGATGATATCAAAAAAGCATACCGCAAACTGGCACGCAAGTACCATCCTGATTTGAACAAGGACAATCCGGATGCCGCCGACAAGTTCAAGGAAGTCAACGAGGCATACAGTGTCCTGAGCGACGAACAGAAGCGTGCCCAGTACGACCAGTTCGGTATGGCCGCTTTCGAAAACGGCGGATTCAGTGCCGGCGGACCCGGTGCCGGTGGATTCGGCGGATTCGAGGGATTCGGCGGTGCCGGCGGGTTCGGCGGCGGTATGGACGACATATTCGATATGTTCTTCGGCGGCGGCGGCCGCCGGGGACAGGCCGCGGACAACGGCCCCAAACGAGGCAATGACCTGCGGTTCGACCTGGACCTGACCTTTGAGGAAGCCGCTTTCGGCGTGGAGAAGGAAATCGCCCTGCGCCGCGACGAAGAATGCGATCACTGCCACGGAACCGGAGCCGAGCCGGGCTCCAAGGTGGAAACCTGCCCCGACTGCCACGGCACGGGCCAGGTACGGCGCGTGCAGAACACGGTGCTCGGCCAAATGCAGACCGTCACCACGTGCCCGCGGTGCCATGGCGAAGGCAAGATCGTTTCGGATCCGTGCCACGAATGCCACGGCAGCGGCCTGAAAAAGGAAGTCAAGCACCTGAAGGTCAAGATCCCCGCCGGCGTGGACAACGGTTCGCGCCTGCGCGTGGCCAACGAAGGTGCCGCCGGCACCAAGGGCGGCCCTCATGGCGACCTGTACGTGTACCTGTTCGTGAAACCGCATAAGTTCTTCCAGCGCGAAGGCAACGACGTGTACTGCGAAGTACCCATCAACATCGTCGAAGCCACCCTGGGCGCGGAGAAGGAAGTGCCCACCCTGGACGGGAAAGTGGTCATCAAGATCCCCGAAGGGACGCAGCCCGGCCGTGTCATGCGGCTGCGCGGCAAAGGCATTCCGAGACTGCGCGGCAGCGGACGGGGCGACCAGCTGGTACGCATCAAGGTCGTCGTACCGACGAAGCTGAAGGAGAAGCAGAAGAAGATCCTCCAGCAGTTCGCCGACGCGGCCGGAGACAACCTGAACCCCGAAGAAAAGGGATTCATGGACAAGATCAAAGACTTGTTCAACAAGTAAAAAGCAACAACGCAAAGACCCTTGCAGGGATTGCTGGCAGCACAACGTGCCGCGGCACCTTGCAAGGGCCTTTTTGCGTGGATGTGACACAGGTTGGGGGAATAAGGAAGGGTGGCAAGATGGAAAGAAAATACAAAGATATTTTGTTCTATTCGGGAAATAACATGGTGATGTTTGCCATGCAGAACGGTTGGTTTTACGGCGTCGATCTCCAACAGAAAAATACATTCGTGTATTGGAGTCCCGATGTTTACCTGAGGTTTAACCCATACGTAGAGGATGGGAATAAGATACCGAAAGGACTCAAACAAAAGGCGGAAAAAGGATTGCAGACCTTTCCCCTGGAGCCTGCCGTGACAGAGGGACCGTTCGCTGAAAACCTGCCGAACACAGCATACGAAAGAGCATGCGAAAGAATGCACGGAAAAGCGAAGAAAAGTAACTTCAGGCAAGGTTAAAGCAAGAAATCTTCCGGAGGTGGAATGAAATGACCGCAAAGTGGGATAAGAGTGCACCAGAAAGCCGGGTATGGTGGAAGGAAACGCCTGGGGTTACAGGAGAGCTCATTTTTAGCTTCGACAAGAAAAAGGAATATAGCTTCTATCGCGATTTTCCCGAAAAACTAACACCTGAAGAGTTGAAAATCTTTCGCGAAGACGAACCTGTCCTCGGCAAATTCAGAGAACCCGATCATGCATAACTGCTAAAAAGCAACAACGCAAAGACCCTTGCAGGGATTGCTGGCAGCACAACGTGCCGCGGCACCTTGCAAGGGCCTTTTTGCGTGGATGTGACACAGGTTGGCAGAAACCATGAAAGACTTTATGCACATGAGCGAACCGATCCGCAGGGCATATGAGATTGCCAAAAAGGCCCACGCCGGCCAGGTCGACAAGGCCGGCAAGGACTACATTTACCACCCCATGACGGTGGCATCGAACGTGGGGGACGACGAAACGGCCATCATCGTGGCCCTGCTGCACGACACGGTGGAAGACACGGATGTCACCTTCGACTACCTGGCCACGCATTTTGACAATAAGGTACTGGACGCCCTGAAACTGCTGACGCACGACAAGGGAACGGATTATCTGGACTATGTGCGCCACATCAAGGAAAGCGGCAACCCCGTGGCCTTGAAGGTGAAGAAGGCAGACTTGGCAAACAACATGGATCTGTCCCGCTTTTCGGGCGGCCCAACGGAACGGGATATGCTGCGGCTGAAAGTGAAGTACATTCCGGCAAAGAAGATTCTGGATGGGGAATAAGCGACGCACATTGTTTCAGAGGCAAAGATGGTGTCTATCGGATTATGCGGATTCATATGCGGTTTGCTTGCTGACAATCCCATGAGTAAACCCGCTTACGCGCGAGCGTAAGCGGGTTTTGTTTTCGTATAGGGAGCAGAAAAAGGTGACATTAAAGAGATTCTGACCCTATCGGCATAGCGGATTTCCTAAAAGAGCAGGGCATCGCCGTGGACGCTTCCCTGGCCAGCGGCTACGACCAGATGGGTACCACCGTCGTGTTCCTGGCCGTGGACGGCATCGGCTCGGACATCGCCATCGAATCGTCCGACGTGGTCCTCGTTCAGGACGACATCAGCCGCGTTCCGTACCTGTTGTTCCTCTCCCGCAAAGTCCTGCAGAAGATCCAGACGAACATCATCATCTCCTTGACCCTGAACGCCCTGGCGACGATTCTCGCCGCTACGGGCGTCTTGAACGCCGTCGTCGGCGCCCTGGTCCACAACGCAGGGTCCGTCTTCGTCGTACTGAACTCCCTTTTCCTGCTGTCCGTCAAGGACAAAGACCAACAGTAAATTTTGCACTATGGGAAGTCACGATGGGGTGTCATTGATTGTCCAGGGTGTGGTGTATAATAAAATTATTAAGGTGCGCTACGCATGACGAATGAGAAGTCAGTCCGAAATTTGTTTGTTACAGCTTATTTTGCAAAAGTTCATAATTAACACAAAAAGCGCCCGAAGTAGGCGCTTTTCTTATTATGGAGGTGGAAACGGTTTAAGGACGCGAACAATGTTAGATAAAGGTTGTTCGATACGACTTCATAGGGTTTGTAATGTGATAAAACATATGTTACAGAAATAAAAAGAAAATAGAGAGAGCATTTGTTACAATAGGTTTAGACCAAAACCAAAAAATAACAAGGAGGCTCCCTCTATGTCTCATAGTATAACCGAAGAAATGAGATTTCGCCAGAGGTTATGTGAATATGCCAAAAAATAT